>JBFJOO010000012.1:0-66948 GCA_041617635.1 Burkholderiales bacterium | reverse complement strand
TCGCACCGACGAATACGGTGGGCCGGTGCAGAACCGCATCCGTTTCCACACCGAGGTCATGCGCGCGGTGCGCGACGCGGTGCCGGCGCGGCTGCCGGTCGGCGTGCGCATCTCGCAGACCAAGGTGAACGACCTCGAGTATTCGTGGCCGGGCGGCGTCGCCGACGCCGAGGTGGTGTTCCCGGCGCTCAAGCGCGCAGGCGTCGATTTCATCCACGTGAGCGCGCATCTCGGCGCCTTCCCGGTGTTCGACAGCGGGCTGAGTCTGGCCGGACTCGCGAAGAAGTTCACCGGCCTCACCGTGATCGCGAACGGCAAGCTGCACGACCCGGCGTTCGCCGAGAGCGTGCTGGCGAAAGCTGAGGCCGACTTCTGCGCCATCGCCAAGGGCGCGCTCGCCGATCCGGCGTGGCCGGTCAAGGTGCGCCGCGGCGAGGCGCCGATCCCGTTCGACCCCGGGATGACGAGCCCGCTCGCCACGCTCGCGAACACCGCGGCGTGGCGGAA
This sequence comes from Burkholderiales bacterium, assembly GCA_041617635.1. Taxonomy (GTDB): domain Bacteria; phylum Pseudomonadota; class Gammaproteobacteria; order Burkholderiales; family SG8-39; genus JAABRB01. The sequence goes on along the minus strand of JBFJOO010000012.1, from coordinate 66,441 downwards.
GCGGCACTAGGGAGCCCCATGGAGAACCTGATGGCGAAGCAAACCTTCTTCAATCTGGACGATCCGAGCCTCGGCATCAAGCGCGAGCTCGCGCCGGGCCTGTCAGCGCGCATTTTCGTCGGAGACCAGGCCATGCTATCGGTCGTCACCATCGCGCCCAATGCGCAGGGCACCCTGCACAGTCACCCCCAGGAGCAGTGGGGCGTGATGCTGGAGGGTGACGGTGTGCGCACCCAGGAAGGCGTGGAGCAGCCGGTCAAAGCGGGTGACTTCTGGTGCACGCCGGGAGGCGTCATGCACGGGCTGCGCGCCGGACCCAAGGGCGCGCGCGTGCTCGACATCTTCAGTCCGCCGCGGGATGAATACCGAAAGAGCGGTTCGGGCTACGGAACCGAGTGACCACGCCGCAGCAGGCGCACGGCCGCCGGTAGACGGCGAGGTGCAGGCCCGATTTCCCTTCAGCGGATGGTCGCAGTGAGCCCGCCGTCCACCAGGATCTCGGCGCCGGTGACGAACTTGGCCTCGTCCGAAGCCAGGTACACCACCGCCCAGGCGACATCCCATGCATCGCCCATCTTCCCGGTGGGCGTGCGCGCATTTCGCTGCGCGATCAGCGCCGCGGCATCGCCGCCCTGCGACTTTGCGAGCCGCTCGGTCACCAGGGGTGTGTTCATGAGCCCCGCGATCACGGTGTTCACGCGCACGCCTTGCGGCGCATAGCGCACCGCGCAGACGCGCGAGAACTGCTGAAGTCCGGCTTTGGCTGCCGCGTAGGCGACGAGCTCGTTGCCCAGGTGCCGGAGGCCGGCAATCGACGAGATGTTGATGATCGCGCCGCCGCCGCCCTTCACCATGAGCGGGGCCACGATTCGCGTCGCGGCGTGCACGTAGTGCAGGTTGAGCTCGAACTGCTCGCGCCAGGCCTCGGGCGAGATCCGTTCGGCGTCGCCCGGAATACTGCCGCCGACGTTGTTCACGAGGATGTCGATGCGGCCGAGCTCTTTCACTGTCACGTCGGCGACGCGCTGCAAGTCGGCCTCCTTCGTCACATCGGCCTGGAGCGCGAGCAGTTTCCCGCCCTCTCCCGCGATCAGGCGCGCTGTCTCCTCGGCCGCCGCAAGCCGGATGTCGGCGCCCGCGACGCGCGCGCCCTCGCGCGCGAAGAGGGCGCTGATTGCGCGTCCGTTGCCCACGCCCTCGCCCACCGAGCCGGCGCCGAGCACCAGCGCCGCCTTGCCCTCGAGCCGATCCGCCATCGTCGCCTTTCCCCCTGCACGCGGCGCCTCTCGCCGAGCGGCGAGGTCGTCCGCCACGAATCGTAGCGCACGCCCACCCGTGCGACCGCCCGGTCGCCGGAGCGGGTTGCGAACCAGGATTCGCGCGTCTCGCTCGATCAACGGTACGCCGTGTAGGTCGCCCGCGTGATCCGGCGCCACAGAACCGCCCCGACGGTGTCCGCCTGCACGCGCAAGTCGCGCACGCGCCGCCGGCAGGCGGGCGACGGCGCTTGGGCGATCAGCTCGTCCCACGTCTCCTCCACGGCGCCACTCAACCTGTCCAGGTCGACCGTCGCGGCCCGGGCGAGATACGACATCACCTCGCCGAGGTGTCCGTACATCATGGCGTGCGCCAGTCGCCGACCTCCGGTGGCAAAGTCCGGCATGTGCTGCCACGTGCCGCGCGCCAGCCGCACTCCGTTCGCCCGCGCGACCGGGCGGATCCGATCGGGATCGAGGATCGTGCTGTCTAGATCGCGCAGGATCATGCGTGACGGCATGCCGTCACGCAACGCGACGTACACGTTCTGCAGGTGTGGCTCGAAGGCCATGCCCCAGCGCGCATAAGAGTCGACCACGCCACGCATGAGCACGCGGCAGTAGGCGCGGAAGAACGCGTACGCGTGCTCCGGGCGGCGGAGCGCGAGCAGCGTGCGCGCCTGCCGCGGCCCGCACCAGAGGTTCAGCGCGGGGACAACGATCTCCCCGGCGCGTCGGGACACCGGCGCACGGACGATCACGGCGAGGTGCATGCCGATGGTTGGCTCGGCGTGTGCCATCGACGCCACGTCGTACTGGAAGTCCAGCGTGCGCTCACCGCTGGCGCGCAGTTGGATGCGGGCCAGCGCCGAAAACGCGGTCGCATTCGCGCGATTCAAGGGATAGAGCAGGCGGTCTTCGCCCGTGAGCGTGGCGGCGACCGCCAGCTTGACGTCGAAACCCGTGCGCAGGATCCGGCACGTTCGCTGCGACGCGAGGGGAATCGCCTTGAGGGGCAGGTCGAGCACCGCGATCCACCGCCGTTTCACGAGCTCGCGCACGACCGGCGAGAGCTCGAGTTGCCAGGGGTGCAGCGGGATCACGACGTCGGCGTTCCGTGGGAGGGACACGCCGGCCCACGCGCGAAAGCACGCCCGATGATCCGCGTACGCCGTGGAATCGAAAAGGCACGGCCGAGCGGCGACCAGCGTCAGATCGATCGCCTCGCGGGAGAGATTGGAGCACTCGACCACCTGCTCGAGTGACGGCCCGAGCCGGAGCGCCGGGAACGGATAGTAGTGGTGGCCCTCGTACACGGGCTCGACGGCCTGCGCGCGGGCGTCGAGCCGCTCGCCGACGAGACGGTTCAGCACGAGATTGGCGAAGCTGTTGTCGAAATCCGCGACGAGCCGATCGAAATGCGGGGCGAGCTCCGAGGGCTCCAGGCAGAGCCGCAGGGCGTTCAGGAATGCCCGCGTGCCGCGCAGCAGGCGCCGCCTGCCCGCGACGATCGTCCACGGAAATCCAGTCAGCTCGAGGCGTCGAAAGGGCAGCGGACCGCTGATCGGCGCGCGCAGCATCGGCTCGCGGCCGAGATCGAGGAACCACCGGCCGGCGTCGCTCTGCCGCAACGCTGCGTGCGGCGCCAAGCCTTCTCGGTAGATCCCCTGGAGCAGCCGCGACACCGCAACGAGAAACGCGGCCTCGCGGGCGCGGGCGAGCCGCGCCGCGCCGATCCGGCGCATGCCGGCCCACCGTCTCACGTCCCGGAGCGTCACGTCGCGCTCAACGCCGCGACGATCAGACCGACTCGAAGACGTTTTTTCCGAGGTCTTGATTCGTGATCGCGTTGAAGTCGCTCATCCGCTCTTGCATGAGCCGCTTCACCGCGCCGGCCTCGCCACGCCGCGCGAACTCCTCGATCAGCGCGGCGGTGTACGCGATATGGCCGATCTCGTCGCGCCGCAGGCTGTCGAGCACGCGCGCCAGCCGACGCCGCCGCGCGGGCGCGCAGTATCCGAGCAGCACCGGCCGCTGCAGGAGGTGGTGCACGAGCGTCCGGATCTCCGCGATGTTCATCTGGATGAGGTCGTCCACCGTGATCGGGCTCGCGTACGCAGAACCCTCGTGGGGCGCGAGCGGGCTTCGCTGGGTGTAGCCGGGGGACAGCGTAGCGAGCCGGGCACCGAATTCGTCGTCGACCACCCCCGGGAAGGCGAGGTCCAGCATCGCGACATACGCTCGGGAGTGTCGCGACTCGTCGATCGCGTGCGCCTTGACCTGCGCGGCCACGCGCGGATCCGGCGTGCAGGCCGCCAGGTCCCACAGGTGCCGGGCGCCTTCACCTTCCCCCTCGGCATTCTTCACAAGCGAAAGCGCCATCCAGTAGGGGTCCGTGGCCGCGTCGCGGTAGATCTTGCCGTAGGCCGGGGTCCCGAACGGAGGTGGCGCCTTCCGGCACGCGGTGATCAGCGCGTCGCGATAGCAACGCCACCCCGCCCCGCCGTGCGTGCGCAGGGTTTTGACGGTCAGCTCGGCGACGATGTTCACGAACCGACCCTGACCGGGCGGACGTTCTAGACCGCGGAGGTCGGCGATCGCCTCATGAACGGTGCGTTCAGCGCCACGAAGCGGACCCTGTGGAAGGGGATTCCATTCTTGTCCAGAAACTTTCTCAAGTCGGTCATGTTGATCTTGCCTTGACCGATCACCTTGTGTGTGGCCTTCGCGGCTTTCAGCGCCTGCAGAGCGTCCGCGTACGACGTCTTGGCCTTCCTGGACTTCGTGGCCTTCCTCGACTTCTTGGCCTTCGCTGTCTTCCTGACTTTCGCCATCGGTGAACCCTCCCCTTTGGTCTGATCAGTCGGCCATCGCGCACGGCATTCACCCGCGCGTGTCGATGGAACGCTACGGTAGCGTCTACGCGATGTCAAGCGCGAGACTGCGAATCCCCGCTCGGGGGGAACACCGCGCGCTCCAGCGCTTGCACTTCGGCCTCGGCGTTCTCGAACCAGAACTGCATGCCCATCTCGTGGAACATGCGCTTCGCCGTCGCGAGATCCTCCGTGGCCGCCCGCCGATCGCCGCTTCGCCCGTGGAGCTTGCCGAGGCCGAGGCGGCAGTGAGCGACGAGCGGGCGCATGCCGAGCTCCGAGGCCAAGGCCGAGGACGTGGCGAGGTGGGCTTCGGCCGCCGCCACGTCCGGGCGGTCGTGATCCGACGCGGTCTCGCCGAGGAGGCGGTGAGCCCAAGCCTCGTGACCGCGTTCCCCTCGCTCGCGGGCGAGCACCACGGCACGTGCGCCGCAGGCCCGCGCCTCCTCCACCCGGCCCGCGAGGAGGTACGCCTCGCCGAGCTGCACCGTGCTCATCGAGTGCAGGTAGCCGATCCCGGCGGATGCATAAGCGGCCAGGGCTTCCTCGAGCCAAGAGACCCCTTCCCCGACGCGTCCCGACACAGCGTAGACGTGCCCCAGCGCCGCGAGCGCGATCGGCGTCAAATACGCGATGTTCCACTCGCGGGAGAGCGCGACGGCGCGTTCGAGCGGCGATGTCGCCCGCACGAACTCTCCGCGGAGGCTCTCGAGGCGCCCGAGGTTCAAGCAGGCCCAGATGAGGCTGAAGGGGTGATCGAGCGCTTCCGCCACCCGAATGGCCTCCCCTCCGTGGTCGCGCCCCTCGTCGAACACCCCGAGCTCGGCGAGGGCGCGCGCCAGGAAGGCGCGCGACACCACCGCTGGATACGCAACGAGGCCGAAACGCTCGCGAGACAGATCGCCGGTGAGTGAGTCCAATAATGTCCGGCAAAGGCGCTCGGTGCCGCGATAGTCGCCCGAGAGAGCGCCCAGCCAGACTTGGTAGTAACGGCCGGCAACCTGGAGCGGGACATCGCCGAGCGACGCGCCGCTCGCCTCGACCTGCAGGGCAAACGCGCGCACGTCGCTCGCGCGACCGCCGGTGTTCAGGTGCAGGCCGCTCATGTAGCCCGACACCGATCCGAGTCGGCGCTGATCGTCGATCGTCCTGGCGAGGGCTTCAGCTTCCCGGAGATACCCTTCGATCCTTCCCCATTCCGCCAGCGGGAGCAGCGCGTTGCGCAGGTCGAAGCGAAGATCGATGGCCTGCTCCACAGTCTCGCGAGCCTCGGGGAGGTGAGTCAACGCCGTCAGCGCGTCCTCGAAGCACCTGACAGCTTGCCGGTGGACCGAGCGGGCGAAGGCCTTGGCACCTGCTTGCTGCAGGTAGGTGACCGCCTTCGCCCAGTCCTCGCCCAGAAACGCATGATGGGCCAGCTGATCGATATGCTCGGCCAGCCGGTCGGTATAGGTCCGCTCGATGGTCTCCACGATTCGGACGTGGAGGGTGCGCCGCCGGTCGTGGAGCAGGCCGCCGTAGGCCACGTCGTGGGTCAGCGCGTGTTTGAAGGTGTACTCGATATCCGGGAAGATCCCGGTCTCGTACAGGAACTCCGCGGCCTGGAGGCGTCCGATCGCGGCGTACAGCTCGTTATCGGCGAGCTCGGCAATAGCCTGCAGCAAGCCAACCGGCACGTCCCTGCCAACCACCGACGCCGTCTGCAGGAGCGCCTTGTCCGTTGCGCGGAGCCGGTCGATGCGGGCGGCGATCACGGCCTGGACGGTCGCCGGGACCTGGATGGCCGGCAGGGGCCGCGCCAGTCGGTAGGCGCCGCGCTCGCCGGTGAGGGCGCTCGTCTCGACGAGTGTCCGCACGCACTCTTCCAGGAAGAACGGGTTGCCCTCGGTCTGCGCGATCAGCACGCGCGTGAGCGGCTCGAGGGCGGGGTTGGCTCCCAGCAGCGCCGCGAGGAGCCGTTCGGCGCCTTCGATGGGCAGGGGGTCTAGCCGGAGCCGCGCGTAGTACGTACGGCTCCCCCACGCATGCTGATACTCGGGCCGGTAGTTCACGAGCAGCAGGAGTCGGTTGGCCGGGAGGCTCTCGACCAGGCCATCGAGCAGCGCCTGCGTCTCGGAGTCGATCCAGTGGAGGTCCTCGACGACGACCAGCAGCGGCTGGGCCTGGCTTTCCCGAAGCAGGAGCCGCTTCACGGCGTCCAGCGTGCGCCGGCGGCGCTGGGGCGGATCGAGCGTCGACCACTGCAGGTCATCGGCCGGCACGTCGAGGAGCGACAGGAGCGCCGGTAGATCGCCCTCCAGCGCGCGATCCAGCGTTGAGAGCTTTCCGGTCAGCTTCTCGCGCACTGTTCGCGGCTCGTCGCGGTCCTCGATGCCGAAGTATCCCTTGAGGAGATCGACGATCGGCAGGTAGCTCGTCGCCTTGCCGTAGGAGACCGCGCTGGCCTGGAGGACCAGCCAGCCGTGCACGCGATGCGAGTGGGTGACTTCCCAGACCAGGCGGGACTTGCCCACGCCGGGTTCCCCCACGATGGCGATGACCTGTCCTTGGCCCGCCGCTGTATGCGCGAGCGCCTGGCGGAGAGCCTCGAGCTCGCTCTCCCGTCCGACGAACCGGGTGAGCCCTCGCTCAGCAGCGGCGTGAAACCGGGATCTGCGGGGGCCTGCGCCGATCATCTCGTAGACATCGACGGGCTGCTCCAGCCCCTTCACCGGCACCGGGCCGAGCGGCCTCACCTCGATATACCCCTCCGCGAGACGCAGCGTGTTCACGGTGAGTCGGACAGTGCCAGGCGTGGCAAGCTGCTCCATCCGCGCGGCGAGGTGCGTCATCTGGCCCACGGCCGTGTAATCCATGCGGAGGTCGCTGCCGATGGTGCCGACCACCACCTCGCCCGAGTTGAGCCCGACGCGGATCTGCACCTCGACGCCGTGCGCACGTCGAACCTTCTCGGTGTAGCGTCGTATCGCGGCCTGCATGTCGAGGGCCGCATAGCAGGCGCGCACCGCGTGGTCTTCGTGGGCCAGTGGCGCCCCGAAGAGCGCCATGATCCCGTCGCCCGCCACCTGGTTGACGGTGCCCTCGTAGCGGTGGACGGCCTCCATCATGTACTCGAGGACGGGGTCCAGGAGCTTCCGGGCCTCCTCGGGGTCGCGGTCTGCCAGGAGCTCCATCGAAGCCTTCAGGTCGGCGAAAAGGACCGTGATCAGCTTCCGCTCGCCCTCGAGCGCGGCCTTCGACGTGAGGATGCGCTCCGCCAGATGCTTGGGGGTGTAGGCAACGGGAGGCGGTCGGTCCGTAGCGGGGGCGGCGAGCTGCGCGCCGCACGACCGGCAGAAACTTTTTCCGGGAGAGACCTCGGCGCCGCAATGCGGGCAGGCCCGGGCGAGATGTGCGCCGCACTCCTCGCAGAACCTCGCGCCCCCGGGGTTCTCGGCCTGGCACCGCGGACACCGCATGGTGACATCTCCAGAAGTATGCGAAGGATTAGCACGCTTCTCGTCCGCGTGCCATACGCCACCGCGCCTAGCCGCTGTGCTCAGATGCCTCGAGCGCCTCATCGAATGCGGCGACCCGCACGACGCCTGCGGGCAGGACTACTGCTCGCCCACTCCCGCGAGACGCGCGATGCGCAGGCGTGATCCCGGGCAAATGAGCGAGGTTAGTTCTCCGGGAATCCTCGCGCGAGGACCTGTGCTAACAGAACCGCGAATCATCGAAACTTCTGCGCGGGCGGAACGGTCCTAATGCGCGACGACGCGCCGTCGAAGTCGTGGAATGCGTCGCATCCTTGGCGCGGATGCAGCCTGGAGAAGCTCAAGTCCTCGGCCCGGATCAGGCAGCCGCGTCCGCCGGGAGCCGCACTATGTAGTGCTCGATGAGCGCGGTGAGTTCGGCTTGCGGCGCGATGAACTCGCAGCCGATGCGGCGCACCGGTTGATCGGCCCCGCTCGGCGTAAGGTCCTTGATGTGAGCGACGCGCAGGTCGGCGGCCACTGCGCCGGTGCCGGGCAGCCGGATCTCGCAGCCGTTCAGGCACTCCCCTGGCTCGAGCACGACGTCGGCTGGGCAGGCGATCATGCCAATGCCGTTCATGCTGATGTCGACGACCTCGACCTGGACTTTGCCAAGCACCCCAAAGTCGAGCGTCGCGAGGAGCGGCGCGAACTTCGGCACTTTGATGCGCCGCTCGCGCCGGCGCTGCAGGCGGCAGACATACGGCGGCAGCGCGGCCATGAATGCGGGCGCGCCCTGGAAGATCGTCTCTTCGGGGAGCTGCAGCACGAACTGCAATTTCGAGTCGCGGTGTGCGCTCTCGCAGGCGAGGCGCTTCGCGCGTAGCAGCGCGGCATTCCGCGGTTTGTCGAGGCCGTAGGCAAGCACGATGCGGTCGGCGTCGGGGTCCACCGCGAGCACCGAGCTCAGTACGAAATCCTCTTCGCCCTTGAGCTGGATCGTCACCGGATCGCGTTCGCGCTGGAGCATCGCCAGGATGGCCACGATCTCGGTGCGCGACCGGACCACATACTCGTTGCCCGGCGCGGCCCCGCTTGCCGGCCCGCCCGGCACCGCGTCGGAAGCTGTGCTCGCGTCCGTCGGTGAACTCGTCATGCTATGCCTGCACTCCTTGAGTCGCCTCGATCTGCAAGAGCAGGGTCCGTGCCCGGGCTGACCGCCGGCGCCGGCAAGACGCCGCGAAAATCACGCGGCGTTTGCCCTGAGTGATCGCTAACCCGGTCTCAATCGGGAACGAACCACGCCGGACGGAGAGGATCCCGAGGGGCGGCGAAAGCGGCGGGCGACCCCGCGTCCGATCAGGCGCCGGGCTTCGCGGGCTTGTCCGCCTCGCCCACGCTCGGCGATGGCGTCCCGACCGGTTCGTTGCCCGGCTCGGTGGTCGCGGGCGGTACGGGCTCGGAGCGCTTTTCGGCGGGCTCCGCCCGGCTCTGCGCACGCGCCTTCAAGGGCGCGACCTTCTTCGCCACGTTCTCGGCGGCCGACTTCGCGGCGCGCTTGACCTCCGGTGCGCGCCGCGCGACGTACGTCTCGACCGCCGTCTTCGCCTGCCCGACCTTCGAGCCGGCTTCGTGCAGCGCGCTGCGCGCCGCGACCTTGGCGCGCGGAAGCTCCCGAGAGGCGTAGCGCCCGGCGGAGTTGGCTGCCTGCTTGAGCGCCTGCTGGGCGTCGCCGAGCCTGGTCTTGGCGCTGCCGATCGCCTTGCTCACCGCCCGCTTCATCGCCGGGGTCTGCTTCGCCGCCCGCTCGGTCGCCGAGGCGGTCGCCTTGGTGACCTTCTTCTTCGCGTTCTTCAGGCCTTTGCCGATGCGCTTGCCAAGCCGCCGGGTGAAATCCGCCGCTCGCTTGGCGGCCGCGCTGACTGCCGGCTTTGCCGAACGCCGCTTGGACGCTCCTTTGACTGACTTCGCCGATTTGCCCTTGCTCGTTGCCTTCGCCGATTTTCGTGTCGCCATTGCGCGTCCTCCCCCGGGCCGTTGCCCGCACATTCTCGCTGCTTCTTGCCGTGCTCGCCACGTCTCGGATGCCGAGCGTGCCAGCGGGCGTTGCGAAGCGGGTCGATTTCGGCGAACGAGCCCGTCCGATTCGCTGTTGTCGGCAGTATCCCGCGGAACCCATTCGCGTGCTGCGCCGCACGGTTGTTGCCGCTGCGGTCCCCGACGACTACCCGCTTTCGAGGGGTTCGTCATGCGCGTATCGATGGTTCGAAATCGATGCTCGCAAACTCTGTCGCGTGGCGCACTCCGTGTTCGAGTCGGCTACGCTTCTCCTAGCGGGAGCGCGGCGTTCGCGCTGGGGAGCAACTTCGGGGGCACGTCGGGGTGTCCGCGCACCCGGGGCGCGTCGGACCCGCGCACCGGTCGTGGTACGCTGAGATCGACCGCCTAACGATCGTCGAGTCAGCATGCTGAAAACCGGTGCCGAGTATCTGGAAAGCATCCGCGACGGCCGGGTGCTCTACCTCGCCGACGAGCGCATCGGGGACGTCACCGCGCACCCGGCGTTCCGCGGCGCGGCCCGTACCTGGGCGGCGCTCTACGACCTGAAGTGCCGCCCCGAGCTGCGCGACCTCATGAGCTACGAGGAGGACGGCGAGCGCTTCAGCATGTATTTCCTGCGGCCGCGCAGCCAGGCGGACTTGATTCGCCGCACGCAGGCCCACGCGCTCATCGCGGACTTCGGCTGCGGCGTGCTCGGGCGCTCGCCGGACGCCGGCGCCGGCTCGGTCACCGGCATGACGATGCAGCCGGAGATCTTGGATGCGTCCGGGGGGCACAAGGACCATCTGCTGGCGATCTGGCAGCAGCTGCGGCACGCGGACGAGTTCCTGGTCTACGCGATCCTGCCGCCGCAGGGCGGGCGCGACCCGAAGTTCTACGAGGGCTCCGGGCGCCTCGTCCCCGCGCTCCGCGTCACGCAGGAGACCGACGCGGGCGTGGTGCTGAACGGCATGAAGATGCTGGCGACGAACGCGGCCTTCGCCAACCAGATCATGATCGGCAACATCCTGCCGCTCGCCCCGGACCAGCTCAAAGAATCGGTCACTGCGATCATTCCGCCGAACCTGAAGGGCCTGTCGCTGTGGGCGCGCAAGTCCTTCGAGCGCGACGTGGTCGAGCCCTTCGACCATCCGCTCACCGCGCGCTACGACGAGTCGGATTGCATGCTGGTGTTCCAGGACGTGTTCGTCCCCTGGGAGCGGGTGTTCGTGCACGACAATCCGGCGCTCGCACGTGCGGTGCTGGTGCAGACGCCGGCGCACGTCATGGCGAACCACCAGTCGACCGTGCGGTTCCGTTCGAAGCTCCGCTTCCTGCTCGGCCTGGCGAGCCTGGTGACGCATTCGACCGGCGCGCGCGACGTGCCGGTGGTGCGCGAGACGCTCGGGCGCTTTGCCGCCGCCGAGGCCGGTTTCAGCGCGATGATCGACGCCCAGCACATGGCCTTTCACGAGATCGAGAACGGCTACGCGCTGTACAACCGCCGCTACATGTACGCCGCGCTGCACTGGGCGATGGAGAACCACGCGCCGCTGCTCGACCAGATCCGCGAGCTGATGGGCGGCGGCAGCTTCCAGATGCCGGCCAGCGTCGCGGTGCTGAACGACCCGCAGCTGAAGGCGCTGTTCGAGCAGTACTGGAGCACGCCGAAGGAGGACGCACTCGAGCGGCTGAAGCTCTTCAAGCTCGCCTGGGACCTGATCGGCTCGGAGTGGGCGAGCCGCGCCGCCTCGTACGAGAAGTTCTTCATCGGCCCGGCGTTCTCGGTGCGTAACTACAACTTCGTGCACTGCCCCTGGGAGAGCTACCAGGACCTGGTGCGCGAGTTCATGAACGGCTACTGATGACGAAATCCACCGTCCTGCTGATCACTGGTCTCGGCGGCCGCGCGAGCTTCTGGGACCGCCAGGTTCCGGCGCTCGCGACCCGGTTCGCGCCGCTCACCTACGACTTGAAGGCGCGCAATAGCGTCGAGATGCTGGCGCAGGACGCGCTCGATCTGCTGGACGAGCGCGGCATCGAGCGCTGTCACATCGTCGGGCACTCGACCGGGGGCGCGATCGCGCAGGTGCTCGCAGCGGACCAGCCGGAGCGCGTGCGCAGCGTGGTGCTGAGCGCTACCTGGTGCGCGCCGACGCCGCCCTTCGCGGCGCTGTTCCGCCTGCGCAAGCGCGTGCTCGCCGAGCTCGGTCCGCAGGAGGCCGCGACGCTCGGCGCGCTCATCGCCTGGCCGGACGACTGGCTCGCCGCGCACCCGGAGCTCATCGGCGCGCACGACCCGGCGGACACCCCGGGGCTTGCCATGCGCATGGACGCGATCCTCGCGTTCGACCGCTCGGCGAAGCTCGGCGCGATCCGCGCGCCGACGCTGGTGCTGTGCGCGGAGGACGACCGGCTGGTGCCGCTCGGCCACTCGCGCCGCATCGCCGCCGGGATTCCGGGCGCCGTGCTGCGCGTGCTGCCGCGCGGCGGCCATTTCCCGCAGGCGGTCGACGCGCAGTCCTACAATCAAGTCCTGCTCGAATTCCTGGAGAACGCCGATGAACGATAAGGGCGTCGCGCTCGCGGTCGGCCCGGAGGAGGGCGACTCGTACTGGCAGCCGCAGCCATCCACCGGCTACGTGACGGTCAAGATCAGCCCCTACAACTCGCCGAACGATCTGATCTCGGCCGGCGTGCAGGTGCTCGAGCCCGGCGCCTCCGTGCGCCGGCATGCGCACGAGCGCGCCAACGAGATCCTGTTCGTCTACGAAGGGGAGGGCCGCGCCGAGATCGACGGCGCGTGGCACCGCGTGCGCCAGGGCTCGACCTTCATGGTCGGGCGCTACGTGCAGCACACGGTCGAGAACGACGGCACGGTGCCGCTGAAAATGTTCTGGGCGATCATGCCCGCGGGGCTCGAGGACTGGTTCCGCGCGCTCGGCCGCCCGCGCACGCCCGGCGAGCCGACCCCGGCGCCCTTCGCGCGACCGGCCGACGTCGAGGAGATCCGGCGCAGCATGCGCTTCGTCCCCGAAAAGTAGCGACCGATCCGGTCGGTGCCCGTTCCGCGTGCAACCGGACGCGCGCGATGGCGGGGATTCGAGCGCCATGTCCGGCGCACGCGATATCCGACGCGTCAGCGGCCTTCCGGTGACTTGTTCTGCCGCGGTTAGCGCCGCCCGTCGTACCAGACCACGCAGGCGTCGCGGTTGCGCAGGCTCCGCCCGCCGGTCGCGAGGAACCGCAGCAGGAAAGCGAGGTGCTCGTACCGGCTGTAGAGGTGCACCTTGCGGTCGCTGGTGAGGAGGGGAGCGCGGTGCAGGATGGCGAAGCGCATGCGGCGGCGGCGCGCCAGGCGCTTCATGCGGCGCGAGAAATCGATCTCCTCGGCGGCGAAGAGTGCGTCGTTGAAGCCGCCCGCCTCGCGGAACGCGGCGGCGTCGCAGAAGATGAACGAGCCCGCCGCCCAGCCGGTGACGCGGCTCAGGGTGTTCCACAACGCGACCCAGATCCTGACGTCGAGCTGCGGATTCGCGAAGGCGACGGTGCTGCCGCCGCCGAGGTAGCGGCCGGACCGGATGGCCGCGGCCATGTCGCCGAACAGCTCCCGACTCGGGCTCGAGTCGGCGTCGACGAACACCAGCCAGTCGCCCGTGGCGCTGGCCGCGCCGGCATTTCGCGCGCGCGCGATCTGGTTGATCGGCTCGAAGACCACGATGGCCCCGGCATCCCGCGCGATCTCGGCGGTACGGTCGGTCGAGTTGTTGTCGCAGACGATGATCTCCGCGTCCCAGCCTTGCAGCGCCTCGCGAATGCAGCCGAGCGTCCGGGCGATGAGCCGCTCCTCGTTGAACGCCGGAATGACGATCGAAAGTTTCATCTTGCTATGCGGAGCGGAGCCCCGGTAGCGCCGGAGTGATTGGGAAGATCATTCCGCAAGTCTAAGCGGGAATCACCCGCCCCGAACGAGGCGCCGCGACGCGTCGACCTCCGATGCGCGGCTTAAGCCCCCGTTAAGTCTCGACGCCTACGCTGGCCAGCGTACAGGCGTCCATCCCGCGACGCGAAGCGAGGTCCGATGGCAGCAACCCTCCTCACCAGCGTGAGAATCCATCCGCCGGGCGTGCGATCGCTCGGTGTGGTTGCGGCATTCGCATCGCCCGACAGCGCGGAGTCCGCGCTGGCCGCCTTGCAGCGCGTGGGTTTCGATCTCGGGAAGCTGTCGATCGTCGCCAAGGACGCCCCGAGTGGCGAGCATCTGCTCGGGTGTGCCACGGTCGGCAGTCGCGTGAAATTCTGGGGCCGGTGGGGCCCGACCTGGAACCGTCTCGCGCAACAGCTGCCCGGCGCTGCCGTGATGTTCGTGCCATTTATCGGCAACGTGGTGATGCTCGGTTCGGTCGTGGACTGGCTGGTCGAGGATCATCCGCGCCACGGCACCCCAGAAGGCGCGACCCCGCTCTGGCGGCTGCTCGCCCGCATCGGGATTCCATCGCATGACGGCAGCGCAGTGGAGCTGGCGCTGCGCGAGTCCGAGATCGTGCTGCTCGCGGCAGGCGCTCCAGAAGAGGCGGATGAGGCCCGCGATCTGCTGCGCCGTGCCGGCGGCCGGCTCGCTGCGACTGCCTGAGGATCGGTGTCGATGGCAAGCATGCGCGGCCTGGCGCGTCGCTTGGCTACGGGCCGCTCCGGGATCTTCCACCCAACTATAATCCGATCACTTCCCGCATCGCCCGCGCCCGCCCTGAGATGACCTCCGCAGCCCGCGACGACGCCACGCAGTATCTCTATACGTTCCCGACTGTCGTGGGTTCAGACCCGAGCGGCGGGGTCTCGTTGCAGTGGCCGAAGGACAGAGGCCCGTTCGCGAGCGCACCCGCCCCAGCGCCCAACGCCGCGCTCGCGACCGTTCAGGCGCGGCAGGGTGCGCTCTCCCGGGAGGAATGCGACCGCATCATCGCGCTCGGCGAGGCGGCACACGACGAGGCCGGCGGGGTCGAGCGTGGCCCGAGCCACTATCGCGTGAGCCGGATCGCCTGGTTGACACCCAACCCCGCCACGGAGTGGCTCTTTCACCGGCTTGCCGGGCTCTTTCACGAGGTGAACCGTCACTACGGCATCGAGCTGGTCGGATTCGTCGACGCGCTGCAGTACACGGTGTACGGTGAAGATCAGCACTTCGAATGGCACATCGACCTCGGCCCGGGCTCGACCAGCGCCCGCAAGCTCTCGATGTCGATCCAGCTTTCCGACCCGGGTGAGTACGAAGGGGGCGCGCTCGAGTTCATCAATGTCGCGACCCATCCGGAGTCGGTCCGGCACGGCACCGCGATCTTCTTTCCGTCCTTCCTCGCCCATCGCGTGACGCCGGTGACCCGAGGCCTACGTCGGTCGCTGGTGGGGTGGGCCTATGGACCGACCTTCCGTTGACTGTTTTTGCGGGCCACGCGCCGATGCGCGCTGGCAACTTCAGCTTGCCGGATCCGAACTGCAACTGCGAGGACGACCGGCAATGCTGTTTGGATCTCAGCCTCTGACTTCCCCGACCAGGATGACCGGCCCGGTCGGCGCGCCCGTCGGCGAGCCACCGGCCGGCTCGACGGACACCGCGAGCTTTGCCCCGGTTCTCAGCTGCTCCGCCTGGCCCGGGGGAAGCGCGAGCCGGGCGTCGAGCGCACCGAGGACCGCGAGCGAGATCGGTGCGCCGCCGCCGGCCGGCAGCAACCACAGCTCGTAGCTCTGCGTCGGGCCGGCAATCACCGGCCGCGCGGCGTGAAGCTGCAGCGTACGCCCATCCTTCGACAGCGCGGCGCGCAGCACTTCGCGCTTGTCCGACGACTCGAGGCGTGCGATCTCGACCAGCTCGACGGTGCGCAGCGCCGGCAACAGGACCTGAATCGCGAGCCCGGCCAGGAGCGCGAATGTGGCGGCAAGTGCCCAGGCGCGCCAGAGACCGACCCTGCGATACCAGCGCGTCCGGTAACGATCGAGTTCGAGCTCCCGATCGAGCCGCCGCCATGACGCGCGCGAAGGTTCGATTCCGATCACCTCCGAATACCTCGGCAACAACGTGCGCTCCCAGTGGCGCAGGCGCAGCGCGACCTGCGGATCTTCGCGCAGCGCGCGCTCGAAGCGGCGACGGGCGGGCCCGCGCAGCGTGCCGAGCAGGTACTCGCCGCACAACGCGTCGAGCCGGCGATCGCTCGCGAGCCTCATCGCGCGCCCTCCGTGTGGCGCTCGACGCAGCCGCGCAAGTTCGCCAAGCCGCGGCGCAGCCAGCCCTTGACCGTTCCGAGCGGCTTCTGCAGATGCTCCGCCAGTTCGCTGTGACTCATGCCGTGCGCATACGCGAGCACGAGCGACTGGCGCTCGGCGGCCTGCAGCGCCGCCAGGCAGTCGCGCAGCAATCGCGAGCTGCGTCCGGCGGCGAGCGCTTGCTCCGGGTCGGACGTCCAGTCGAACAGTGCGTCGATGTCCTGCGCGGACGCATCGAGGTCAAGCGTGTCGACTCTCGACACGTCGTGGCTCGAGAGCACATCGATCGCCCGGTTCCGCACGATGGTGACCATCCATGACAGCGGCTGGCCGCTGGTCGGATCGTAGCGTCCGGCCGACTGCCAGATCCGGACGAAGCTGTCGTGCACGATCTCCTCGGCGAGCTCGCGGCGACCTACCAGCCGGCGCGCGATGCCCAGAAAGAGGGGCGCGCATTGCCGGTAGAGGGCTTCGAACGCCTCTGCGGACCCCTCCCCGCGCAGCGCCGCAGCGACGATCAGCCGCTTGATTTCCTGGTTGTCCAGCATCGACCGATCCGCCGCCCTATCTTGCCCGCCATCCAGGTTAACGGTCGACTCGCCGCATCGGACGTGCTCCCGGAACCGGCGAGCGCGCTACGCGGCGACGTCTTTCAGGAACGCGTCCACCGCCGCGTTCCACTCGGCGGGACGTTGCCGGTACGAGTTGTGACCGCCGCCGTCGAGGATGTGCAGCCGCGAGCCGCGGATCGCCGCGTGCAGGTCGTGCGCGAAATACACCGGCGTGACCGAGTCGTCGTTCGCGCCGATGATCAGCGCGGGGCGATCGATCCGGCCGATCTCGGACGAGCGGTCGTGGTCGAGCGTCATCTGGAGGCGCGCGACGAGGATGTCGTCCGGTGCGATCGTCTGCCGCTGGCGCGCCTCGAGCGCGAGGACCTTGTCGAACATGGTCCGGAACTGTCCCGGGCCCGCAGTGAAAAGCGAGCTGAACCTGATGTACTCGTCCGCGCCATAGCTCTGCAGGATGCGGATGCGTGCAGTCTGCAGGCGCCTGATGTACTCGTCGGCAGTGGTCCAGGTGTTCGTGAACACGCAGGCGCGCAGGCGCTCGCGATGGTCGAGTGCCAGGTTCTGCAGGATGCACCCGCCCGTCGATGCGCCGACCGCGTAGACGCGCTCGATGCCGAGCTTGTCGAGCAGCCGGATGATGTCCTCCGCGACCAGCCTGGTTGAATAACGGGCATCGGGCGCCTTGTCGCTATCGCCCGAGCCGCGATGGTCGAACCGGATGCACCGGTACCGTTGCGCAAAGTGCGGCACCTGGAAGTCCCACGCGTCCATCAGGCCGATCAGCCCGGGAATGAACAGCAGGGCGTCGCCCTGGCCCTCGTCCTGGTAGCTCAGGTTGAGCCGCCCGATGTCGATGCGTGGCATTCCGTTTCCAGTGCGTTTAATACTGAGTTCCGCGGGTCCGTGCGAGCAGGAACTCGACGACCGCCCGATTGAACGCCCCCGGCTGCTCGATGTTCGGCAAGTGAGCTGCGTCCCGGATGCTCTCGAACTGAGCGCCGGGGACGCGCCGCTGCATTTCCCGCATGAGGCTGGGAGGCGAGGCGCTGTCCTCTTCCCCGACCAGAAAGAGCGTCGGACAACGCACCTGCCCGAGACGGTCGAGCAGGTCGTTCGCGCGAACGATATCGATGCAATCCGCGTAGGCCTCCGGTTTCGTCCGCAGGATCATCGCGCGTACCCGGTCGATCACCTCCGGATGCGCGCGCCGGTACGGCGCCGTGAACCAGCGCTCGATCGTGCCGTCGGCGATCGCGCCGATGCCGTCGCGCCGCACCTCGCGTGCACGCTCGACCCAGGCGCTCGCCAGCGGTTCGGGCATGTCGGGTCGCGTCGAGGCGACGACGATGCTGGCGTACTCGCGCGCGCCGCGCAGCGCTGCCGCCAGAGCCACCATCCCGCCCAGCGAAAGCCCGACCAGGTGCGGGCGCCGGATGGCGAAGCGATCCAGGATGCCATGCAGGTCGTCGACGAAGCCATCGAGGGTGTATGGGGGCGCGAGCGTCGGGGATGCGCCGTGGCCCCGAAAGTCGAACCGCACGACCCGGAATCCGGATCCGACGAGCGCCGGGACCTGCGGATCCCACATGGTGAGGTCGGCGGCGAGCGACCCCATCAGCACGACGCTGGGGGATTCCGCTGCGCCGTCGGCGCGTGCATGAAGCATGGGTGCGTTCGCTGTCATAACCGCCGATCGGGCGCTGGCGCGAACGATGATATCGGTTCTCGCGCCAGGGATCGGCGCCCGCTGAGCGCCCCTCGGAGCCGTCGCGGGCGGGCCGGCAAGTGTGAAATGCCGCTTTTCTGACAGGTCGTTGGCCGTCCCCTGGCCAAGTGGCACGGCTTATGCGCCACTCCCAGCAGGCATTTTGCCGCACGAGGGAGTGGCCTGGCCATGACCAAGATGCTGATTCGAGAAGGGAATGTCGAGGCACTCGGGTCCGGCGCCGCAGCCCGCCTTGCGGGTCTTGGCGAGGGTCCGCAGAGCGCGGCCGTGAGCGACCTCCACGGGCGCCTCGCGTCCGTGCCGGCGCAGAGCGATACGGCGCCATCGCAGCACAGCCTGCGCGAGCT
This sequence comes from Burkholderiales bacterium, assembly GCA_041617635.1. GTDB lineage: Bacteria > Pseudomonadota > Gammaproteobacteria > Burkholderiales > SG8-39 > JAABRB01. Next base: position 47,914 of record JBFJOO010000012.1, on the reverse strand, counting down.
CGTGGCATGGGGGCGCGCGAAGGCGCGCGAGCACTCGCAAGATGCGCATCGCTATCTGCTCGTGCTGCGCTTCGCGCTGCTCAACCTGGTGGGCTTCGCGCTGCTCGGCGCCGCGTATGCGCAGGGGCTGGTGCACAACGTCACCAACGCCGACCGCACGTACCTGTCGGTGCTGATCTTCCTGGTCTTTCTGGGGGGTCTCGGGATCTGCGCGCGCAAGGTGTGGCAGACGAGCCGTGAGCTGAACAGCCTGCGAGCGCGCGATGCGGCGGTCGCCTCGCCCGCAATGCGCCACCTGGCGCCGCTGCTCGGGCGCAACGCGGAAAGCCGGGGCAATCTCGCCAACGCCGTGCGCATGCGCCTGTCGCATCGCATCGCGATCGTGCGCCACATCGCGAACATGCTGGTGCTCCTCGGGCTGATCGGCACCGTGCTCGGCTTCATCATCGCGCTCTCGGGTGTCGATCCCGCGCACGTCGCGGACGTCGAGGCGATCGCCCCGATGGTCTCGACGCTGATCCGCGGGATGTCGACCGCGCTTTACACGACGCTGGTCGGCGCGATCCTGAACGTCTGGCTCACCGCCAACCATCAGCTCCTCGCGAGCGGCACGGTCAAGCTCATCGCCGCGCTGGTCGAGCGCGCCGAGGATCATGCGCGAGACTGACCTCTTCGATGACGAGAGCGGAGCCACCGTGTTCCGCGACGTCATCATGCTGGCGCTCGCCGGCTTCGTCATGCTCGTCCTGCTGCTCCTGCCGCACCTGAATCCGCGCGCCAAGACGGACGACACGGCGCGCAGCCCCGGCAACGTCATCATCGAGGCGCGCTGGCCGGACGAGATCAATGCCGACGTGGATCTGTGGGTGCAGGCGCCAGGCGACGTGCCGGTCGGCTACTCCAATGCGGCGGGCACGGTGTTTAACCTGCTGCGCGACGACCTGGGCAATGCCGCGGATCTGACCGGGCTCAACTACGAGTTCTCGTACAGTCGCGGGGTGCCCGCCGGCGAGTACGCCGTCAACGTGCACCTCTACCGCAACCACGAGCAACGCAGCATCCCCGTCACGATCGTCGTCAGCGTCAAGAGCGGGGAAAACGTTGCCGCCAAGCAGATCCTGACTGCGAAGCTCGAGCTGGTGCGCGACGGTGAGGAGCGCACCGTATTCCGGTTCAACCTCGACGAGCGCGGGCGGCTGGTTCCCGGAAGCGTGCACGATCTGCCCAAGCCGCTGCGCTCGGCGCGCGGACTGGCGCCGGCGAATTCCCGGGGAAGCGCGCAATGAGCGAGATCCTGCACCTTTTCGCCGCGTCGCTGGGTCTCGCGGCAGCGCTCGCTGCGATCGCGATCTGGTCGCCGCGCGCGCTGTGGGTCAAGGTGTCTGCGCTCGCGATCACGACGCTCTTCGTGCCGCTCACGTACGTCAGCGTGATCGATCTGCTGAGCCGCCCGAAGCCGATTGCGCTCGAATGGAGCCACGCCGATCTCGCCGAAGCCAAGGTCCTCGGTGCCGATCTGCGCGAGGGCGAGAGCATCTACCTCTGGCTGCGTGTGCCCGAAGCCGACGAGCCGCGGTCCTACGTGCTGCCCTGGGATCAGAAGCTCGCGGAGCAGCTGCACAAGGCGCAGCGCGAAGCGAACGAGAAGGGCACAAGCCTCCGCGCCAAGAATCTGTTCAGAGCTGGGCCGCAGAGCACGGAGAAGCCGGTGTTCTATGCCGAGCCGCAGAAGGCGCGCCCGCCGAAGAATCCCGCGGCGGCCGATCAGCCCCTCTTCTTCGAGCCCGGCACCCGGCCGGGAAATCGCGCCGGCGGCTGAGCGCGCCCGCCGCGCCTGCGCGCCGATTCGGGTTTAGGCCGCGGCTCTCGAGGCTCGCAGCGGCCCGACAACACCGCGACGAATTGAGCGGCGCGCGAAGTGAGGTGGCGCGCGCTCAACATCTCGTGCGACAGTACGATCGGACTGACACCAACATCCTAGGAGGAGCGTCATGGAATCGCTCGCTGCACTGGGCAGCAACGTCGGCAAGCTACTCAAGGAACGCGGCGAGACGCTCGCGGTCGCCGAGTCCTCCGCGGGCGGGCTGATCAACGCCGCGCTCGTCGCGGTGCCGGGCGCCTCCGCGTACTACGTGGGCGGCGGCATCGTCTACACGGCCGCAGGCCGCGCTGCGCTCCTGGGAATCACCGCGGAGGACATGGCGCACACGCGTTCGTCAACCGAACCCTTCGCGCAGCTGCTCGCGCAACGCGTGCGCGCCAATCTGGGCGCGATTTGGGGACTGAGCGAAACCGGCGCGAGCGGTCCGACCGGCAACCGCTACGGCGATGCCGCGGGGCACGCGTGCTTCGCGGTGTCCGGGCCCGTCGAGTCGGTGATCACGCTCGAGAGAGGGAGCGCGGACCGGGAGGCCAACATGTGGGCGTTCGCGCGCCGGGCGATCGAATTGCTCGAGGCTTGCATCCGCAAGGCGTGATCCCGCGGATGCCGGAGGTGCGGCGACTCAGTCGGCGTAGCCCGGCAGTTCGCGATCGAGCACCCGCATCATCGCCTCGAAGAACAGCCGATCGCGCTCCGGACGGGGGTGACGGTCGTTCTCGGGCGGAGCCTGCACCCGTGCGACGATCTCGTCGGAGAGCACCTCGAGCGGCCGGCCCGTGGCCATGGCCAGGACCTGCGTGCGGCACACACGCTCCAGCTTGTAGAGCCGCCGGGAGGCCTGTGCGATGGTGTCGCCCGTCACGAGCACGCCGTGATTCTTCATGAAGAGGACGTGCTTGTCGCCGAGGAGCGCCGCCAGCCGCTCGCCCTCTTCGAGCGTGTCGGCGGTCCCGGTGTAGGTGTCGTCGTAGGCGACGTGGCCGTGAAAGAAGGCCGCCGTCTGGTTGACCGGCAGGAGCCGGTTGTCCTGCAGGCTGTTGAGCGCGACCGCCCACGTCTGATGCGTGTGCATGACCACCCGGGCGCCGCAGATGCGGTGGATCGGGGCATGGATGCACTGCGCCGAAAGCTCCACGACGCCGTCGCCCTCGAGCGTTGCGCCGGACTCGTCGAACACGATCATGTCGCTCGCCCGCGCCTCGGACCAATGCAGGCCGAAGGGGAGGATGAGGTACCGGTCGTCGGTGCCCGGGACGGTGACCGTGAAGTGATTGTCGATGCCTTCCTCCAGCTCGTGCAGCACCGCCACGCGGTGCGCGGCGGCGAGGTGGATCTTGGCCTGGGTGACGGGATCGGCGGCGCGCAGGGAAGACAGCGGATGGACGGACATGGCCAACCTCTCAAGATCGCTCGCGCCGGGTCGTTCGAAAGTCGGGACGCGGCTGGCGGCGAAACGCCTATCATCCGCCCGCCCGCGGGCCGGCGCAACTGGCGGGCGCGGGCGCCCTTTCCGGCGGCGCCTGCGTGCCGTCACGGTGCTACATTGGTACGCATCGGGACGCTGCCACCCCCGGGGAGATCATGAAGTTCCGGATGCACGAGAACTCGCTGTTCGCGATCCTGCTGCGCTCGCCGTGGTGGATCAGCTTCGCCATCAGCGCGGCGATCACCACCGTGGCGGCGTACTTCGTGCCGCCTGCCTACGCGGTGGTCGCGAGCCTGCCCTTCCTGGTGATCGGCGGCATCGCCGGGTGGCGCCAGCTCCGGGCCCCGAGCGCAGCGCGCGTCGAGCGGACCCTAGCGGCGGTGCGTGCGATGTCGTGGGACGATTTCTCGGGCGCGATCGAAGAGGCTTTCCGCCGCGACGGCTATGCCGTGAGCCGCCTGAGCGGCACGCCGGGCGATTTCGAGGTGACCAAGGCCGGGCGCACCGCGCTGGTCGCCGCCAAGCGCTGGAAGGTGGCGCGCACCGGCGTGGAGCCGCTGCGCGAGCTCGACGCCGCGCGCCGCGCGCGCGACGCGCACGAGTCCATCTACGTCGCCACCGGCGAGATCAGCGATACCGCGCGCGCCTTCGCCACCGAGCAGAAGATCCGCGTCGTGCACGTCGCGGAGCTGGCGCGGATGCTGCCCCAGGTCGGGCGCAGGTAGAAAGAGAAAGCACCGGGGCCGCAATGGACAACGTGAGGATGTGGACCCGCGGCGTGCCGGTGGAGCCGGACGCGCTCGCGCAGATCGCGAACCTCGCGTCGCTGCCGATCCTCGGCGGGCACGTCGCGATCATGCCGGACGTGCACGTGGGCAAGGGCGCGACGGTGGGCAGCGTCATTCCGACCCGCGGCGCGATCATTCCGTCGGCCGTCGGCGTCGACATCGGCTGCGGGATGATGGCGGTGCGCACCACGCTCGCGGCGTCGGATCTGCCCGATTCGCTGAAGGCGATCCGCACCCAGATCGAGCGCGACGTGCCGGTCGGATTCAACGCGCACGATCATCCGCTGAGCCTGGGCGGGCAGAGCCTCTCGGGTGCCGCCATCCACCGCCGCATGAAGGCGCTCAAGGCGCGCTACGAGACCGTGCGCATCATGCAGCGCGTCGGAAAATTCGATCACGCGCGCGTCTGGCGTCAGATCGGCACGCTCGGCGGCGGCAATCACTTCATCGAGCTCTGCCTGGACGAGCGCCAGCGCGTGTGGGTGATGCTGCACTCCGGCAGCCGCAACGTCGGCAATACGATCGGCCAGGTGGCCATTGCGAGCGCGCGGCGGATGGCCGAGCGCGAGAACGTGCATCTCCCGGACCGCGACCTCGCGTGGCTGTCCGAGGGGTCGCCGGCGTTCGACGAGTACGTCGAGGGCCTGCTGTGGGCGCAAGACTATGCCGCCCTCAATCGCGACACGATGATGCACCTCGTGCTGCAGGCGATCGCGCGCTTCTTTCCGGGCGACATCGTGGTCGAGGAGTCTGCGGTGAACTGCCACCACAACTACGCCACCCGCGAGGAACATTTCGGTTCGACCGTGTGGGTCACGCGGAAAGGCGCGGTGTCGGCGCGCGACGGCGAGCTCGGCATCATTCCCGGCAGCATGGGCACGAAGTCGTACATCGTGCGCGGCAAGGGGCACGCCGCCGCATACCACTCCTGCAGCCACGGCGCGGGGCGGCGCATGTCGCGCAAGGAAGCCAAGCGGCGCTTCTCGCGCGACGACCTGATCGCGCAGACGTCCGGGGTGGAGTGCCGCAAGGACGCGGGCGTGCTCGACGAGCTGCCGGCCGCCTACAAGGATGTCGACACGGTGATGGCCGCGCAGTCCGACCTGGTGGAAGTCGTGCACACGCTCAAGCAGGTGTTGTGCGTCAAGGGCTGAGATCCCCGCCCCCGGAACCCGAGTCCCGGAAGGGAACGCCCTAGAGCGCGGCAAGCCTCCGCGCCGCGGAGAGATCGACGACCTTGCGGTCGTTCATGATCGCCGCGGGCGCCATTTGGCTGTTCAGCCACTCGATGACGGGGCGGAATTCCTCGCGTTCTGCCGCGGTGGCGTGCGCATCCATCTCGAATACGCCGACGCCTTGTTCGGCGGCGCGGATGTAGGTGTCCGAATCGCTGATCCGGGTGAGGAAGGGCAGGCTCAGTGAGCGCAGGAACCGCTCGAGCGGCTCGTACACGGGCATTGACGACCGTACTCGGTTGGCCACCACGGCAACCTTGATGTTGCGGGCGCGCACCCGTCCGAGCAGCAGCAGGTTCTTGAGAAAGTCCGCCGTTGCGTGGACGTCGATCGACGAGGGTCCGACGGGGATGACCACCATCTCGGCCTTGCCGACGACCTCCTGCAGCAACAGCCCCTTGACTCCCCCCGGGGCGTCGATGAGCTGGATATCGGAATCCGCCGGCAGCCAGGTCTGGAGGGTGCGCAGCAGATGGGCCTTTTGGGGCGTGCCGTTGGCGCCATGTATGTGCGGCAGGTGCTGCGGGCGCAGCTTGAGCCACTGCAGGCTGGACCCCTGTGGATCGTAGTCCTGTATCGCGACCCGGGCGTTGGCGGTAGCGTAATAGCTGGCAATATTGGTCGCGACGGTCGTCTTGCCGCAACCGCCTTTCGAATTGATGACCAGTATCGTCCGCATGCCGGGCCCTGTCCGCTTTGGTGATGCCCACGAGAAAGCATCAGCCATGCCGATTCTCCTTATGTCTCATCGCAGTGGGTGGGTGTATGTCACACGTTTCGCCGCCTTCTCCGGCCACCGGCGCGCGGTGTGACGCAGTTCTCGGCGGCTGTGGCCACCGGCGCCCGGCGCCGGCTCGTACGGCCGGACGCCCGGGACCGTTATATAGTCTCGCGCATGGACTTTCGGACTCTCGGGCTCACCGGTGTGCGGGTGTCGCGCCTCTGCTTCGGGACCATGTCCTTCGGCGGCGACGCGGACGAGCCTGCCTCGGGAGAGATGTACCGCGCCTGTCGGGAAGCCGGCATCAACTTCTTCGACACGGCAAACCAGTACAGCGCCGGGCGCTCCGAGGAGATCCTCGGTCGCCTGATCCACGGCCATCGCGAGGAGCTGGTGCTCGCCACCAAGTGCTTCAACCCGACCGGCCCGGATGTCAACGCGCGGGGCGGGTCGCGCCGCCACATCACGCGGGCGGTCGACGATAGCCTGAAGCGGCTCGGCACCGATCGCGTCGAGGTGTTCTACCTGCACCAGTACGACGCGCTCACACCATTCGAGGAGTCGCTGCGCGCCCTGGAAGATCTCGTGCGCGCCGGGAAGATCCTCTACCCGGCGATCAGCAACTACGCCGCCTGGCAGATTCAGAAGTGCATCGGCATCCAGGAGGCGCACCGCTGGGCGCGCGTCCAGGTCGTGCAGCCGATGTACAACCTGGTGAAACGCCAGGCCGAGGTGGAGATCCTGCCGATGGCCCAGGCGAACGGCATCGCGGTCGTGCCCTATGGCCCGGCGGGCGGCGGCCTCTTGTCAGGCAAGTACGAGCAGAAGCACAAGCCCGCGACCGGACGCCTCGCGCAGAACGACGTGTACCGCAACCGGTACGTCGAGGACTGGATGCACGCGACGGCGGCGAGCTTCGCCGCGTTCTGCAACGCGCGGAACGTTCACCCTGTCAGCATGGCCGTGGCGTGGGTGGGCAGCCACCCCGGCGTCACCGCGCCCATCATCGGCGCCCGCAACGTCGATCAGCTGCGCGCGTCGCTCGATTCGGTCAAGGTCGCCATGACGTCCGAGCTGCGCGCCGAGATCGCGGCCCTCTCGCGCACGCCGCCGCCGGCCACCGACCGAAGCGAAGAGATCAAGCCGAAGCAGTAGGGGCCTGAGGCTTCACGGGGTCGCCGAGGCCGTGCGGCACCGAGATTCCCATCGACACGTAGGTGCTGGTGAGACCGTCCACGCCGATTCCCGCGGGCTTCACCCACTCCTCCGGCACATAGAGCAGGCCGCCGCCGAACGGCACCGGCGCAGTGGGAATGAGCACGGCGCGATACGGCTTGCCGCCCAGCATGATGAGCTCCGGGCTCGGCATGAGCGCGAGCGCCGCGGCGCCGCCCTCGCCGCCGAAGAAGCACCAGACCGTCGTCATCGCGTCGAGGTTCGTCGCATCCTTTCGGTCGAGCAGCGCGACGAACTTGCTTGCCACGCCGTACAGGCGGCCGATCACCGGGATGGGGCCGATGATCGCTCCCACGATCGACGAGATGTGGGACTTAAGCCGTGTTCGCACGATCATCCCCAGCAGATAGATCGCAGCAACGAGGATCAGTATTCCCGAGACATACGCGGCAGCCGGCTGCGCGACAAAGTTGAACCCGAGGCGCACGAGCAGCGCGCCAACGGTGCTTTCCGGACCGAGAAACGCGGCGACGAAGCTTGCCAGCCAGGCAACCAGGCCGAGGGTCACTGCGAGCGGCAGGAGCGCGATGAATCCGGCCAGGAGGCGGGCGACGTGGACGTTCGTGTGCATGGCGTGATCCCTGGATGGAGGATTTGGCGGACAGTCGAGGATCGATATGACCCCGCGGACATCCCATGGCTCGCGATCGAAATAATCTGTTCGATCGATATGGAGAGTTGGAATTCTGAACCAGATTTGCGCACGCCGTCTCGCCTGACGATACCGGCACTTTGATCTGACGCCATCCCGGCGCTTCGCGGAATGCTACGGTTAATTTGTAGTGAACTCGGGTGCGATCTGAAGACGAAAAGGAGTGTTATGCACATCGTTACCTGGACGCACGAGATCATGGAGGGCAAGAACAAGCAGGATCTGCTCGGCGCGGCAAAGGCCGATGGACGCGATTTCGCTGGCAGGCACTGGGAGTCGGCGCCGATGACCCGGCGGGACTACGAGGCGCCCGTGATTGTCGAGAGCGAGGCGAAGCGGCTGATTGCCGGCTAGCAGAAGCGAACCAAGAGGCGCCAGGCCGTCGAAACGATCACAATACCCTCTGCGCGATACCAGGGGAGGGTTCGCATGGCCGAAAAACTCCTGCCCACGACCGTCGTCGGAAGCTATCCCCAGCCGGACTGGCTCGTCGACCGGCCACGCTTGTCGAAGATCGTGCCGCGCATCCGGGTGCGCGAGCTCTGGCGCGTCGCGGACGAATATCTCGAGCAGGCCCAGGACGATGCGACGCTGCTCGCGATTCGCGACATGGAGCGCGCCGGGATCGACATCATCAGCGACGGCGAGATGCGCCGCGAGAGCTACTCGAACCGCTTCGCGACGGCGCTCGAAGGCGTGGATGCGGAGCACCCTGCGATGATCACCAACCCGTCGGGCCGCCAATTGCCGGTTCCGCGCGTGATCGGCAGGATACGCCGCCGCCAGGCGGTCGAGGTCCGCGACATGGAGTTTCTCCGGCGCAACACCGATCGCCTCGCGAAGATCACGCTCCCCGGCCCGTTCACGCTTTCCCAGCAGGCGGCGAACGAGTTCTACCGCGACGCGGCGGAGATGGCCATGGATTTCGCGGCCGTCGTGAACGAGGAGGCGCGCGACTTGCAGGCCGCGGGCGCGGACGTCATCCAGCTCGACGAGCCCTGGCTGCGCAGCGATCCGGAGGCGGCGAAGCGCTACGCGGTGGCGGCGATCGACCGGGCGCTCGCGGGATTGACCGTGCCCACGGTCGTGCACTTGTGCTTCGGCTACGCGGCGGTCGTGCGCCAGAAGCCGACCGGCTACTCGTTCTTGCCGCAGCTTGCGGATTGCGCCGCGCAGCAGATCTCGATCGAGGCGGCGCAGCCGCGACTTGATCTGGGCATCCTGAAGGACTTCTCGAACAAGCGGATCCTGCTCGGCGTGCTCGACCTCGGTGATCCGCAGATCGAGCCGCCGCAGCTGGTCGCCGACCGGATCCGCGACGCGCTGCGCTACGTGAGCGCGGAGCGGCTCATTCCGGCGCCGGACTGCGGTATGAAGTACCTGCCGCGCGATGTCGCTTTCGGCAAGCTCAAGTCGCTCGCCGAAGGCGCCGCGATCGTTCGGAAGGAGCTCGCCTAGGGCGCCCCTGCGTCGCGCCAGTCACTTGTTGACGTACGCGACGAACTGATCGTCGCCCAGAAGACGGCTCACCGCGAACATCAGGGAGCCGTCGACCGAGCGCCACGCGTCCGAAGGCGAGCTGTTCTCGGTCCTGATCGTGCTCTTCGTGCCGTCCCCGTAGAGCGCTTCGAGAGTCAGTTGTGAATTGATGACCCAGCCGGGGCTCGCGCTCACGTCGTATACCCGCAACTTGACGGACTTGGCCGCCTGCGGATCGACGGCGACGCCTCTTTTCTTCATTTCCCGGTCGAGCATGGTGATTGCAGTCTCGGTGTACTGCCTGAGATCGGCGAACCAGCCGCTATCGCCCATGGTGAAGATCTTCACCTTCGTCTCGGCCGGGTAAGCATTGTTCAGGGCGACGGTGCCCCCGGCGCGCAGCTTCTTCCCGGCATCGGCGGGCACGTTGAAGGTGTCGTGACTGGTGTGGATGACGGGTGGGGCACAGCCTCCGAGCGTTCCAAGCAGCAAGCCAATCAGCGCTCCGACGACGCAGCGACGCCACGGAACGGACATTTCGTTTCTCCCCAAGGCGGCGGGCAGGGCGCCCGATTCAGCATAGACCATGCCGCGGTCGGGAGAAGGACGCAGCGAGGAGCGGTGCCTTGAGACCCGCAAGGCTCCGGCTACTTGCCGTAGAAGCGCAGCGCGTTGTCGTGAAAGATCGCCTGTTTCACTTCGTCCGAGAGATCAGGGTGCTCGGATAGCTCCACGATCTCGTGTTTCGCGCGCGTTATGTTGGTCTCGTGCGGGAAGTCCGAGGCATAGAGCAACGTGGCGTGGCCAATGCGCTCGATCGCATACGCCATCGAGGGCTCGCCGCCCTCGGAGCTGAAATAGATCCTTCCGGAGCGCAGGTACTCGCTCGGCGGCTTCTTCAGCCACTCCGAGAATTCCCGGTACGCCTTTCCGGCCCAGACCTCGTAGGAGCGGTCCAGGCGATCCATGATGTAGGGCACCCAGCCTGCCCCGGCCTCCAGATAGGCAACTCGCAGTTTCGGAAAACGCTCGAACACGCCCTCCATCACCATGCTGGTGAGCTGGATCATCTGCGCGATCGGGTGCTCGAGCGCCTGGGTCATCGCGAAGCGCGTGAAGAAGTTGATTCCGATGTTGAACGACGGCGCGCCGTGGATCGCGATCGGCACGTCGAGCCGCTCGGCCTCTTCGTAGAGCGGCCAGAAACCAGGATCTCCGAGCGCCTTGCGCACGCCGAGGTCGGCGTTGTTCGCAGTGAGCACCGCGCCGACCATTCCGAGCTCGGTCACCGCGCGGCGCAGCTCGGCGACCGCGGCCGGCACGTCCTGCAGCGGGACCAGCGCGACGGCGCGCAGCCGCGGATTCACGCGGTGATAGCGCTCGGTGAACCAGTTGTTGTACGCGCGCGCGAGCGCGACGGCCCAGGCCGGGTCCTGGATGATGCCGTACGCGAGCCCGGCCGTCGGGTAGAGCACCGTGGTCTCGATCCCGACCTCGTCGAGGAAGTCCACCCAGGTGCGCGCGGTGATCGTGTAATCCTTGTGGATCCCGAGCCGGCTGAGGATCGCGCCCCGGTTGTAGCCGTCGAGTGTGGGGAAAAAGGGATACCCGAGCAACGCTTCGTTGCCCGCGTAAGGCGGCTCCAGGTGCTCGAGCAGCTCGGCATCGCGCTCGATGATGTGACCGTCCGCGTCAAGGATCTTCGACGGTTTCATACCCGATTCCTCCAGTGTGCTGTCAGGCCGCAGGCCGCTTGATGACCAGATTGCCGTCGGCGTCGAGCTCCCAGCCGTGTTTCTTCGCCTGGCGGACGAGATCGGGCGACCTGGTCACGTGACCCGCGTCGGTGCCGCTCCCGGCGCGCCTGCTCAGGCGGGAAACGCCGCGAAGCACTTGTTCGAGTTCATCACGTACGTCTCCACCCAGTCGATGATCTCGACCTTCCGGCCGAGCTCGCTCATCGCGCCGGCGAGCGTGATCCAGTTGAGCATCTCGTGCTGCCCCGCGTCCTCGACCTCGCCTAGCGTGAGCTCGCGCCAGCGCGCGTAGCGGTTCTCGCGCAGCTCCGCGAGCCGCGCCCGGTCGCTCGCGTGGTCCGGGTAGATCCAGTCGTTCTTCGCGGTCAGGAACGCGTGCGACCAGCTCGACGTGGCGATCATCGCCACCCGCCACGGCGAGCGCGCGAGCGCGCGGGCGACGGCGGCGCCCATGTCGAAGCAGACCGCCGGCGTTGGTGCGGACGGATCCGCCTCCGCGCGCTTGTCGGCGGCCGACGCCATGCCGCCGCGGGTGCGGATGACGTCGCCGCCGTAGCAGTTCACGTGGAACGGAACGATCTTGTACGGGAAGCCCTTGCGGTCGACATCGAGAAAGAGCAGCGTGTTGATGAACGCATGCGCGAGCCCGCGCTTGTAGCGCAGACGGTAGGCGTAGGGGACCGCCATGCCGGCCTCGCCGAGACGATTGACGAGCCAGCGCGCGGCGTCCGTGTGGCCCTGGTGCCGGAACACGGTTTCCGGTCCCTCGCCCCAGATGTTCTTTTTCGGGAGAATCGACTTGGCCTCGATGTCGAAGGGCTGCGACACCATCTCGTCGACCGCGAAAACGCAGAACGGCGGCACGATGTCCTCGACGAAGTTCTCGTACTGATCGTCACCGAAGATCAGCACGAAATCCGGCTTGAAGGCATCGAGTCGCTCGCGCAGCGCACGCGTCGCGTCGAGGCACCGCTCGCGATGGATTCGCCCCGCCCGCGCGCCGTCGTCGTCCGCCCACTCCGCGCGCATTTCCTGCGGCCAGTTGCGGGGATCCTTGACGCGCTCGGGCACTTTCTTTCCGGAGAGCGTCAAGCGCAGGAACACCCACATGTCCTCGTCGAGCATGTGCAGCCCGGGGTAGTGCGTCAGGCCGATGCCGAGTATCTGTCCCATGCCCAGATCCGCTCCGTCGCCCATCATGATGGTTCTGGCCGCGGGGGGTCAAGCCCGCGCCGCCGCGCTGTTGCAGCGCCAGAAACCGCCATTCGGCACCGGTTCGTGAACAATCGTCGGCCGAGGGCCAACGCTTCAGTCTGCGTCGGCAAATTGCTAGAATGGTCCGGCTCAGGAACAAGTCCAGGAGGTGATCCATGGCTGCTCGCGGAGAAACCTACAATTACGCGCGATTCAAGATGTCGAACTACGAGCTCGGCTATTTTCCCGGTCCGAAGGCCGGCGAATCCGCCAACTTCGACTATTCGTTCCACGACCTCGACGGCAAGGAAGTGAAGCTCGCCGATTACCGGGGCAAGTGGCTGGTCGTCGAGTCGGGCAGCCTCACCTGCCCGATGTACGTGAAGAACGTGCGGCCGTTCGACAAGCTGCGTAAGAAGTATCCCGATGTCGAGTGGCTGGTGATCTATGTCCGTGAGGCCCATCCCGGATCGCGCATCGCGCCGGCGAAAGATGTCGCGGAGAAGATCGACTATGCCAAGCGCTCGCGTGACGAGTATCGGGAAGGCCGCAAGATCGTCGTCGACAGCGTCGACGGCCGCTGGCACCACGACTGGGGCCTGCTCCCGAACATGATTTACGTGATCAACCCGGACGGGAAAGTGATCTATCGGGCCGACTGGTCGTTCGCGAGCAACGTCGATCGCGTGCTCGCCAACCGCGACCGGGTCGACACTGCCGAGCACATCGTCATCTACGGCGCCGCGCCGTGGATCACGCTGCCGGTCACGCTGAAGGCCGGCTGGAACGCGGTCTACGACATTGCCATCACCATCCCCAAGATGGTCTTCGCGCACATCCAGATCGACCTGAAGAGCTGGTGGAACCGCCGCAAGGGGAGTACCGCCGCCACCCAATAGCGGCTTGGCCGTTCGCGTAGTTGCCCCGGGTCGTGAAACTCGCTAGGTTACGACCCGGGCGAAACGCGACCATGCACGGGTACACATGGAAATCCTGGCGTAGATTGCTGCGGGTGGGGGCAATCGTCCTTCCGGTCGCGGCCGGTGCGGGCTGCGCGAGCATGATGTCGACCGCGACGGCGCGCATGTCGCAGAACCTCGCCGCCGCGGTGCTCAATCAGGACGACCCGGAGACCGTGCGCCAGGGCGCCCCCGCGTTCCTGCTGCTCGTGGATTCCCTGATCGCGGACGATCCCCAGGCGAGCACGCTGCTGCAAGGCGGCGCACGACTCTACGTCGCGTATGCCGCGGCGTTCGTCACCGATCCCGATCGCGCGCGGCGGCTGACGCGCCGGGCGGTGGAGTACGCCGACCGTGCGCTGTGCGTCGAGTATCCTCCCGCCTGCTCGCCCGATGCGCGCACGGTGAGCGGTTTCGAGGCTGCGGTGACGGGAGCCGGTGTGGCGCAGGTGCCCGCGCTGTACACCTGGGCGATCGCGCATGCCGGCTGGATCCAGGCCAACGGCGAGGACTGGAACGCGATCGCCGAGCTGCCCAAGGTCGAGGCAGCCATGCGGCGCGTGGTGGCGCTCGACGACGCCTACGAGCGAGGGGCACCGCACATGTACCTCGGGATCCTTGCGACACTACGGCCCGCCGCGCTCGGCGGGCGCCCGGAGGAGGGCCGGCGCCGTTTCGAGCGCGCCATCGAGTTGGGGGACGGGAAGAACCTGATGGGGCAAGTGCAGTTCGCGCGTCACTACGCGCGGCTCGTGTTCGACCGGCCGCTCCACGACCAGCTCCTGAAAGCAGTGCTGGCGGCCGACGTCGAGCAGCCTGGCCTGACACTGAGCAACACGCTCGCGAAAGAGCAGGCGCGCAAGCTGCTCGCCGACGCCGATGCCTATTTCTAGAGCCGACTTGAGAATGTCGCGCGCGTTCTGCATGCAGGGAAGGTTTTGCGAGCAAGGGGGGATTCCCCCTCGTATATCCCCGTTTCGCGGCGGTAGTCGTTAGCATGAGGATTACAACCACGGTTCTCGTCGTGCTTCTAGCGTGGAGCGCGTCGTGCTTCGCCGCGGGCGCGGTGCTCAAGATCGCCACGATCGCGCCCGACGGCACGGCGTGGATGAAGGAGATGCGCGCCGCGGGCGCCGAGATCCAGAAGCGCACCGACGGACGCATCGAGCTCAAGTTCTATCCGGGGGGCGTCATGGGGAACGACGCCACCGTGCTGCGCAAGATGCAGATCGGCCAGCTTCAGGGGGGCGCCGTCACGGTGCTCGCGCTGTCGCGCGTGTTTCCCGACACCCAGCTCTACGGGCTGCCGCTGCTTTTCCGCTCGCATGCGGAGGTGGACTACGTCCGCGCGCGCACGGACCCGGTCCTCATGGAAGGCCTGGCACGCCACGGCCTGATCGGATTCGGCCTGGTCGAAGGCGGTTTCGCTTACCTGATGTCGAGCGCGCCGGTACGCAGCATCGGCGATCTCAAGGAGGAGAAGGTCTGGGCGCCGGAGGGCGACGTGGTCACCCCGACGCTCTTCCAGGTCGCGGGAATCGCGCCCGTCGTGCTGCCGCTCGCCGACGTGTATACCGGATTGCAAACGGGGCTCATCACCGCGGTCGGCATCTCGGCTTCCGGCGCGATCGCGCTGCAGTGGCACGCGAAGACCAAGTACCTCACCGACCTTCCCGTCTATTACACGGCGGGAGCGCTGGTGCTGGACGCGCGCGCCTACGTGCGCCTGACTCCTGCAGACCGCGACCTCGTCCGGGGCGTGCTGACACCCGTTTCCCGGAAGCTCGACCGCGCAAGCCGTAGTGCGGACGAGGCGGCGCGCGCCGCGCTGCGGAATCAGGGCATCGAGTTCGTGCGGCCGGACGCGGCGGCCATCGAGGAGTTCGAGCGCATCGCCGCCGAGGCGCGCGCCGAGATCGGCAAGAAGGGCCTGTATACGCCCGCACTCCTGGAGGCGCTGGAGGGTCACCTCCGAGATATCCGCGCCAAGCCCGATGCCGCCGGGGGACGTTAGCGGCGGCGCACTCTCCCAGCGGGTATCGCGAGCGCTCGCGCTGGCCGAGAACGCGGTCCTCGTCACGCTGCTCGCGGCGCTGGTGCTGCTGGCGGGCGGTCAGATCCTTCTTCGGCAACTCGACGTTGCGGTCACCTGGGCCGATCCGCTGACCCGCCTGCTCGTCCTCTGGATCGGCGTTTTCGGGGCGGTGGCGGCGAGCCGCGAGAATCAGCACATCGCAATCGATGCGCTGTCCCGCTTTCTGCCGGGCCGCCTGCAGCTCGTCGCGGGCGCGGTGGTCGGCCTGTTCGCGAGCGGCGTGTGTGCGGTGCTCGCTTACGAGGCGGCGCGCTTCGTCCGTTTCGAGTTCGAGGGCGGCATTGCCGCGCTCGGGGGTGTACCGGCGTGGATCCTCGCGCTCGTGCTGCCGCTCGGCTTCGCGCTGATTACCATCCGCTACGCGATCCTCAGCGTCACTCGGGTGCGCGCGCTTGCTGCCGCGAGGTCGGACGCGTGATCGCGGTCTCCGTCGCACTGCTCGTGATCGCGTTGCTCGGCGCGCCGCTCTTTGCAGTGATCGCCGCGAGTGCGCTCACTGGATTTGCGTCGAGCGGCATCGACCGCGCGGCCGTGGTGATCGAGTTCAACCGCATCGCCGAGACACCGCTGCTGGTCGCGATCCCACTCTTCACCTTTGCCGGCTACCTGCTGGGCGAGAGCGGCGCGCCCCAACGCGTCGTGCGGCTGACGCAGGCGTTTCTCGGCTGGCTTCCGGGTGGCCTCGCGATCGTGGCCATCGCGACATGCGCGCTCTTCACGGCGTTCACCGGCGCGTCGGGCGTGACCATCATCGCGCTCGGGGCGCTCCTTTACCCGGCGTTCCAGTACGCGGGCTACCCGGAGCGGTTCAGTCTCGGGCTCATCACGAGCTCGGGCAGCCTGGGCGTGCTGTTCGCGCCCTCGCTGCCGCTCATTCTCTACGGGATCGTCGCCCAGCAGCTCAACATCGGCCCGCCGATCGCCATCGAGGAGCTGTTCATCGCCGGTCTCCTGCCCGGACTCCTCATGCTGGTGCTGCTCGGCGCATGGAGCGTCTGGCACAACCGCGGCTTGCGCAAGCCGCTTGCGGCGTTCTCCTGGGCCGAGGCATACGCCGCCGTGCGTGAGTCGGCCTGGGAGATCCCGCTGCCATTCGTCGTGCTCGGCGGAATCTACGGCGGCTTCTTCGCGGTATCCGAAGCAGCCGCCGTCACCGTGTTCTACGTCCTGATCGTCGAGGTCCTGATCCTGCGCGAAATTCCGCTTCGCAGACTGCCCAACATCATGCGCCGGTCCATGGTCCTCGTCGGCGCGGTGCTTGCGATCCTCGGGATGGCGCTCGCCTCCACGAACTACCTGATCGATGCCGAGGTGCCGGCCAAGCTCTTCGACGCCGTGCGCAGCCAGATCTCCAGCCCGCTCACGTTCCTGCTCGTGTTGAACGCGTTCCTGCTCGTCCTGGGCATGATCCTCGACATCTTCTCGGCCATCGTCATCATGATTCCGCTCATTCTCCCGATGGCGATCGGCTACGGGATCGATCCGCTGCACCTCGGCATCGTGTTCCTTGCCAACATGCAGATCGGCTATTTCACGCCGCCCGTGGGGATGAATCTCTTCATTGCGAGCCACCGCTTCGGCAAACCGGTGCTCGAGCTGTGCCGCGCGACGCTCCCGTTCTTCTTCATCCTCCTCGCCGCGGTGCTCGCGATCACGTACTGGCCCGCGCTCTCGCCCGTGCTGGTACGCTGAGGGGGTGCATGGAGTATCGGTAAAGCGCCCGGAATGAGCAATTCGGACCCCATCGCTCGCGCACGCAGCTGGATCGCGTCGGCCGAGCGCATCGTGGCGCTCACCGGCGCGGGCATCTCGACGGATTCCGGCATCCCGGACTTTCGCGGACCGCAGGGCGTGTGGACAAAGAATCCATCGGCGGAAAAGCTCTCCACGCTGCAGCACTATCTCGCCGATCCGGAGGTGCGCAGGACTGCGTGGCAAACCCGGCTCGCAAGCCCGGCCTGGACGGCGCAACCCAATGCCGGACATCTCGCGCTCGTCACCCTCGAGCGGCGCGGCAGGCTTCACGCGCTGGTCACGCAGAACATCGACGGCCTGCACCTGCGCGCCGGCCACGCGGCAGAGCGCGTGATCGAGGTACACGGAACCCTGCACGAGGTGACGTGCTGGGACTGCGCGTGGCGCGGACCCATGCAGTCGGTGCTCGAGCGCGTGCGCGCCGGCGAAGCGGATCCGGCGTGCGACATCTGCGGGGGCATCCTGAAGAGCGCCACCATATCGTTCGGCCAGGCGCTCGAGCCCGAGGTGATCGAGCGCGCGCTGCGCGTTGCGGGAGAGGCGGACCTCCTCCTTGCGATCGGCACCAGCTTGCAGGTCTATCCGGTGGCGAATGCCGTGCCGCTCGCGCGGGAGGCGGGGGCGCGCGTCGTCATCGTCAATGCGCAGCCGACGCCTTACGACGACATGGCCGACGCCGTGTTGCGCGATCCGATCGGGCAGGTCCTGCCGCAGATCGTCGGCGACGCGAGCTGACCGGACGCTGCCGCCGGCTTATCCAAGCATGATCGCCACCCTCTATTCGGTCTCGTCCATCCTGCTTGGCGCCGCGATCCTGATCGCGGGGAGCGGTCTGTTCGGCACCCTGCTCGGGGTGCGCGCCGGCCTGGAAGGATTTGCGGACGTCGTCATCGGGCTCATCATGTCGGCGTACTTCGTGGGGTTCTTCGTCGGGACCTTCGTCTGCCCGGCGATCGTGCGGCGCGTCGGGCATATCCGCGCCTTCACGATGTTCGCGGCGATCGCGTCCGCTACCGCCATCCTCCACGCGCTCGTGATCGGCCCGTGGGTATGGGCCGCCCTGCGCGTGGTGAACGGGGTGTGCCTGGTCGGATTCTTCATGGTCACCGAGAGCTGGCTCAACTCGAACACCCCGAACGAGCGGCGCGGGCAGGTGTTCTCCGCGTATGTCGCGGTCACCCTCGGCGCGCTCGCGCTCGGGCAGATCTTCATCGCCACCGCGGATCCGGCCGGGTTCACGCTGTTCGGCGTGGTGTCGATCCTGTTCTCGCTCGCGCTCGTGCCGGTGGCCTTCACGCGGATCGAGCAGCCCCGTCCGGTCACCGTCCCGCATCTTCGTCTGCGGCATCTCTACGACGTCGCCGCCGCGGGCGTGGTCGGCGCATTCGCGTCGGGCCTCACGGGGAGCGCGCTGTGGGGCATGGCGCCGGTCTTCGTGCAACGCATCGGGCTGGATACCGCGGCGGTTGCGGGCATGATGAGCGCGGCGGTGCTCGGCGGGGCGGCGCTGCAATGGCCGCTCGGCCGGATCTCCGATCGCCATGACCGTCGTTTCGTGCTCGCCGCGATCTGCGCCTCCGCGGCGGTGATGGCGCTCGCCACGCTGGCGGCCACGCACGGGTCAACTGTGGCGCTCATGGCGGGCATGTTTCTCTACGGCGGGCTGGCTTTCTCCGTCTACCCGGTGAGCGTGGCCTTCGTCAACGACCGCCTCGCGCGCGAGCACGCGCTCGCGAGCTCGAGCGGACTCCTGCTCGTGTACGGCGTCGGCGCGGCGATCGGGCCGACACTCGCCGGCTCGGCGATGGAGATCTTCGGGCCGCGCACGCTGTTCCTGTATTTCGCGATCGTGTTCGTGCCGGTCGCGGGCTTCGCCTACTACCGGACCCGCAAGTCGCCCGAGCCGCCGGATGCGGCGCGCGGCCATTTCGTGCCCATGATTCGCACCACGACAGCCGCGCTGGAGATGGCGTCCGGCGCCGAGCCGGAGACGGGCGAGCCGCCGTCGCACCCGCGGTGAGGGAGGGTCTCAGGATTCGCGCGGCCGAGGGGCCGTCACGTTGGCGACGAGCGCGGCGAGTGTATCCCGGCCGGGCGTTCCGCCACCCTCACGCAGGCGCGCGACGGCGTCCCCCAGCACGGCGCGGCCGATGTGGTGGCCGAGCTTGCGATAGCTCTCGAACTGCGGCTCGTCGAAGAACTGGTCGGCCGTGGACTGATGCGGGAAGCCGCTCTGCTCGAACGCGTAGTTCATGAGATCGGGCGGCTCGCCGCCGTCGAGCGATGCCTTGATGTACAGGAGCGTGCCCGTGAACTCGGGCCGCCCCTCGCGCGCGGGGTAGCGAACCTCGCCGACGGCATGATGCGCGCCGACGTACCGTGCGCCCTCGGCCGGACGGATCGCCGACACGTCGATGTCGATGACCACGCCGAAGTCCGCGTAGCATTTGCGGATCGCATTCGCGAGATCGGTGAACCGGTACGAGGGATCGCAGCCGGCGTCGATCGCCACGATCGTGCTCAAGCGGCGCCGCGCGAGCTCGTAGATGCCGAGGTTCTCGAAGTGCCCGCCGTCCGAGAGATAGACGTACGGCGAGCTGCGGCCCGTCAGGCCGAAGAGCTCGGAGACGAGATACCGCCCGCCGAAGCTCGGCCCGAAGCTCCGCCAGGTCGAGGGGTGGCACGGGTTGCCGCACCAGCGGCCGAGCCGCACGTTGAACAGCGTGAGGAGGAAACCCACGGCCGCGCTCGTGTGGCTGCCCATGCTCGGGCTCACCGCCGCCCCGGAGATCGCGACCGCGCCGCCGAGCGAAACGCCGCGCATGTAATCGCGCGCCGGCCGGTAGCCGCCGATGCAACCCTTGCCGCCGGATTGACCCGGGCTGTGCGGCGGCAGCTCGAAGCCGCACGCGAGCGGCGTGAACGTGAAGGAGGCTGCTTTGCGCGTCTGCCATGCGAGCTCGCTGCCGCGCACGAGATTGATCGCGGTGTTCACGACGTGGAGCGGTCGCTGCGTTGCGCGGATGTCGGCGAGCCGGAGATCGTCGTCGGGATCGAACCCGGTGAAGCCATGCGCGGCGCGCTTGCCCATCACGGCGTTCGAGGCGCCGAGATAGCAGCGGATCAGGCGGTCGCGATAGAAGGCATACAGCGAGAACACGTTCACGTCGACCCGCCACGAGAGCACGAGGGCGACCGCGAGCGAAGCGGCTGCCGCGACGAGCACGGTGTGCAGCGGCACGGCGCTCACGGCCAGGAGCGTCGGCAGCACGGCCTGCCGCCAGTCGGCGTCGGCGCTCAGTACGGGGAGCGCGCGGTCGTCGGCGAGGAGCAGGCCGAGATGCAGGCCGTAGGAGAGCAGGATCAGCGCGCCCGCGACGAAAACGGTGGGCGCGAGCTTGAGCACCCATGCCCGCACTCGCCCGCCCTCCGCGCCGCCGAGCTGACCGCGTCCGAGCAATACCCCGAGCACCGAGGTGCCGATCCACGTCGCGCCGCCGGCGGCAACGATCCACCCGCGCGCCCAGAGGAAGAAGACCGGCGCGAAGATGACGACGGCGCAGAGCGCCGCCCAGCCGAGTGCGGCCACGGTCACCCATCCGCCCAGCCGCGCCCACCACTCGCGGTCCGCGTCGGTGAACATGCGGCCCATCAACCCGATGTGGACCACCGCCGTGCCGCAGAACACGCCGAACAGCATCACGCCCGCGCCGAATCCGACCGCCCACCACTTGCCGACCGGGTTGACGGGATCGTCCGGGCCCGTGGACCAAAGCGGGTTTTCGGAGAGCGCGAGCCAGTCGGTGAATTGGGCGAACAGCGCCAGCAGCACGCCCGCGACCATGCCCGCGACCGCCGTGACGACAACGCTGAGCGCGAGGCGGCGGAAGCGCCGCATGCCGCTTGCGCCACTTTCGGTCGGGTTTCGACCGCGCCGCCGCATGTAGAGGAACCAGCCGAGGATCCACGGCGAAAAATAGAGCAGCATGCCCAATCCGAGCCAGTAGGCCCATGTGAGTTCGGTGTGCTGGTGCCGCAACGAGAAGTAGACGTAGCTGCTCAGCGTGATCGACGCGAGCATCGCGAGCGCTGCAACCCCGGTCGCCATGGCGAGCGCCACTGCGCGGTCGCCGGTGCGCTTTCCGGCGGCGCCCGGCAGGCTTGCGGCAATGCCGAGCGCCGCGAGGAGCACCGCGACCCACGAGATGGCGAGCATCCCGGAACCTGCCCACAACGAGAACCGCTCAACGAGCGGCACGAACGCGCGCAGCGCGAGCAGCGGAAACGCCAGCCCGAAGACGAGACACAGCAGATTCAGGTCGAAGTTGCGCAGGTAGGTCGCGACCGCCGCCCAGGTGTCGCCCGACAGAAGGCCGCGACGCGGAGTCAGGTAGTTGCTGTAGTCGCGCAGATAGCGCACGGCTGGATGGTCCGGCCGCGGCGCGCCGCCCGGCGCTGTCGGCGCCACGTGCTCCTCCACCACGCGGATGTCGCCCTGGCCCTCGCGATGGACGAGCGCGGTCAGCCAGCTTCCGATGTAACCGCCGCCGGAGACGGTGGAAAGATAGTCGAACGTGCGCAACATGCGCAGCTCGCCGAGCGCCTGAAGGATGCCGAGATTGAATGTCGCGCTGCGGATGCCACCGCCGGAGAACGCGAGGCCGGTCAGGTGCGCTTCCTCCGCGCGCTCGAGCGCGTCCGTGCCGTCCGCTTGGGCGGCCACGTCCAACGCCCGCAGCTCTTCGGCGAGCGCCTTGGAGAAATCGCAGGGGGCGTCCCCATCGGAACCCGTCTCTGCGCGCACCGCTCCCATGATCGCAGCGTAGCGGTTCGATTCGCCCGCTGCAATGCGTCTTTCGGTCTAGAAAGGCGTGCCCGGCTCAGCCCTCCGTTCCGGCGTACGCGCCGGCCGAGTGCGGGAACAGCGCCTTCACGATCTTGAGGCGCGAGATGTCGGTCGTCGCGTCCATGTGCAGGAAGATCGCCGCATCGCGGACGAGCTTCTCCACGCCGAAGTCGAGCATCACGCCGTTACCGCCGTGGAGCTCCATGGCATGCGTGCAGACCTTGAAGACTTCTTCGGAAGCGAAGAGCTTGACCATGTTGCAAAGCGGGTCGGCGTCGGAGGCGCCATCGTCGACGGCGCGCGCGGCCTCCCGGAGCAGTGCGCGCACGGCAGCAAGCTTCGTCGCCATCTCGGCAAGCCGCAGCGCAACCGCCTGGTGCTTGATCAGGATCCGCCCACCCTGGACGTAGTGCTGCACGTAGTCGGCGGTGCGCTCGAACGCGGCCATCCCGACCCCCAGATTCTTGGACGCCTGGATGATCTTGCCTGGACGAAAGTAGATCCCCGCCTTGCCGAGCGCATCGTTCTCGACCAGCAGGTGGTCCGCGGGAACCCGGCAGTCCTCGAACACGAGCTCGCCGTTGTTCATGAAGCGACACCCCATGGTCTCGTTGCAGCGGGCGACGGTGAGGCCGGGCGCATCGCGCGGAACGATGAAGCTCGACGTGCCCTGCAGCATGCCGACCCCCGGTTTCGTGTTGGCGTAGACGACGAAAAGGCCTGCGTCGTATCCGTTGCTGATGAACTGCTTGCGCCCGTTGATCACCCACTCGCCGTCCTTGAGGACCGCCTTGGTGTGCATCGCCGCCTCGGGCACGTTGTAGGGGAGCCAGCGATCCGACGCGCCGCGCGGCTCGGTGAGGCAGTGTGCGAGCAGGAATCCCGGGTCCTCGACAATTCGGGTGAACCAGCGCCTCTGGAGGTGAGGGGGCGCCAGGTTGCGCAGCAGCACCGACACCTTCCAGTTCTGTACGAGTTTGTCGGCAAGGCCGGAATCGCCGCGCGCGATTTCCTCGGAGATGAGCGAGAAAGTTTGCACCTCGCTGGCGGAATCGAGCTGCATGCCGCCGTACTCCTCGGGCACCCCGAGGGTCCGGATGCCGATCCGATCGGCGGCCTCGAGAATGCTGCGCGGCAGCCGGTCGTCGGGGTCCATGACCCACTCGCGCTGCCACTCGCGCCGGATGAAGGGGCTGACGAAGTCGTCGACGAAAGCACGGCAACTCTCGCGCATCAGCCGCTGCTCCTCGGAAAGCCCGCGATCGATCATCTCCATCATGTCTGCCTCCGCTGCACCCATGGGGATGGGCGGCGCACCCGCGTCGGACCGCCCATTGAGCATCAATCATGGCACGACGCGGACGCATACATTCGGGATGGCCGGGTATGATGCCGCTGCGATGCCACACCGAGAGATCGAGGATTTTCAAGCGCGCCGCAGCCGCGGTGAAGCGTCGGCGGTGGGCTTCGTCGAGTCGTCCCTGCGCGAGATCGAGGCTCTGAATCCGAGGTTGAACGCTTTCGTCCGCGTCGACGCGGGTGGCGCGCGTGTGGCCGCGCGCGAGTCGGATGCGCGCTGCCGCGACGCGGCAGTCCGTGGGCCGCTCGACGGGGTTGCGCTCGGCGTAAAGGACAATATCGACGTCGCCGGCTTGCCTACGGCTGCCGGCATCGGTGCCCTCAAGGCGCGCATCGCGCAGCGCGACGCGGCCTGCATCGTCCGCCTGCGCGAGCAGGGCGCGGTCTTTCTCGGCAAGACCCTGATGGACGAGGCGGCGCTCAGCGCGCTTGGCGACAACGCCGTTTTCGGTCGCTGCCACAATCCCCGGGCGCATGGTCGCACGGCCGGTGGGTCGAGCAGCGGTTCTGCGGCGGCGGTGGCCGCCGGACTCTGTGCCGCGGCGCTCGGGACCGATACGCTGGGCTCGGTGCGCATCCCCGCTTCGTACTGCGGGATCGTCGGATTCTTGCCGAGCGCGGGGCGCATCGACGCGACCGGGGTGCTGCCGCTCGCGCCGTCGTTTGATCGGGTCGGCGTGCTCGCCCGGTCCGTCGCCGACGCCGCCTGCGTTGCGATGGCGCTGTCCGATTCGATCCGAGCGGAGCCCGCGCCGCGCGCGTCGATCGGCGTGCTGCGCGGTCTGGCGCCTCATGTGCCCGACGCGATTCTCGCGGCGGTCGAAGGCACGACCCATGCGCTGGTCCGCGCAGGGCAACGCATTGTCGAGCTCGATGCCGGCACGTTTGATTGGCCAGGGGCGCGCCGCGCTGCGTTCCTCGTCACCGAGATCGAGGGTGCACAGGTGCACGGCGCGCTGCTCGATGATCGCGCCTCAGATATAACCGCTGCCCTCCGCGACGCGCTCGAGTTCGGGCGGCGGGCAAGCGCGGAACGGGTCGGCCGGGCCAGGGAGCAGATCGAGCGCGCGCGGAGCGCCGTCCTCGCGTGGCTCGCGCAATGCGACGTACTGCTGCTCCCTACGACCCCCCAGGTAGCCTTTCCGTTCGGCACCGCAGGGCAACAGAGCCAGGCGGACCTCACTGCGCCGGCGAGCATCGCCGGGCTACCGGCTATCAGCATCCCGGCCGGCCCGGCGATCGAGGGGCTCCCCGCCGGCGCACAGCTGGTCGCGGGGCCGGGGCGGGACACCTTGCTGCTCGGCGTCGCCGCGACCGTGGGTTAATCTCTAGCCCTCACCGTCCCCAATCCGCCCATGCCGCACGTACCCGCTTCCAAAGCGCTTGCGCGCTTCCGCGTGCTCGACCTCACCCGGGTGCGCGCGGGACCGACTTGCGTCAAGCAGCTCGCCGATTTCGGTGCCGACGTGATCAAGATCGAGCTGCCGCCGTCGGTCGAGGTCGACACGATGAGCGGGCCGCGGCACGGGTTCGACATGCAGAACCTGCATCGCAACAAGCGCGCGATGACGCTCAACATCAAGGCGCCGGAGGGCCACGAGATTTTCATGAAGCTCGTCGCGCGCGCCGACGTGGTGGTCGAGAACTTCCGGCCGGACGTCAAGGTGCGGCTCGGGATCGATTACGCGGCGCTGAAGCGCGTCAACCGGCGCATCGTGCTCGCGTCGATCTCGGGATTCGGACAGGACGGGCCGTACGGCGACCGCCCGGGCTTCGACCAGATCGCGCAAGGTATGGGCGGGCTGATGATGGTGACCGGCGAGCCGGGCCGCGGCCCGATGCGCGCCGGCACCGCGGTCGCCGACCTGGCGGCCGGCCTCTACGCCGCGTGCGGGGTGCTCACCGCGCTGCTCGAACGTGAGACGTCCGGCGAGGGGCAGTGGGTGCAGTCGAACCTGCTGCAGGCGCAGATCGGCCTCATGGACTTCCAGGCTGCGCGGTATCTCGTGACCGGTGACGTCCCGCAACAGGTCGGCAACGATCATCCGCACTCGATGCCGACCTCCGCATACCGGACGCAGGACGGCTATCTCAACATCGGTGCGTCCGGGCGAGTCATCTTCCAGCGCTTCTGCAAGGCGATCGGCCGGGAGGACTGGACGGCGCGCCCGGAGTTCGCCGACGAGAAGGCGCGCTCGGCGAACCGCGCGCAGCTGAACGCCGAGATCGGGCAGATCCTGGCGACGCGAACGACGGCCGAATGGAGCGCGCTGCTGAACGACGCGGGCGTCCCTTCGGGCCCGATCTACACCATGGACGAGGTGTTCGCCGATCCGCAGGTGCAGCATCTCGGCGCCGCGGCGGCGGTGAAACATCCGAAGCTGGGCGAGATCCGCATCGTCAACCAGGTGGTCAAGCTTTCGCGCACCCCCGCCTCGATCGCGCACGCGACGCCGGAGCTCGGCGAGCACACCGACGAGATCCTCGCGGAGCTCGGGTACACGGCCGAAGCCCTGGCCGAGCTGCGCGAGCGCCACGTCATCTGATACAAAGGGGAAGCCATGTCGAATCCGCGCGTCGATTACCAGTTCTCGACCTCACGGCCGAAGCTCGCGCCGCCGGGCGGCAAGCCGATCGTCGTCATTCTGGTCGTCAACGTCGAGCACTGGCGCATCGAGGACCCGATGCCGCGCACGCTGATCACGCCGCCGCATGGCAAGGAGACGATCCCCGACGTGCCGAACTTCAGCTGGGCGGACTACGGGATGCGGTGCGGCCTGCCGCGCATGCTCGAGCTTTTCATCGAGCGGGGCCTGCCGGTGGCCACGAGCTTCAACGCGGGCGTTATCGACGCCTACCCGCAAGCGGCCCAGGCGATGCTCGAGGCGGGCTGGGAGTTCGTCGGGCACGGGATGCACCAGAAGACGTTGACCGCTGCGACGAACGAGCGCGAGATCATCGAGGCGTCGCTCGACAAGATCGAGCGCTTCACGGGCAAGCGGCCGCGCGGCTGGCTCTCGCCGGGACTGCGCCAGACGTGGGACACGCTCGACGTATTGAAGTCGTGCGGCATCGAGTACTGCCACGACTGGGTGATCGAGGATGTGCCGGTGTGGTTCAAGACCAAGCACGGCCCGATCATCGCCATGCCGTACAACCTGGAAGTGAACGACAGCCTGATCTATGCGGTGCAGCAGCAGTCGACCGACGAGATGTACAAGCGGCTCGTGCGCACCGTCGAGTGCTTCGCGCGCGAGGCCGAGCGCCAGACGCGCATCCTCCCGATCGGCCTGCACCCGCACCTGATGGGCGTTCCCCACCGGTGGGGCGACATGGAGCGCATGATCGATTTCCTGCAGGCGCGCCCCGATGTGTGCTTCATGACCGGGAGCCAGGTCGCCGACTGGTTCGTGACGCAGGCGCCGCAGCCCTGACGCGCGGTCGGGCCGCATGCCTGAGCTCGGCTCAGGCGCGCGCGCTCTCGGTGGCCGCCCGCTGGCTCTCTTCGCGGATGAGCGCGAACACCTCGGCGCGCAGCCGGTTGAACTCCGGGGAGGTGGTGACCTCAATCGAGCGCGGCCGCCCGATGCCGACCCGGATCGTCTTCTTGATGCGCCCCGGTCGCGCGGTCATCACGCACACGCGGTCGGCGAGGAGCAGCGCCTCCTCGATGTCGTGAGTGATGAAGAGCACCGTCTGGTGGTGCCGCTCCCAGACTTCGAGCAGCAGCTCCTGCATCAGCGTGCGAGTCTGCGCGTCCAGGCTGCCGAAGGGCTCGTCCATCAGCATGATCTGCGGCTGCATGATGAGGACGCGCGCGATGCCGACCCGCTGGCGCATGCCGCCCGAGAGCTCCGCCGGATAGTGCGACTCGAAGCCGCTCAAGCCCACCTGCTCGATGATCTGCGCCGCGCTCGCGCGATACTCGGCCGCCGGTTTTCCCTGGGTCTTCGGGCCGAATATCACGTTGTCGAACACGCTGAGCCAGGGAAAGAGCGCCGGCTCCTGGAACACGACGCCGCGCGCGGGCGATGGCTCGTCGACCACCGCGCCGCCCGCAAGCACCCGGCCGCTCGTCGGCTGGTCGAACCCGGCCACCAGGTTGAGCAGCGTCGACTTGCCGCAGCCCGACGGGCCGAGTATCGCGGTGAACTCGCGGTCCGCGACCTCGAGGTCGACGTCCTCGACGGCGAGCACGCTCCGCTCGCCCTTGACGAACTCCTTGCGCACCCGCTCCAGCGCGATCGCCGGCGTCCCGCTCACTCGTGCGCCTCCAGCGTGCGCCAGCGCAGCACGAAGTGCGACGCGGCGACGATGACGCGATCCGAGAGGTAGCCGAGCAGCCCGACCGAGAACATGGTCGCGACGCAGATGTCCATGCGCCCGACGTAGTACGCGTCCCACAGTACATAGCCCAGTCCGGACTTCACGGCGATCATCTCGGCGACGATCACCGCCGTCCAGGCCACTCCGATGCCGAGCCGCAGGCCGGTGAAGATCGAGGGCAGCGCGGAGGGAAACACCACTTTCCCGAGCACTGTCGCCGGCCGCGCCCCCATCATGCGCGCCGCGCGGAGCAGGAGCAGGTTCGTGTCGCGCACGCCGTGAGTCGTGTTCACCACCACCGGGTAGAAGGCGCCGAGCCCGATCAGGAACAGCGCGCTCGCGTCGTAGATGCCGAACACCGCGATGGCGAACGGCAGCCACGCGGTGATCGGCACCGGCCGGAACAGCTGGATTGACGGGTCGACTAGCCGCGCGACCAGGCGGTTCCAGCCGATCATCAGGCCGAGCGGGATTGCGATCAGCGCGGCGAGCCCGAAGCCCTGCAAGACTCGCCGTGTCGAGTACCCGGCGTTGGAGAACCACGTCCCCGAGTACGGCGAGAGCGTTGCCTGGGCGCTGCCGAAGATCCATGTGTACCAGGAGTCGACCACCTGCGCCGGCGCCGGGATGATCCCCTCGACCACCCAGCGCTCGGCGACGGCGAAATGCCATAGCGCGAGAAACGCGAGCGGCAGCAAAAGGAACCACGGCGCGCGTAGCACCTTGGGCATGGAGCCTCCGACGCTTCGCCGATTACTGCTTGATGCCGAGCTGCTCCGCCGACTTGCCGGTCGCCTTCGACAGGAACTCGTAGGTGTAGTGCTGCCCGATCTCGCCCGAGACGTCGCGCGTGATCACGCCGTTGTCGGAGAGGAACTTCGAGATGCGCTTGATCGACTCGAGCGGCAGCGTCGGATCGAGCTGCGTGATGCGGATCGACTCCTCTGCCACCGGTATGGGCAGGCCGGCCTTCTCCGCATAAATCTTGGCCCAGCGCTTGGTATCGGCACTCGCGATCTTCAGCGCGTCGACGTAGGAGACCACCATGCGTTGCACGGCATCAGGGTTCTTTTCCATGAAGTCTCGGTTCACCGCCAGCACCGAAATCAGCCCGCCGACGGTGTTCGAGCGGTTGTGATCGATCGTCGGATAGGCGCCCCAGTCCTCGACGATCGCCTGGGCGCACGACGGCTGCCAAACCACCGCCATGTCGATTTCGTTGCCGCGCAACGCCTTCAAGTAGTTCGCGCCGCCGCCGACGATGTTCACGATCTTGAGGTCGCCGTAGTTGAGGCCGTTCTCCTTCACCGAGGCCGCGAACTTCAGCCACGAGATCGAGCCGGCGCCGACGCCGATGCGCTTCCCGGCGAGCGATTTCCAGTCCTTGATGTCGTCGCCCTTGCGCACCACCAGGCAGTCGTTGCCAGAGCCGACGCCGGCGACGCCGACCAAGCTCTTCGCGCCCTGTCCGAGGGCGAGCGAGATGTCCTGTGGCCCGAACGCGGTGATCTGGATGTCCCCGGAGACGAGCGCCGTGCGTGCGTCGGCGAAACGCTGGAACATCACCATCTCGATCTGGACGTTGTACTTCGCCGCCTCCTCGGGCAACAGCCACAGCGGTGACAGCGCCGGGACGTTGAGCATGCCCTGCTTGACCTTGACCGGCGCGGGCAGCGGCTTGCGCAGCGCGTCGGACTGCGGAAATGCCGCGAGCGGCGCGGCGAGTGCCGCCGCGAGCAGACAGCGGATTGCAACGCGAATCGTGATCCTCATGGCCTCCTCCTTCTTTGTTGGGGTGCTGCGGCGCTCATGGTACTGCTTTTCGACCCGGGCACGGGACCCCGGTGGGGCGCCTTGGGGCGCCTCACCGCCATCAAGGATCGGTCAGTCGGGCACGACGCGCGTGCCCGTCTCGCCGCGCAGCGCCCGCGTCACGTTCGGCGGATCGGTGATGAGCCCGAGCCGCCCGCCGCCCCCCACGAAATCGATCAGCGCCGCCACTTTCGGCCCCATGCTGCCCTTGTCGAACTGGTCCTCGGCATGATGCCGCTTCGCCTCCGCGAGCGTCAACCGGTCGATCCAGCGCTGCGTCGGCTTGTTGAAGTCGAGCGCCACTTTCTCCACGCCCGTCGGCAGGATCAGCGTGTCGGCGCGCATCGCGCGGGCGAGGAGGCTCGATGCGAGATCCTTGTCGATCACCGCCTCGACGCCGTGGCGATCGCCGTCCTGGTCCTCGATCACGGGAATGCCGCCGCCGCCGCACGCGACCACGATTCGCCCCGCGTGCGCGAGCTCGCGGATGACGTCGGTTTCCACGATCCGCTGCGGGTGCGGCGACGGGACGACGCGCCGCCAGCCGCGCCCGGCATCCTCGCGCACGGTCCATCCGTATTGCGCGGCGAGCTGCTTCGCGCGCGCCTCGTCCATGTGCGAGCCGATCGGCTTGGTGGGTGCGGCGAATGCAGGGTCATCCCGGTCGACGACCGTCTGGGTGACGATCGCCACGGGCTGCCGGTCGATGCCGCGCCGGCGGAACTGGTTGGCAAGCGCCTTGACGAACATGTACCCGACTGCGCCCTGGATGTCCGCGCCGGCGTAGTCCATCGGCACCGGCGGCACCTCGGCGATCGAAAGCTCGGAGCGCCGCAGGATATAGCCGACCTGCGGGCCGTTGCCGTGGGTCACGACGACGTTCCAGCCGGCCTCGATCATGCCGGCGATGTCCGCGGCCAACCGCTGCACCATCTCGTACTGGTCGGGGATCGACTCGTGCCCCTGATCGCGGATCAGCGCATTGCCCCCGATCGCCACGACTGCCAGTCCGCCCGAAGCCATCGCCCGCGACTCCCGCATTGATGACCGGCCAGAATACCCTTATCGACGCCGGCGCGGCGGATATCGAAGCACGCGGCCGAGTCGGGCAAGTTGACAACGCCGTCGCCGGCCATCCGACCGAGGCGCTCCGGGTGAGGGTCAATGCCCCAGGATCTGGCTGAGGAACAGCCGGGCGCGATCGGTCTGCGGCGCCGCGAAGAACGCCTCGGGAGGCGCCGCCTCGACGATCTCGCCCTGGTCCATGAACACGACCCGGTCGGCGACGGTGCGCGCGAAGCTCATCTCGTGCGTCACCACCACCATCGTCATGCCTTCGCGGGCGAGCTCGATCATCACGTCGAGCACTTCCTTGATCATCTCCGGATCGAGCGCCGAGGTCGGCTCGTCGAACAGCATCACCTTGGGGCGCATCGCGAGCGCGCGGGCGATCGCGACCCGCTGCTGCTGCCCGCCCGATAGCTGGCCCGGGTACTTGCCCGCCTGCTCGGGAATCCTCACCCGCTCAAGCAGCTCCATCGCGAGCGCAACGGCTTCCTGCTTCGGCATCTTGCGCACCCAGATCGGCGCGAGCGTCAGGTTCTCGAGCACGGTGATGTGCGGGAACAAGTTGAAGCTCTGGAAGACCATCCCGACCTCGGCCCGGATCGCCTCGATCCGGCGCAGGTCGTCGCCGAGCTCGATGCCGTCGACGACCACCGTGCCCGACTGATGCACCTCGAGCCCGTTGACCAGACGGATCAGGGTCGACTTTCCCGAACCCGACGGGCCGCACACGACGATCTTCTCGCCCGGGCCGACGGTGAGATCGACGTCCTTCAGCGCCTGGAACGCGCCGAACCACTTGCTCACCTTGCGCATCTGGATCATCGGTTCGCCGCTCATCGCCGTTGCCCCGCCGCGCGCCTTTTCGGGCTTGCGCGCCAGGGTGCAACTGTAACGCGACATTGCGGATGCGAACCATGCGAACCCGTTAAGCTTGGGTCCGCGCGCCGTGAACTCGCGCGCATCACGGTTCTTCCCTGCAATGAGTATCGAACCCCCGCCCTCGCCACCGGCGGTCGCGTTTCATGCGATCGACGCCGCGGAGGCGTTCCGTCTCGCGGCGAGCGGGCCGAACGGCATCTCGACCGAAGCCGCGCGCGAGCGGCTCGCGACGCACGGCCCGAACCGGCTCTCCGAGCGGCCGGGGCGCACCGCGCTCGAGCGCTTTTTGCTGCAGTTCCACAATGTGCTCATCTACGTGCTGCTGGGCGCGGCGCTGGTGACGGCGCTCCTCGGGCAGTGGGTCGATACCGGCGTCATCGTCGGCGTGGTGGTGATCAACGCGCTGGTCGGCTTCATCCAGGAGGGCAAGGCGGAGCAGGCGCTCGAGTCGATCCGGGCGATGCTCTCGCTCAAGGCGCTCGCCATCCGCGACGGGCAGCTGGTCAGCGTCCCATCCGCGGAACTGGTGCCGGGCGACGTGGTGCAGGTCCAGTCCGGCGACCGCGTGCCGGCGGACCTGCGGCTCGTCCGCGTCAAGACGCTGCGCATCGACGAGGCATCGCTCACCGGCGAATCGGTGCCGGTCGAGAAGCAGTCCGAGCGTGTTGGGCACGACACCGCGCTGGGTGACCGCACCTCGATGGCTTACTCGGGAACGCTGGTGACGTTTGGCCAGGGTCGCGGCGTGGTGGTGGCCACCGGGGACCGCACCGAGATTGGCCGGATCTCGGAGCTGCTGGCCGGCGTCGAGCGCCTGGAGACGCCGCTCTTGCGCAAGATCGCGGTGTTCGCGCGGTGGCTGAGCCTGGCGATCCTCGTGCTCGCAGCGCTCACGTTCTTTCTCGGCATCGCGCGCGGCTATCCGGCGTCGGTCATGTTCCTCGCCGCGGTCGGGCTCGCGGTCGCGGCCATTCCGGAGGGGCTGCCGGCCGTCATGACCATCACGCTCGCGATCGGCGTGCAACGCATGGCGCGGCGCAATGCCATCGTGCGCCTGCTGCCGGCGGTCGAGGGGCTCGGGAGCGTCACGGTGGTCTGCTCGGACAAGACCGGCACGTTGACGCGCAACGAGATGATGGTGCAGTCGGCGGTGACGGCCGACCGTGAATACTCGGTGAGCGGTTCAGGATACGAGCCACGGGGCGATTTCCTTGCGGACGGGGCACGCGCCGATCCCGCCGGCGAGCCTGGGCTCCTCGAGCTCGTGCGCGCCGGGATGCTCTGCAACGACGCCTGCGTGCACCAGCGCGACGGCGAGTGGTCGGTGGACGGCGATCCGACCGAGGGCGCGTTGCTGGTCGTCGCGATGAAGGCCGGTTTCGATGCCGCGCGCGAGAGCGCGCGCTCGCCGCGAACCGACTTGATCCCGTTCGAGTCCGAGCACCGCTTCATGGCGACCCTGCACCAGGAGCTCGGCGGGCACGCCTTCGTCTACCTCAAGGGCGCGCCGGAGCGGGTGCTCGAGCTGTGCAGCCACGAACGCCACGCGGGCGAGGATCGCCCCTTGCAGGGTGCAGTCTGGGAGCACCGCATCGACGCGCTTGGCGGGCAAGGCCAGCGCGTACTCGCCGTGGCATTCAAGCGCGTCGGCCCGGAATTGCGCGAGCTTGGATTCGCGGATGTGGAGGGCGGGCTCACGCTGCTCGGCCTGCTCGGCATGATCGATCCGCCACGCGCGGAGGCGATCAGCGCGGTGGCGGCGTGCCGGTCGGCGGGCATCCGCGTCAAGATGATCACCGGCGATCACCGCGCGACGGCGGCGGCGATCGCCGCCGCGCTCGGCATCGGCGCCGGGCGCGCCGCAATGACCGGTGCCGAGCTCGAGCGAGCCGACGACGCGACGCTGCGCCGGATCGCGCCCGAGACCGACGTCTACGCGCGCGTGAGCCCGGAGCACAAGCTGCGGCTCGTCGAGGCCCTGCAAGCCAACGGCGAGGTGGTGGCGATGACGGGCGACGGCGTGAACGACGCGCCGGCCCTCAAGCGCGCCGACATCGGCGTGGCGATGGGGATCACCGGCACCGAGGCGGCCAAGGAGGCCGCCGAAATGGTGCTCGCGGACGACAATTTCGCCTCGATTGCGAATGCGGTGGAGGAGGGCCGCACCGTCTACGACAATTTGCGCAAGACGATCCTCTTCATGATGCCTACCAACGGCGCGGAAGCGGGCGCGCTCATGGCGGCGATCGCGCTCGGGCTGACGCTGCCGATCCTTCCGGTGCAGATCCTGTGGGTCAACATGATCACCGCGGTGACGCTCTCGCTCGCGCTCGCGTTCGAGCCGTCGGAGCCCGGGGTCATGCGCCGGCCGCCACGCGACCCGCGGGCGCCGATCTTCTCGCGCTATTTCCTGTGGCGGACGATCCTCGTGACCGTGGTCGCCACCGTTGTCACGCTCGGCATGTTTATCCTGGAGGAGGCGCGGGGCGCGAGCGTCGAGGCGGCGCGCACTGCGGCGGTGAACACCCTCGTGATGCTCGAGGCGTTCTACCTGCTGAGCGCGCGATTCCTGCTGGAGCCGGCGTGGCCGAGCAGCTTCGTTTCGGGCAACCGATTCGTGCCGCTCACATTCGCGGCGGCAATCGGCTTGCAGATGCTCTTCACTTACGCGCCGTTCATGCAGACGCTGTTCCACTCTGCGCCGATCGGCCCGGAGGTCTGGCTGCGCATCGTGCTCGTTTCGCTTTCCCTCTACATCGTCGTCGAGCTCGAGAAGTGGATCGTGCGCGCCATCGGCTGGCGGGTGGTCTAGGCAGCGCCGCGTGTCTCGCCGCTCATCTTCGGCTCCCCGCATCCGACCTCGCAAGCTCGCGCTCGAGGTTCTGGCTGTAGCGCGACATCGCGAAGCAGAACGCGAAGTAGACGAGCGCCGCGAAAAGATACGCCTCCAGGCCAAAGCCGTTCCAGGCCGGCTCGGTGAGCGAGATCTTGATCGTCGACAGGAGATCGAAGAGCCCGATGATCAGCACGAGCGACGTGTCCTTGAAGAATCCGATGAAGGTGTTGACGGTGGGCGGGATCGAGATCCTGAGCGCCTGCGGCAGGACGACGAGCAGGGTCTTCCTCCAGTACGAAAGACCGAGCGCATCGGCCGCCTCGTACTGGCCCTGGGGAATCGCCTGCAGCCCGCCGCGCACCACCTCGGCGAGATAGGCGGCGGCGAAGAGGATCATCGCGATCTGCGCGCGGAGCAGCTTGTCGATCGTGACGCCTTCCGGGAGGAAGAGCGGCAGCATCACCGACGCCATGAAGAGGAGCGAGATGAGCGGCACGCCCCTGATGAGCTCGATGAACCCGACGCACAGCCCCTGGATCACGGGCATGCCGGACCGCCGGCCGAGCGCCAGCAGGATCGACAGAGGAAACGCGATCGCGAGACCGAACGTCGTCAGCAGCAGCGTCAGGATGAGGCCGCCCCAGCGCTCATTCTCGACGTAGGGCAGGCCGGGTACGCCCCCCCACATGAGCACGCCGACCGCGGTGAGGCCCACGGCCCAGATCGGCACGAGCCGCCAGGTCCAGAACCGTCGCAGCGCGCTCACGATCCAGAGCGCGACGAGCACGACGCACGCGGCCGCCGGCCGCCAGTGCTCACCGTACGGATACGTGCCGAAGAGGATGAAGCGGTGCTTCTCGGCGACGAAAGCCCAGCACGCGCCCGAGCCCGCGGCCGCGCGGCATACCTTCGAGTCCGGCGCCTGCCAGATCGCATGGAGGAACGCCCAGTCGACGAACGGCGGAACCAGGCGCCACAGCAGCCAGAGCGCGAGGATCGTCAGCAGCGCATTCGGCCAGCTCGAGAAGAGATTTGCCCGCAGCCACGGCACGACGGAAACGGCGCCCATTGGCTAGCGCTCCCGCAGCGCGATGCGCGCGTTGTACCAGTTCATGAACACCGAGATTGAGAGCGAGATCGTGAGGTAGACCGCCATGATGATCGCGATGCCCTCAATTGCCTGGCCGGTCTGGTTCATCACGGTGTTCGCGATCGAGACGAGATCGGGATAGCCGATCGCCACCGCTAGCGAGCTGTTCTTGGCGATATTGAGGTACTGGCTGGTCAAGGGCGGCACGATCACGCGCAGCGCCTGCGGCAGCACCACCAGCCGCATGGCGAGCCCGCGGCGCAGCCCCAACGCGTACGCGGCCTCGAACTGGCCAAGATGAATTGCAAGGATGCCGGCGCGCACGATCTCCGCGATGAACGCCGCGGTGTAGGTGATGAGCCCGAAGGTGAGCGCGGCGAACTCCGGCGTGAGCACTCCGCCGCCGGCGAAGTTGAAGCCTTCCAGACGGGGAACGCTGAGCTCGCTCGGCGCGCCGCCGGCCAGCCACGCGATCGCTGGCGGCACGATCAAGAAGGCGAGCGCCCCCGCGAGCACCGGCGGACGATGGCCGGTCTGCGCCTGGCGCCGGTTGGCCCACCACGCAAAGGCGATCGAGGCGACGACTCCCGCCGCGAATGCGCCGATCATCCAGCCATGAGCCGGATCCGGGGCCGGCACCGGAAAGAAAATGCCGCGGTTCGCCAGAAACACGCCCGGGAGCGGCTCGAGCGCTGCGCGGATGCCGGGAAGGTTCTCGGTGATGACGACGTACCAGAGAAAGAGCTGCACCAGCAGCGGCACGTTGCGCACAAACTCGACGTAGCCGGCCGCGAGCTTCGCCACCAGCCAGTTGCGCGACAGCCGCGCGAGGCCGATCAGCGTGCCGAGCACGCTCGCGGCGACGATGCCGATCAACGCGACGCGAAACGTGTTCGCCAAACCGACCGCGAGCGCCCGGAGGTAGGAGTCGGCCGCGCTGTACGGGATGAACGACGTCTCGCCGATCTCGAAGCCCGCCTCGCG
The DNA here is from genome assembly GCA_041617635.1 of Burkholderiales bacterium. Taxonomy (GTDB): domain Bacteria; phylum Pseudomonadota; class Gammaproteobacteria; order Burkholderiales; family SG8-39; genus JAABRB01. The sequence goes on along the minus strand of JBFJOO010000012.1, from coordinate 11,535 downwards.
CGCGAGGAACCCGAAGCCGCTTGCGATGTGCCGCGCCTCGAGATTGGTGATGGTGTTCGTGATCAGGAACCAGCCGAACAGGATCGCCGCGGCGATCGCCGTCGCCTGGTAGACGAGCGCGCGCAGCTTCGGATCGCCGGTTGAGAGCCTCATTCAGTTCTTCGCCGGCAATCGCGGCTCGTGCCCGTAGGCATGCCGGTCACGGGACCCTGTTCCCCGCACGTGCGGATCGACCGGCTTCGATCTCGTTTCGCGCGCGACGAGCTACCTGATCGGCGGGGCGTACATCAGGCCGCCGTTCGTCCAGAGATTGTTGATCCCCCGGTCGAACCCCAGCGGCTTGAGGTTGGTCGCGAAGATCTCGCCGTAGTTGCCGACCTGCTTCACGATGTTGAACGCCCAGCGATTGTCCAGGCCGAGCATCTTGCCGATGTCGCCCGTCGCGCCGGTGAAGCGCTGAATGGCGGGGTTGGGGCTCGCCGCGTCTTGCTCGATGGTTTTGGACGAGAGCCCAAGCTCCTCGGCCTCCAGCATCGCGAAGAGCGTCCACTTGACGACGTCGAACCACTTGTCGTCGCCGTGCCGCACCACCGGCCCGAGCGGCTCCTTCGAGATCACTTCGGGCAGGATCACGTGGTCGGCGGGGTTCGGCGCGCGCGAGGCGCGCACCGCCACCAGGCCGGAAATATCGGTCGTGTACACGTCGCAGCGTCCCGCGAAATAGGCGTTCAGCACCTCCTCGAGCTTCTCGATGACGACCGGCTTGAACGTCATCTTGTTAGCGCGAAAGTAGTCCGCGAGGTTGAGCTCGGTCGTGGTGCCGGGCTGCACGCAGACGGTCGCGCCGTTCAGCTGCTTGGCGCTCTTCACGTTGAGCTTCCGCGGCACCATGAAGCCTTGACCGTCGTAGTAGATCACGCCGGCGAAATTGAGCCCGAGGCTCGAGTCGCGCGTCGCGGTCCAGGTGGTGTTGCGCGACAGGATGTCGATCTCGCCCGACTGGAGCGCGGTGAACCGCTGCTGCGCGGTGAGCGGCGTGTAGCGCACCTTGGACGCGTCGCCGAACACAGCCGCGGCGACCGCCCGGCACAGGTCGACGTCGATTCCCTTCCACTCCCCCTTCGAGTCGGGCTGCGAGAATCCGGCAAGCCCGACGTTGACACCGCACTGCACATAACCCTTCGCCTTGACCGCATCGAGCGTGGACTGGGCGGCGGCACGCTCGGTTGCCGCGGCGAGCAGCACGCCCGCCGCGATTGCGAGCATCGCGAGCTTTCTCATATCGCACCTCCTCCGGGAGTTTCTGGAAAATCGGATCGAGGCAGTCTAGCGCCGCATTGCGTGGAGCGGCAACCGAAACCCGGCGCTGCCCGCTTCGCGGTACGCTTCCTACTTTGTTACCTGGAGGGCACCATGCCCCACGCGACTGCGAGCGACGGCGTCCGGCTCTATTACGAGGAGGCCGGCAGCGGCACCGCCGTCATCTTCGTGCACGAGCTTGCCGGCGATCACCAGAGCTGGGAGCCGCAGATGCGCTTCTTCGCGCGCCGCTACCGTTGCGTGGCGTACAACGCCCGGGGCTACGTGCCCTCGGATGTGCCCGACGCCGCGAGCTATTCGCAGGAGCGTGCCCGCGACGACGTGATCGCGGTGCTCGATCATCTGAAGGTCGACCGGGCGCACGTGGTCGGATTGTCGATGGGCGGCTTCGCCACACTGCACGTGGGCTTGGCGTATCCCGACCGCGCGCGCTCACTCGTCGTCGCGGGCTGCGGCTACGGCGCGCAGCCCGGCGCGGAGGAATCTTTCCGGGCCGAGTGCGAAGCGGCGGCGCAACGCTTTGAGACCGCCGGCGCTGCCGCGGCGATGAAGTACGCAGAGGGCCCGACCCGGATACGCTTCCAGAACAAGGATCCGCGCGGCTGGCGGGCGGCCGCGGAGGCGTTTGCGAACCGGCCGCTCGAGGGCGTCGTGCGCACACTGCGCGGCGTGCAGATGCGCCGGCCGCTGCTCTACCAGCTCGTCGAGGCGATGCAGAAGCTCGACGTGCCCACGCTCGTGATGACCGGTGACGAGGACGATCCGTGCCTGGAGGCCGCAATTCTCCTCAAGCGCAACATCGCGCGCGCCGGGCTCGTCGTGATTCCGCGCGCCGGGCACGCGATCAACGTCGAGGAGCCGGATGCCTTCAATGCAGCGGTCGCGGACTTTCTCGCGGCGGTGGATGCGGGGCGCTGGGAGCGGCGCGATCCGCGCTCGGTCGCAGGCGGCATTCTTGGATTCGACAAGAAATGACAAGGAGCACCACATGGATCTCGGACTGAAAGGGAAGACGGTACTCGTCACCGGCGGCTCGAAAGGCATCGGGCTCGCCTGCGCCATGAGCTTCGCGGCCGAGGGATGCAACCTGCATCTCGTCGGGCGCGACACCGGGCGGCTCGAGGCCGCGCGCAAGCAGGTGCGCGAGAAGCACCCGGTCGAAGTCGGGCTGCATCCGGCCGACCTGCGTGACAGCGCGGCCGTGCAGAAGGTTGCGGCCGCGTGCAGTGCCGCCGACATCCTGGTGAACAACGCGGGCGACATCCCCGGCGGCTCGCTGCTCGACATCGACGAGGCCGGGTGGCGTCACGCATGGGACCTCAAGGTCTTCGGCTACGTCAACATGACCCGCGCGATGCTCGGCCACATGAAGAGCCGCGGCCACGGCGTGATCGTGAACGTGATCGGCATGGCCGGCGAGAAGCCTTCCTTCGAATACGTCTGCGGCGCGACGGCCAACGCGGGGCTCGCGGCGTTCACGAAGGGGGTCGGGCAGAAGTCGACCCAGTTCGGCGTGCGCGTCGTCGCGGTGCATCCGCCCGCGACGCGCACCGACCGCATCGTCGCGCTGATGCGCACCGTGGCGAAGCAGAAGTATGGCGACGAGTCGCGCGTCGACGACGTCGTGAAGGACGGCAGCTTCGGCAAGATCATCGAGCCGGAACAGGTCGGCGATACGGTCGCCTTTCTCGCCTCCGAGCGCGCGGCGCACCTCTCCGGCATCGTGCTCAACCTGGGTGCTTGAGCGCGAGCGCTCCCGACGTCCCTCCCGCGCATGGCAGACGTTTTCCTCAGCTACGCCAGCGCTGATCGAGACCGCGCGAAAGCCCTGGCCGAAGCCATCGCCGCCGAGGGCTGGTCCGTCTGGTGGGACCGGGCGATCCCGCCGGGCCGCGTCTTCGACGAGGTCATCGAGGAGGCGCTCGACGCGGCGTCATGCGCCGTCGTCCTGTGGTCAGGGGCGTCCGTCGCATCGAGCTGGGTGCGGAGCGAGGCGGCGGAAGCCATGCGCCGCAGGATTCTCGTGCCGGTGCTCATCGAGCCCGTGAAGATCCCGCTCGAATTCCGGAGATTGCAGGCGGCGGATCTGTCGGCGTGGCGGGGGACCCCGTCCGACCCGCAGTTCGCCGAGCTCTTGCGATCCATCCGGGCGCTGGTGAGCCGCGGGGAAGGCGGGGAGGCCGGCGCCGCTGCCGCGGCGTCCGCGCCCGCACCACGGCCGCGATCGGAGCGTGTGCCCACCAGCTCCGCGATCGAGCGGCGTCCGGGCGCGTGGCGCCAGTCGAAGGCCGTTGTCGCAGCGTTGGTTGTTGGCGCGGTGGTCCTGCTCGCGGCCGCGTATGTCGTCTACGACGCAACGGACCGACGGATTGCCGCGGAGCAGGAAGCCCGTCGTCAAGCCGAGGAGAGCGCCGCGGAAGCCGTGCGCAGGGAGGCCGCGCAGCGTCAGGCCGAAGAGGACCGGCGCGCGGAGGAAGCCGCGGCCGCGCGCAGGGAGGCCGCGCAGCGTCAGGCCGAGGAGGAGCGGCGCGCGGAGGAAGCCGCAGCGGCGCGCGCCCGGGCCGCGCCGACACCGCGCCCCCAGACCGCGGCGCCCCCACCGATCGTCATTCGCGGCGCGTGGCGCGATACGACCTGGGGACACACGTCTGAGTTCATCCAAAGCGGGGACACGTTTCAGTACACCGCTTCGGGGATCGCGTGCCGGGGGAGCTTCCGGTCCTCCGGCGCCGGCTCGATCCGAGGCACGCGCGTCGAGTTCACGTATCAGTCGACGATGCCTTCGGAAGGGCGCTGCACGGGGACGGTGTCACCGGATGGAAGCCGGATGACTTCGACGTGCGTGGACTCGGTCTGCGGCCAGTTCGTCGCATACCTGGTGCGGCAGTAGCGATCGAATCGGGCGCGGTGCGACAATCACTCGGCGAACCGTACCGCGCTAATCGGCGGCAGGTTGAGCGAGACGCACTGCCAGGAATCGCCTGCGTCCTCCGAGATCCACAGCCCACCCGTCGTCGAGCCCATCGCGAGCCGCGCGCCGGTCGAATCGACGGCAAGGCCGTGGCGGTAGACAAGATCGTAGGACGGATCGGTCGGCAGTCCCGCGTGGAGCACGTCGAAGTGCTTCCCCCCGTCGCGCGTACGCGTCACCACCAAGCGCGCATCGACCGGCACGCGCCGCTCGTCCTTGATCGCCGGGACGAACCATGCGACGTCGGGGTCGCGCGGATGCACGGCGACGGCGAAGCCGAACGACGACGGCGCGACGTCGGTGATCTCCGTCCATGTCGCCGCTGCGTCGACCGAGCGGTAGATGGCACAGTGATGCTGGGCCCACAGCGTATCCGGTCGCGCGGGACACGCGACGATGCGATGCGGATCCTGGATGTTCGGGTTGCCTTGCTGCTCGGGCGGCATGAAGGGGAAGCGCATCCCCGAAGCGGAGACGCGCCAGGTCTCACCCGCGTCTTCGGTCACCCACACTCCGCCGCACGAAATGCCCAGGGTCACGCGCGCCGAATTGCGCGGATCGACAAGGATCGAGTGGATACCCGGGTGGTCGTAGCCGCCCCCGACCCATTCGAGCCGCTGTGGGTGGTCCCACAGCGACCGTATCAGGTGCCATGTCTGGCCGTGATTCCGTGAGCGGAACAGTCCACCGGGAATCGTGCCTGCCCACAGCACGCCCGGTTCGTCCTTGCCGCCGGTCTCGAGCGACCAGACCAGCACGAGCTTCCACGGCGCGCCCTGCGCACGCTCGGGCTGTGGCGGGTAGGCCGGCGCCTCGAGCTCGTCCCACGTTTCTCCGTCGTCGCGCGAGCGCTTGAGCTTCACGCCGAAATGCCCGAGATTGAGCGTCGCGTACAGTGACCCGTCGCGCGCGTCGTCCAGCACATTGGTCACCGGGTCGCCCAGGAACGCGGGTGCGCCGATCTCCCAGCGGCCACTTCGCCGGGTGACGGTGAACAATCCCTTGCGAGTGGCAACGCGCACGCGATCGCTCATGGGTAGTCTCCTAATCTCCCTAGCCGCCGGTCAGCGCTTGCAGCACGTAGATTTCACTTTCCGGGCGCACGGCATCGGTCAAATGCTCCCGGTCATGCACGCGCGCGCCGTCGACGAAGATCGCCACGTGCTGGCGCAGGTGGCCTTGATCGTCCAGCACGTAACCGCGCAGCGCGCTGTGTTCGCTGAACACGGCGTCGAGCGCGGCACGCACCGTCGCGCCGCTCACTTCGCATGTCGGAGACGCCACGTGCCGCTGGAGTTGCGCGGTGAAAACCACTTTTGGCATTGGTCAGCGGCTGCGAACCGGGCGCCGCCGTGGACTGGAACGGCGATTCTCGCGCACGATGTTCCCGTCACGCAACCCCGACTCGCGGCGGTGGCTCGACATCCGCGGCGGCCGGTCGCAGAATCGATTCGACGCGTTCGCGCCGAACGCCGCAAGACGAACCAATCGGAGGAGATGCCATGCTGATCGAAAGGGATCTGCCCATCGCGATGGACGATGGACTGGTACTGCGTGCCGACGTTTACCGCCCCGACACCACAGCGCCGGTTCCGGTCATCATGACCCACGGGCCCTACGGCAAGGGCGTCAAGTGGCAGGAGCATTACAAGCTCATGTGGGATTGGATCGCCGCCGAGCATCCCGACATGCTCCCGGGCTCGACGCGGAGCTTCCTCACCTGGGAGACGGTCGATCCGGAAATCTGGGTGCCGTGGGGCTACGCCGTGGTGCGCGTCGATTCGCGCGGCGCGGGCCGCTCGCCGGGTTATCTCGACATCTTCTCCCCGCGCGAGACGCAGGATTTCTATCACGCGATCGAGTGGGCCGGGACGCGGCCGTGGTCGAACGGCAAGGTGGGGCTGAACGGCATTTCCTACTACGCCATCAACCAGTGGCACGTCGCCACGCTGCAGCCGCCGCACCTCAGCGCCATGGTCGCGTGGGAAGGCGCGGCCGACATGTATCGCGAGTGGTACCGGCATGGCGGAATTCTCTCCAACAAGTTCATGGAGGCGTGGTTCCCCCGTCAGGTGCTCGCCGTGCAGCACGGCAACCCGAAGGCGCCGCGCGACCACTGGCTGAACGAGCCCTCGACCGGGCCGGCGGAGCTCTCCGAGGAGACCCTCGTCGCCAACCACTGCGACACGCTTGCGAACGCCCGCGCGCGCGAAATGGACGACGCCTGGTACCGGGACCGCTCGCCCGACTGGTCCAGGGTGATCACGCCTTTCGTCAGCGCCGCGAGCTGGGCGGGTTTCGGCCTGCACCCGCGCGGCAACTTCGAGGCGTTCACCCAGGCGGCCGCGCAGCAGAAGTGGCTCGACGGCCATCCCGGCCGCCACGAGGAGTGGTTCTATCTCAAGTACGGCATGGACCTGCAGAAGAAGTTCTTCGACCACTTCCTGAAAGGCGCCGACAACGGCTGGGACAAGGAGCCGCGCGTGTGGCTCAATCTGCGCCGGCCGTTCAAGAACGAGTTCGAGCTGCGCAAGGAGAACGCGTGGCCGCTGGAGGGCACGCAGTGGACCAGGCTCTTTCTCGATGCTCGGAGCGGTGCGCTCGACTGGCGCGCGCCGGCCGCCGCAGGCCAGGCGACCTTCGCGGCACTGGGCGACGGCATCCGCTGGATGTCGCCGCCGCTCGAGCGGGAGACCGAGCTCACCGGGCCGATGGCGCTCAAGCTCTACGTCTCGTCGTCGACCAGCGACGCGGACCTTTTCGTCACCGTCATGGCGTTCGCGCCCGACGGTCGGGAAGTCACTTTCCAGGGCACCGTCGACCCGAAAACGCCGCTCGCCCAGGGATGGCTGCGCGCCTCGCACCGCAAGCTCGATCAAGCGAAGTCGCTGCCCTATCGGCCGTACCACGCGCACGACGACAAGTGGCCGCTGCGTCCCGGCCAGGTCTACGGAGTCGACGTCGAGATCTGGCCGATGAATATCGTGCTGCCGGCAGGCTACCGGATCGCGGTCAACATCTCGGGCAAGGATTTCGAGCGTCCCGGCGGCGACGCGAACCCGGCTTTCCGGTCGCGCGGCTCGGGGCCATGGCTCCACGACGATCCGCACGATCGTCCGGCCGACATCTTCGGCGGCGAGACGACCTTGCATACAGGCCCGGAGCGCGAAGCCTACCTGCTCGTGCCGGTCATTCCGCCGCGGAAGTAGCCGCGCTACGGCCGTGAGCCGACCTTGAAGGCCGCGCCGCGGGGGACGAGCGGTGCGGGCTTCAGCTCGCGGAGGAACTCGCCGACCGCGCGCCAGAACTCGGCGCGCCGCTCGATGCCGTAGTGCCGCGCGTGGGCGAGCGTCACGGTGCGTTGCGGCCCGCCCCAGACGCGCGCGAGCGCCGCGCCGTTCTCCACTGGCGTCACGTTGTCGTTCTCGGCCAGCACGAAGAGCGCCGGCACGGTGATCGCCGGGGCGATCGCGGCGGAATCGTAGCGGCCGTTGAGGAGCAACCCGACCGGCAGGTACGGATAGCGTTCCGCGCCGAGCGCAGCGAAGCTGTCGAACGGCGTGGCGAGAATCGCGCCGCGCGTCTTGCGCTCCGATGCCACCTTGACCGCGACATACGATCCGAGGCTGCGGCCGAGGAGCACGATCGATGCCGGGTCGACATCCGGCCGCGCCGCCGCGTAGTCGTAGACGAGCTTGGCGTCCGCGAGAATCGCTTGTTCGGAGGGCTCGCCCTGCGACAGGCCGTAGCCGCGGTAATTGACGAACAGCCAGCCCCATTCGCGTGGCTTGTCGCCCTGGTTGATCATCCACGACGTCTCGCGGCGCACGCCGCCGAATACGATCACGACCGGGAACCGCTCGTCGCGCTGCGCGCCGGGCGGGTGCTTCAGCCAGCCGTGCAGCTTCACGCCGTCGGGCGTGGTGAGGTGCACCTCTTCGACGCCATTCTCGCGCGAAGCGATCGACGTGAGGTATTCGGAACCGGGCGACCACGGCCGGTACAGCAGCCGCTGCTCGAGCGGCTCGAGCAGGACGGCGCAGCCGACGATGACCAGGGAGACCCCTGTGGTGAGTAGGGTGATCAGGAGACGCATGGGCGCCATTCTACTCAAGCGGCGATCCGCGACACATGGTCGTGGATCGCACCCGGTGTGGTCCACCACACCCGCCCACCCTCCGCGATGTGCGCGAGGGCGCGGCGGAGCTGGCGCAGCCGGTGGGGCTGGCCGACGATGTACGGATGCAGCGCGATTCCCATGACCAGTGATTGGCGCGCCGACTGCGCGAGCATCTCGTCGTGGCAGTCGATGATCATGTTCGCGAACTCATCGGCGCCGGCGAGGCGCGCCATCACCGCGGGGATGTCGTTGATCTCCTGCGGGTAGGGAATCGACCACAGGGATCCGCCACGCGTGCGCAATCGCGTCGGCTGGTCGTCGTGCGCCCAGTTCAGCACGTACTTGTATCCGGCCTCGTGGAGGAGATCGGGCGTGGCGTGGCTTTCCGCGATCCACGGCGAAAGCCATCCCGCCGGCGGCCGGCCTTCCTCGCGCGCGATGCGCTCGGTGCAGTAGCCGATGAGCGCGCGCTCGTCCGCCTCGCTCATCTCGCCCTGGTGCTCGGCGTTCGTGTGGCCGTGCCCGATCACCTCGGCGCCCCAGGCGTACTGTCCGCCCCGAATTGCGGCCATCACTTCCGGGCAGTAGTCGTAGATGCTGGTGTTGACCAGCACGCCGACCGGGAGCTTGAGCGAGTCGAACAGCTCGATCAAGCGCCACACGCCGACGCGATTGCCATAGTCGCGCCAGGAGTAATTGAGCACGTCGGGCTCGCTCGAAGGCGCGAGCTTCGCGCCGCGTCCGGTTCCGAACTCGAAGTGCTCGATGTTGAGCCCGAGATAGACCGCGAGGCGCTTGCCGTCGGGCCAGGCGAAGTCGGGGCGGCGCGTGATCGGCGAGTAGTCGTAGCGACCGTGAGAACGAAGCGCGCGCATGCTGTCTGGCAATCGATCGGCGGAGGCGATGGGTCCCCGCCCCTCAGATCTCGTCGATCGAGGTGGAGTTCTCCGGGTGAGGGCCCTTGCTGATCGCGAACCGGTCGCGCGTGCGGGTGTAGAAGCTCGCGCCGAACCGGGCGATCGGAAAGTAGTTCTGCAGCCGCACGCGGTAGCGCTCCAGGTCGATCAGGTCGTCGCGGGCGTGCATCCAGAGCACGCGGCCGATGAAGATGTGGCGGCTCGGCGTCTCGATCTTCTCGAAGAGCGTGCACTCGAGCGATACTGGCGCCTCGGCAATGCGCGGTGGCTTGACGGCGTGCGACGGGGCGGTGCTGAAACCGACGACCTCGACTTCGCTCACGTCCGGCGGGTAGTGCTCGCCGCAGCGATGCATCTTGTCGGCGATCGATTCGTCCACGAGGTGCACGACGAACTCGCCGCTCGCCAGGATGTTGGCCGCGGTGTCCTTGACCTCGCCGCTCTCGCGCTTGTTGAGGCTGATCATCACGATCGGCGGCTCCTCGCCCAGCATGTTAAACATGCTGAAGGGCGCCGCGTTGACCACGCCGCGCGCATCGACCGTCGTGACGAGCGCAATGGGCCGCGGGATGATGAGGCTCGCCATCAGCTTGTAGCGCTGATGCTCGGTGAGCTGGCCGAAGTCGAGGTCCATTAGAGTAGTCCGGGAGCAGACGGTGGAACCGGATCGATGCCCCGGCGCGGTGCGCGCCGCACTATGGCGGTGCGCGCGAGCGGCGAGCAACGACGGGTGTCAGGGTCGGGCGGGGTCTTTCATCGCGCGATGGTGGTCGGGGGCGTCAGGGCAAGTTGAGGTAGCATGCGTTGGCACGGACTTCGGAGGAGGTTCACCGCGATCTTAGCAGGCCCGGCGGCGGGCAGGCAGTACGCCACGCCGCTGGCACGTCGCTTGCAACGGTTCGCGGGAGCCGGCACGAGCTCGACTCGTGCTCGCATTCGTCGGCACACAACACAGAGGAGGTTCCCATGACTCGATTCGACACGGCCGGTTGGCGGCGTCGCACAGTGCTCAAGCTCGGCCTGCTTGCGCCACTTGCAATCGCGATGGGCGGCGGTTTGACGTCTCCCGTTGCAGCCGCGGAGCCGATCAAGATCGGTCTCACCACGGCGCTCTCCGGGCAATCGGCCCGCGCGGGCGAGGCGATCACGCGCGGACTGACTATCGCGATCGAGGAGCTCAATGCCAAGGGCGGCGTGCTCGGCGGCCGCACGTTCGAGCTGATCCGCCGCGACGACGAGGCCACGCCGGCCAAGGGCGTCATCGCGGCGCGCGAGCTCGTCTTCAACGAGAAGGTCGCAGTGCTCTTCGGCGGGCTCGACACCCCGGTGTCGCTCGCGATCGTCCCGATCATGAACCAGGCGAAAGTGCCCTTCATCGGGCCCTGGGCCGCGGGCACGCCGATCACCAAGAACAGCGGGAATCCGAACTTCGTGTTCCGCGTCTCGGCCGTCGACGAGATCGTCGACAAGGCGATGCTCCAGTACGCGCAGAAGAATTTCAACACGAAGAAGCCCGGACTCATCCTCATCAACAACCCGTGGGGCGAATCGAACGAGAAGGGGCTGCGCGCGGCGCTGGCGGAAAAGAACGTGAAGGCCGCTGGCATCGAGAAGTTCGAGTCGAACGACATCGACGTCGTTCCGCAGCTCACGCGCCTCAGGGAAGCCGGCGCCGACACGCTGTTCCTGGTCGGCAACGTCGGGCCCTCGGCGCAGGTCGTCAAGTCGCTGGACCGCATGGGCTGGGACGTTCCCATCGTCTCGCACTGGGGCCCGGCGGGCGGCCGCTTCTCCGAGCTCGCGGGCCCGAACGCCAAGAAAGTGCACTTCGTCCAGACCTACAGCTTCTTCGGCAAGCAGACGCCCGTGGGAGAAAAGGTGATGAAGGCGCTGATGGCGAAGTACTCCGATATCAAGGGTCCGGACGATGTGACGCCGGCCGTCGGCGTCGCGAATGCCTATGACGCGATGATGCTGGTGGCGCAGGCGATCCAGATCGCCGGCTCCACCGACGGCGACGCGATCCGCCAGGCGTTCTACAAGATCGACAAGTACGAGGGGTTGATCAAGACCTACGCCAAGCCGTTCTCGCCCAAGGTCCACGACGCAATCACCGAGAACGATTACGTGTGGACGCAGTTCATCGACGGCAAGATCTTGCCGGTCGGCATGGTCAAGTAGGGATCCGCCGTCGGGGCGCGCGCGCG
>JBFJOO010000011.1:0-68409 GCA_041617635.1 Burkholderiales bacterium | reverse complement strand
CGGTCAGTGCGCCGATCATGATCGCCGTATCGCCCACGGCATTCTGGGCGTTCACGCGGACTTTCCGCCCGATGAGCAGGCTCACGACCTCCGGTTTCCCTTCGCGGGTCGCCTCCATCAAGATGGAGTTTCCGCCCGGATCGGTGGAATTGACGTCCATGCCCCGGATCAGGAGCTTCTGGACCTCTGCGGTATTGCCCAACCGCACAGCCCTGAACAGATCGTCGAGCGTTGGCTGCGCCAGTCCGATAGAAGGCGCGGAGATAAGCGTTACCAGCATTATAAACAACGACTTATGCATTTTAATTAACTTATGTTGTTAGATTATGTGGTGAAAAGGTTGAAAAAATTAGAAGAAGTGGATTTCGCGACCTGCTCGAAGGAAATCCCCCGGATCCGCGCGAGCTCCTCAGCAACGAATTTGACATAGGCTGGCTGGTTTCGCTTTCCGCGGTGTGGCGTCGGCGCGAGGTAGGGCGAGTCCGTCTCGACCAGGATGCGCTCGAGGGGAACCTCGCGGGCGACGTCGCGCAAATCGGCGGCATTGCGAAACGTGAGGATCCCGGAGAACGAGATGTGAAATCCCAGGCCGACCGCGGCGTGCGCCACGTCCCGGCTCTCGGTGAAGCAGTGCATGACCCCGCCGACCGCGCCCGCGCCCTCTTCCCGCATGATCCGAAGCGTGTCCTCGGCAGCTGCTCGGGTGTGGATGATCAACGGCTTGCCACACTGGCGCGCGGCGCGAATGTGGGCCCGGAAGCGCTCCCGCTGCCATTCGAGGTCGCCCTTCAGTCGATAGTAATCGAGCCCGGTTTCGCCGATCGCCACGATCCTGGGATGATCGGCGAGCCGCACGAGTTCGTCCGGATCCACCCGGCCTGCTTCCGGATAGTCGGGATGCACGCCCACGGACGCGAAGAGATTCGAATGGGTGCTCGCCAGCTCGAGAACGGCGGGGAACTCCTCGAGGGTGACGCTCACACAGAGCGCGTGCGACACTCCCTCGTTCCGCATTTCCGCGAGCACCTCGGGAATCCGACCCCGGAAGTCCTCGAAATCGAGATGGCAATGGGAATCTACGAGAGCGGAATCGGGGGTGAACATCTCGGGCGCGCAATCGGTGAATCCGCAGACCACCGTCTCCCGAAAGTCAGGAACGCAGTCGGCGGCGTCTCCCTAGCTCCTACCGGTCGAGGCTAGTACGTGTGGGTCGTCCGGCTGGACTGCAGCAATCCGCTCAGCAAGGACTCGATGCGGCGACGCGCGGCGTGCCCGCTTTCGTCATCCGAGAAGTGCACCCCGACGCCCTGCGTCTTGCTGCCCTGGCAGTTCGGCGGCGTGATCCACACGACCTTGCCGGCCACGGGCAGCTTGTTCGGGTCGGTCATGATGCTCAACAGCATGAAGACGTCGTCGCCGAGCCGGTAGCGCTTTGTCGTTGGGATGAACAGCCCGCCGCGCTTGAGCTGCGGGATGTAAGCGGCATACAGCGCCGATCGTTGACCGATGGTGAGCGAGAGAACGCTCGGCCGAAGCCCGCCCTTGCTGGGGTCATCCGCCATTTGGCCCTCCGGACAATTTTTGGTACTGCATCAGCATGCCTTCAAGAAACAACTTTGGATTCAGCGGATGCATCACCAGAGTCCGTGCTTCCGCCATCTGCCGCGCCAGGCGAGACAACCGGACCGGATCGGCGCGCCGCGCCAGCCCCGCGAGTTGCTCGGACTCGCCCGGATGATACCGCGGCGCGCCGCCCGAACGCACGCGCGCCAGATCGTAGATCCACTTCTGCATCCAAGTCACGATGTCCTGCGGAGCGGTACCCACCAATTGCTCCGCGCCGCGTACCGGATCGAATCCCGGGGTCGCAAGCAGCGCAACCAGCTTGCCGCGGCGCTCGGTCTGGTCCGCTTGTTCGAGCGCCGCGAGGGGCGCACCCGCTGCAAAGCTCAAGGCCGCCGCGGCGTCGGCGACCCCCTGGGACCGCAGCCACGCCAAGGGGACGGGTCCGTTCGCGGCGCGGATCGGGACGGCCTGGCACCGGCTGCGGATCGTCGGAAGGAGCCGATTGGGATCACTGGACACGAGGAGCATCAGCGTTTCGGGTGGGGGCTCCTCGAGGCTCTTGAGGAGCGCGTTCGCGGTCGCTGGGTTCATGGCTTCAGCGGGTCTTATCAGCGCCACTCGAACGCCGCCACGGTGCGGACCGATCCGAAGAAAAGCCTGCAGATCACGGACTTGATCGATCCGGATGTGCTTGCTTGCCGAGCCGCCTTCGCCCGCCTCGGTGCGGTCCGCACCCTCGCGGGGCGCCAGCGCGTCGGGTTGCAGGAGTCGAAAATCGGGGTGATTACCCTGCTCGAACCAGCCGCACGCGGAGCACCCCCCGCACGCGTGCTCAGCGCCCCGCTCGACCTCGCACAGCAGCCGCTGTGCGAATCGCAACGCCAAGTCGGTCTTGCCGAGCCCTGGAGGCCCCTGGATCAGGAGCGCATGGGGCAACTGTTCTCGACGCGCCAGCAGCGTCGACCACGGATCGGAAAGCCAAGGAAATAACGTTTTTTTAACAGACACTTGAAAGTATTAGTTCAATCGATTTCTTAACTTTATCGAGGCCCTGCCCCGCGTCGATCACATGGATCCGGTTGGGGTGCCGGCGCGCCCGGTCGAGGTATGCGCCTCGCACGCGCTCGAAAAAACCGGTGTCCTCCCGCTCGAATCGATCCGGAGGGTCCTGCGCGCCCGCCAACCGCTGCCTCGCCACCTCGACCGGTAAATCGAAGTACAGCGTGACGTCGGGCTGGATGTCACCGTGAACCCAATTTTCGAGGTTCTCCAGTGCGGGCACGGATAGCCCCCGCCCACCTCCTTGATAGGCATACGTCGCATCGGTGAACCGGTCGGACAAGACCCACTCCCCGGCCTCGAGCGCCGGCCGGATGCGTTTGGCGAGATGCTCCTGCCGCGCGGCGAACACCAGCAACGTCTCGGTGCGCAGGTCCATGGGCTCGCTCAGCACAAGCGTGCGCAACAGCTCACCGAGGTGCGTGCCGCCCGGCTCCCGCGTGACCTGTACGCCGTGTCCGCGCGCGCGGAGCCAGTCCGCGATCCACGCGACATGACTGCTCTTGCCCGCGCCGTCCATTCCCTCGAGGGTGATGAATTTGCCCCGCATGCCGGATTGTGACTAATTGTCCGCGGCTTGCGATTTCCCGCGGCCGCGCAGCTGATATTTTGTCACGGCGCGATTGTGCTCATCGAGCGTTCGCGAGAACTGGCTCGTGCCGTCACCGCGCGCGACAAAATACAGGGCATCGCTTTCCGCGGGATTGACGGTCGCCTGAAGCGCCGCGAGCCCTGGATTGGCAATCGGGGTCGGGGGTAGCCCGGTCCGCGTGTAGGTGTTGTAAGGCGTGTCGGCCTCGAGATCTCGCCGGCGGAGATTCCCATCGAAACTCTCGCCCATTCCGTAGATCACCGTCGGATCGGCCTGCAGCTTCATCCCGGCGCGCAGCCGGTTTAGGAACACTGCGGCCACCGCCGTGCGGTCCATGGCATGGCCGGTTTCCTTCTCGACGATGGACGCCAGGATGAGCGCCTCATTCGGGTCGGCGAGGGGGAGCCCATCTTTCCGGGCAGACCACGCCGACTCGAGGTGGCGCTGCATCGTTCGATAGGCGGTGCGAAGGACTTCCAGATCGGCAGCGGCTTTCGCAACCTTGTACTTGTCGGGAAAGAATCGGCCTTCCGCCGGCACGTCGGGCGCGCCCAGCCGACGCATGATTTCCGCTTCGGGGAGACCGCGCGTCTCGTGGCGCAAGTGGGGATGTGCATCGAGCGCTTCGCGCATCTGGCGAAACGTCCACCCTTCCGCGAACAAGATCTCGACCTGCACGACCTCGCCGCGCGCAAGCTTGTCGAGCAGGCTGAGCGGCGTGATGCCGGTTTCCACGCTGTACGTGCCGGCCTTGACCGCCTTGTCCTTTCCGACGACGCGCGCGAGCAGCGCGAATTGCCAGGGGGACATGCTCACCCCGGAGCGAGCGATATCGCCCGCGGCGCGGGTCAGCGTGCTACGCGGCGGAACGGTGAACTCGAGGGGGCTTTCCCGCAAGGCGAGCGGCTGATGCGCGAACCACGCCATCCACCCCGCGCCAGCGGCGGCCAGGAGAATGGCTGCGACCAGCAGCCCGATGAGCGCTTTCAGCATGCATATGCCGCGAAGACGGTGGCAGCGCCGATATAATAGCGATCTTAGCAATCCGGGCGAGGCGTAACGACGATGACGACGACGATGGCGGCGAGCTGGCTCGAACTTCTCGAGTCGCACGGTGCGCGTGTCACGTCGCCGTCGAGCGTCGATTTCGGTGATCCGGACGCGGAACTCCGGTCCGCGCAGTCCGGCAGCGTGATCGCTCCGCTCGTTCACCTCGCAACCCTCAGTGTCACGGGTGCGGATGCCGAAGCGTTCCTGCAAGGGCAGCTGAGCTGTGACGTGCAGGGCCTCGATACCGGCCATGGCTCGCTCGGGTGCTACTGCACGCCCCAGGGTCGAATGCTCGCAAACTTCCTGCTCTGGCGCGACGCGGACGAGCTGCGGATCGCGCTTTCCGCGGACATCGCCAGCGCCGTTCAGAAGCGGCTGCAGATGTTTGTCCTACGCTCGAAGGTCAAGATCGCCGTTCTCAATGCCGAGCCCAACCTCCTCGGCGTCGCCGGGGTGGCGAGCGCGGGCGCGCTGCAGGAGACGACGGGCGCAGCTCCGACGGAACCGCTCGGTCTGCAGAGCGCCGAGGGCGCAACCGTCATCAAATTGCACGGCGAGCGGTTTCTCGTCGCGGCGCGATCGCAGCGCGCGCCGGAGCTTTGGCAGCAGCTTGCAGCAACGCTCACGCCGGTCGGAACCGCGGCGTGGCAGTGGCTCGACATCATGGCCGGCATTCCGCTCGTGACCGGCCCGACGCAAGACCAGTTCCTGCCCCAAATGACCAACCTGGAGCTCATCGGCGGCATCAACTTTCGCAAAGGGTGCTACACCGGTCAGGAAGTCATCGCCCGCGCGCAGTATCGCGGGAAAGTGAAGCGGCGCATGTATCTGGCGCATGTTGCCGGCGCTGTGGCGAGCGTTGGCGATCAAGTGGTGGACGGTGGTGGCGACGAAGCGGCCGGGGGCGTGATCGTCAACGCGGCACCGTCGCCCGAGGGAGGCTCCGACGTGCTTGCCGTTCTGCAAAGCGCTGCCCAGGGCGCAGGTGACCTGCGCCTGCATGCCCCGGACGGCGCCGCGCTCGAGATCCGCACCCTGCCCTACGGGGTCGAGTGAGCGCTTCGATCTTCGTCTACTACCGGGTGGCCGGCGCGCTGGACGCTGCCGTGCGCGGCCGAGTGGAGGCGATTCAGGCGGACGTCCTCGCTGCCACCGGCGTACCGGGACGGCTGCTGCGGCGGCGCGACGACCCGGCAACGTGGATGGAAATCTACGAGCCGGTGCCCGACGCCGACCGGTTCGAGCAGGCGCTGGACGCAGCGCTGACTCGCCACGAATTTGCGGCGCTCCTGGCCCCGGGCGACGCGCGGCACACCGAGCGGTTTGTCGCGCCCTAGCGATGTGCCTGATTCTCATTGCGCACCAGGCGCATCCCGCCTTCCCGCTCGTCGTCGGCGCCAACCGGGACGAGTTCTACGGGCGCCCTACCGCGCCGGCCGACTTCTGGCAGGACGCTCCCGATATCCTTGCCGGGCGCGATCTGCAGGCATCGGGCACGTGGCTCGGGATCACGCGCAATCTGCGATTTGCCGCCGTCACGAACTTCCGCGACCCGCAGGGTATGAAGCCGGGAGCACGATCGCGCGGTGAGCTCACCACGGCTTTTCTGCGCGAGGACGTGCCGGCGGAGCGCTACCTGGAGGGCGTGAGCCGACGCGCACGCGAGTACAGCGGCTTCAATCTCTTCGTCGCCGACGCGACCGGCCTCTTCTATTTCTCGAACCGCGACGGCGAAGTGCGCAAGCTGCGTCCTGGCACGTACGGCCTGAGCAATCACCTGCTCGACACACCGTGGCCCAAGGTCACCGAGCTCAAGCCGCGCTTCAGCGCTGCGATCGCGGTGCCGCTCGATCCGCACGCGATCCAGCGCCTGCTCGCTGATCGTGGCGTGGCGCCCGATGCGGCCCTTCCGGACACCGGTGTGGGCCGCGAGCGCGAGCGAATGCTTTCCGCGGCGTTCGTGGTCTCCGAATCCTATGGGACGCGCTCGACCACGGCGCTTTCCGTCGCGGCCGATCGGACGGTCCGGTTCAACGAGTGGTCGTTCGGCCCCGCGGGGGTATCGATCGGCGAACGCGAGTTCGCGTTCGCGGCAAGCTGAGTCGAAGCCCGAAGATGTGCTGGCTCAGTCGCCGTCGCCGAGGCGCCGTTCCATGGCGATATGCGGAATTCCCGCCTCCATGAATTCCGCTCCGACTTGCATGAAGCCGAAGCGGGCGTAAAACCCGCGGGCGTGGGTCTGGGCATTCAGGATGGCGCGCTGCATCCCTCGCTCGGTTGCGCGCCCGACGAGCGCCGCGAGGATCGCCGCGCCCACGCCCCGCCCGCGCCACTCCTGCAACACGGCCATGCGACCCACATGCCCGTCCGGGAGCAGCCGCCCCGTTGCGATGGCCCGGCCGGTGGCGTCGATAGCGAGCGCATGTTCGCTAGCCGCATCCCACTCGTCCAGCTCGATCTCCGGCGGGACGTGCTGCTCTTCGACGAACACAGCGAAGCGCACTCGGCAGGCTTCCCCGCGCGCATCGGGCCAGCTCAGGATACGGACAGAGAAGGCGCGCTCCATGACGATCGCCGCATATGCTTTCAGCCGTCGGCTGCCAGCGCCAGGACCTGGACTCCAAGCGTCGCCGGCTCGGGGCGGCAAGCGGTGAAGGATTCCTCGTACAGAAACGCCCCTTTCGAGTCCGCTCGACTCGGTCTCAGGTGTAGCTCCCTGCCGTCAAAGGTCACGGCGATTTCTAGGGTGCCGGTGGCGAACTTCCTCCACGATGGAGCGCCGACGAAGCGCAGGAAGTCGGCGAGGTGGGTCGGCGGCGGCAAGCCGTCGACCGCAGAGAAGGCCGCCAGCGCGTCGAGCACCGCTCGACCGAGATCGAACGCTGCCGCGGTCTTCGGCAGCTTCACCATGGGGTCCTTCGCCACCCTGCCGTGATTGGTGAGTGATTGGGAGATGACATAGATGGCGTCGCCGCGGAAATAGACCGCGCAACTCTTGGCCTCTCGTGCAAAGGTCCGCCGCCGGAGCAATCGAAACACGCTCTACCCTATTCACCACATCCCAGTCTGCAGATTATGACTCCCCGCGCTCGATCCACCAATCTTCGATAATCTAACGTCCGGTCGCGCCGGACGCTTCGGTGCTGCCGCAGCAGACAATAGACCAGGCCCTCAAGGAGACGGACTCGATGAAAAGGCCCATGACGAAGACGGCGCCTGCCAAGGCGCGACTTGGCTCCTACAAGTCCGAGATACGCGACGGCATGCGAATCGACTGGGATGTGCCGATCGAGATGGAAGACGGTGTCGTCCTGCGCTGCGATGTCTATCGGCCCGTGAAGGAAGGCCGGTACGCGGTCATCCTGACCTATGGTCCTTACGGCAAGTGGCTGCACTTCGAGGATCTCTACACCGATCAATGGCGCCGCATGTGCGAGCTGCACCCGGATGTTCCGTCGGGGTCGACCAACAAGTATCAGAACTGGGAAGTGGTCGATCCGGAGAAATGGGTCCCGGACGGCTATGCGTGTGTGCGGGTGGACAGCCGCGGCGCGGGTCGTTCCGAGGGCGTAATCGACATCTGGTCCGGGCGCGAGGCGCGGGACCTCGCGATCTGCATCGATTGGGCGGGCGTCCAGCCGTGGTCGAACGGCAAGGTAGGCCTGAACGGCATCTCGTACTACGCCGAGAACCAATGGCAGGTGGCCGCCCTCCAGCCCAAGCACCTCGCCGCGATCTGCCCCTGGGAGGGGGCCGCCGATTTCTATCGCGACATGGGTCATCACGGCGGCATCTTCTGCAACGGGTTCAGCGGAAACTGGGCGAGATCGCAGGTGTACACGGTGCAGAATGGGCGGGGCACGCGCGGCTTCCGGAGCCGCATGAACGGCGACTGGGTGTCGGGTCCCCTCACCCTGAGCGAGGAGGAGCTCGGCACGAAGCGGCGCGATTTTTACGCGGACGTCCTGGCGCACAAGCTCGACACCGACGAGTACTGGCAGTCGCGCATGCCCGATTGGTCGAAAGTCAAGGTGCCGATGCTCTCGTCCGCAAACTGGGGCGGACAGGGCCTGCACCCGCGCGGCAACTTCGAGGGGTTCGTGCGCAGCGTCGCGAAGGAGAAGTGGCTCGAGGTGCACGGCATCGAGCACTGGACCGAGTTCTACACCGACTACGGCGTCAATCTGCAGAAGAAGTTCTTCGGGCATTTCCTCAAGGGCGAAGACACCGGCTGGAAGAAGCAGCCGAAAGTGCTCCTCCAGATCAGGCACCCGGGCGAGAAGTTCGTCGAGCGCCACGAGAACGAATGGCCCCTCAAGCGCACGAAGTGGACGAAGTTCTACCTCCACCCGGATGGCCACACCCTCTCGCTCGAGCCGCAGCGGTCCAAGGGGTCCGTGACCTACGGCGGGCTCGGCGATGGGTTGACGTTCCTGACGGGGCCACTGGACGAGGAAACCGAGATCACCGGGCCGATCGCCTCAAAGCTGTGGGTGTCCTCAGCGACAACCGACGCCGATCTTTTCCTAGTGGTGCGCGTTTTCAGGCCGGACATGAAGGAGGTGACGTTTCAGGGTGCGCTCGATCCGCACACGCCGATCGCCCAGGGCTGGCTGCGGGCGTCGCACCGGAAGCTCGACAAGAAGCTCACGCTCCCGTACCGCCCGTATCACGCGCACGACCAGATCCAGAAGCTCAAGCCCGGCCAGGTCTACGAGCTCGATGTCGAGGTCTGGCCGAGCTGCATCGTCGTGCCGAAGGGCTACCGCATCGGGCTCACCGTTCGCGGCAAGGACTACGAATACCCGGGTGAGCCGGTCAAGGGCCTCGAGACGCTGGGCAGCGCATTCACGGGCGTCGGACCCTTCCGCCACGACGACGCGCGCGACCGACCGTCGGAGGTGTTCGGCGGCGACGTTTCGCTGCACACGGGCCCCGATCGGCAGGCGTATCTGTTGCTGCCCATTATTCCGGCGAAGAAGTAACTCGAGCGGCCCAGCGCGCCACATGAGGCAGACATGCTGGTCGTCTTGAGCCGGAGTCAATGGGGCGCGCTCGACTTTCCTCGGCTCGGAGACCCGGTGGACCCGTTGGATCGCAGTGAGGTCTTCATCCATCACACTGCAATCGCGAGACGGGTCAGTAACCCCAATGAATGGGGGAGGCTGGACGATGTCCGAGCGGCCATGGTGCAACTGCAGACCGCGCGTCCAGACCTGGGAAGAGACGTCCCCTACACGATGGTAGGGTTCTGCATGGCAAACGGCGATTTGATCCTGTGCGAAGGACGGGGTATAGATCGCAGCGGAGCCCATACCGCGGGACACAACCAGAGCGCATTGGGGATCGCGTTCGCCGGCAATTTCGAAGACTTTCCCCCGCCGGGGCGTCTCGAGACTCACACCAGAGCACTGGCGGGGTGGCTGCGCCAGCTGCGAAACGACCTGGGCTTCGCCAACCTCGGCATGCTGCGACCTGACGACCGTGACGTGTGGGGGCATCGGGACGTGAGGAATACGCTCTGTCCCGGGCGGCATCTGTACGAGAATTTGCAACTCATTCGCTTCTTGGAGAAGGACGAGCTAATGGACAAGGCGACGTGGCAGCTGGTTCAAGCGGGGCTTCAAGCGTTGGATCCGCCGCTCTATTCAGACAAGGCCATCGACGGTCTGCCCGGCCGCAACACCAACATTGCGGTTCAAGCCTTCGAGCGCCGTCTCGGTCTGGAAGCGCATGGCGTGATCGGCGCGCTCGGGGACGCAAATTCCGGAATGTGGCCCGCGACGCGCGAGCTATTGTTCATCACGGTATATTCGCCGCGAATCGAGGAACATCAGCACGAGGTGCAACTCGTCGAAGGGCCGTCCGTCGCTCCGATCGTGGACGTCCAGATCGGCCGAGTCATGCACACCTGATGCCCGTAGCGGCGTTTTGCGCGCGGAGTTCGCGGGGATGAAAAGCTTGTGGCAGGACGTCGAGGCGTCCCAGAGCGAGGGCGACCTTGCCCTGCGCGTCTACACCTCGCGTCTCCTGGGCCGCGACAAATCGCTCGTCCTGCATGGCGGCGGGAACACGTCGGTGAAGGTCGTCGAGCGCAACCGCTTCGGCGAGGACGAGACCATCCTCTACGTCAAGGGCAGCGGATGGGATCTCGAAACCATCGAGGCGCCCGGATTCTCACCGGTGCGGCTCGATCACGTGAAGCGACTTGCCGGGCTCGAGCGCCTGTCCGATCCAGACATGGTCAACGAACTCGTCACGCACATGCTCCGTGCCACGGCTCCGACCCCCTCCGTGGAGACCATCCTGCACGCGTGCGTACCGTACAAGTACGTCGACCACACTCACGCCGACGCGGTGCTCGCGATCACCAACACGCCCGGCGGCGAAGCAAGGATCCGCGCGATCTACCGAGATACTGTCATCGTCATCGCGTATCTCATGCCGGGCTTCGATCTTGCCCAGGCGGTCGCGCGCGAGTTCACGCGCCAGGCAACGTCGCGCACGGTCGGCATCGTCCTGCTGAAGCATGGCATCTTTTCGTTCGGCGAGACGGCCCGCGAGGCATACGAGCGGATGACTGACCTCGTCGACCGGGCGGAACGGCACCTGAAGGAACAGCGGGCCTGGGATGTCGTCGCTCCACCCTCCCCCGCCCGCGTCGAGTTGGACGCGCTGGAGATCGCCGGGCTGCGGCGGCGAATATCGGACGCGGCTGGATTTCCCGCTATTCTGCGCATCCGGACAACCGCGCAAACGCTTGGCTTCGCACGCCACCCCGAGGTCGGGCGGCTCTCCCAGCAGGGTCCGGCCACGCCCGACCACGTCATTCGCACCAAGCGGACGCCGATGCTCGGAACGGACGTTGCGGCGTATGCGCGCGCCTATCGCGAGTATTTCGATCGGCACGCACCCAATGCGCGGGAACCCAAGACGATGCTGGACCCGGCGCCGCGCGTGGCGCTCGACCCGCGCTTCGGGCTGGCGAGCGTCGGGCGCACCGCACGCGACGCGCAGATCGTCGAGGAGCTCTACGAGCACACGATCGACGTCATCCTGCGTGGCGACGCGCTCGAGCGCTACGAGGCCCTGCCGGCGCAGGACATCTTCGACGTCGAGTACTGGGATCTGGAGCAGGCGAAAATTCGCAAGGGCGGCAAGCCCCCCGCGCTGACCGGCGAGGTTGCATGGGTCACGGGCGCCGCGAGCGGCATCGGCAAGGCAGCCGTCGCCTCGCTCCTCGCGCGCGGCGCGGCGGTCGTCGGGCTCGACGTGAACGAATCGGTCGACACCCTGCACACGCGACCCGATTATCTTGGGATCCACTGCGACGTGCGGGACGCCAGCGCGGTGCAATCGGCGCTCGAGCGTACGGTGCACACCTTTGGCGGACTGGACATGCTCATCCTCAACGCCGGCATCTTCGGCGCCAGCCGCAGCATCAGCGAGCTGCCCTCCGAAGAGTGGCGTCAGGTCATGGCGATCAACGTCGACGCCAACCTGGTCCTGATGCGCGCCTGTCATCCCTACCTCAAGCTCGCGCCACGGGGAGGCCGCATGGTGGTGGTGGGTTCCAAGAACGTCCCGGCACCGGGGCCGGGCGCTGCCGCGTACTCGGCCTCGAAAGCTGCGTTGAACCAGCTCGCACGCATCGCGGCGCTCGAGTGGGGGGCGGACCGCATCCGCGTCAACAGCCTGCACCCCAACCAGGTTTTTGACACGGCGCTGTGGACCGATGCGGTGCTTGCCGAGCGCGCCAAGCGCTACGGGATGACCGTCGAGCAGTACAAGACCAACAACGTGCTCCGCACCGAAGTGACCAGCCGGGACGTCGCCGAGCTGGCGGCGGAGATGTGCGGGCCGCTGTTCGCCAAGACGACCGGCGCGCAGCTTCCCGTGGACGGCGGCAACGAGCGAGTGATCTGATGAACGCGCCAGCCGGCTCCGTCGAGACGCTGCGCTGGCGCGGTGACCGGCTCGAGCTGATCGACCAGCGGCGATTGCCGCAGGCCTTCGAGTACGTCGCCTGCGCGAACGCGGCGGAAACCGCTGCCGCCATCAGAGCGATGGTGGTGCGCGGTGCGCCGGCCATCGGCTGCGCCGCGGCTTTCGGTATCGCACTCGAAGCCTTGTGCGTGCGAGATGCTAAGGAGCCGGTCCGAAACGCGGCATTCGAGCGCGCATTCACAGCGCTGCGCGCCAGCCGACCGACGGCGGTGAACCTGTTCTGGGCGCTGGCACGGATGCAGGCGGTGCACGCCGCTGTCCGTGATCAGGATGGCAGGGCGATCGCCGCTGCACTCGTCAGCGAAGCAGAGGGAATCTTCGCCGAGGACCTCGCGATCAACCGCACCATGGGTCGCCATGGGGCGGAGCTGGTTGCCGATGGCGCGCGGATCATGACCCACTGCAACGCAGGCGCGCTCGCGACCGCGGGACATGGGACTGCGCTCGGCGTCGTCCGGTCGGCGCGTGATGCCGGAAAGCGCGTGTCGGTAATCGCGAACGAGACCCGGCCGTTCCTGCAAGGAGCCCGGCTTACCGCTTGGGAATTGCTCCAGGAACGCATCCCCGTCACGCTGGTCACAGACGGCATGGCCGGGTATCTCATGGTTCAGGGCAAAATCGACGTGGTCATCGTGGGGGCCGACCGGGTCGCGGCGAACGGCGACGTGGCGAACAAGATCGGCACCTACCCGCTCGCGGTGCTCGCGGCCCGGCACAACATTCCGTTCTATGTCGCGGCGCCGCTTTCGACGGTCGATCGCGCGATTCCTGACGGATCCCGCATCCCGATCGAAGAACGCGACCCCTCCGAGGTGATGGGCTTTCGGGGCGAGCAGTGGGCACCGGAAGGCGTCACGGTCGTCAATCCGGCATTCGACGTCACACCTGCGTCACTGGTGACGGCTCTCATCACCGAGCGCGGCGTGGTGCGTGCACCCACGCGGGACGCGTTGCGCGCGCTGTTCGACTAGCACCGCCGAGGCAGCGCGTGTTGCCGAGCGCGATCCGCAGCCTAGCCTACGCCGCCGCGTTTCTGTGCGCCCTGCCCGGCTGCACGAGCCTTTATTTCAAGGACGCCGGCGCCCCGCCCGCCACGCCCCCGCAGTACGCGCTCGCGGACTGGCCCTACGCCGAGTACTGGACCGGCATCATCTTCAACGGGGAGAAAGTCGGCTACGCGCACGTACAGATGACACCCAGCGCAGGGCGGGCGGGCACCTACGAGATCCGATCGCGGAGCCTGCTGCGCATCCGCATGCTGGGTTTCGACAAGCGCATCGCGCTCGAATCGATCGACCGGGTTCGAGAGGATCTGACGCTCGAATGGTTCGAGCATCAATACGATATCGACGGCAGCCACCTCGCGCTCGAGGGCGAAGTCGCGGCGGGCCTGCTCACCGCAAGAATCGAAAATGCCGGGCGCACGAGTCGCCTCTCCTTGGAGCTCGAAGGCCCCGTCTATCCGGCCAGCGCCGTATCGCTGATTCCTGTCCACCGCGGGCTGCGGATCGGCGCGAAGCATCGCTACCTGGTATTCAGCGGACAGACGCAGTCCGTCACTCCGGCCGAGCAGGAAGTCGTGGCCTACGAGCGAAGCGAGTTCTTCGTGGAGCCTGCCTACCGCGTCTCGAGCGGCTTCCTCGGCCTCGAAAGCACCACCTGGTTCTCGGATCGGGGCCTGCCGTTGCTCGAGCTCGGATTGGGTGGGGTGATCATCTCCGCGATCTCCACAGAGGAGCGCGCGAAAAGCTTTATCGCGACGACGGCGCTCAACAAGGACGAGGCGATCATCGGGTTCAGCCTGGCTAAGCCGGACGCAGCGATCGAAGATCCCCGCGGATTGCGGAGGCTCTATGCGTCACTCTCCGGAAACCCGGCCCTGACGACGGTCGCGAGCGACGCGCGGCAGCGATGTCAGCGCTCTGGAGAGGCGCTGCTTTGCGAGATCCGCGCCGAGCCGAAGTGGTCGGCACCCCGCGATCCCGCCGTGTTGCGGGACGCTCTTCGGGATTCACTCGCCGTTCCCGCCGACGATACGCGAGTTCGAACACTGGCACGCGAAATAGCCGACAGCCGCGCGGAGCCCGCGCGTCAGGTCGACGCGCTGATGGCTTGGATGCGCTCCAACATCCGCAAGGAGGCGGCGGACGCATTCTCGGCCCTCGATGTGCTCCGCACGCGCTCCGCGGAGTGCCAGGGGCACGCCTTTCTCTATGCCGCGCTCGCGCGATCGCTTGGAATACCGACGCGCGTGGTGAACGGCGTGGTGTACTCGGAGGAGCACGGCGGGTTTCTGTTCCACGCCTGGAACGAAAGCTGGGTGGGCGATGGATGGGTGGCGGTCGACACGACGTTCGACCAGCTGCCGGCCGATGCGACCCACATCAAGCTCGTCTACGGAGAGAATGTCGCCGACCTCGTGGCGCTTGCTGGCTGGGTCGGGAAAATGCAAATCCGCGTACTCGGGAGCGCGAAACCCTAGGCCAGTAACTCTTCACCGGCGTGCCGGCCGCCATGCAGCAGGGCGACGAACGGATCAACGATGCTCTCGAAGGCGCCGGTCTTGGGATCGCACACCGCATAGTCCGCCCGCTACGGGATAATAGCGGGGCGCATAGTGATCCCAGGCGCAATTCGATATCCGACGGAGGAGAAGCGTGGACGTATTGACATTCGAGAACCTGCCCGAGCGCATCGAGGACGTCGAAGCGCTCGAGGAGCTGCTGTCGCGTCCGAGCCAGGCGCTCGTCGACGACATGGCGCGGCTCGAGGGCGATCTCGCCGTGCTGGGCGTCGGCGGCAAGGTCGGTCCGACGCTCGCGCGGCTGGCGAAACGGGCGGCACCGAAGAAGCGGGTCATCGGCGTCGCGCGATTCAGCGACGCGACGGTGCGGCGCCGGCTCGAGGCCGCCGGCGTGGAGACCGTCGCCTGCGACCTGCTCGAGCGCGACCAGGTGGCGAAGCTGCCCGACGTGTCGAACGTCGTCTACATGGCGGGCAAGAAATTCGGCACCGAGGCCGACCAGTCGTTTGCCTGGGCGATGAACACCAAGGTCCCCGCGCTGGTGGCGGAGCGCTACCGCGCCTCGCGCATCGTCGTGTTCTCGACCCTGTGCGTGTATCCGTTCGGTTCGGTGCTGAGCGGTGGCTGGGATGAGAGCATCGAGCCGCAGCCGGTCGGCGACTACGCCAATTCGTGCGTCGGGCGCGAGCGCATGTTCCGCTACCACAGCCATCGGTACGGCACGCCGGGGCGGCTGATGCGGCTCAATTACGCGATCGACATGCGCTACGGCGTCCTGCACGACATCGCCCGCTGGGTCGTGAATCGGGAGCCCGTGCCGCTTGCCACGGGTCACGCGAGCCTGATCTGGCAGGGGGACGCGAGCTCGCAAATCCTGCGCTCGCTGCTTCACTGCACGACGCCGGCAAGCCCGCTCAACATCGGCGGCCCCGAGCTGGCGAGCGTGCGGATGCTGGCCCAGGAGTTCGGCAGGCGTTTCGGCGTCGAGCCGGTCCTCGACGGCGTCGAAGCGCCCGACGGGTGGGTCAACAACACGCTCGCCGCGCAGCGGCTCTTCGGCTACCCGACCGTTCCGCTCGGCAAAATGATCGAGTGGACCGCAGACTGGGTCGGCCGCCGCATGCCGATTCACGAAAAGCCGACGCGCTTCGAAGTCCGCGACGGCCGCTTCTGATCGGGGGGCGAATGCGCGAAGGCAGCGGCCTGATGGCGTTCTGGGCGCGGATCGGAGCGGGCTACCTCGACCGGTTCCGCCAGTGGCACAACAGCGAGCACATGCCCGAGCGCGTCTCGATCCCGGGCTTTCTGGCCGGCCAGCGCTACCTGGGCCACGGGACGAACGACTACTTCCTCATGATGTACGAGACGCGCGATCCCGCGGTGCTCGCGAGCCCCGACTATCTGGCTCGGCTCAACGCGCCGACCGATTGGACGCGCGCATCCCTGCCCCACTTTCGCGACCCGGTGCGCAACATATACCGGCGGATCATCGCGCACGGCCAAAGCGATCTCTTTGCCGCCCCCTGCCTGGTGTCGGTACGCTTCAACGCCGATGCGCCCGATGGGATGCTCGTCGAACGTGCCGCCGCCCTGCGGGGCGTCGCTCGCGCGCGCCTCTACGAAATCGACAGCGCCATTTCTGGAATCGAGACCTCCGAACGCAAGATCTACGGCGGCGGGCCGGGCGAGCAGCGCTACCTGCTGCTCGTCGACTGCGCGATCGGCGAGGGCAACGCCAGCACGCCGCTGCGCAAGCTTCTGGCCGGCGAGCGTTGGCAGGACGTGTTTCTCGACGTCTTCACCGTCGACTACGTGCTCGCGACGCCGGAAGAGTAGCGCACTTGCCTGGTGCGCCCTGTCCCGGGAGCCGCCCCGGCACCCTAGGCCAGGATCTTCACCGGCGTGCCGGCCGCCACGCGGTCGTAAAGCTCGATGATGTCCGCATTGCGCATTCGAATGCAGCCGAACGATCCGGGCCTGCCCATCGCGAACGAGTCGGGGCTGCCGTGGATGTAGATGAAGCGGCGCATCGTATCGACCGCTCCCAGTCGATTGAACGCAGGCTCGCAGCCTGACAGCCAGAGGATGCGCGTGAGGATCCAGTCACGTTCCGGGAAGCGCTCGCCGAGCTCCGGGGTATAGATCTCGCCCGTCGGCCGACGCCCGACGAAGACGGTGTTCGCCGCAGCACCGCCACCGATCTTGGCGCGGACGATATGCCTCCCGCGGGGCGTGCAGAAGCTCCCCTCGCGCTCACCAGGGCCGTTGCGCGCGGTCGACACCGCGTACTCGCGCACGACCCCACCGGCGTCGTCGCGCAGCGCCAGCGTCTGCGCGGGAATCGAGATCTCAATCGCCGGCATCGCCCGTCTTGCGCTCCGCACGCCGACGCTCCGCAAAGAAGCGCGCGAGCAGGTCGCCGCTCTCCTCGGCAAGCACACCCTCGGTCACCTCGGCATGGTGGTTGATGCGTCGATCGGCGAACAGATCGACGATGCTGCCGCACACTCCGGTCTTGGGATCGCGCGCCCCATAGACCACCCGCGCGATACGGGCGTGCATGATCGCCCCCGCGCACATCATGCAAGGTTCAATGGTCACGTAAAGCGCGCATCCGGTGAGCCGGTAATTGCCCAGCGCGCGCCCTGCATCGCGCAAGGCAATGATCTCGGCGTGCGCCGCAGGGTCATGCTCGGCGATCGGCCGGTTCGCGCCGCGCCCGACGATCTCACCGTCGCGCACGACCACGGCGCCGACCGGCACTTCCCCTTCGCGCGCGGCCCCTTGGGCCAGCACGAGGGCGGCGCGCATGAATAGCTCATCCTGCGGAGCCACGACGATTCGCCTTGTCCCCACTACATTGTTCATCCTGGGGCATTGTCACACGGGCGAGTGCCCCGGGGTACAGGCGCTCGAGCAGGTCGAGGGCGGCACCCGCGAGCTCGCTACGCAGCGCCACGGACATCGGGCCGGGGTCGCCTGCGCTCGCGCGCTCGGCCCAGATCATCTGCAGCGCGTCGCGGCGTTGGATGGCGATCTCGGCCACCGTGTCCTTCCAGAATGCGGGATGCTCGCTGCGCGCCCACTCGCCGCGACCGCGCCCGTAGTGCGCGACGGCCAGGTAATGCAGCAGGGCGGAAGCGAAGAGCCCGTCCAGGAACTCGTCGCTCCAGCGGACCGACGCCTCCTTGGCGCCACGGACGAGGTTATAGCCGCGCGCGATGCCGGCGGCGCCAAGCGCGCCGAGCGCACCACCGGTCAGCAGCCCCGCCCCGAAAGTCAGCCCGCCGGTCGCAAGATCCGCCTTGAGCCCGGTCAACGCCCCGGCCATGAGCCCGCCAAGCACGGCCGCCTTCCCCTCGCTCGCGCGGGTTTGAACGGTGAAGTCACCGGCCAGCCGCGCGCGCACCTCCTCTGCGGCGTGACCCTCCAGATCGTGGATCTCGATCAGGCGGTCGGTGGTCGCGCGCGCATCGGCATCGAGGCGCATCGCGAGGGCGGTCATCGCGCGCTCCTTCGCCGTCGGTGCCCCCTCGCGGCCGATCCCGAGCGCGACGCCGACGTCACGCAGCGCGGTTCGCACCCCACGATCGTCTACCGGCTCGCGATCGCGCGCCGCCCGTGCCAGCTGCGCTGCGAGCTCGCTTAGCGCCGCCTCGAAGGCGGCCATCCGCCGGTCGCGCCAGGCCGCGGAGAGGCGCGCGAACCCCGCTCGCTTCGCATCCGGAAGGGCCTCGCCCACCGCGGCAAGCAGCGCGAACTCCTGCACCCAGCAGCGGGCGAACGCATCGAGACTGAGCACCGACTGCACGATCCGGTGCCCGCCGATGTGGGTGCGCCAGCGCGCCTCTTCCGCCGCCTCTTGGGCGCGCGGCCGCGGCTCGCCCATCTGGTTCAGGAGGATGATTGCGGGCTTCCCGACCCAGTCGAGGATCTGAAGCTCCGGCGCGACATATCCGGCGTCTCCGGGATGCTCGGCGGCGTTGACCAGGTAGAGCACGACGTCGGCATGATCGCGGACGTTGCGTACGGCCTGCTGGCTCGACCAGAAGGGCCGATCGCGGAAGCGATCCCAGACCGAGCCGACGAACCAGCCGATCGGATTGCTCGACTGCTTGAGGCGCCTCGCGAGCCGCACGCTGTCTCCGAACCCGGGCGTGTCCCAGAGCGTGAGGACATCCCCTTCGGGCGTCTTGATGATCGCGTGCGCTTCCTGCTCGTCCGTCACGTGCGGTTCGTCGCGAATCTCCCCGACGGTGCGTCCGAGCAGCGTGCGCGCGAGCGTCGTCTTGCCCACATTCGTGTGGGAAATGAGGCTCAGGTGGATGCGCGCCGGGCCGCTCACGTGCTCGCGCCGACCCTTAGCGCGCGGTCGAGGGCCGCGTTCAGCTCGGCCTCGATCGCAGGAAGTTCCGGATGCTCGAGATCCACGAATACCGGCGGGACGCTCTGCGCTTCGGCGAGCGCCCGCCAGCCGTCCCGCCGCTTGGCGATCCGCACTGACATGTGCGGAAACCGCGTGCGGAACGCCGACTCGTCAACGATTGCGACGAGCGGCGCGTGCCCATCGAGCGCGACGAGCATGCTCGCGAGGAACGTGCCGTGATTCTCTGGCTCCGGCGTGGCCGCCAGGTTGAAGAGCGCAACCGCGAGCGCAAACGGCTCCTGCGGGAGCATGCTCTCGGGCAAGCCTTCCTCCGCGCCCCACTCCACACCCTGAGCGATCGTGATCTCGGCCCGCGTCCCGAATACGCGCCGCAGCGTCGCCTCGAGACCCAAGGTCGCCTGCGGCGCGAGCTGGTAGCCGTAGGGCACGACGCGGATCCGGGCCGCATCGCCGGAGGTCTGCCGCGCCAGGCGCTGGAAGTACGCGTCGCCGAGGGGCAGCGGCAGCGCCCGTGAGAGCCTGCGTGCCGACCACCAGGTGCCGAGCGCGAGCAGTCCGCGCGGCACCAGGACGACGAGCGCCACGGTGAGGGCATAGAGATGGATCCACGGCGCGGCGTTCTCGCCGTTCCCGCCGCCGCCGAACCGAATCGCTTCCAGGCCCGCTGCATCGGGGAGATCGATGCCGGTCAGCGCTGCGGCAGGAACGAGGATCGCGTTGAGCAGGGCATGCACCGCATCAGCGTCGAGGAACGTGCTTTCCCACCCGGCGCGGTATTCGAGCACGAGTCCCCGGACGTACAGCCCGGCGATCGCGCCGAGCGCGAGCGCGAATGCGGCAAGGTGCAGCACGCCGCGCACCCGCGCCGCATGCAAGCGGGATGCGGCCCGTGCCCAGTCGTGCGCGAAGGCCGCGAGCGCACCGTTGATCCGCGCATCGCGTCCGGCAGCGGAGACCGCGGGCATCCCCCGGGCAAAACGCGCCACTGCACCGGCGATCGGGCCGAGCCGGTCCGGGCGCCGCTGCACCGCGCCCCACCCGCCCTGGAGAACCATCGCCGCGTACACCGCGAGGTTCCACGCCAGCACGACGATGAGCGGAAAGGCAAGGATGTTCACGCGCTGCGCCGGGCCGATCCGGTCGACGGCGATGCCCAGCCCGAACGCGGCGAGAACGACGGCTGCGCCGATCCACGGCCGCCAGGTCGCGGCGCGCAAGGCGCGGCGGATCGCCGGATAGGCGCCGGACAGGCGCTCGATCGCGAGCGCCGCGCGGCGCGCGATGTAACGCTCCGGGGGCGCGCCGGCGCCGACCACCTCCGCGGCCGCGCGGCCTGCCCAGGCGCGGTCCTCGTCGCTCCAGACGGCCCGACTGGCCTCGCTCGATTCGACGGCGCGGACGAGCACAATCTCGCGGGCAGCGGCTTCGTTCATGGATGGCGGCGAGGGAAAGATCGCGGACGGTGCGCGGACAATCCGCGAACAAGGGGGCATGGCGACTATCGCTCGATATTGTAGCCGGCAAGCTTGACTCGCGCCTCGCGCCAGTCATCAGCCGGGATCAGCGCGAATGCGCTTATCCTTGGGAGGTCATGGCCCTGCCCCGCTTCTCGGAGCTCTTCGCGCGCCTGCTCTCCGCCGAGGAGCGCAGCCGCACCGCCTGGACCGTCGAGGTGTTCGGGTGGCTGATTCTCGTCGAGGGTGCCATCCTGGTCTTCGCGCCCGGATTCGTGGCCGCCGTCCTGCATCTGCCTGCGCTGTCCGACCAGGCGGCAAACTACTTTCGGCTCGCCGGCATGCTCGTGAGCGGCCTGGGGATGCTCTACATCGTCAGCGGCCGGCTGAACGCCACCGGGTTCCTGTTCGCATCCCTCCTCGACCGGCCGCTCGTTCCCCTCGCCATGGGGGTCCTGTGGTACGTCGGGGTCGTGCCGGGTCCGCTAGCGCTCGTCTTTGCGATCCAGGACTTCGCGAGCTTCCTGTGGACGCTCATCACCTGGCGCACCGAGCTGCGCCGTACTTGAGCGTTGCGGCCGAATCCGACGCGCCCCTTACTCCCACTCGATGGTGGCCGGCGGCTTGCTCGAGATGTCGTAGACGACGCGGTTGATGCCGCGCACTTCGTTGATGATGCGGCTCGACACCCTGGCCAACAGCTCGGCAGGCAATGTCGCCCACTGCGCGGTCATGAAGTCGGTCGTCTGGACGGCCCGCAGGGCCACCACATATTCGTAGGTTCGCCCGTCGCCCATCACGCCGACCGATCGCACGGGCAGGAACACGGCAAATGCCTGCGCCGTCTGGTCGTACCAGCCGGAGAGTCGCAGCTCCTCGATGAAGATCGCATCCGCCTCGCGCAGGATGTCGGCGTACTCGCGCTTGACCTCGCCCAGAATGCGCACGCCCAGCCCCGGCCCCGGAAACGGATGCCGGAAGACCATGTCGCGTGGCAGCCCCAGGGCCAGCCCCAGCTCGCGCACCTCGTCCTTGAAAAGCTCGCGCAGCGGCTCGAGCAGCTTGAGGTGCAGCGTCTCGGGCAGTCCGCCGACGTTGTGGTGCGACTTGATGGTGTGCGCCTTCTTCGTCTTCGCGCCCGCCGACTCGATCACGTCCGGGTAGATGGTGCCCTGCGCGAGCCATTTCGCCGCGCTGCCCCGTTCTTTGAGCCGTTCCGCCTCCTCCTGGAAGACGTGCACGAACTCGCGCCCGATGATCCGGCGCTTCTGCTCGGGATCGCCCTCGCCGGCGAGCGCGTTCATGAATCGCTCCGACGCGTCCACCATGTCGACGCGGACGCCCAGATGACGACCGAAAGTCTCCATCACCTGGCGCGCCTCGTCCTTGCGCAGCAGCCCGGTGTCCACGAAGATGCAGGTCAGCTGATCGCCGATCGCCCGATGGATGAGGGCCGCCGCAACCGACGAGTCGACGCCGCCCGATAATCCGAGGATGACGTCATCGCGTCCCACGTCGGCGCGGATGCGCTCGACCGATTCGGCAACGTAGTCCGGCATGTTCCAGTCGCCGCTACAGCCGCAGATCTCGGTGACGAATCGGGCGAGAATCGCTCGGCCCTGGCGGGTGTGGGTCACTTCCGGGTGGAACTGGACGCCGTAGAATCGGCGCGCCTCATCCGCCATGCCGGCGATCGGCGTAGCGGCGTTGCTCGCGATGGCCCTGAAGCCCTGCGGCAGGGCGGTCACCTTGTCGCCATGGCTCATCCACACGTCGAGCAGCCCGTGCCCGGCTGCGTTGGAGCGATCCTGGATGTCGCGCAGCAGCGCTGAATGACCGTGCGCACGCAGTTCCGCATAGCCGAATTCGCGCACGCGCGCACTCTCGACGGCCCCGCCGAGCTGTGCCGCCATCGCTTGCATGCCATAGCAGATGCCCAGCACCGGAACTTCGCTCTCGAACACGGCCTGCGGCGCCCGCGGGGTCGTGTCCTCGGTAACCGATGCCGGTCCGCCGGAAAGAATGATGCCGCGCGGCGCGAATTCGCGAATGAAGGCGTCGCTGACGTCGAACGGGTGGATCTCGCAGTAGACGTGATTCTCGCGCACGCGCCGCGCGATCAGCTGCGTGTACTGCGCGCCGAAATCGAGGATCAGGATCCTCTCGTGCACCTGTCACTCGACTCGGTAATTCGGCGCTTCCTTGACGATCTGCACGTCGTGCACGTGCGACTCGCGGACTCCGGCCGTGGTGATTTCGACGAACTGCGCACGGCTCCGCATCTCCTCGATGGTGTTGCACCCCAGGTAGCCCATGCTGGCGCGAATGCCCCCGAGGAGCTGATCGATGACGGCCATGACCGGCCCCTTGTACGGGACGCGGCCTTCGATGCCCTCGGGCACCAGCTTGTCGGCGTTCGCGGCAGGATCCTGGAAATACCGGTCGGCCGCACCCTGCTGCATCGCGCCGAGCGAGCCCATGCCGCGGTAGGACTTGTAGGAGCGCCCCTGATAGAGCTCGATCTGTCCGGGTGCTTCCTGGGTCCCGGCGAACAGGCTCCCGAGCATCACGCAATTCGCCCCGGCCGCGAGGGCCTTGGCGATGTCGCCCGAGTAGCGGATGCCTCCGTCCGCGATCATGGGGATATCCGTGCCCTGAAGCCCCTCGGCGACATTGTGGATGGCGGTGATCTGCGGCACCCCAACCCCGGCGACGATCCGCGTCGTGCAGATCGAGCCGGGCCCGATGCCGACCTTGACCGCATCGGCCCCGTATTCGGCCAGCGCTCGGGCGGCATCCGCCGTGGCGATATTGCCGCCGACGACTTCCACCTTCGCGAAGTTGCGCTTGATCCACTTCACGCGGTCGAGCACGCCCTGTGCATGGCCGTGCGCCGTGTCCACGACGATCACGTCGACACCCGCGTCGACCAGCGCGGCGGCCCGCTCCTCGGTGCCCTCGCCCACCCCGACGGCGGCCCCGACGCGCAGATTGCCCTGCGCGTCCTTGGACGCATTGGGATACTCGCTCGACTTGAGGATATCCTTGACGGTGATGAGCCCGCGGAGCTCGTACGCGTTGTTGACGACTAGAACGCGCTCCAGCCGGTGCTTGTGGAGGAGCTCGGTCGCCTCCTCAAGGCTCACGCCCTCGCGCACCGTGACCAGGCGGTCCTTGGGCGTCATGATGTTGCGCACCGGCTGGTCGAGCTTCGTCTCGAAACGGAGGTCGCGATTGGTGACGATTCCGACCACTTTGCCTTGCTCGATGACCGGCAGGCCGGAGAACTTGTGCTGCTCGGTGAGCGCCTTGACCTCCCGCACGGTCATGTCCGGGGGGATCGTGATCGGATCGCGCACCACGCCGGACTCGTAGCGCTTCACCTTGCGCACCTCGGCGGCCTGCGCTTTCGCCGGCATGTTCTTGTGAACGATCCCGATGCCGCCTTCCTGCGCGAGGGCAATTGCCAGCGGGGCTTCGGTCACCGTGTCCATCGCGGCGGACACGAGCGGGATGTTGATCCGGATACTGCGCGTCAGCTGGGTCGCCAGGCTGGCGTCCCGGGGCAGAATGGCGGACAGGGCAGGTACGAGCAGGACGTCATCGAAGGTCAGGGCCTTGGGAATCGCGCGCATGGGCGTGGGTGAGGTCGCAAAGACGCATTATACGTCCGGGAAAATGCCCGGTAAATCATCGCCTTCGGGCCCGCCCTCGATTGACGCGGCCGGGCAAAGCCGATATGGTCGCGCAACCCTTGTTCTTGAGGACAATGTCATGATTCCGGTCCCGTTTCGCATCGTGCTCTTGGCCCTCCTCCTGCTGGCCGCGCCGGCGCAGGCGCAGCTCTACAAGTGGGTCGACGCCAACGGCCGGGTCCAGTACTCGGACCGCAAGCCGCCCGATGGCAAGCAGTCCCAAGAGGTGCGGGGCAGCGTGAGCTCGGTCGGTAGCCAATCCGGGGGCGCAGCGGAGCTCGACAAGGAATTCCAGAAACGCCGCCAGGAGCAGGCCGAGAGTCAGCAGAAACAGCAGCAGGCCGCCTCCGAGCAGAAGCAGAAGGCGCAAAGTTGCGAGGACGCGCGGCGCAACCTTGCCGCGCTAGATTCCGGCCAGCGGATCGCCCGCTACGACGCGCAGGGCGAGCGGCAGTATCTCGAGGATGCCGACCGCGCCCGGGAAACCCAGCGCATGCAGCAGCTGGTGCAGGCAAACTGCAACTGAGTTGATAGCGTGACCCGGCGCGCCGTTCAGCGCCTGGTGCGGCGCGCCGCGCGCGTGCGCCGCGCCTCCTTCGGATCGGCGCTGAGCGGCCGGTAGATCTCGACCCGGTCACCTTCGCGCAGCACTTGCGCGAGCCGCGTGAGGTTCCCGTGTATACCCACGCGATTGCGCGCGAGGTCGATTTCCGGATACGCCTCCAGAACGCCGCTCGCGCGAACCGCGTCCGCAACCGTCATGCCCGGCTCGATCTGCAAAGCGTAGCGCGCCTGATGCCGCGGCGTGGCATATACGATCTCGACATTGACCAGCGGCGCGCTCACCCTCGCGCGTGAAGCGTATCGGCCCGTCGCACGAAAGCGTCGACGAGCGTGTTGGCGATCTCGTTGAACGTCGGTCCCATCACCCTCGCGAGCAGCGGGCTCCCGAGCTCGTAGGCAAGCGTCAATTCGACCCGGCACGCCTGCCTGTCGAGCGGAACGAAGCGCCACACGCCATCCAGACTGCGGAACGGTCCGTCGATGAGCGTCATCTCGATCCGCTCGCCGGCGGTGAACGTATTGCGCGTGGTAAACCGCTGGCGCACGCCGCGATAGCGAATCTGCAGGGACACAACCGCTTGCGAGCCAACGCGAGAGTGCACTTCGGCCGCCGAGCACCAGGGGAGGAACTCGGGATACGCCTCCACGTCCTCCACCAGCGAATAGAGGTCCTGTACGCCGTGTCCGACCAGAGCGTTTCGTTCGACCGTTATCATGGACCACACTGTTAGAATCGCAGCAGTTTAGCCGGACCGGATGGAATGAGCATCGTCGAGAATCGCAAGGCCTTCCACGACTACTTCATCGAAGAGCGCTACGAAGCGGGCGTCGCGCTCGAGGGCTGGGAAGTGAAGGCAATCCGCGCCGCCCGTGCTCAGCTGAAGGAGGCATACGTCGTGGTGCGCAACCAGGAGATCTACCTGGTCGGCGCCCACATCAGCCCGCTCGGGAGCGCCTCCACGCATGTGACCCCGGACCCGACGCGGACACGCAAGCTGCTGCTGCATGCCCAGCAGATCAATCGCCTGATCGGGAAGGTCGAGCAAGCGGGCTACACGCTCGTGCCGCTCAACCTGCACTACGCGAAGGGACGCATCAAGCTCGAGATCGGCCTCGCACGCGGCAAGAAGCAGTATGACAAGCGGGCCGCCGCCAAGGAGCGCGAGTGGAATCGCGAAAAGCAACGTCTGCTGCGGACGAACTAGGCGCCCTTAGCTTGCTTTCCGAGCTCGAGCCACGTCGCAACGACGGTATCCGGGTTGAGGGACATGCTCTCGATCCCCTCCTCCAGCAGCCAGCGCGCCAGATCCGGGTGGTCCGACGGTCCCTGCCCGCAGATGCCGACGTACTTGCCCTTGTCGCGGCACGCGCGAATCGCCATCCGGAGCATCGCTTCGACCGCCGCGTCGCGCTCGTCGAAAGATCCCGCCACCAGCTCCGAATCGCGGTCGACGCCCAGCGTCAGCTGCGTCAGGTCGTTCGACCCGATCGAGAAGCCGTCGAAGTGTTCGAGAAACGCGTCCGCAAGAATCGCGTTGGAAGGAAGCTCGCACATCATGACGACCTTGAGCCCGTTCTCGCCGCGGCTCAGGCCGCGTTCGGCGAGCAGCTCGATCACCCGCCTGGCTTCCTCGACGGTTCGCACGAACGGCACCATGAGCTCGACGTTGGTGAGCCCCATGTCGTTGCGGACGCGCTTCATGGCTTCGCACTCCATCGCAAAGCACTCCCTGAACGACTCGGCGACATAGCGTGACGCCCCGCGGAAGCCGAGCATCGGGTTCTCTTCCTCCGGCTCGTAGGTCGCCCCGCCGATCAGCTTGCGGTACTCGTTCGACTTGAAATCCGAGAGGCGGACGATGACCGGCTTGGGCCAGAACGCCGCCGCGATGGTTGCCACGCCTTCGGTCAGCTTCGCCACGTAGAACTCGCGCGGATTGGCGTAGCCGCGCGCCGCCGCTTCCACCTGACCCTTGAGCTCCTCGGCAAGCTCCGGATAGTCGAGCACGGCTTGCGGGTGCACGCCGATCATGTTGTTGATCACGAATTCGAGCCGGGCCAGTCCGACCCCGGCGTTCGGCAGCGCCTGGAAGTCGAATGCGAGATTCGGGTTGCCGATGTTCATCGTGATCTTCACGGGCAGCTCAGGCAGCGCCGTATAGGTGATGGTGACCACTTCGTAGTCGAGGGCCCCCGGATACACGTTTCCGGTGTCCCCCTCCGCGCACGACACGGTCACCTGCTCCCCGTTCGGCAGGACGCTTGTCGCCTCTCCGCAGCCCACGACCGCGGGTATTCCGAGCTCGCGCGCGATGATGGCCGCGTGGCAGGTTCTTCCGCCGCGATTGGTGACGATCGCAGCGGCCCTCTTCATCACCGGCTCCCAGTTCGGATCGGTCATGTCGGTGACGAGCACATCGCCCGCAGCCACGCGGTCCATTTCCGAGGCGTCCTTCACTACGCGCACCGGGCCGACGCCGATCTTTTGTCCGATCGCCCGCCCGGAGATGAGCGCCGCGCCCGCCCGCTCCTTCAGGCGGTAGCGCTCCTGCCCATCGGCGCCCTTGCGTGATTTCACCGTCTCCGGCCGCGCCTGAAGGATGTAGATCTTTCCGTCCGCGCCGTCCTTGCCCCACTCGATGTCCATCGGGCGACCGTAATGCCGCTCGATTGCCACTGCATAGCGCGCCAGCTCGATCACGTCGGCGTCGCCCAGGCAGAACCGGTCACGATCGACTTTCTCCACATCGACCGTCTCGGTCGAATGGCCCGCCCGGGCATTCTCCGCAAAGACCATCTTGATCGCCTTTGCGCCGAGTTGCCGGCGAATGACCGGGAACTTGCCGGCTTCCAACATCGGCTTGTGGACATAGAACTCGTCGGGGTTCACGGCGCCCTGCACCACGGTTTCGCCGAGCCCGTAGGCGGCGGTGATGAATACGACGTCCTGGAAACCAGATTCCGTATCCATGGTGAACATCACCCCGCTCGCCGCCAGGTCGCTACGCACCATGCGCTGCACTCCGGCCGACAGCGCGACCGCGCTGTGGTGAAACCCCTGGTGAACCCGATACGAGATTGCCCGGTCGTTATACAGCGACGCGAAGACGTGCTTGATGGCGTGCAGGACAGCCTCCAGTCCGCGCACGTTCAGGAAGGTCTCCTGCTGGCCTGCGAACGATGCGTCCGGCAGATCTTCGGCGGTGGCGGATGAGCGCACGGCCACCGCGCTCTCGCCGTCCGCCATCATGACGCGGTAAGCCGCTCCGATCGCCGCCACCATCGCGTCAGGGAGCGGAGCTTCGGCGATCCAGCGGCGGATCTCGGCGCCGCACTTCGCGAGCGCGGTCACGTCATCGGGGTCGAGGGCATCGAGCCGGCCGTTGATGCGCGCAGTCAGCCCGGCGCCGTCGAGGAACTCGCGAAACGCGCCCGCGGTCGTGGCGAAGCCGCCCGGTACCCGGATTCCGGCGCGCGCGAGCTGGCTGATCATCTCGCCGAGCGAGGCGTTCTTGCCACCGACCTGCTCGACGTCCGTCATGCGCACATCCTGCAGGGGAATCACATGACGGTCGCGGGCCATTCTTACTCTTCCTCGATAGATCCGGCTGCCGACTCGCGGCGAAGCCGCCATTTTAGCGGCAACGCCCCTTCCGACCGAGAGCCTTCGACGTTGCTCATTGAGCAGCTTCGCCTACCTTAGGGTGCACCCGAGGGACGCCAAGCGCCTCGCCGACCCTCGCCATTCCCAGCAACGAGCCGGAATACCTGCGCGTCGCGCTGATGCGCGAGGGTGCCGGCTGTCCGGTCAATGCGCAATACGTACCTGCCGCTGCGAACCGGCGAACCGCCTCGTGGCACGAAATCATTGAGCTCGAAGGCTGGCAAGTGAAGCGACCCAAGGACGGCGAACCTGACCGCGCCATTCTCCCGCTCCAGTCGACTCTCCGGTTGCCCGCGCGCGCCGTAGCCGCTATGTTAGCGGCTAAGCCCTTCCCTGCCGGGGGCCACGAACCCCGCTCAAAGCACCCGCATCGACTCCCCTTGTCCGAGCCCAAGCGCACAATCTTCTTCATTTCGGACGGGACGGGGATCACGGCCGAGATGCTCGGGCACAGCCTGCTCACCCAGTTCGAGGCGATCGAATACACGCAGGCGGTGATTCCGTTCGTGGACAGCGTTGCCAAGGCCGAAGAATGCGTGGCGCGCATCGAGTCGGCGCGCGCGAGCACGGGCACGCGCCCGGTCGTGTTCACCACGCTGGTGAACGACCAGATCCGTGAGACCGTCCGCAAGGCGGATGCCCTAATCCTCGATTTCTTCGATGCCTTCCTCGCGCCTCTCGAGGCCGAGTTCAAAGCCGGCTCCACGCACACCGCCGGCCGCTCGCACAGCGTTGCGGACAGCAACGGCTATCAGCACCGGATCGAGGCGATCAATTTCACGCTCGCCCACGACGACGGTCTCGGCAACACCGAGCTCGCGGCGGCCGATGTCATTCTCGTCGGCGTCTCGCGCAGCGGCAAGACGCCGACGTGTCTCTACCTCGCACTGCAGTTCGGCATCAAGGCGGCCAATTGCCCGCTCATCCCGGACGACTTCGAACGCGGCAAGCTGCCGGATGCCGTCGAGGCCCACCTGCCCAAACTCTACGGGCTCACCATCACCCCCGAGCGCCTTGCCCGCATCCGCAACGAACGGCGCCCGGAAAGTCGCTATGCAAGTCTCGACAACTGCCGCTACGAGGTGGACCAGGCCGAGCGATTGATGCGCCGCCATGGCGTCAAGTGGGTCAATTCCACGACGCGCTCGATCGAGGAGATCGCGACCCAGATCCTCCAGGACGTCAAGCTGGAGCGGCGCGTCTACTGAAGGCACGCTGCCGGACTTGTTCGAATAGACAGACCGCGGCAGCCGCCGCGACGTTGAGCGATTCCGTCCTGCCGGGCATCGGAATGCGCACCCGGTCGGTTGCCTGACCGGCCAGCGCCGCCGATACGCCCGCGCCTTCGTTGCCGAAGATCCACGCGACCGGGCCGCGCAGATCGCATTCGTGCAGAGAGGTTGTGCCGAGCGTTTCGGCCGCCGCTATCCGACCGGTGCAGCGCCCGAGCAATGCGTCCAGGCGGACGCCCTCGCGAATGGTGAGCGCGAAATGCGCTCCCATCCCGGCGCGCAGCACGCGTGGCGACCAAGCGAAGACCGTCCCCGTCGACAGAAAAACGTCGTTGACCGCGGCGGCGGCCGCGCTCCGCAGAATGGAGCCGAGGTTTCCCGCGTCCTGAACGCCATCGACGAGCACTGCATCCCCGATGCGGTCGGGGAGCGGAGCGGGCTCGGGCGTGGGCACGACTGCCATGATCCCAACGGGTGTGCTGACTTGCGCCACCCCATCGAAGAGCCGATCGACAAGAACGACGCGGGTTCTTGCTGAAGTGGTCTCGAAAAGCGCGCGGGCCTCCGGCCGGGCGTACCCCGACTCACTGACCACCAGGGCTTCGGCCACCGCGCCGTTCGACCGCCAGACCTCGATCAGGTGCGGTCCGTCGAGAATCGCCCGCCCTTGCGCGCGGCGCTCGCGCGACGAGGTTGCAAGGCGCTGGAGCGACTTGTACCACGCGTTGTCGCGCGACTGGATCCGCTTCGCCGGCTTGCCATCACTCGGCAAGTGCGCAGGTCCGAAAGCCCGCAAAGACGTCGTGGCGCTCCGGCGTGAAGAAGTTTCGCCAGGTGTTGCGGATCAGCCGCTGCGGTGTCGCAAAGCTTCCTCCGCGCAGAACCTTGCGCGTTCCGAACCACGGCGCGGAGTATTCCTTGTACGGATCGGGCACGAATCCCGGATACGGCTCGAAAGTGCTCGCGGTCCATTCCCAGACGTTGCCGAGCAGTTGGCGGCAGCCGCGCGGCGAATCGCCCGTCTGGAAGTCGCCCACGGGCACGGGTGCGCTGCCCTCGAGATTGGCGTGCCGAGCGTCGGGACGCCCCGCGCCCCAGGGAGCGAGGGGTTTGTCGCTCGATCGTCCGTCGCAGGCGGCGTATTCCCACTCCAGCTCGCTCGGAAGGCGCCGCCCGGCGAACGCGCAATACGCTTCGGCTTCGTACCAGGTGACGTGAATGACCGGCTCATCGACTGCAAGCGGAACCCAGTTTGCGAACCGACGCTGGAGCCAGCGCCCGTCCGCCTTGCGCCAGTAGTGGGGCATCGTCGCCGCTTGTCCGGCGCGCCAAAGCCAGCCCGCCTCGCTCCACATCGCGCGGCGCTCGTATCCGCCGGCCTCCACGAACTCGAGGAATTCGCGATTGGTGACCGAGCTTCGCGCCATGCGAAACGGGCGCACGAACGCTTCGTGCGCCCACTTCTCATTGTCGTGCACGAATCCACTGCCTCGATGCGCGCCGAGCAGAAACGCTCCCCCGGGGAACTCGGCGTCGCCCGAGCCGTTCGCTCCAGGCTTCATCGGAGCGGCGGCCGCCGCGAGCGACGGCGCATCGTACGCGAGCGTATGGCGTGTGTAGTGGAAGGCCTCCGCGTGCATGTCCTCGTGGCAGGCGGCAAGCTTCGCGAAATAGAGCAGTCGCTCGTCGTCGGGGCGCCGCGCGAGCGCATCGAGCACCCGTTCGAGAACCGCTTGGAGGTAGCTCCGCGTTCCGCCCAGATCGGGCAGTGGAAGGTCCCAGCGCACATCGTGCGGAATCTCGGTCGAATCGTAGAGTTCGTCCGCCCCGGCGAGCATGCTGGGAGAGCGCGTGCCATCCGGCTTCGTCCGCAGGCACCAGTACTCCTGGAACCACGCGACGTGCCCGATCTCCCAGATCACGGGGTTGACGATCTCGAGCTTGGGCCCCAACAATTGGGCCCCGCGCAGGTCGCCAGTAAGCGCATCGACACGCTTGCGCGCCGCGACAAGGTGCTCCGCGACCTCCCCAGCGTGCAGACTGCCGGGGGGGACGAGCGGCTCGCCTGAATCAGCG
This sequence comes from Burkholderiales bacterium, assembly GCA_041617635.1. Taxonomy (GTDB): domain Bacteria; phylum Pseudomonadota; class Gammaproteobacteria; order Burkholderiales; family SG8-39; genus JAABRB01. Next base: position 36,539 of record JBFJOO010000011.1, on the reverse strand, counting down.
GCGAGATCGGAGGCGTGATCGGCGGCGTGCATGAACGTGCAGTTTAACCGACCATATGGCACATGAGAATCGCCATCGCCACGCCCGCCGCCGCAACCTCCCGCACGGGTAACCGGCACACCGCGCAGCGCTATGCGGCGTTCCTGCGCAGCGCCGGTCATCGCGTTCGCGTCGCAACCGAGTGGGATGAGGCGCAATGCGACGTCCTCATCGCATTGCATGCGCGCAAGAGCCACTCGTCCATAGCACGATACCGGGTCGCCAACCCGCGCGGGGCGCTGATCGTCGTGCTGACGGGCACCGATCTGTATCGCGATATCCGGACCGATGCCGACGCGCAGGCATCGCTCGACATGGCCTCGCTGCTGGTCGTGTTGCAGGAGCGCGGTGTGGACGAGCTGGCGGCGCGAATTCGTCGTAAGACGAGGGTCATCTACCAGTCGGCCGATGTGTCCGGACCCGCAACGCCGCCGCGCCGCAAGTTTCGCATCGCCGTTCTGGGGCATCTCCGGGAAGAGAAAGATCCATTCCGGATGGCCTACGCGCTCCATGACCTGATGGACATCCCGAGCATCGAGGTCATCCATCTGGGCGATGCCTTGTCGCCGGAAATGACGCGCGAGGCGCGCCGACTGACCCAGGCGGATCCCAGGTACCGCTGGCTGGGCGGGCTCCCGCACGGGCGTGCGCTCGACTGGCTGCGGCGCAGTCATGCGCTCGTGGTGAGCTCCCGCATGGAAGGCGGCGCGAACGTGATCTGCGAAGCCGCGCGCATCGGCGTCCCGGTGCTGGCCTCGCGCATTCCCGGCAATATCGGCATGCTCGCGCGCGGGTATCCCGGCTACTACGCGCTCGGCGATACTCGAGCGCTCGCACGCCTCGCCGCTCGGGCGTGCCAGGAGGATGTCTTTTACCGTCGCCTGCAGCGCGCGATCGCGACGCGGCGCCCCCTGTTCGCACCGGCCGCCGAGCGCCGCGGAGTGCTGGCGGTGGTGCGCGAAGCCCTGCGGGAGCGGCGCGCCGCCTGAGTGAATCTAGCGGTACCCATCCTCGAAACTCATCTGGCTCTGGCCTGACATCACGTCGCGTACCGGCTTGAAGCTGCGGCGATAGATCTCGCAGGCGCCAAACTCGCGCAACGCGACGAGATGCGCGCGCGTCGGGTAGCCCTTGTGGCGGTCGAGGCCGTAGTTCGGGAAGCGCTCATGCAGCCTGAGCATCTCGGCGTCGCGTGCCGTCTTCGCGAGTATCGATGCCGCGGAGATCGCCGCCACTTTCGCGTCGCCATCCACGATCGCGCGCGTCGACACTCCGACGAGGGGACAGTACAGACCGTCGACGAGGACTCGGTCGGGAACAACGGACAACGCACGAATGGCACGCTGCATGGCAAGCAGCGTCGCGCCAAGGATGTTCAGCCGGTCGATTTCCTCTACCGATGCGCTGGCGACCGCCCAGGCGAACGCGCGCTCGCGGATACGCTCGGCAAGCTCGAGGCGACGCTGCTCGGTCAAGCGCTTCGAATCGTCCAGTCCGGCGATGCGTCGCCGCCGATCGAGAATCACTGCTGCCGCGTATACCGGTCCGGCAATCGGTCCGCGTCCGGCCTCATCCACACCGCAAGCCTTGGCGCCCGAGTCAGGCGGTCGCACGCGCACCCTCCACACCGAGGTACGGGAGCAACGCCTGGGCAGCCGTTTCGGCGGCGTCGCGACGCAGCACCCCATGCAGCTCGGCGAACCGTTCGCGCACCGCCGCGCGCACCGGCTCGTCCAGCAGAAGATTGACGAGCGCCTGCGCGAGATTTTCGGGCGTGGCGGCGTCTTGGACGAATTCGGGGACCACGGGCTCGCCAGCGAGGATATTGGGAAGTCCCATCTGCTTGACGTGAATCAGCCGGCGCGCGATGGCGTACGAGAGGGGCGCGACCCGGTAGGCGATCACCATGGGTGTGCCGACCAGCGCAGCCTCCAGCGTGACGGTGCCGCTCGTCGCGAGGGCGACGTCGCTCGCGGCAAGCGCCTCCTGCGCGTGCCCGAACAAGAGCGACATGGGAAGATCGCGCGCCTCCTCGCGGTAGAGAATGCCTTCGAAGAGCTCCCGAGTCTCGCGGGTTACGAGTGGGACGAGAAAACGCGCGTCCGGCACTCGCTCGAGAATCAGCCGGGCCGAGCGAATAAAAGGTGGGCCCATTCTCTCGATCTCGCTGCGACGGCTGCCGGGCAGGACCGTGATCACGGGTGCGCCCTGTGGCAGGCGCAGATCCTCGCGCGCGGCCTCGCGATTCACCTCGGCGGGAATTTCGTCGGCGAGCGGATGGCCGATGAATGTCGCCGGTATGCCTGCATCGCGATAGATGGGTTCCTCGAAGGGGAACAGCACCAGCATGTGATCGATCGCGGCGCGGATGGTCCGAATTCGCCCCGATCGCCAGGCCCACACGGTCGGGCTGACCATATGCGCAGTCGCGACGCCGGCTCGCTTGAGCTTTCGTTCGATCCCGAGGTTGAAATCCGGCGAGTCGATCCCCAGGAACATTGCGGGGCGCAGACCGAGTATCCGTCGGACGAGATCCTTGCGGATCGCCAGGAGCTCCCGGAGATGCGCCAGCACCTCCACCAATCCATGCACTGCGAGCTTGTCCTGCGGATACCAGGATTCGAGGCCCGCGGCGATCATCCGTGGACCCCCTATGCCGACGAAGGACGCGGCGGGAACGCGCCTGCGAATCGCCGCGATGACCCCGCTCCCGATCAGATCTCCGGAGGCTTCCCCGGCAACCAATGCGATGCAGGGTGCCCCAGCCATGGCCGTCAGCGCCGTTCCATGCTAACGAACGATACCCCGCGTCGCCGCGCCAAGAAATTCGGCGAGAATCCGGAGCTCGGACAGCTGGACGGCTTGCGCCGCGATGCTCGCTTGCGCGTCTGCGAGGGTCAAGCCGCTCCGGTACAGGAGCTTATATGCGCGCGTGATCCCATTGATCGTCGCATCCGAGAATCCACGCCGCCGCAATCCCTCCGAATTGATCCCAAACGCTTTCGTCGGATTACCGGCTGCAGTCACATAGGGCGGCAGGTCCTGGCGGAGGATCGTGCCGCCACCTGTCATGCTGTGGGCGCCGACTCGCACGAACTGATGCACGCCCGTGAAACCGCCGAGCACCGCAAAATCCTGAACCAGGACGTGCCCCGCCAGCTGCGTGTTGTTGGCGAAGATCGTATTGTTGCCGACCTGGCAATCGTGGGCGACGTGGCAGTACGCCATGATCCAGTTGTCGCTTCCGAGCCGCGTGACGCCGGCATCCTGCACCGTCCCCGTGCTGAACGTGCAGAACTCCCGGATCGTGTTCCGGTCCCCGATCTCGAGGGCCGTAGGCTCTCCGCCATACTTCTTGTCCTGCGGCGTGCCACCGAGCACCGAAAACGAGAAGATCCGATTCTCGCGGCCGATCCGCGTGCGGCCCTCGACGATCACGTGCGGGCCGATCGTCGTGCCCTCCCCGACCTCGACATGCTCGCCGACGATCGAGTACGCGCCGATCTGAACGTCCGCGGCGATGCGCGCGCCCGGATGAACGATGGCGGTCGGATGGATCATGCGTCGCGCACGGTGCACATCAGTCTTGCTTCCGCGGCGAGGGTCTCGCCGACTCGCGCCTCGGTCGCAAACTTCCAGATCCCCCGCAGGTGACGTTCGTACCGGGCGTGCAGGATGAGCTGGTCTCCAGGACCGACCGGGCGCTTGAAGCGGGCCTCGTCGATACCGACGAAATACACGACGTGGCTCTCGCCGGGCACCGCGCCGAGGGTCTGGAACGCGAGGATGGCCGCAGCCTGCGCCATCGCCTCGATGATGATGACGCCAGGCATGATCGGGTGGTGGGGGAAGTGGCCGGGGAAGAACGGCTCGTTGATGGTTACGTTCTTGAGGGCGACCAGTCGCTTTCCCGGTTCGCACTCGAGCACCCGGTCCACGAGCAGAAACGGGTAACGGTGCGGCAGGCTCTCCAGGATCTGCTTGATGTCCATCGCATTCACTTTCCGTTCTCCAGGTCGGACAGGCGCCGCTCCAGCGCACGCAACCGCTCCGACATCCGCTCCAGGTTGCGGAGCATCGCAACGGTTCGCCGCCACTCGCGCGCGGGCGTGGCCGGGATGACCGACACGTATGTTCCTGCCGTATCGATGGACTTCGTCACGACGGTTCCTCCCGCGACGACCACGCGGTCTGCGATGCTCAGGTGCCCGCCGATCATTGCCGCACCTCCGATCATGCACTGACGACCGATGCGTGTGCTCCCGGCGATGCCCACGCACCCCGCGATCGCGGAATTGGCGCCGATGCGCACGTTGTGGCCGATCTGGATCTGATTGTCGAGCTTCACGCCGTCTTCGATCACCGTGTCATCGAGCGCGCCGCGATCGATCGTGGTGTTCGCCCCGATCTCCACGTCTGACCCGATCCGGACACTTCCCATCTGCGGGATCTTCAGCCAAGTACCGGCGTCCGGCGCGAAGCCGAAGCCGTCCGCGCCCACCACGACCCCGGAGTGCAAAATGGCGCGCTCGCCTATCGCGCATCCCGCATAGACGGTCACGCCCGCATGGAACCGTGCCCCGACGCCGATTGTGACCCGGCGGCCGATGAGGCATCCCGGACCGATGCTGGTCCCCGAGCCGATCTCGACTTCTTCCTCGATGACGCAGAGCGCGCCGACCGACGCTCCGGGCGCGATTCGCGCCCCCGGCAGCACCACCGCGCTCGGGTGCACGCCCGGCTGCGTCGGTTGCTCCTCGTGGTAGAGCCGCGCAACTTTCGCGAAGAACAGGTACGGGTCTGCGCAGACGATGCGCGGAAGCGCCGTGGCGTCGCGAGCGTCGGCGCCGACGATCACTGCCGATGCACGCGTCTTCGCAAGCTCGTCGCGATAGCGCCCGTGGGAAAAGAACGAGATGTCCCCCGCCTGGGCGGCACGCAAGCTCGCGAGCCGCCGAATGACGGAATCCGCGTCGCCCACGACCTCCCCGCCGAAGCGCTCGGCCAGTTCCCCTAGTCGGTGCTCCCGCTGCGTCATTGCCGCGCCCGGAGCATGCCGTGAGCCGCTACTTGGCCGCAGGCTTCGAGTCGTCAAGCGCCTTGATCACCTTGTCGGTGATATCGATGCGCGGGTTGGCGTAGACCGCCTCCTGGAAAACGATGTCGTACTTCTCCTGCTCGGCGATCGCGCGCACGGCGCGGTTTGCGCGCTCGAGTACGCTTGCAAGCTCCTCGTTGCGTCGCTGGTTCAGGTCTTCGCGGAACTCCCGCTGCTTGCGCTGAAAATCGCGTGTGGTATCGGCGAATTCGCGCTCGCGCCGCTGGCGTTCACTTTCGGACATCGTGACGGAGTTTCGCTCCAAGGCCTCCTGCATCTGCTTGAGCTGTTCGGCCCCGCGCTGAAGCTCCTGATCCCGTTTGGAGAATTCCGCTTCGATCTTCTTCTGGGCACGCACCGCCGGAGCGGCGTCGCGCAGGATGCGGTCGAGGCTGACGAACCCGATCCTCGACGCCTGCGTGGGCGTCTGCGCGCCGCTGGCCGATGCAATGGCCAGTAGCGCGAGGAACGTTAAAATATGCGACGTCTTCAACTTCATCTCCTATGCTCGGCAACCCGTCGACTAGAAGGCTTGGCCGAGGGCGAACTGGAACTTCTGGATCTGGTCAAGCGGCTTCTCGTTCAGGGGAACACCGAACGTGAGCGTGATCGGCCCGAACGGCGAGTTCCAGTTGAACAGTGCCCCTACAGAATAGCGCAACTCGACGTCGCTCAGGGACTGGCCGGGCAGATTGGTCCAAACCTGACCCACGTCGAAGAACGGTCCGATTCGAACCGATTTTTCCAGGCCCAGTCCGGGTATTGGAAACAGCAGCTCGACGTTGCCGACCACCTTGCGGGTGCCGCCCGTGGGGCCGCTGACGTCCCGCGGGCCCAGGGTGCTCTGCTGGAAGCCGCGCACGGAATTGACGCCACCCGTGTAGAAATTCTTGTAGAACGGTACGGTGCCAGTCCCGTAGCCGTCGGCATAGCCGAGCTCGCCGTTCAGCTTGAGGGTGATGTCGCTCGTGATGGGAATGAACCACTGGTGCTGATAGCTCGCCTTCCAGTACTTGAGATCGGCTCCGGGCAGCGCGACCTCGAGGAACAAGCGCTGGGTCTGGCCGCTCGTCGGGAAAGTGGCGCTGTTGCGCCGGTCGCGGGCCCAGCTTGCCGTGCCGATCAGTGCCCAGGGGTCGGAGCCGTTCTGGGCGACGAAGTCCTTGTAGCGCTGCGGGCTGTCCGCGAACAGCGTGATGTCGGTACGCTCGGGCGTGAGTCCGAAGTTGATCCGGTCGGTGTCGGTGATGGGAAATCCGGTCCGTACGCCGACGCCGAACGTCTTCGTCTGGTAGTTGCCCAGGTTGAGCTGCCCGGCATCGAACGTTCGGTAGTAGGCGTCGAAGCCGAGGCTCACGCCATTTACGGTCCAGTAGGGCTCCGTCCAAGATAGACCGAGATTGCGGTTCACTTTGCTGGTGTTGAGCCCCAGGGTGAGATGCTGGCCGGTGCCAAACAGATTGGCCTGGGTGATCGACCCCTGCAGGATGAGGCCGTCGCCGCTCGAAAAACCGAGGCCCAGAAGCAGATTCCCCGTGGGCTTCTCCTTGACCCGGAAGGTGACGTCCACCTGGTCGGTCGTCCCGGCGACCGGCTCAGTACCGATCTCCACCTCGTCGAAATAGCCGAGCCGATCCAGACGGGTCTTTGATAGCTGGAGCTTCTGGTTGTCGTAGAAGGCCCCTTCGAGCTGGCGCAGCTCCCGGCGGACGACCACGTCCCGGGTTCGCGTGTTGCCGACGACATTGATCCGGCGCACATACACGCGGCGTCCCGGATCAATGAGTATGGCGAACGCAACGGTCCGCTTTTCCTTGTCCACGGTCGGCACGGCATTCGCGTTGGCGAAGGCATAGCCGTCGTTGCCCAGCCGGTCGGTGATGGCTTTCGTCGACTCGGTGAGCTTCGTCCTGGAGAACGTCTCGCCGGGCTTGATGATGATGAGCTTCTCGAGCTCCGCTTCGGGAACCAGCAGTTGGCCGCCAAGCGTGACGCCGGTCACCGTGTATCGATTGCCTTCCGCGATGTTCACTGTGATGTAGATGTCGCGCCGATCGGGCGTGATCGAGACCTGCGTGGACTCGATGTTGAAGTCGAGAAAGCCCCGATCCAGGTAGAACGAACGCAGCGATTCGATGTCGCCGCGCAGCTTCTCGCGGGAATACTGGTCGGTCTTGGTCCACCAGCTGATCAGCGTCGGCGTCGTCAGCGAGAACTGCCTGAGCAGCTCGCGCTCGCTGAACGCGCGATTGCCCACGATGTTGATCGACCGGATCTTCGCGGCGTCGCCCTCGTCGATGGTGAAATTCAGCGCGACGCGGTTGCGCTCCAGCGGCGTCACCGTCGTCGCGACAGTCGCGGCGTAGCGGCCCCGCGTGAGGTATTGGCGCTTGATTTCCTGCTCGGCCTTGTCCACCGATGCGCGGTCGAACGTGCGGCCCTCCGCGATGCCGGTTTCGCGCAGGACCTTACGCACTTGCTCCGGCTCGAATTCCTTCATTCCGACGAAATCGATCTGCGCGATCGCCGGGCGCTCGGTCACGACGACCACGACCACGTCGCCCTCGACTTCCACGCGCACGTCCCGGAAGAGCCCGGTTGCGAACAGTGCCCGGATCGCCTCGGCGGCCTTGGCCTCGGTCATCTGCTCGCCGACCTTGACCGGCAGATAGCCGAATACCGTGCCCGCCTCGATGCGCTGGATGCCCTCCAGGCGGATATCGCGCACCGTGAAGGGATCGAACGCCAGCGCGCCGCGTGCACTCAGGACAAGGAGGAGGCCGAGCAACGCCGCGGCAAGACGGCTTCTCATCGGTTCCGGCGTTGGTCTAGCTCGCAAAGAGCCTGTTTATATCGTTGTAAAAGGCGAACGCCATCAAGCACAACAGCAGAGCCAATCCTACCCTCTGGCCCAGCTCCATCACACGATCTGATACCGGGCTACCCTTCAAAATCTCGACCGAATAATACATCAAGTGCCCCCCATCGAGCAGCGGAATGGGGAGCAGATTCAGCACGCCGAGACTGATGCTGATCAAGGCCAGGAACGCCAGGTACGGTGCCAGGCCGAGCTGTGCAGACTGGCCCGCGTAATCCGCGATCGTGACCGGACCGGAGAGGTTTCGCCACGAAACGCTGCCGGTGATCATTCGCCAGAGCATGCGCAGCGAGAACACCGACATCTCCCACGTCTTCGCCACCGCGTGCCCCAGCGCCTCGACCGGAGGATAACGGACTTCGACCATGTAGTCGCGCATCAAATCCGGATCGACCTTCGAGCCGGCGCCAATGCGGCCAAACCCAGTCTCGCCCTGGGAGACGCGCTCCGGAACGAGCGTGATTGCCTGCTCACTCCCGTCGCGGTCGACGCGCACGCGCAACGCCCGGTCGGGGCTTGCCCTCACCTTGCGCACCAAATCGCTCCACGACTCGATCGGCTGGCCGTCAATGGAGAGAACGCGGTCTCCGGAACGCAGACCGGCTTGCTCGGCCGGCCCCCCGGCAGTCAATGTGTCGATCACCGGTGCGACGCGCGGACGGTCGAGACGCAGACCCAACTTGACGAGGAAGTCGCTTTCGAGGTCCGGGCCCTTGAGAATGGTGAGATCGAGGTTGCGCCAGTTGATCGTCCGGCCGTTCTCGAGCACTTCCAGGCGCGCGTCGCGGTGCTCGAGCGCGAGCTCGAGGAGGCGCCAGCGCACATCGCTCCAGCTGGCCGTGAGCTGCCCGTTGACCGAGCGGACGAGGTCACCCTGCTTGACGCCTGCCATGGCCGCCGGCGTGTCGGGATCGGGCGCCCCCAGGAGAGGTTTCGCTTCCTGGATGCCAGCGAGGAACAGCGCCCAGTACAGGGCGATCGCAAGGAGGAAGTTCGCGGCAGGTCCAGCACCCACGATCGCGATCCGCCGCCAAACACCCTGCCGGTTGAACGCACGCGGAAGATCGGCGGGGGCAACCGCGCCCTCGCGCTCGTCGACCATCTTGACGTAGCCGCCGAGCGGCACGGCTGCGACGACCCATTCCGTCTGGTCACGCCCGAGGCGGCGCATCCAGAGGGGCCGCCCGAACCCGACGGAGAACCGCGTGACCTTCACGCCGCAGAGGCGCGCCACCAAGTAGTGGCCGAACTCGTGCACAACGATCAGCAGGCCGAGCGCGACGACGAAGGCCACAAGCGTGTACAGGGCGCTCATGCTGGCCTCGCGTCCAGCGCACGCGCCGCCTCGCGCGCCCGGCGATCCGCGTCGAGCACGTCGTCGAGCTCGCCCACCGGGCGGGGAGGAATCGCCTCGAGCGTGGCCTCGATGACGTCGGTGATCCGGGAGAACGGCAGTCCGCCCGTGAGGAAAGCCTCGACGGCGACCTCGTTCGCGGCGTTGAAGATCGCCGGTGCCGTCCCGCCCGCACGCAGCACGTCGTAGGCGAGCGCGAGCGCCCGGAAGCGCGTGAAGTCGGGCCGCTCGAACGTGAGCGCGCCGAACTCCGCGAGTTCGAGCGGCGTCACGCCCGCATCGATCCGGTCCGGGTAGGCGAGCGCCTGCGCAATGGGGGTGCGCATGTCGGGATTACCGAGCTGCGCGATGACCGATCCGTCCGCGTACTCGACCATGGAGTGGACCACGCTCTGCGGGTGAATGACGACCTCGATCTGCTCCGCGGCCGCGCCAAAGAGCCACCGGGCCTCGATGACTTCGAGCGCCTTGTTCATCATCGTGGCGGAATCTACCGAGATCTTGCGCCCCATGCTCCACGTCGGGTGGGCGCAGGCCTCGTCGGGGGTAACGGCATCGAGCTCGGAAAGCTTGCGCGTGCGGAACGGCCCGCCCGACCCGGTGAGCAAGATGCGCCGCACCCCCGCCCGACCGACGCTGGTCGAGCCGCCTGCGGGCATGCACTGGAAGATCGCGTTGTGCTCGCTATCGATAGGCAAGAGCGGCCCGCCGCCAGCGTGCACCGCGGCCATCAGGATAGGCCCCGCCATGACCAGCGCCTCTTTGTTCGCAAGGAGGACCTTCTTGCCGGCCTGCGCGGCCGCGAGCGTCGGCCGCAACCCGGCGCTTCCGACGATTGCGGCCATGACCACGTCGACTTCCGGCATGGAGGCCACTTCCACGAGCCCGCGCTCGCCGGACAGCACCTTGGTCCCGAGTCCGGACTCACGCAAACGTGCCTCCAGCGCGCGGGCGTCCTCGGCGTCGGCGACAACCGCAAAACGCGGCCGATGTTCGGCGCAGAGCCGCGCCAGCTCGCGCGCCTGGCTGTGCGCGGTAAGTGCGAAGATGCAAAACCGATCCGGGTGCCGCGCGGCCACATCGAGCGTGGACCGCCCGATCGAGCCCGTGGCGCCCAGGACGGCGAGCTGCTCGACGCGCCTCATGCGGCCATCCAGATCAGGGCCGCCAGGGGCAGCGTCGCGGTGAGCGCGTCGACACGGTCGAGCACCCCGCCGTGGCCCGGCAGCAACCGGCCGCTGTCCTTCACGCCCGCCTGGCGTTTCATTGCCGACTCGAACAGATCACCCAGCACGGCGAACACGGTCAGAATCTCCACGACAACAAGCGTCCAGAACATCGTGCCCGGTATGTCGCGCACGAGCGCTGGCAGGTGGCGCGGAGCGAATGCAACCCAGGCCATCGCGTAACACGCGGTCGCAACCGCCGCACCGTAGCACCCTTCCCATGTCTTGCCGGGGCTGATACGCGCCGCAAGCTTGCGCACGCCAAACCGCCTGCCGGCAAAAAAGGCCGCGATATCCGCCACCCACACGACGCCCATGGCGAGCAGCAGCGTCGCTGGTTGAATATTACGCAGTTGCACCAGCGCGAGGAAGGTGGGAATCAGCACCACGGCGCCCGCACCGAGCACGAGAGTCGCTGACGGTTTCGCCGGAAGCCGCCGCAGCCAGATGGGGACCGCTATGATCCAGAAGAGCACCGCCACTGCATAGATCGGATAGAGCAACAGCGCACCCGGCCGGCCGCCCCACAATCCGAGCGCCCAGGCGATACCGGCGCCGGTGGCGCCGATGGCGGCGGCGTACGCAATGCGCGATCCGCCCGCGTCACGCGCAAGGCCCCTCCACTCCCATGCGGCAATCGTCAGGATCGCCGTCGCCACAGCGCACCATCCCCACGCTGGCAACGCGAACAGCGCGATAAGCAGCGCGGCGGCCAGCGCGAACGCGGTGAGGACCCGCGTTCGGAGCATTCGGGCGGGGGATACCCGCCCGCTAGGCGCGGCGCCTGCGGGGCTCGACACGCGGTTTCGGCGCTTTTCGGGCAGTGCCGACCTGCTCGCTGGTCCGCCCGAAGCGGCGTTCACGGCCCTGGTACGACGCAATCGCGGCGTCGAGCGCGCGCGCGTCGAAATCGGGCCAGAGGGTGGGCATGAAGCAGAGCTCAGTGTACGCAAGCTGCCAGAGGAGGAAGTTGCTGATCCGCTGCTCGCCGCCGGTGCGAATGAACAAGTCCGGCTCCGGTGCGTAGTTGAGCGCGAGGTGGCGAGCGAGCTCGCTCTCGGTGAATGCGGCTCCATCGGCGCGCGGCTCCGCCACCAGGCGGTTGATGGCCTGCATCAGATCCCACCGGCCTCCATAGTTTGCAGCGATCGTCAGGGTCAGGCGGCGGTTCTCGGCGGTGAGCGCTTCAGCCTTGCGCGCGAGCGCCGTGATCTCGGGCCCGAACGGCTCGAGATCGCCGATCACCCGCAGGCGAATGCCTACTTCGTGCAGCTTCGTCACCTCCTGCTCGAGCGCGGCGCGAAACAGCTGCTGCAACACCGAGACCTCCTCGGCCGGCCGGCGCCAGTTCTCGGAGCTGAAGGCGAACAGCGTCAGGTACTCGACGCCGCGTTCCACGCAGCGCTTCACCGTCTCGCGCACGGCCTCCCGTCCGCGGCGATGCCCCGCCACGCGCGGCAGGAGGCGCTCGCGGGCCCAGCGCCCGTTGCCGTCCATGATGATCGCGATATGGCGCGGGACCGAACCGGTCTCGGGGATCGCTTCCGTGGTGCTCTTGAACATTCGAATGCCGTTTCTGTGCCGTGAACTGCGCCCGTCAGACCGCCATGAGATCCGCTTCCTTCTGCTGCAGGATCTTGTCGACCTCCGCAATGTGACGGTCGGTGAGCTTCTGCATCTCGTCCTCCGAGCGTCGCTCCTGGTCTTCCGAGATCGACTTCGCCTTCAGCAGCTCCTTCAAGTGGTGAATGCCGTCGCGGCGCAGATTGCGCACGGCGACGCGGGCATTCTCCGCCTCGTGCCGAACCACTTTGATGAGCTCCTTGCGGCGCTCCTCGGTGAGCGCGGGCATGGGCACACGCACCAGATCGCCTTGCGTGGCCGGATTGAGCCCAAGGTCCGAGTCGCGAATCGCCTTCTCGATCGCCGCAGCCATCTTCTTCTCCCACGGAGCGACGCCGATCGTCCGCGCATCGATCAGGGTCAAGTTCGCCACCTGGTTCAGTGGCGTGGGATTCCCATAGTAGTCGACGACGATGTGGTCGAGGATCCCCGTGTGCGCGCGGCCCGTCCTGACCTTCGACAGGTCCGCCTTCAGGGATTCGAGCGACTTCTGCATCTTCTGCTCGGCGGTCTTCTTGATCGATGCGATGTCCATGGCAGCTTCTCCTCGCCCGGCGTGCGCCGGGCCTTCCTTGCGATGTCAACAGTGTACGAGAGTGCCCTCGTTTTCGCCGACGACCACGCGCCGCAGTGCGCCCGGCTTGTTGATGCTGAACACGGTCACCGGAAGCTTCTGGTCGCGGCACAGCGCAAGCGCAGTCGCGTCCATGACTCCCAGGTGCCGTGCGATCGCCTCGTCGAAGCTCACGCGCTCATAGCGCCGCGCGCCAGGGTCCAGCTTGGGGTCCGCCGTGTAGACGCCGTCGACCTTGGTCGCCTTCAGCACCACTTCGGCCCCGATCTCGCTGCCGCGCAAGGCGGCGGCGGTATCGGTCGTGAAGAACGGATTCCCGGTGCCCGCGGCGAAGATCACGATCTTGCCTTCCTCGAGATAGCGAATCGCCTTCGGTCGGATGTACGGCTCGACCACCTGCTCGATGTTTATCGCGGACTGGACGCGCGCGATCAGCCCGCGCTGCCGCATCACGTCGCCCAGCGCAAGGGCGTTCATGATGGTCGCCAGCATTCCCATGTAATCGGCAGTGGCGCGGTCCATGCCCGCGGCCCCGAGCGCCACACCGCGGAAGATGTTGCCGCCCCCGATGACGATGCCGGTCTCGACGCCCATCTCCGCGACCGAGGCGACCTCGGCGACGATCGTCTCGATGGTCTGACGATTGATGCCGAACGCGTCCTCCCCCATCAGCGCCTCCCCCGACAGCTTCAGCAGGATGCGCTTGTACCGGGGTGCCATGGTTCGTTCGCCTTCGTCTGTCCGGTCGATAATTAAGTGCGTGCCACTACTTTTGGCCGGCGGACTTGGCCTGCGCCATCACCTCGGCGGCGAAATCGTCCGATCGCTTCGCGAGCCCTTCTCCGACCACGAAAAATGCATAGGACAGGACCTTCCCCTTGCGCGCGGCCAGCGCCTTCTCGACGGTCTGCTTGTCGTCCTTCACGAACGGTTGCCCAAGCAGCGTCAGCTCGCCGACGAACTTGGCAAGCCCGCCTTCCACCATCTTAGACGCAATCTCCGGTGGCTTGCCCGATTCTCTGGCCCGGGCCGTGAGCACTTCCCGCTCCCGGTTGATCACGTCGCCCGGGACATCACCCTTCGACATGTAGCGGGGCTTGGCGAACGCGATGTGCATCGCGAGGTCCTTGCCGACGTCCGCATCGCCTTCGATTTCCACCAGCACGCCGATCTTCACCCCGTGCAGATAGTGCGCGATCCGGGACGGCGATTGGATGCGGTGAAAGCGGCGAATCGTCATGTTCTCGCCGATCTTTTGCACGAGCGCCTGGCGCGTTTTCTCGACGCTCTCACCGTCCAGGTCGAGCGCCGCAAGCGCGGTGAGATCGGCGGGATTCTCTCGGGCGACCAGCTGGGCAAGCGCGTTCACGAAACGCAGGAAATCTTCGTTCTTCGCGACGAAATCGGTCTCGCTGTTGACTTCGACCATGGCGGCGAGCTTCGCGTCCTCTGCGACGTACACCCCGATTGCCCCCTCCGCCGCGATGCGCCCGGCCGCCTTGCTCGCCTTCGCCCCGCTCCGGACGCGCAGCAAGTCTTCGGCCTTCGCCATGTCCCCGCCCGCTTCCTCGAGCGCCTTCTTGCACTCCATCATCCCGAGGCCCGTGGCCTCGCGCAGTTCCTTGACCATGGCGGCGGTGACTTCTGCCATTCCTGACTCCTGTTAGAAGCTATCCCGAAAAATGGGTTGAGGCCGCTGCAAAGCAGGGTGAACGAACAAGTGGGGAGTCCTTCCTGGGTATCCCCATAGGAACAAGGGCTGAACCCCTTGTATATCCTGAAGCTCGTCGAGACAGTCCATCCCCGCGAGGCTCTCCGGTTCTCGCTTGAAAAAAAGGGGCTTTGCGCCCCTTGCTGAAGACCAGCGGCACGCCGCGCTCACGCCCCCTCGGCTCCGGCCTCCTCGACTTCGACGAACTCGTCCGCGCCGGCGCTGATGATCTCCTGCACCGACTGCGAACGCCCTTCGAGGATCGCATCGGCGATCCCGCGTGCGTAGAGTCGGATCGCGCGGCTCGAGTCGTCGTTGCCGGGTATGACGTGCGCGACGCCGTCCGGAGAGTTGTTGGTGTCGACCACCGCCACGACCGGGATGCCGAGCTTGACCGCTTCCGAGACGGCACCCTTCTGGTAGCCGACGTCGATCACGAACATCGCGTCGGGCAGCGCGTCGAGGTTCTTGATTCCGCCGAGGCTGCGATTGAGCTTGGCGAGCTCGCGCTGGAAATGCAGCGCTTCCTTCTTCGGCATCCGCTCGACCAGGCCGTCCTCCACCATCTGCTCCATCTCCTTCAGGCGCTTGATGGACTGGCGGACGGTCTTGAAGTTCGTCAGCATTCCCCCGAGCCAGCGGTAGTCGACGTACGGCATGCCGCAGCGCGCCGCTTCGTCCTGGATGGTCTCGCGTGCCTGGCGCTTGGTGCCGACGAAGAGAATGACGCCCTTGTTCGATGCGAGCTTGCGCACGTAGCTCGTGGCCGCGTTGTACAGCTCGAGCGTCCGCTCGAGATTGATGATGTGAATCTTGTTCCGGTGCCCGAAGATGTACGGTGCCATCCGCGGATTCCAGAATCGCGTCTGGTGGCCGAAATGCACTCCGGCCTCCAGCATTTGACGCATCGTCGTTGCCATTCACTTCTCCGATTAGGGTTGCGAACTGCCGCCGCGCTCACGTTAAACCCGCAGCCATCGGCTGGCGGGCACCCTAAAGGAGCGGGCGGGAGAATTTCCGAGCCCGGCACCGCCACTTGGCACGCTTCCACGCGGCAGTCGGCCCCGGGCCCCGCACATCGATCGACGGCCAATCCGACAGTCGGTCGTTGGCGAGACAGCCTAAGATGCTAGCACATGGTGGCCTCGCAGTTCAAGAATTGCCTTGCGTTACAGGAGATTATCGCCCGCGGCACGCCACCCTTGAGGCGCTCCTTCCCAGAGGCAAATTGCCTCCGCGGTAGCGTTACCTTATCCTTCCCCGTTTTTTGACTGATTCTCATTGCGCAATGCCGGTCGTACCGAAAAGCGCCGCCGAGATCGAGTACATGCGCCACGCCGGCCGGCTCGCCGCCGAGGTGCTCGATTTCATCGCGCCCAAGGTGCGTGCGGGTGTCAGCACCGGCGAACTCGACCAGCTCTGCCACGACTACATGGTCGGGGTCCAGGGGACGGTGCCGGCGCCACTCAACTACGCCCCGCCAGGCTACAAGCCTTACCCGAAGTCGATCTGCACGTCGGTCAATCATCAGGTCTGCCACGGAATCCCCGGAGAGCGCGTGCTCAAGGCGGGCGACATCGTCAACATCGACGTCACGGTGATCAAGGACGGATACCACGGCGACACCAGCCGGATGTTCTTCGTCGGCGAACCGTCCATTCAGGCCAGGCGGCTCGTTGACGCCACGTTCGAGTGCATGTGGCGCGGCATCGCGGCCGTGCGCCCCGGCGGCCACCTCGGGGACATCGGTGCCGTCATCCAGAAGCACGCGGAAGAGCATGGTTACAGCGTCGTACGCGAGTTTTGCGGCCATGGGATCGGGCGAAAGTTTCACGAGGAGCCGCAGGTTCTGCACTACGGCAAGGCCGGAACTGGCCTCAGGCTCGAGCCCGGCATGATCTTCACGGTCGAACCGATGATCAATGCCGGAAAACCGGCGATTCGCGAGCTCGCCGACGGTTGGACGATCGTCACCAAGGACCACAGCCTGTCGGCGCAATGGGAGCATACTGTGCTGGTGACCGACGCTGGCTTCGAGGTCCTGACACGTTCCGCGAACGCACCGCCGATGCCACAGCATCTGGCTGCTGCCTAGCGGATAACCGGCCATCGCCGCCGCTGGCATGAGCGTCGCTCAGCAGCGCCGATCCGGCGAGTCGGCGCTCATCTCGGAGTCACGCGAGCGATTGCGCGAAGCGCGCGCCGCGCTCCGCGACAAGTATCTCGCCCGACCCGAAGCCGCCAGATTCCTGCACGGGCACCGCCGCGTGGTCGATGTGCTGTTGCGCGCGATCTGGCGGCGGGCGGCGTTTCCGCCCGACTTCGCGCTCGTGGCCGTGGGCGGATACGGGCGCGGCGAGCTCTTTCCGCACTCGGACGTCGACATACTGATCCTGCTTCCCGCGCCGCTCGCCGACGAGCATCGGGAGTCGGTCGAACGGTTCGTGGGCGATCTCTGGGACGCCGGGCTCGAGATCGGACACAGTGTCCGCACGGTGGGCGAGTGCGCCGAGGAGGCCGCCAAGGACATCACGATTCTGACGACCTTGCTCGAGGCGCGCCACCTGGCCGGTAACCGTGCATCCTATCGTGCCCTGGACGACGCGGTTCGCGCTGGATTCGATGCCCGGCGCTATTTCAAGGCCAAGCGGGTCGAGCAGGAGCAGCGGCACGAGAGATTCCAGGACACGCCGTACAGCCTGGAGCCGAACCTCAAGGAGTCGCCGGGCGGTCTGCGGGACCTCCAGATCATCCTGTGGGTGAGCCGCGCCGCGCGCCTCGCCGACGACTGGCGTGCCCTCGCCGCCCAGGGGCTCGTCACTGCGACGGAAGCGCGCCAGCTCAAGCGGCACGAGGACCTGCTCCGCCATATCCGGATCCGCATGCACCTCCTCGCAGACCGCCGCGAGGACCGCATCCTGTTCGACTACCAGGATGCGCTGGCGACGGAGTTCGGCGTCAAGCCGACCGGCTCGAAGCGGGCGAGCGAAGTCTTCATGCAGCGTTACTACCGTACGGCCAAGGCCGTGACACAGCTGAACACGATCCTGCTCCAGAACCTCGGCGCCGCGATCTTTCCAAGCCACGGCACCGAGGCGGAGATCATCAACGAGCGCTTCCAGAGCGTGCGCGAGCTGCTCGACGCGCGCGATCCGGAGATCTTCGAGCGCGAGCCGAGCGCGATCCTGGAGAGCTTTCTCACCATGCAGCAGCACCCGGAGCTGAAGGGAATGACCGCAGCGACGCTGCGCGCGCTCTGGCGCGCTCGGGGTCACATCGACGCTGCGTACCGACGCGACCCGGTGAACCGGGCACGCTTCGCGGAGATACTTCGCCAGCCCCGCGGCATCGTCCACGAGCTCCGACGCATGAATCAGTACGGCATACTCGGGCGCTACTTGCCCGCCTTCGGGCGCATCGTCGGTCAGATGCAACACGACCTGTACCACGTTTACACGGTCGACCAGCACATCCTTCAGGTCGTGCGGAACTTACGGCGCTTCACCATGGTCGAGCATGCGCACGAGTATCCGCTCTGCAGCCGGCTCATCGCCGACTTCGAGCGGCCGTGGTTGCTCTATGTCGCTGCGATCTTCCACGACATCGCAAAGGGCCGCGGCGGCGATCACTCCAAGCTCGGACAGGTCGACGCGCGCCGTTTCTGCGCCGCGCACGCCGTCGCGCCCGAGGATATCGATCTTGTTGGTTTCCTGGTGAAGCACCACCTCACGATGTCGACGTTCGCCCAGAAGCGCGATCTGGCCGACCCCGCAGTGGTCGCCGAGTTCGCCGAGATCGTGGGCACCGAACGTCGCCTCATCGCGCTCTACCTGCTGACCGTCGCCGATATTCGCGGCACGAGCCCCAAGGTCTGGAATGCCTGGAAGGGCAAGCTCCTGGAGGATCTGCTGCGCGCCACGCGCGCGTTTCTGCGCGGCGACGGCGCCGGATTCGACCAGGACGTGCAGGCCAAGCAGGCCGAGGCGAAACGCCTGCTGCGCCTCTATGCGCTGAGCGATGATGCGAGCAAGGCCCTGTGGCGGGAGCTCGACCTCGCCTACTTCCTCCGCCACGAGCCGCAGGAGATCGCCTGGCAGACGCGCCACCTGCACTATCGCGTCACGCCGGAAAAGCCGGTGGTCAAGGCACGCCTGTCGCCGATCGGCGAAGGTATTCAGGTCATGATCTACTGCCGCGACCAGCCCGACCTGTTCGCACGCATCTGCGGCTACTTCGGACAGATCGGCGACAACATCCTCGACGCGAAGATTCACACCACGCTGCACGGGTACGCGCTCGACACGTTTCTCGTGCTGTCCCCGCCCGGGTCGTCGGCCTACCGGGAAATGAGCAGCCTGATCGAGCATGACCTCGCGGAGCGGCTGGAGCGCCACGCGCCGCTGCCACCGCCGGCGCAGGGCCGCGTGTCACGCCAGCTCAAGCATTTTCCCGTGACGCCCGAAGTCCACATCCGACCCGACGAGCGAGGCCCGTACCACGTCCTGT
This sequence comes from Burkholderiales bacterium, assembly GCA_041617635.1. Taxonomy (GTDB): domain Bacteria; phylum Pseudomonadota; class Gammaproteobacteria; order Burkholderiales; family SG8-39; genus JAABRB01. The sequence continues at coordinate 17,530 of JBFJOO010000011.1, read as the reverse complement.
CGATAACGGCCGGCGACCGGCCCGGCCTCCTCTATGCGGTCGCCCGCGTGCTCGGCCAGTACCACATCAGCCTGCGCACCGCCAAGATCGTCACCCTGGGGGAGCGCGCCGAAGACGTCTTCGTCGTCACCGGCGCCGCGCTGGCGAACGAGCGCAAGATGCTGCAGCTGGAGAACGACCTGCTTGCCGCGCTCCAATAAGATTCGGGGGGATTGCGTCGCGGGAGGTTCCCCGCGGCTCATTCGTCGCGGATATCCTGCCCCGGAAACAGCGCGTCGATGAACCCGAAGTTGGCGAGATCACGAATCCGCATCGGGTAGAGGATTCCGTCCAGGTGATCGCACTCGTGCTGGACCACCCGGGCGTGAAAACCCGTCACGGTCCGGTCGATCTCGGTGCCGTGCGCATCAAAGCCGCGATAGCGTAGCCGACTGTAGCGCGGCACGATTCCACGCATTCCGGGGACCGAGAGACATCCTTCCCAGCCGTCCTCCTGCTCGGTTCCGATCGGCGTCAGCGTGGGATTAACGAGCACCGTGTCGGGCACTTCCTCCGCGTCGGGATAGCGCGGATTGCGCGTCACGCCAAAGATCACGACGCGCAGCGCCACGCCGATTTGCGGTGCGGCAAGCCCGGCACCGTCCAGGTGAGCCATCGTGTCCCGCAGGTCCGCGATCAGCGCCAGAAGCTCCGGCGTGCCGAACGCCTCGACGGGCTTGGCGACCTCGAGCAGGCGCGGATCGCCCATGCGCAGCACCTCGCGAATCATGTCACGCTCACCAGCTCCTCGATCACGCGGCACGCCCGGCCGATCGTCTGCTGCAGCATCGATTCGATGCCGTCGAGCGCGATGCCGTCCTTCGATTCTCCGCGCCCCGCCGCGTGGTTGACGACCACCGCCAGTGCGGCGTATTCGAGCGCGAGCTCGCGCGCGAGCGCAGCCTCCGGCATGCCGGTCATGCCGACCATGTCCACGCCGTCGCGCTCGAGCCGGTCGATCTCGGCGGCGGTCTCCAGCCGCGGCCCCTGCGTCGCCGCGTAAACCCCGCCATCGAGAACCGCTTCGCCCGCGGACCGCGCTGCCGTGAGGATTCGCTGACGCATAGGCTTCGTATAAGGGTGCGTGAAATCGACGTGCGTGACCGGGGCATCGCCCCCCTCGAAGTACGTCGCACGCCGACCCCAGGTGTAGTCGATGATCTGGTGCGGCACGACGAGCGTCCCGGGGCCGAGATCGGCCCGCACGCCGCCCACGGACGCAACCGATAGGATGTCCGTTGCCCCTTCCTCCTTGAGCGCCCAGAGGTTGGCGCGGTAGTTGACCTCGTGAGGCGGCAGGGTATGGCCGTCCCCGTGGCGGGCCAGAAACAGCACCGCACGCCCACGTAGCGTCCCGTGCGTGATCGGCCCGGATGGCTCGCCGTACGGCGTACCGACGGCCTTGCGCTGCGTCGCCGCCAGGCTCGACAGGCGGGTCAGCCCGCTTCCGCCGATCACCGCCAACATTTCAGGCGCCCTTCAGCGCGTAAATCGCGGGTAGATTGCGCCAGGAACCGTACGCGTCGAGCCCGCACCCGAAGACGAACCGGTCGGGGATCTCGAGCCCGACGAAGTCGGCCGACACCGGTTTGGGTCCGCGCTTCTTCTTGTCCGTGAGCACCGCGATGTGACAGGACGTGGCGCCGAGCTCGAGCACCCGGGTCTTGATCGCCGCGAGGGTCTCTCCGAAGTCGAGGATGTCATCGAGGACGATCACCTCGCGCCCCTTGACGGTGTCGGGCGGGTGGGCGCGCCAGACCAGCCGCTGTCCCTCGATCTCCGAGCCGTAGCGCGACGCATGCACGTAGTCGAGATGCAGCGGGAAGCGCAGCAGCGGCAGCAGCTGCCCGCAAAAGAACACGGCGCCGTTCATGACGCAGAGGAGCATCGGGTAGCGATTCCGGAAGCGCGCCGTGATCTCGCCCGCGATTCGCGCGATCGCGCGGTCGACCTCTTCGCTCGACACGAGGAGGTCCGCCTCCTCGAGCGCCCGCCAGGCCTGCGCCTCGGTGAGCATCCTCTAGATCAATACGTGAAGGTGACGACGTCGTCGTCCATTGCCTGGCCGATCACGTAGGCACCACCGACCGTCTCCTCGATTTCGGGGATGAGGTCGCGCCCCCATAGATCGAGCGTGGGCGTGCAAACCTTGAACTTTACGCCCGCCTCGTGCGCGTCCTTGATGAAGTCGTAGACGCTCTTGGGCGAGCCTTCCTTGACGTGCAGTTTCTCGGCAACGCCCCTGATCGCGAGCTCGCCGGAGCGTCCGGTCAGGATCACTTCCACTTCGTACTCCATGGCCGCTGCGACGGCGGCCTGGAAGAACGGCGCGCCCAGCTCCGGACCGTCGCTCGGATCCGTATTGACCATCACGATCATCAGTTTATCGGCCATATCCGCCCTCCGCGGAATATCAGGAGTCTCTGAAATAGCGCCAGTATAGCCCGCCCGCCGGTGCGCCCGGCATCGTCGAGCCCGATCAGCGCGCGGAAAACTCCTTGAGGTACGCGCTGAAGGCGCTTCCTACCTCGGGATGCCGGACGCCGAGCGCAACGGTCGCCTGCAGGTAGCCCAGCTTCGATCCGCAGTCGTAGCGCACGCCTTCGAACCGGTAGGCCAGTACGCGCTCCTCTGCAAGCAGCCCCGCGATCGCGTCGGTCAGCTGGATCTCACCGCCTGCCCCAGGACGAATCCGCGCGAGGTGCTTGAATATCGCCGGCGTCAGGACATATCGACCGATGACCGCGAGGTTGGACGGGGCCACCGCCGGTTCGGGTTTCTCCACGATGCCGAGCACCCGCTCCAGCCGCGGACGGAAGGATTCGGCCACGACGATGCCATAGCTTGCAGTCCGGTCGCGCGCGACTTCCTGAACGCCTAGCACCGAGGCTTCTTCCTGCTCGAACACGTCGACCATTTGACGCATCACGGGCGTCTGAGCGTCGATGAGATCGTCTGCGAGGATCACCGCGAACGGTTCGTCGCCGAGGATCGGCCGGGCGCATTGCACGGCGTGCCCGAGGCCGAGTTGCTCCGGCTGCCGGATGTAGATGCAATTCACATGGCGTGGAATGATGTCCTGCACCAGCTGGAGGAGGTCTGTCTTGCCGCGACTCGCGAGCTCGCTCTCGATCTCGTGGGCCTTGTCGAAGTGATCCTCGATGGCACGCTTCTGCCGGCCGGTGATGAACACCATGTCGGTGAGCCCGGCCGCGACCGCCTCCTCGACGGCGTACTGGATCAGCGGCTTGTCGACGATCGGCATCATCTCCTTGGGGCTCGCCTTGGTCGCAGGAAGAAACCGGCTGCCGAAGCCGGCGACCGGAAAAACGGCCTTTGTAATTCGCCTCATGCGAGCCTCCCGCCGCTACCCTAGCAGCTTGCGCAGCGCTGCCTCGTCAAGGATCGTAACGCCCAGCTCCTCGGCCCGGGTGAACTTTGTGCCCGGCTCCGCTCCCGCGATGACATAGTCGGTCTTGCGGGACACCGAACCGATCACCTTGCCGCCGCCCGCCTCGATCAGCGCGGTGGCCTCCTCGCGCGTCATACCCGGCAGGGTCCCGGTCAGCACGAACTTCTTCCCGGCAACCCGGCCGCGCGCGGGGCGCGCTTTCGCAACCTCCGCCCAGCCGACGCCCGCCTCCCGCAGCGCATTGACGACCTCGACGTTATGCCGCTCGGCGAAAAACTTCCGGATCGACTCGGTGACGACCGGACCGATGTCCGGCACTTCCTGGAGCGCGGTCTCGTCCGCCTCCATGAGCGCATCGATCGTGCCGAAGTGACTCGCGAGATCCTTCGCCGTCGCCTCGCCGACGTTACGAATGCCCAGCGCGTAGATGAAGCGCCCCAGCGACGTCCGTTTGGACTTCTCCAGCGCAGCGAGCAGGTTTCGCGCGGACTTTTCCCCCATGCGCTCGAGTCCGGCAAGCGCCTCGAGTCCGAGGCGATAGAGGTCCGCGGGGCCCTTCACGATCTGCGCATCGACGAGCTGATCGACCAGCTTTTCCCCCAGGCCGTCGATGTCCATCGCCCGCCGGGAGGCGAAGTGCAGGAGCGCCTGCTTCCGTTGCGCCGGGCAGACCAGCCCGCCCGAGCAGCGTGCGACCGCCTCATCTGGGAGCCTGATCACTGCCGAGCCGCATGCCGGGCACTGGTGCGGCAGTTGGTAGACGGGCGCGCCGGGAAGCCGCTTGCCCGGCACGACGCTGATCACTTCGGGAATCACGTCGCCCGCGCGCCGCACCATCACCGTGTCGCCGACCCGCACGTCCTTGCGCCGCACCTCGTCCTCGTTGTGCAAGGTCGCATTCGTGACCGTCACGCCGCCGACGAACACCGGCTTGAGCCGCGCGACCGGCGTGATCGCGCCGGTGCGGCCGATCTGCACTTCGATCGCCACGACCTCAGTCATCGCCTCCTCGGCAGGAAACTTGTGCGCGATCGCGAACCGCGGAGCACGGGAGACGAAACCCAGGCGCTGCTGGTCGACGATCCGGTTCACCTTGTACACCACGCCATCGAGGTCGTAGGGCAGCGCAGCGCGCTTCGCGAGCAGCTCGCGGTGGTAGTCGAGAAGGCCTGCCAGCCCCGAGACGACACGCCGCTCGCCGGAAACCGGTAGCCCTAGATCGGCAAGCAGATCGAGCAGCGCTGCGTGCGACGCTGGCTGATTCTCGCCTTTGAATTCACCGATGCCGTACGCAAAGAGCCGCAGCGGACGGTCCGCCGTGACGCCCGGATCCAGCTGGCGGAGGCTGCCGGCCGCCGCGTTCCGCGGATTCACGAATTCCTTCTCCCCGCGCTCGCGCTGGCGCGCGTTCAGTCGATCGAAATCGTCGCGATACATGATCACCTCGCCGCGCACCTCGATCAGCGCCGGCCAGCGCTTCGTGCGCAGGCGCAGGGGAATGCTCCGGACCGTGCGCAGATTCGCGGTGACGTTCTCGCCGGTATAACCGTCGCCCCGCGTCGCGCCGCGCACGAAGCGGCCTTCCGCATAGGTCAGACTGATCGCTAGGCCGTCGAACTTAGGCTCGCAGTTGTATTCGACCTCGTCGCGCTCGAGCCCCTCGCGCACCCGCCGGTCGAACGCCTCGGCCTCGGCTTCGCTGAGGGCATTGTTGAGGGAGAGCATCGGCACGTCGTGCGTGACGCTCTCGAACTCCGGAAGCGGCGCACCGCCGATCCGCTGCGTCGGAGAATCCGGCGTTGCGAGCTCCGGGTGCGCTTGCTCGAGCGCTTGCAGCGCGCGAAACAACCGGTCGTACTCGGCATCGCTGATGATCGGTCGATCGAGGGCGTAGTAGTGGTGATTGTGCTCCTCGATCTCGCGGCGCAGGCGCTCGATGCGCGCGCTCGCGTCGCGCTCGGTGGACACAGAACCTATCTCAAAATGCGACTGCCGTCGCTTGGGAGAGGATATACAAGGGGTTCGTTCCACGGCTCGCCCTGCATGGCGAGCCGGCTCGCGCGGCGCCGAACTCTAGCAGTCGAGATCGGCGAAACCCCGCGCTCGCCCCTTGTTTGTCTGGAGATACACAAGGGGGCAGGAAGGGGTGAGGGGGCCTCTTCCCTTCCCCCTTGCCCGCTTGTTCGCTTCCTTGCATGGAGAAGCACGGCCGTGACATCGAGACGGATTCTACGAGAACAGGCGAAGCGCGAGGGGGCCGCCGGGCGTGATCCCGTGGGCGGACATCGTCTTGTGAATCGCCTCGAGCTGCATGGCGATCGAGTCCAGGGCGGCCTGATTGATGGGCTTGCGGTTGTCGTCGACCAACGCGCCGCCGAGCGAGTGCTCGGCCTGGCGCGCGAACTCGAGATACGCGCGGAAGGTCGCCGCAGCCGGAGGCGCGCGTGGCACGTCGAGCAGGATCGTCACCCCCTGGGTCGCGAGCGTGCGCATCGTCTCGGCATGGAACGGCATCGGCTCGAGATTCGCCAGGCCGAAAAGCTCGGCCCCGCCATCGGTCAGGCGGTGGAATCGCCCGTCCTTTCCGTACTGCATGCCGGCACTCTCCGCGAGCGCCCGGATCTTCGTGCCCGCGAACGTCTCGCCCTCGGCGGCAACGACGTTGAGGCCCACCTGCACGTCCACGTCAGCGCAGAACCGATCGAGCTCGGTCGCGCGGCGGGCGGCATCTTCCGCGTCGGGCAGGTCGATCTCGGCTCCCAGCGCGAGGGTGATCTCCTGCAATGCCTGACCGAAGGCGTCGAGATCCTCGGCGGTAGCCGGACCCGCGCGGCTGACGAGCTGCATTCCGGCCCTGACGCGCCGATAACGCTTGTGCGGGCTGGGCGTTTCCCGCTCGCCATGCGCCGCATCGAAGGCTTCCCAGTGTATCGGCCGGCGCAGCGCCTCGTGCGCCAGCATTTCCGCCTGATCGAGGATATCCGCGCCCGAGGTGGCTGTGGCGCATTCGATCGAAACGATGTAATCGACCGCGTCTTCCAGCACCCGTGAACCCCCCGCTACCGAAACGGGTGCGGGCTGCGACGACACGACTTGCGCGGCCTCGGGGGCAGGCGTGTGGTCGGCAGGTTCGTCCTCGAGCGTGGTGGGGTCGACCAGCGTGTGGTCGATGGCACGAGCGTGGTGCTCGCTCCCAGGCTCCCTCAATCCCTCGCGATCGGATGGCGCTTCGCGCGACGACGCACCGGCAAGCTTGCCGCCGTCCATGAGGACATCCTGGTGGCGGGACCCGAACTCGGCCTGCGCCTTGCGACGCAAGCGCAACTCCTGCCACTTGTTGTACGCGATCACCCCGGCGACAACCAGAGCGCCGATCACGAGCAGGCCGAGTTGCAGGTCGCTCATTCCCCGACCTCCAACTCCGCGCGCCCCGCCCGCCGGATCATGCCGCGACCGCCTCCTTCATCCGCAGCGCCTCTTCGATGTCCACCGCTACGACTCGCGAGACGCCCGATTCCTGCATGGTCACGCCGATGAGCTGCTCGGCGATCTCCATCGTGATCTTGTTGTGGCTGATGAACGCGAACTGCGTCTGCTCGGCCATCTTCCGGACAAGGCCGCAGAAGCGCTCGGTGTTGGAGTCGTCGAGCGGTGCGTCCACCTCGTCGAGCAGGCAGAAGGGCGCCGGGTTGAGCTGAAACAGCGAAAAAACCAGCGCGATGGCCGTGAGCGCTTTCTCGCCCCCGGACAGGAGGTGAATCGTCGACGTGCGCTTGCCGGGCGGCTGCGCCCGGACCTCGACGCCGCAGTCGAGGATTTCCTCGCCAGTCATGACCAGCTGTGCCTCGCCGCCGCCGAAGAGGACGGGGAACAGCTTCCCGAACTGTCGGTTCGCATCCTCGAACGTCTGCCGCAGCATCTCGCGCGTCTCGCGGTCGATGCGTCGAATCGCGCTTTCAAGCGTGCCGAGCGCCTCGGACAAATCGGCGGCCTGGGCGTCGAGGAACTCCTTGCGCTCCTGCGACGACGCGAGCTCTTCGAGCGCCGCCATATTGATCGCCCCGAGTTCCGCCATCGCCTGGTTGAGCCGCCCGATCTCGGACTGCAGCGCGTTCGGCCGCATCCCTCGCTCGAGATGCGCCGCGAGCGACGCTTCGTCCGCCCCGGCCTCCGCGAGTTGGCTCGCGTATTGATCGTGGTTCATGGTTGCGGCCTGCTCCTTCAAGCGCAGATCGCCCATCCGGTCCCGCAGGGGCGGCAGTCGCTGCTCCGAGCCCAGCCGTTCCTCGTCAGCCGATCGCAGCTGGGCGCCGAGATCCTCCTGCCGATTGCGCGCCTCCGCCAGCGCCCGCTCCCGCTCGACGCGCTTGGCGAGCACGTCGTTCAGGCTGGCTCGGAGGGCGCTGTCTTCCAGCCCCGCGAGCTCCTCCTGCGCCGCCGAACGCTGCTGCTGCGACCGCAGGATCTGTTCATGTATACTCTCAAGAGATCTCACTATCTCATTGAGTTTATTATCAGATTCTCTTGAGCTGAATAGCGCCTCCTGGACGGCGCGCTCGACCGTTTGAACCGCCTCCCGCTGCGCGTCGAGCAACCGCTGTGCATCGTCATGCTCGCCCTGAGTCGACTCGAAGGCGGCATAGACGCGGTCGATCTCGCCTTGGTGGGCGAGGAGGTTCGCCTCGGATGACTCCTGATTCGACCGCTCGGCGGCGCCTTGTTGCCGGAGCTCTGCGAGCTCGCGCCGTATCTGCTCCCGCCGCTCCCGAACGCGTGTCGCCCCCTCCGCAAGCCGCACATGCTCGAGCTCCTGGTCGTGGCGCCGCTGGGTGAGCTCCGCCTCCCCGCTCCTGAGCGCGGAAATCAACGCACGATGATCAGCCAGGGCGGCTTCCGCGTTGGCGACCGCGGATTGCGCCGCCGTGACCCGTGGCGCGTATCCGGCGAGCTCCGCGGACAATGCTTCGATCTCGCGCTGCCGGACCAGGATCCCCGCATCGCCCGAGTCCGGCCCGTGAAAGCCGACCGAGTAACGCCCGAACTGGTGACCCTCGCGATTCACCAGGACTGCGCCAGTCGCAAGGGCGAGCCGGTCCATCAGGCGCGGAATGCCTTCGACGGCGTAAAAGCCGCTCAGCCAATCCTCGACGAGACCCCTGATCCCGGGATCGCCGTAGCGGACTTTCGTCGCGAGGGGCAGCAATCCCGATTGGGTAGGCGCGCTCATCGCATCGCCCCGCGAGAACACCGCGAGCTTCGCCGCGGGCGGATCCTCGAGCAGCGCCTGGATCGCATCGGGATCGGCGAGCTCCATCGAGTGCAGCCGCTCACGCAACACCGACTCGACCGCCGTCTCCCACCCGGAATCGACGGTAACCTTCTGCCAGAGCCGCGGTAGCGCCCTGAGCGCGTGGCGCTCGAGCCAGTCCTGGATCTCGGCATCCTCGTCGACGCGCTCCTGGATCCGCTTGAGCGTCGAGAGTCGTCCCTCCAGCGCGCTCTTCTCGCGCTCGAGCAGCTGCAGGTGATCGAGCGCGGCGCGCTGCCCGGCCTCGAGGGCCGGCAACGCATCCTCAGCCTGACCGATCTGCGTGCCAAGCGCCGCCATCTCGCGCGTCGCCGCCTCGGCAAGCGATTGAATCTCGTTCACCCTGGCAGTGTCCGGCTCGAAAAGCTGGCCGAGTTCCGACTCCAAGCGCTCGGCACGTTGCTCGAGCTGCACCAGCACCCGGCCGAGGTGCTCCAGGGTGTTCTGCTCCACCTGAAGCGTCCGCTCCGCCTGCCCGATCGCACCGCGCGCCTCGCCGAGACGGCCCTGCGCCTCACGGTATCGCTGCTCTGCCGCGGGCACCTTCGCACGCTCCTCGGCGAGGCGCCGCTCCGCTTCGCCCACACGCTCGCGTGCTTCCGCGCGCCGCGCGTCCCACGCGGTCCGGTCCGCATCGAGTTCGCCGCGCTGGCGCTCCCACTGCTCGAGCTGATGCGCGATCTGCCGGACCTGCGCTTCCAGCCTTTGGCGCGTCTCGCCGACGAACCTGATCTCGGTCTCGAGGCGGGAAACCTCCGTGTTGACGGTGTAGAACTCGCCTTGCGCCGCGCTTACGGCGTCGGCTGCCGTGTAGTGCTCGACCCGCAACGCCTCGACGCGTTTCTCGATCTCCCGCAGTCGTGCGGTCTCCCCCTCCAGCTCGTTAGCGGTCTTTTCGATCTCGCGGCGCTGGCGCGCCGCATCGTTGCCCGCCTCCTGCTTGCGCAGCAGCCAGAGCAAGTGCTGTTTCAGCTGCGCTTCCGCGTGCAGCGCCTTGTACTGCGTAGCGATCTCGGCCTGCTGTGTGAGCTTTTCGATCTGGGTCTCGAGCTCGCCCCGGATGTCGTCGACGCGGGCCAGGTTTTCGCGCGTGTCCTGTAGTCGATGCTCGGTCTCCCGGCGCCGCTCCTTGTACTTGGAGACTCCGGCCGCTTCTTCGAGAAAGACCCGCAACTCCTCGGGCCTCGCCTCGATGACGCGCGAGATCATGCCTTGCTCGATGATCGCGTAGGCGCGCGGCCCGACGCCGGTGCCCAGGAAGATGTCCTGAACATCGCGTCGCCGCACGTGAGTGTTGTTGATGAAATACGACGATTCGCCGTCGCGTTGCAGCACGCGCTTGATCGATATTTCGGCGTATTGCGACCACTGGCCGGCCGCCTTGCCGAGTGAATTGTCGAAGGCCAGCTCGACGCTGGCGCGCGCGACCGGATTGCGCAGCGACGAGCCGTTGAAGATGACGTCCTGCATGGACTCGCCGCGCAGGGCCGAGGCCTTGCTTTCGCCGAGGACCCAGCGTATTGCGTCGATGATGTTCGACTTGCCGCATCCGTTCGGGCCGACTACGCCGACGAGCTGGCCGGGCAAGTCGATATGGGTGGGGTCCACGAATGACTTGAACCCTGCTAGCTTGATCTGTGTGAGGCGCAATGTTGTTAGCCGGGGAACCTGATGGAGGGAACGGTGGGACTACCGCGGAAATCGAGGGGAAATCATGGCCGATATAATAGCATCTCGTCTTCGTCGTCCCGACCCCCACACGCCCCACCGCGCCCTTGTCGATGCCCAGCAAACCGAGCCAAGCGCTGACTACCTTTCCGAATCCGGCTCCGTCCCGCGACTACCTGATCCACATGGAGATTCCGGAGTTCACGTGCCTCTGTCCGATGACCGGGCAGCCGGATTTCGCGACGCTCTACCTCGACTATGTGGCCGATCGCCGGTGCGTCGAGCTCAAGAGCCTCAAGCTGTACATCTGGTCGTTTCGGAACGAGGGCGCGTTTCACGAAGCGGTGACCAATCGGATCCTCGACGACCTGGTGCGGGCAATCGCACCGCGCTTTGCGCGCCTCGCCGCCCGGTTCCTCGTGCGCGGCGGAATCTACACGACGGTCGTGGCGGAGCATCGCAAGGCGCGCTGGAAGCCGGCCATTCCGATCGAGCCGATTCGCTTCGACTCCGCCGGATGAATCCGAATCTCGAGAAGCTGCAGCCCTATCCGTTTGAAAAGCTGCGCGAGCTGCTCGCGCAAGTATCGCCCAAAGAGGGCTTGAGTCCCATCAGCCTGTCGATCGGCGAGCCGAAGCACCCCACGCCAGAGTTCATCAAGCGCGTCCTGACCGATCGCCTCGGCGGTCTCGCGAACTATCCGGCGACCGCGGGCCTGCCGGGCCTGCGCACCGCGATCGCGGCGTGGCTGGAACGGCGGTACGCGCTGAGTTCCGTGGATCCGGACACCCAGGTGCTGCCGGTGAACGGTTCGCGCGAAGCGCTGTTCGCCATCGCCCAGACACTTGTGGATCCGCGTCGCGGGGACGCGATCGTCATTTGCCCGAATCCGTTCTATCAGATCTACGAGGGGGCGGCGATCCTCGCGGGGGCGACGCCCTACTACGTCAATCAGCAGCGCGAGAAAGCATTCGCGCTGGATCTCGACGCGGTGCCCGAGGCGCTGTGGCGCAGCGTCCAGCTCCTTTATGCCTGCTCGCCCGGCAATCCGACCGGCCGGGTGATGGCGCTCGAAGAGTGGCGGCGCGTGTTCGAGCTTTCCGACCGCTGGGGATTCGTCGTCGTGGCGGACGAGTGCTACTCCGAGCTTTACCTGGATGAGGGCCATCCCCCGCTGGGCGCCCTGGATGCGGCGCACCGTCTCGGTCGCCACGGTTTCCCGCGCCTGGTCGTCCTTTCCAGCCTGTCCAAGCGATCCAACGTGCCGGGGCTGCGCTCGGGTTTCGCGGCCGGAGACGCCGCGATCCTGAAGAAATTTCTCCTCTACCGCACCTACCATGGCAGCGCAATGAATCCGGCCGTGCAAGCGGCAAGCGAGGCCGCATGGCGCGACGAGGCGCACGTGATCGAGAACCGGGCGCTCTATCGAGCCAAGTTCGAAGCCGCATTGCCGATGCTCGCGGCACCGCTCGAGACGTCGCTGCCCGATGGCGGTTTCTACTTCTGGATCCGCACGCCGATCTCCGACACCGAGTTCGCCCGGATGCTCCACCGTGACTATAATGTGACGGTCCTGCCGGGAAGCTTCCTCGCGCGCGAGGCACACGGTACCAACCCGGGCAGGAACCACGTGCGCGTGGCCCTCGTCGCCCGCTACGAGGAGTGCATCGAGGGCGTGGATCGCATCCGTCGCTTTTCAGAGAAACTCTGAAGCGGATCGCCTCGAGGTTGGGGATATACAAGGGGCTTGCCCCTTGTTCGTTAAATCGCTTTTGGATTGCGACGGCACCGCGACTGATATCCAAATGGCTCGTACAGACATCATGCAGGAAATCGAGAGCCTCATCGACCAGGCATGGGAGAACCGTACGCAGGTCTCTCCGTCCAGCGCCGACCCGAAGCTGCGGACCGCGGTGTCCGAGGCGCTGGGGCTGCTGGACCAGGGCAAGCTGCGCGTCGCGGAGAAGATCGACGGTCGATGGCACACCCATCAGTGGCTCAAGAAAGCCGTTCTGCTCTCGTTCCGACTCGAAGACAATGCGGTGGTGGAAGGCGGCGCGACGCGTTACTTCGATAAGGTGCCGGCCAAGTTCGCCGGCTATTCGGGCGCAGACTTCACCTCCGGCGGATTCCGCGTCGTCCCGCCGGCGATGGCCCGGCGCGGTGCATATATCGCTAAGAACGTGGTCCTGATGCCTTCCTACGTCAACATCGGCGCGTACGTCGACGAGGGCACGATGGTCGACACCTGGGCGACGGTCGGCTCCTGCGCGCAGATCGGCCGCAACGTTCACCTCTCGGGAGGCGTGGGCATCGGCGGGGTGCTCGAGCCGATCCAGGCCAATCCGACCATCATCGAGGACAACTGCTTCATCGGCGCCCGATCGGAGATCGTCGAAGGCGTCGTTGTGGAGGAGAATTCGGTGATCTCGATGGGCGTATTCATTGGAATCAGCACGCGGATCTACGATCGGGCCTCGGGGGAGATCTCCTATGGCCGGGTCCCGACCGGATCGGTAGTAGTTCCTGGAACACTGCCCTCGCCCGACGGAAAATACGGCCTTTATTGCGCCGTCATCGTGAAACGGGTCGACGCCAAGACCCGCGCGAAGACCGGCATCAACGAGTTGCTGCGCGGAGACTAACGATGCACTGCAGAGTCCGGCCTTTCGGGCTTTGCACTAGGATAGGGGTTTCGCAGGGGGCATCGCCCCTTTGCGGCGTTCGCTGACCCCGCTCCCCGCCTGGAGGAATGCCATGTCTGCAATGCGACGGCTGCTGGAGCTGATGGCCGAGAAGAAGGCCTCCGACATATTCCTGTCGTGCGGCGCCCCGATCAATATCAAGATCAATGGCGTCACGATGCCCATCAACCAGCAGATCGTGACACCGGATGCAGTGCGCACGCTCATGAAGGAGATCCTGAACGAGCGCCAGCTGAAGGAGTTCGAGGACGAGTTCGAGCTCAACACGTCCTACCCGATCCGGGGACTGGGGAGCTTCCGCATCAGTTGCTTTATGCAGCGCACCACGCCTGGCGTGGTCGTGCGCTACATCCCCGGCGACGTCCCGCAATTCGACACGCTCGGCCTGCCGCAGGTCCTGAAGGAAGTCGCGCTCGAGAAGCGCGGACTGGTTCTCATGGTCGGCGCCACCGGGTCAGGAAAGTCGACCTCTCTTGCGGCGATGATCGACCATCGCAATGCGCTGATGTCGGGTCACATCATCACGATCGAGGATCCGATCGAGTTTCTGTTCAAGCACCGGAAGTCGATCGTGAATCAGCGCGAGCTCGGCACCGATGCGAAGTCGTACTACATCGCTCTCAAGAACGCGATGCGGCAGGCGCCGGACGTGATCCTGATCGGCGAGATCCGCGATCGCGAGACCATGACCGCCGCGATCGCCTACGCGCAGTCCGGCCACCTGTGCCTCGCCACGCTGCACGCCAACAACAGCTATCACGCCCTCAACCGGATCATCAGCTTCTATCCCCTGGAGAACCGGCCCGCGCTGCTGCAGGACCTTTCCGCCTCGCTGAAATGCATCGTCGCGCAGCGTCTGATCCGCAATCTGAAGGGCGGTCGATCGCCCGGCGTCGAGGTCATGCTCAACTCGCGCCACATCGCCGATCTCGTCGAGAAAGGTGAAGTGAACGAGATCAAGGAGGCCATGGAGAAGAGCATGTCGCCCGGCTCTCAGACGTTCGAGCAGTCCCTGTTCAAGATGATCAAGGACGGCGTGATCTCGCAGGATGAGGCGCTCGCGAACGCCGATTCGGCCAACAACCTGCTCTGGCAAATCAACAATGCCAAGCTCGACAGCGGTGCCGCGAAGCCCAGAGAGGAAGAAAAGCCCAAGGAGGCGCCGAGCGCGTCCTTCGCGGAGTTCAAGCTCAGCCTCGACGACGCCGAGCGCGCCGCCTGAGCGGACCCGCGGCGCCCATCGCCGCTGGTAAACTTCGCCATCTCCTCGCGTCTGCGCCGGAGAGCGGCCGTACCGGTTGACGGTATGCGGTCAGCGACGCGCGGAGGCGAACCCGACGCCTGATCCGTTCCGATGAGTGACACGATTGCCCTGACCCGCGCGCTGATCGCGCGCCCCTCGGTAACGCCCGACGACGCCGGCTGCCAGCAGATCATCGCGGAGCGCTTGCGCGCGATCGGTTTCTCGATCGAGCGCATGCCGAGCGGACCCGTTGCCAACCTTTGGGCACGGCATGGTACCGACGCGCCGCTGATCTGCTTCGCAGGACACACGGACGTCGTTCCGACCGGTCCGCTCGAAGCATGGCATTCCCCCCCGTTCGAGCCCGTGGAGCGCGCGGGCCGGTTGTACGGGCGGGGCGCTTCCGACATGAAGAGCGCGATAGCGGCGTTCGTCACGGCGTGCGAGGGGTTTGTCCGCGCACATCCGGCGCATCGCGGCTCCATCGCGCTGCTCATCACCTCCGATGAGGAAGGCGTGGCGACGGACGGGACAGTCAAGGTCGTCGAACAGCTCGCGCGGCGCGGGGAGCGGATCGACTACTGCATCGTCGGAGAACCTACTTCCGTCGACCGCCTGGGTGACATGATCAAGAATGGCCGCCGTGGGTCCCTTTCCGGACGCCTGCTGGTCAGGGGCGTTCAGGGTCACGTGGCCTATCCGCACCTCGCCCGCAATCCGGTCCACGCCCTCGCGCCGGCCCTCGCGGAACTAGCGGCCGCCGAATGGGATCAGGGTAACGCGCATTTCCCGCCCACGACCTGGCAGGTATCCAATATCCACGGCGGGGCGGGGGCCACGAACGTGATCCCCGGCGAAGTGGAGATACTTTTCAATTTTCGCTATGCGAGCTCCAGCACGCCGGAAGGCCTGCAACAGGGCGTGCATGCGATCCTGGATCGGCACGGGCTCGAGTACACGCTCGAATGGTCGCTATCCGCCGAACCGTTTCTCACCGAGCGTGGCGCACTCGTCGACGCCATGCGTGAATCGATTCGGAACGTGACCGGCGTCGACACGGAGGTCTCGACGACCGGCGGAACTTCCGACGGCCGCTTCATCGCGCGAATCTGTTCACAGGTGGTGGAGTTCGGCGTCCTGAACGCATCCATCCACAAGATCGACGAGCACGTCGCGCTCGCGGACATCGAGCCGCTCAGCGCCATCTACCGCGGCGTGCTCGACAAACTGCTCGCTTGACCCGCGGCAAGCGCCGGGCGCCCGCGGCGCCGTCCACCGTCCGTCACCACTGGCGCAGGATCACGCGGCGCTTCGCCGCCGCCCGGCTCGCCTTCGGCCATGGTACCGAATCCGCCCGCGACGAGGCGGCATGGCTCGTATGCAACGTGCTCGGCATCGCGTTCGACGACCTGGTCGGCGCGCTCGATCGGCGGGTGAAGGCGGTGCTCGCGCACCGGCTCGAGGCGCTTGCCGACCGTAGAATCGAATCGCGCGCCCCGCTCGCCTACCTCCTGAACGAAGCCTGGCTGGGCGGTCACCGTTTCTTCGTGGACGAGCGGGTCATCGTGCCGCGATCGCACATCGCGGAGCTTCTCGATGACCGACTCTCCCCTTGGGTCCGCTCCCCGGCATCGATCGGCCGCATCCTGGACATGTGCACGGGCTCGGGATGCTTGGCGATTCTCGCAGCGCTCGCCTTTCCTGCAGCGCAGGTCGACGCCGCCGATGTTTCCGAGGAGGCGCTCGCCGTGACGCGAGTCAATGTGGCCGCCTATGGGCTGCAGGGGCGGCTGCGTCCCGTTCGATCGGATGTTTTCGCAGCGCTGGCCGGCGAGCGCTACGACGTGATCCTCGCGAATCCCCCGTATGTCAATGCGCATGCCATGCGCACGCTTCCGGACGAGTACCGCCATGAGCCGGGGCTGGCGCTAGCGGGCGGCGCAGACGGGCTGAGCATCGCTCGCCGCATCCTCGAGGCGGCACCCGGCTACCTGAACGAACGCGGGATCCTGGTCATGGAAATCGGCGCCAACCGGGCGGCGCTCGAGGCAGCCTATCCACGGTTGCCGTTCACCTGGCTCCACGTGCGCGCCGGCGACGAGCAGGTCTTTCTGCTACATCGCAGCGAGATCGCCTGAATTTCGAATCACGAAGGATCGAGGTACCCGGAGATCCCCGAGCGATTCGTTCCTTCGAAGAGGTGCTTTCCGCCAGCCTTCTTCATCCTATACGTCACGGAACCACACTGCGCCTTGGGTTCGAGCTCGGTCTTGATGACCAGCTCCTCGCCGTTGAAGGTTCCCTTCATTGGGGCATCCTTCGCGCTGCATCGGGTTCCCTGATAAGTGACGGTCCCCTCGAAGGATCCGTCCGGGTTCTGCTTCGCAACCATCACCGACCATGCGATGTCGATTGGCGCTTTGCCTACGCTCTTTGAGCTGGTGCCGACCCAACGTCCATTCATGCTCGTGGGCAGCGGATCCTCCGCCATAACCAGCGTGAGCGGCAAGAATCCCAATAGAGAACCCAGCAAGATTCGATATCGCATGACGTTTCTCCCTGTTCCTGGGTGGTTAGAGATCGCCGGTCAATATCCCCACGCCTCCACTTCTGCGACGCGACTGTAACCCGAGAGCGCGCCATGGACCAGCACCCGGATGCGATCGGTGCTCACCGCGGCGAAGCTGAACTTCCGCCACACCCGGTTGTTGCCGCTCACCGAACCGCCCGGCACCGTCACCCAGGCCGAGCTATTCCAGTACTGCACGTCGAACGCGGTGATGCCGTAGGCCGTGAAGGTCATCGCCTCGGTCGGCTCCGCCGGCGCCGAGTAGTTGTCCTGGATCGTGAACACGTCGATCTCGTCGATCGTCTTCAACCCATTGAACGTGACCTCCACCCAGTCGGGATAAGTGCCTCCCGTCGCATCGTGCCAGCCCCCGCCGCTGCCCCAGTTCAGGCCCTTGCGGTCGCCGTTGTTCACCGCCGCAGCCGGGAAGCCCCCGCTGTAGGTCGACGATGCGCTCGCCACGCCGCCATTGGATTGCGCCGCCACGTTGAGGCGCGTTCCCGCCGGCTCGCTGACCACGATGTTCACCACCGCCGACACGGTGCTGGCAAGCTGGTCGTCGAACGCCTTCGCGGTGAGCGCATGG
>JBFJOO010000010.1:0-69241 GCA_041617635.1 Burkholderiales bacterium | reverse complement strand
GCCGGCCGAGTACTGGAAGGGGCCCTTGATGTAACGGTATCCACCAGGTGCGAACGTGATTACTTCGGCCATGGTCCTTGCTCCTTTTTCAAATCACGCCAAGATACGCCTCGCGGATCGCGGGATCGTCGCGCAGCGCGGCGCTCGGTCCGGCGCGCGTGACCCGGCCCGAATCCATCACGAATGCGTTGTTCGCCAGATCGAACGCGGTCGCGACGTCCTGCTCCACCACCAGGATAGTGAGGCCGTCCCGGTTCAGCGCCTGCAATGCGTCGCACAGCGTGTCGACCGCGGCGGGCGCGAGACCGAGCGAGAGCTCGTCGACGAGCAACAGCTGCGGCGCGCTCATCAGCCCGCGCCCCACCGCGCACATCTGCTGCTCGCCGCCCGAGAGCGTGCCGGCCGGCTGGTTTTGCCGCTCCGACAGGATGGGGAAGAGCGCATAGATCCGCTCGAGATCGCGGCGGATCGCCGCCGGACCGTCCATGCGCAGGTACGCGCCCATCAGCAGGTTGTCGCGCACGCTCATGGCGGCGAAGAGCCGGCGCCCCTCGGGCACTTGCGCGATTCCCGTGGCGAGGACTGCCTGCGGGCCGGCGTTCGTGATCTCGCGGCCGGAAAAGCGGATGGTCCCCGCGCGCGCGGCGACGAGCCCGGACACCGCGCGCATGAACGTCGTCTTGCCGGCGCCGTTGGAGCCGACCAGACACGCGATCTCGCCGCGCGCCACCGCGACGTCGACGCCCCAAAGGACCTGGATCTCGCCATAGGCGACCTCAAGGCCGCGCACCTCGAGGAGCGGCTCAGGCATGTGCCGTTCCTTGCGCGGCGTAGCGCTTGCCGAGATACGCCTGGATGACGCGCGAGTCCGCAACCACCTCCTGCGGCGTGCCCGCGGCGATCAGCTCGCCGTGATGGAGCACCGCGATGCGCGTGCACACCGACAGCACGACCTTCATCAGGTGCTCGATGATCAGGATCGTGATCCCGGTCGCAGCAATGGCGCGGATCAGCCCGAGCGCCTGGTCGATCTCGGTGGCGTTCAGCCCGGCGTTGACTTCGTCGAAGAGCAGCAGCTTCGGCCGCATCGCAAGTCCTTTCGCCACCTCGAGGCGCTTGCGCATCGCCAGGGTGAGCGCCGCGGCGTTGCGCTCGGCGGACTCCGCCAGACCGACGAAAGCGAGTTGCTCCATCGCCTGCGCGCGTGCGGCGCGGATGCCCGGCGCCGCGCCGGCGAACAGGGCGGAAGCGGCTACGTTCTCGATCACGGTGAGCTCCGGGAACGGCTGGACGATCTGGAACGTGCGGCCGATGCCGGCGCGCGCCGCCTGGAAGGGCTTGAAGCGGGTGATGTCGCGCCCCTCGAAGACCACGCGCCCGGTCGTCGCGGGATGCACGCCGGTGATCACGTTCACCAGCGTCGTCTTTCCGGCGCCGTTCGGGCCGATCAGGCCGAGGATCTCGCCGCGCGCGATCGAAAGCGAGACGTCCGACACCGCCTTCAGCCCGCCGAACGCGCGCGTGACACCTTGCAACTCGAGCAACGCGCCGCTCACGTCGCGATCCTCCAGCGACGGCGCGAGAGGGACAGCAGGCCGCGCGGCAGGAAGAGCACGAGCAGCACGATGAGCAGGCCGAGGATGCCGGTGTGAATCTGCAGGAGATTGCGCCACAGGAGCTCCTCGAGCCCGAGGAACACCGCGGCGCCGATGAGCGGGCCGAACAGCGATCCCGCGCCGCCCAGCAGCACCATCACGATCGCCTTCACCGAGAAGAGCACGTCGAACACGTCCGTCGGCTCGATGTAGTTGACCCACGACGCGTAGATCGCGCCGGATGCCCCGACGAACACCGCCGAGAGCATGAAGGCCGCAGTCTTGTAGAGCGTGGTGTTCACCCCGATCATGTCGGCGGCCGACTCGTTCTGCTGGATGCAGCGCAGGCCGAAGCCGAGGCGGGAGTGCGCCGTCGCCAGCATCGCCGCGAAATTCAGGGTAGCGAGCGCGAGCATCGCATAGAAGAAGAACACGGCCTGCGCCTGGATCGACATATCGCGCGCCACCGGCAGGTTGAGCCCCATCCCTCCGCCGGTGAGGTCGGTGGCGGAGTTCGCTATCTCGCGCAGCACCTCGGCGACCACCAGACTCGCGATCGCGAAGTAGTGTCCGCGCAGGCGCAGGAGCGCGAGGCCCAGCAGACCCGCGAACACGAACGCCACGAGACCCGCGAACGCCCACGCGAGGCCCATCGGCAGGCCGTTGGTCTGGGAGACTGCGCCGGCATAGGCGCCGAGCCCGAAGAACGCGGCGCTCGCGAACGACGGATAGCCGGTCATCCC
Organism: Burkholderiales bacterium; assembly: GCA_041617635.1. Lineage (GTDB taxonomy): Bacteria > Pseudomonadota > Gammaproteobacteria > Burkholderiales > SG8-39 > JAABRB01. The sequence continues at coordinate 66,903 of JBFJOO010000010.1, read as the reverse complement.
GCCGATGAAGTTCCAGGACATCGCGAGCACCGCGTAAAGGAGCACGGTCGTGCCGATGCGCAGCGCGTACGCTTCGCCCGAGAGCGGCAGCGCCGCGGCGAGCGCGAGCGCGCACACGGCGATCACGATCTCCCGCTTCACCCGGCCTGGGCCCATGTCACTCGTAGCCCTTCTTGCCGAGCAGCCCGGTGGGACGGAATAGCAGGAACGCGATAAGCAGCGCGAACGAGACCGTCACCGCGTGCTCGGGGCCGAACCACAGTGCCGCGAAGCTCTCGACGACGCCGAGCACGATCCCGCCGACGATGATCGCGGGAACGCTGCCCAGACCGCCGAGCACGCACACCACGAACGCCTTCCCGAGATACACCGGTCCGACGATCGGCGAGATCGGAAAGATCATCGCGAGCAGCGCGCCGGCGGCGCCCGCCATCAGGGCGCCGAGTCCGAAGGTGATCGCATAGATGCGCTTGACGTCCACGCCCATCAAGGCAGCCGCCTCGCGATCCATGCGCACCGCGACGATCGCCCGACCGATCCGCGAGCGCGCGAGCAGCAAGTAGAGCAAGCCGGTGAGCACCAGCGCGAGCACCATCGCCAGGAGTCGATCCACCGGCATGACGACCGAGCCGAGCGTCATGGAGCCAAGCGGCGGATCGAGCGTCAGCTTGCGAAAGTCGGCCTTGAACGCGACGATCATCGCGTTCGAGAGCATCAGGTCGAGGCCGAAGGTGAGCGTCAGCGTGATCAGCACCGGCGCGGCGATGACGCGGTTGATCATCGTCGCCTGGAGGGCGAACCCCAGCGCGAAGAGTATCGCCGCCACGGGGACGATCGACACGAACGGGTGAACGCCAAGGACCGTGTAGGCGAAGAACGCGAGGTAGGCGCCGAGGACGATCAGCGACCCGTGCAGGATGTTGATGACGTTCAGCACCCCCCACACGAGCGAGAAGCCGGCGGCGATGCAGGCGTACAGGCCGCCGAGCATCAGCCCGTTCGCCAGGATCTGGAACGCGAGCACCGACCCCTGCCAGCGGTCTGGAGGGCGCTAACCGAACGGACGGGCTACTTCACGCCGAGCTTGAGCTCGCCCTGCGCGATCTCGGCCGGGTGCACCACCGTCGGCTTGCCGCCCTGGATCTGGAACACCGGCGGCTCGAGCGAGGAGATCTGCCCGTTCGGCCCGAATTTGACCGGTCCCCAGAACATCACGTCATTGAAGCTCGCAAGCGTGTCGCGCACTTTCGTCGGATCCAGCGTGCCCGCGCGCTCGATCGCCATCTGGTACAGCGCGCCGGCTGCCGCAGCGGAAGCCTCGGCGTAGTCCGGGGTGGACTTGTACTTCGCCTCGTAGAGCTTCACGAAGTTCTCGGTCGTGCCGAAGATGTCTTTCCCCTTGTAGCGTACGGCGGGATGCCACCACGACGCGCTGGAGATGTTCTCCGAGAGATTGCCGGTGGCGTCGATGAACTCCTGGTAGGCCGGCGCGGCGATCATCGTGATCGCCGGCGCCTCGACCTTGAGGTCGCCCATCTGCTTGCGCATCAGTACGAGGTCATTCGTGTAGCCGGTGGCGAAGATCCAGTCGGGCGACTGCGCCTTGATCTGGCTGAGTGCCGAGGCATGGTCGAGCGTGCCGATCGCGTACTTCTCGAAAAACACCACGTCCAGGCCACGCTTTTTCGCCGACTTCTCCAGCTCCTGCGCGATTGCGAGCGGGAAAAGATCGTTGCGCGCCAGGATCGCGACGCGCTTGGCGCTCGGGAGCTTCTTCTTGACGATGTCGGAGATCGGCTCGGTGAGCGTCTGATTCGGCGTGAACGTGCCGAAGAGATACTTGTAGCCCTGGTCGTAAACCTGCTCGGAGGAGGCGGTCGCCGCGATCATCGGGACCTTGTAGCGCTCGGCGACTCCGGAGGCCGCTTTCGTCGCGCCGGAGCCGAACGGCGCGAACAGGAACTGCACCTTGTCCTGCGTGATCAGCTTCTCGGCGCCCTGGACCGCACGCGGCGTGTTGGACTGGTAGTCGAGGTACACGATCTCCACCTTGTGGCGCTTGTCGCCGACCTTGATGCCGCCGGCCTTGTTGACGAGCTCCGCCCAGAGGTCGTAGCCGCGCTGCTGCTTGGCCGCTTCGGGTGCCAGCGGTCCGGTGATCGGCAGCGGGGCGCCGATGCGGATGACGTCCTGCGCAACGGCTACGGTGGTGAGCGACAGACCGGCGGTCATCGCAATTGCCGCGATTGCGGCGCCGAATGGTTTCTTCATGGCTCGATCTCCTCGGGGTTGCGCCCGCTGCGGGACGAAAACGGTGCAGTCGGGTGGAAAGCGGATACACGCAAGGGCCGCCGGCGAACGGAAATAACCTCGCCCGGCACCGAACAAGTCCCGATTCTAGAACAGATCGGCGTTTCGGTCGGCCGCGGCGAGGAGGGTCCAGGTGTGGGCGACGAGGAGTGCGGGAGGGGCGAGGAGCCCCAGCGGCGCCGCGCCGCGCGGCGTCAGTCGACGACGGTCACGCGGCGTCGGGCAAAGCCGGCGATGCGATCGGGGAGTGCGCGCAGGACGCGGCGCATGAAATTGTTCGCGCCGAGCCGCCCCATCACGATCTCGCTGCATCCTTGTCGGAGCGCGACCACGGCGATCGTGCGCGCGGGATCGCCCACCACACGATGCATGCGAAATGGGATGCGATGCATGGCGAGCATGGCGCGCGCATCCCGCTCGCGCGATGCCGCAACCGAATCGCGCGGCAGGGCGGCCGGCAACAGCGCACCGAGTCCGCCCGGCAAGCTCGGCCAGTCGAGCTCCACGAGCTCCACCTCGAGCGCCGCATCGCGCTTGGCGCGGTTCACCACATGTCGCACGGCGCGATGTGCCCCCGCCGAGCCGTCGATTGGCAGCAGGATTCTCATCCGCGGCCTCCGGAGCCCGCCGCGGCGTCGGGCCAGCGCACATAGATGTAGGGCTGCGGCTGCTCGGGCCCCACGGTGAGCGAGCGCACTTGCGTCTGGCCGGCGTAGGTCGCCTCGAGCCGATAGCGCCCGGGTTCGAGCCGCGCGAAGAGGAACGGGCCCCGCGTCTCGCCCGCGTAGTGGACCGTGCCGCGAGCCTCGGCGCTGAGCCTGACCTCCACGTCGGAGATGTAATCGCCGTTCGCCTCCGCGAACGCGATGCGCAGGTTGTATCGATCGCGCTGGGCTTCGAGCGCCGCGCGCTCTTCGAGCCCGATTCCACCGGAGCGAATAGCGATTTGCTCCTGCGCTGAATGAGCAGGCGCCGCCAGCGCGGCAACGAGCGCGAGTCCCGCCGCGGCCACGAGCGGTGTTTTGTACAACAAAGCCATGCGATTCCTCAATTCCATCTCCTTCGGGATATTGCGTTGTAGTTGTTGAACTCCCTTGCGCCAGAGATGCGCAACGATGCTGGTCGCAAAGACCGTACCAGGGCCGCCGCATCGACGGAGGCGTGAGTTTTCATGGGGTTGCGTGCGTGACACGAACGCGCGTGAATGAGCGCGTGTCGCCAGCGGGCGACGCATTCGCCGCGCCGGCGCCTAAGCGCCTGATTTGATCGTGACCTTGCTGTCGGCGGGCGCCGACGATGCTAGTGCCGTGACCGGATCACCGTAATGCAATATCCGACAAAAGGTCTTGGTGGCTAGCCGCGCGTCGCGAGCGTTGTGGTCCGGTCTCTTGACCGTCGAGATAGGAAGCGAGATGCGCGCTCAAGTCGCGGGCATCGTCGCCGGCGCCGTCGATCAGCGCCGACTTGCGGCGCCGCATGAACTGCACGCCCATCAGGTACATCCCGGGTGATTCGACGACCCCGCCGTCGTGGCGGATGCGGCCCTTGCGATCGAGGACGGGCACGTCGAGCCAGGAGTAGTCGGGAGAGAATCCGGTCGCCCAGAGAATGGTCCGGATCTCGCCGCTCGCGAGATTCATGGAGAGCGGCGGCGAGGCTTCGACGCGGGTGGGCTCGAAGCGGTGCGGCGGCTCGGCTCCGTCGTCGAGCCCAGCGAGAGTCGCCCGCTCATCGATGGTGTCAAGCAGGCGGTTCATCTTGAGGTCGGACAGCGCGACCTGGTTCTTCAGCGATCCCGAGAACAGGGCCTTGCCGTCCCGGATCCCCGCGAGACGACCGATGAGCTTCACGCCGATGGCGGTCAGCGCGTTGAGATCGAGCGAGCGGCGGTCCGGATAGCCAGCAAGCTGCAAGGACGGCACGTTGCGCGCCCGCGCAATGTCTTCGATCTCGTCATAGCGCTCGTTGAGCACGCCTGCGGCGTCCATCCACCATTCGATGTCCCGGCCCCGGTAGACCCGAGGCGCACGGATGTGCGCGCCCACCGCGAGCGTCACGGGACGGCCAGAGCGGTGGATTTCGTCGGCGATCTGCACGCCGGTGGCCGACGCGCCCACGACGAGCACGCCGCCGTCCGCGAGTTGCGCCGCGTTCCGGTATTGCATCGGCGTGAGCGTTGCGATCGTCGACGGCACCGCCGCGGCGAACGCCGGAACTTGCGGAACGTTGCACGCACCGGTCGCGATCACCACGATCCGGCAGCGCCAGTCGCCAAGGTCGGTGTGGACCGTGTACCCGTCGTCGTCGCGGCGCACCGCGGTCACCTTGGTGCCGGTGCGGACGGGGGCCGCGATCACCTCCGCGTACCGCTCGATGAACGCGATGGTCTCGGGCATCGTGCGGTACCCGTCGGGATCGTCACCGGCGTACCCGTAGCCGGGCAGGCGGCTCTGCCAATTCGGCGTGAGCAGCCGCAGCGAATCCCAGCGCTCGGTCTTCCACGAGTTCGCCACCTCGCCGCGCTCGAGGATCACGTGATCGATCGAGCGCTCGGTGAGGCAGCGACTCATGGCGAGCCCGGCATGGCCCGCGCCGATGATGACGGCGGTCGTGCGCATCAAGCTTTCTTGACCTCGACGGTGACGTTGGTCGGATTCGTGACGATGTCGAAGACCGCGGAGCGCTTCTGAGACTGGGCGACGAGTGCCTCGATCTCTTCCTTGGTCGCGTCGGCGTCGATCTTGTACGTCACCTTGATGCCGTCGAAGCCGTTTCGCACGTCCTCGTCGATGCCGAGGATGCCCTGGATGTCCATACCGCCTTCGAGCGTCGCCGTCACGGAGCGCAGCTGGATCTTGCGAAACTGCGCGACCGCTGCCACGCCCGCCGTGAGGCAACTCGCAAGCCCCGCAAGCACCAGCTCGACCGGTGTCGCACCGTGGTCCTCGGATGCGAAGATCTCGGGGTGATCGGCCTCGAAGGTGAACTCCGTCTTGTGGCTTTGCTCCTGGCCGAGCCCGAAGAATCCCTTGATGTTGGTCTGGCTGTGAGTGCCGTTGACCCACTTGTTGGTCGCGCGCCAGGCGAACTTGGCGGCCTCCGGGGCGGCAGTAAGCGCCTCGCGGGCGCCGAGCAACGCGTCGACGTTTACGCCGTTCTTGACTTCCTTCGCAGTCTGTTTCGCAGTCATGGCCATCGCCTCCTGGTCAGGGTTGCCGAAGTTGTGCAGCGGTGCAGAGACTAAGTGCCGCGTGTTTCCCGGGAATGTCCGCCGCGACGGTACTTTGTTTCAATTGTTTCCGCGCGGGCGCCCACCGAAGCAGCAAGCAAAATCAACGGGATAATATCCGGGAGCGCCCGAATCAGGGCGCGCACGAGGCCAGCGCGATATTACCTCCGAACTCAGGCGCGTACGAGTTTTCGCGTTTGGCCGAGCCCAGGGGGCGCTATCCGCCCGTCATCGACCAAAGCGCCGCGGCGACCCCGACGATGCTTTCGCCCGCGATCAACCCGGCCGCCGCGGCGATGCTGAAGCGCGCGGCGAGATTCTCGCGCCACACCGCAAACAGCCAAGCGATCAGCGCGCCGCAGAACATCATCAAGGAGATCGACGCCGGGATTACAAACGCGAGCCCCAAGGCGACCGCGCTCGGGAGATAGACTGCGCGCCGCGCCGGCAACAGCGCCTCGAGCACGCCGAGCACGAGTCCGGCGACGCCGCCCGCAAGCATCGCCGCGCGCGCGCTCGGCGGAACCGAGTCGAGGCCGTGCGCCAGCGCCTCGGCCACCGCTTTCCACGTTGCAACCGCGGGTGCCGGCCAGTCCTCGGTGAGCAGCATCGTCTGCGGATCCGGGATCAGCGCGAGATAGACCAGCGCGCCGACGATGCTCCCGGCGAGGATGCCGAAGCACTGCGCGATCGACTGCCGCGACGGCGAGGCGTCGATCGCGTGGCCGACCTTGAAGTCGTTCATCAGGTCGGCACACTGACCGGCGGCGCCACCCGCGACGTTCGCCGTCATGAGGTTGGTGATCGCCTGGCCCGGGGCGAGCACGCCAAAGCTCAACTGCGACACCTTGCCGATCGCGCCGATCGGCGGAATGCCGGTCTCGCCGACCACGCGTGCCGCCACGGAGGCGAGCACCAGCGCGAGCGGCACCGCGAGCAGCGCCATCCAGAGAGAGATGTCGAACAGCGCGACTTGCAGCGCCACCGCCAGCGCGGTTGCGATCGCGAGCCCGGCGAGCGCGGGGAGCTTGACCGGGCTCGGCGGGCGCGGTCCGGGGCTCGCGTAGCGCCGGCGCCCGCCGAGGACCAGCTGCACGGCGAGGCTCGCAAGCGTTGCCGTGACCATCAGGCTGACGCCCGGCCACAACAGCCATTCCACGAGGGGTCCGAAGAGCGAACCGCTGTTTGCCGCGCCCGACGCAACGAGTCCTTGCTCGAGGAGGACCGGCGCGATGCCGCCCCATGCGACGAGTGCGCCGGCGAGGAGCGACAGTCCGACGCGGATGCCGATGATCGCGCCGAAGCCCACTAGCAGCAGCGACGGCTCGAAGGAGAACGTGAGCTTGCCGAGCATAGGTGTCGGCGCCCAGCGCGGGATCTGCCACGCGAAGGCCTGCACCGCCTGCACCGCGCCGGAGGCGAGGCCGGCGCCGCCGAGCACCGCGATGCGCAGCGCGGCCTCGCGTCCGTGCGCGAACACGTCGCGTAGCGTCTCGAGCGTCGCGACGCCGGCCGGAAAGGGAAGCGGTGCGCGGACGATCATCGCGGGCCGCAGGAACCACGCGACCCAGATGCCGAGAAAGCTCACTGCGAACACCCACCCGATCAGTGGCAGCGGCGCGAGGTTTTCGCCGGAGAGGAGCGCAAAGGCCGGAATCGGTGCCACCAGCCCGCCCGAGACGATCGAGGCCGCTGAAGACGCGGCAGTCTGCGAGATGTTGCTTTCCTTGAGCGTCCAGTGTGGCGCGCTCGAGGCGCGTTCGAGCGTGCGCCACAGCGCGACGCCCACGAGCAGCGCGATGATCGACATGTTGAACGACCAGCCGATCTTGAGGCCCGAGTAGATGTTGCACGGCGCGAGCGCCGCGCCGAGCGCGACGCCGGTGGCGAGCGCGCGGACGCTCAGCTCGCGTTGCGCCATTGCCGCGCCGCGTCAGGACTTGTCGGTCGGACCGGCGGGGGTGAGATGCGTGCTCTCCGCCTCCTTCATCGGCTGCTTGGTGAAGCCCTTCAGGGAGCCCCACTCCTCCATGTCGCGCGGAATCTCGACCGAGCTGCGTGCGTAGGCGGTGATCAGCTCGGCGAGCGAACGCAGCGCGTGCATGTGGATGCGCTCGTGGCCGTGCGAGGCGTCGATGCCGAAGGTGATGAGCGCGGTGCGCACATCGTGGCCCGCCTCGATGGCGGATGCGCTGTCGGACCGGTAGTAGCGGAACACGTCTTGTTGGAACGCGATGTCGTTATCCCGGCAGAGGCGAATGAGCTTGCGCGTCAGGTGGTAGTCGAAGGGCCCGGTCTGGTCGCCCATGCAGATGGTGACGCCGAACTCGTCGCTCGCCTGTCCCGGCGCCGTGGTGCCGTTGTCGACCACCACCAGCGAGGCGATGTCCTGGGTCGGCAGCGACGAGGCGCCCACCCCCACCTCTTCGGAGATCGAGAACATGAACAGCGTGTCGACCGGCAGCTTGCCGCCGTCCTCGACCAGCGCTTTGACCGCGGCGAGCATTGCCGCGCAGCCCGCCTTGTCGTCCAGGTGACGCGAGACGATGAACCCGTTCGGCAGAAACTCGCTGCGCGGGTCGATTGCGATCGTGTCGCCGATGGCGATGCCCAGGCGCTCGAGGTCGCGTGTGTTGCGCGTCAGCGCGTCGACGCGCAGCTCGACGTGCTCCCAGCCGACCGGCTGCGTGTCGATCTGCTCGTTGTACGTATGGCCCGAGGCCTTGAGCGGCAGGATGCTGCCGCGGTAGGAGCCGCGATCGGTGAACAGCGTGCAGCGCCCACCCTCGGCAAAGCGCGACGACCAGTGGCCGATCGGCACCAGCTCGAGACGCCCGTTCGGCTTCAGGCTCTTGACCTGGGCGCCGAGCGTGTCGAGGTGCGCGGACAGCGCTCGCGGGCCACGCGATTCGTGCCCCGGGAGGTGGGCGCGGATCGCACCGCGCCGCGTGAGCTCGTACTGCACGCCGAGCCGCCCGAGTTCCTCGCACGCGTACCGCACGATGGTATCGGTATACCCCGCCGGGCTGGGAATCTCCAGCAGGCGCCGCAGCACTTCGGCGAGGTAGTCGACGTCGATTTTCAGCCTGGACATGGCGCCTCCTCAGAGCCCGGCGTGCCGCACCCCGGTGGGCAGCGATTGCGGAAACAGCAGGTCGATGAAACGCTCGGCCGTCGGCTGCGGCTCGTGGTTCGCCAAGCCCGGGCGCTCGTTCGCCTCGATGAACACGTACTCCGGCTCGGTGGGCGACTTGACGATGAAGTCGATGCCGGTGACCGGCACGTTGATCGCGTGTGCCGCCTTGACCGCGGCCTCCACCAGCTTCGGATGCACCTCGTCGGTCACATCGTGGATCGTGCCGCCGGTGTGCAGGTTGGCGGTCTTGCGCACCGCGATCTCGGTGCTCGCGGGCGGCACATCGTCCAACCGGTAGCCGGCGCGGTGCACGCAGCGCTCGGTCTCGGCGTCGACCGGGATTCTTGATTCGCCGCCGGTGGCGGCGGCGCGCCGCCGGCTTTGGCGCTCGATCAGCTCGCGGATCGGCGTCCGGCCGTCGCCGACCACGCGCGCCGGGCGGCGCACGGCGGCGGCAACGAGCTTGTAGCCGATCACGACCAGGCGCAGATCCTCGCCCTGCGCGCAACGCTCGACCAGCACCCGGTCGCAATGCGCGTGCGCTTGCTCGACGGCCGCCATCGCCTGATCGATATCCTCGATACCCACCGCGACGCCGCGACCCTGCTCGCCGCGCGCCGGCTTGACCACCACCGAGCCGTGGCGCTCAAGGAAGCGCGCCACATCCTCGCGCGAGGTGGCCTCGATCTGTTCGGGCACCTCGACGCCCGCACGCTGCACCGCGCGGCGCGTCACCGCCTTGTCGTCGCACACGCTCATCGCGACGCTGGTCGTGAGCTCCGAGAGGCTCTCGCGGCACAGGATCGAGCGCCCGCCCGAGGTGAGCCGGAACAGGCCGCCCTCCGCGTCGACCACCTCGACGCCGATGCCGCGCCGGCGCGCCTCGTCGACGATGATCCGCGCGTAGGGATTGAGCTCCGCCTCGGGCGGCCGACCGACGAACAGCTTCTCGTTGATCGGATTCTTGCGCTTCACGGTGAACGCCTGGATGCGCGCGAAGCCGAGTTTCTCGTAGAGCTCGATCGCCTGCGCGTTGTCGTGCATCACCGAGAGGTCGAGGCTTTGCGCGCCGCGCGCGATGAAGTCCTCCGCGAGGCGTCGCACTAGCGATTCCCCGATGTGCAAAGGCACCGCCTGCGGGTCCACCGCGAGGCACCAGAGCGAGGTGCCGCCGGTCGGATCGCCCATGGCGCGGCGGTGGTCCACGCCGGTCACCGTGCCGATCACCGCGCCGGTGGTCTCGTCTTCCGCCACCAGGTGGACGATGGTTTGGCTATTGCGCTGCGCGACCAGGAATTCCGGCTGCACCGGCACCATCGCGCGCGCGAGATAGATGCGGTTGACCGCATCGGCGTCGATCGTGCTCGCGAGCGGCCGTATCTTGAAGCCGCGCGGCTTGTGCCGCGCTGGGCGGTACGTGGCGAGGTCGAGCCGGTACGTGTGCGACGGGTCGAGGAACAGGTCCAGCGGCGCAGCCGCCAGCACAAGATGAGGATCGCGCACGTAGGCGGCGATGTCGCGCCGCGCGGGCCCCTCCTCGAGCAGCGCTCCGGCGAGGGTCGCAGGGTTGGCGAAGGTCTGACCGAACAGCAACCGGCCCCAGCCGCAGTCAAGCGTAGCGTCGTCCCAGAGCTCGAGGGTGTCGTGCGGCGCCCCGTGAGTGGCGAGGGTCTCCGCATGTCCGCGCATCCTTGGCTTGCGAGGGACATGAGCGCCCTTCGGGCGGGCCTTGCGTACATTGCGGGATGGGTCCGCGCTCATGACATCAGGCTCCATGAGATTGCAGCCACATCTCGAGCAGCGCCGCCTGCCACAACTCCGAGCCGCGCAGCGGCGTGATGTGACCTTTGGGATCATCGAACAGCGTGTCGATGTAGTCCTTGCGGAAGATGCGGCGCTCGCGCGCCGCGCTTGATCCGAGCGCGTCGCGCGCCATCTCGAGGTATGGTCCCTCGAGATACTTCAACGCCGGCACCGGGAAGTACCCCTTCGGCCGGTCGATCACCTCTCTCGGCACGACCTGGCGCGCGACGTCCTTGAGGACGCCCTTGCCGCCATCGCGCAATTTCTGGTGCGGCGGGATGCGCGCCGCGAGCTCCACGAGCTCGTGGTCGAGGAACGGCACGCGTGCCTCGAGCCCGGCTGCCATGGTCATGTTGTCGACGCGCTTCACCGGGTCGTCGACCAGCATCACGGTGGTGTCCAGGCGCAGCGCCCGGTCCACCGGGTCGGTCGCGCCGGGGCGCTCCATCTCGTCCTCGACCAGCTGGCGCGCGTGGTCGTTGCCGACGTACTCGGCCGACACGTGCTGCATGTAGCGCTGGTAGTCGCGATCCATGAAGGCGCGCGCGTAGTCCGCGGCCGGGTTGCCCGACCCCACCATCTTCGGGTACCAGTCGTAGCCGCCGAAGACCTCGTCGGCGCCTTGCCCGCTCTGCACCACCTTGACGTGGCGCGCCACTTCCTGCGACAGCAGGTAGAAGCCGACATTGTCGTACGACACCATCGGCTCCGACATCGCCGCGATGGTCCCGGGCAGGGCCTCGATCAGCCGGTCCGATTCGACGAAGATGCGATGGTGCTCGGTCTCGAAGCGCTGCGCGACCACATCCGAGTAATGGAACTCGTCTCCCTGCTCGCCGTTCACCGACTCGAAGCCGATCGAAAAAGTGTTGAGACCGGTCTGGCCGGCCTCGGTCAGCAGCCCCACGATCAGGCTCGAGTCGACACCGCCGGAAAGCAGCACGCCGACCGGCACGTCGGCCACCATGCGCCGCTCGACCGCGCGGCGCAGTGCGGCAGCGAGCCGCTCGCGCCAGGCTTCGTTGCTCGCGAGCTTGTCGTCGGCGGTCGGGTCGAACGACAGGCGCCAGTACGTGCGGTCGCGCACGCGACCGTCGGCTTCGATGCTGCGCACGGTGGCGGGCGGCAGCTTGCGCACGCCCTTCAGGATGGTGCGCGGCGGCGGCACGACCGCGTGGAACGACAGGTAATGGTTGAGCGCCACCGGATCGATCGAGGTGTCGACACCGCCCGCGGCGAGCAGCGCCGGCAGCGTCGAGGCGAAACGCAGGCGACCGCGCGACTCGGTGTAGTACAGCGGTTTGATGCCGAGCCGGTCGCGTACCAGGATCACCCGCCCGCTGTCGCGCTCGTGCACGGCGAAAGCGAACCTGCCGTTGTAGCGCTCCGGGCAGCGCTCGCCCCAGGCGTGCCACGCTTTGAGCACCACCTCGGTGTCGCCGTCCGAGAAGAACCGGTAGCCGAGCCCCTCGAGTTCCCCCCGCAGCGCGCGATAGTTATAGATGCACCCATTGAACACGACCGACAAGCCGAGCGCCGGGTCGGTCATCGGCTGCGCGGCGCGCTCGGAGAGATCGATGATTTTCAGCCGGCGATGGCCGAGCCCGACCGGGCCGCGTACCAGGATTCCGGAGCCGTCCGGGCCCCGGGGAGCAAGTGCGTCGGACATCGCTTGTAGCGAGGCAGCCGACGCGGGAGACGCGTCGAACGCCACCTCACCACATATTCCACACATAAATCATGACCTTACATCATTTGAAGCAGAGAGAAGTTTACAGCACTAATCTTTTGATGTCAAAATAAAATCATGAACGATCTGGAACGCAGAGTTCTCACCGCGATTCGTCGCATCGTGCAGGGCGTGGCGCGCCATTCGAAGCAGGTCGAGCGCGTGTCCGGCGTCACCCTGCCGCAGCTCGTCGTGCTCACCGCGATCCGCCGGCTGGGCGAAGTCACGTCGGGCCGGATCTCCGACGCGGCGAGCTTGAGCCAGGCGACCGTGACGACGATCCTCGACAAGCTCGAAGCGCGCGGCCTCGTCGAGCTCTACCGCAATGCGCTGGATCGGCGTGTGGTGCACTCACGCCTCACCGCGGCCGGCGCCGAGCTGCTCGATGCGGCGCCGCCCTTTCTGCACGAGCGTTTCGTGTCGCGCTTCGCGAGGCTCGCCGATGCGCGCAAGACCGCGATCGTCGCCGCGATCGAGGACGTCGCCGAGATGATGGGCGCGCCGCCCGCCGCGGAATCGGCGCTCGCGCCGGAGCTGCCGCTCGAGGCGGACTCCCTGGAAAATCCGCCGCCCGCTCCAAAGCAGGTCGCGTAGCACCGCACACCGGCAGTTACCGGCGCGTGCGCAACGTTATGCGCCGCCGCGCTCGACGCGTCCTTTCAGCGCCGAGTTCATCTCGCGAAACCCGCGACAGATGCTGCGGTCGATGCGGTCGTGCAGCAACGGCGTCAGCAGCCCGCTGAACCGCTCGCTCTGCTCGAAACGCACCCTGCCGTTGGGCAGGGGCTCGAGCAGGAATCGATGTTCGCCCTCGAACATGCCGGGCATGCGCAGCAGGTGGGCGCGCCAGCGCAACTCGCGCGGCGCGTCGGCAACCAGCACCCTGGGTCGAAAACTCGCGCGCCGTTCGCCGGGCGGATGGATGCAGACTTCGAGCGATCGGCCTTCCTCCGCCGCGCCGTCGACATGGCGGATGAACGGGTTCCACCGCGGATAGTTCGCGAAGTCCGTGAGGACGGCCCAGACTTCTTCCGGTGAGGCGGTGATCTCGATGTCCGTCTGGAGCTCGTGCATGCGCGCTCGATTCGTGCGTGGGAGGGTGGCCACGCGTTTGGGCAAACACCCGGCCAGCCGTTTCGACCATACCCACGCACCAAAATTCCCTCTTCATCCGGTTGGCCTAGTCGCCGTTTCCCGACATTGTCGACGCCTCGGCATCCCCTGCGCTCCAGCGCCGCACCAGCGGCTCGATGGTGAGCGACTGCACGAGGATGCTGAAGATCACGACCGCATAGGTGGCGGACACGATCACCTCGCGGCCCGCGAACTGCGGCAGCGAAAGCGCGAGCGCGAGCGAGATGCCGCCGCGCAGTCCGCCCCAGGTCATGATCTTCACGGTGTTGGGCGTGAACTCGCGGAACTGCCGCAGCGCGAGAACCGGCACCCCGACGGCCGCGAGGCGCGCGGCGAGCACGATCGGGATCGCGGCGAGCGCCGGCGCGAGGTTCGCGAACGGCGCGGCGAGCGCGATGATCTCGATGCCGATCAGGCCGAAGAGGAGGAGGTTGAGCAGCTCGTCGGCAAGATCCCAGAAGGAGAACAGGTGCTCGCGCGTGCGCTCGGACATGGCGAGCCGCTTGCCGTGGTTGCCGATGAGCAGGCCCATGACCACGACGGCGATCGGCGCCGACGTGTGCAGCAGCTCCGCCAGGCTGTATCCGGCGGTCGCCATGGCGAGCGTGAGCATGATCTCGACGGCGTAGCTGTCGATGCCGCGCAGCAGGAAGAATCCGGCGAACCCCAGCGCCAGGCCGACGAGGACGCCGCCGATGATCTCGGTGCCGAGCAGCAGCAACACCTGCGGCACCGATGCCTCTTGACCGCCGAAAGCGATCCCGGAGAGGGTGAGGAACAGCACGACGCCGGTGCCGTCGTTGAACAGGCTCTCGCCGGCGATCTTGGTCTCGAGGCTCTTCGGCACGCCGACCTTGCGCAGGATGCCGAGCACCGCGATCGGGTCGGTGGGCGAGATCAGTGCGCCGAACAGCAGCGCGTAGATGAACGGCAGCTCGAAGCCGAGGAGACGCGCGGCGCCATAAAATGCCGCGGCGACGATGCACGTCGAGAGCAGCACGCCGATCGTGGCGAGCAGCAGGATCGTCCATTTCTGCCGGTCGATGTCGCCGAGGTTGATGTGCAGACTGCCGGCGAAGAGCAGCATGCCGAGCAGGCCATGGAACACCACCTCGGCGAAGTCGATGTGCTCGATCGTGCGCGCGGCCCACTCGACGACTGCCGGGTCATACGTTCCGTAGGTAGTCACGCCGAGCGCGGCGACGAGCCCGATCGCCGTGATGCCGACCGTGTCCGGGAGCCCGATGAACCGGTGATTCAGGTAGCCGAACAGGGCCACCAGCGCGATGACCAGGCTCATTGCATGAAACACGGACACTGCGGCTCCTCTCCGGGGCTACTTGACGAACTGCGGGAGCCACAGCGACAGCGTCGGCACTGCCGCGACGATGGCGAGCCGCACCACGTCCGCAAGGATGAACGGCACGACGCCCCGGAAGATCGTGCCGGTGCTGACGTCGGGCAGCACACCGCGCAGGACGAACACGTTCAGGCCGACCGGCGGCGTGATGAGGCTGATCTCGGTGATGACCACGACCAGGATGCCGAACCAGATCGGGTCGTAGCCGAGGCTCTTCACCACGGGGAAGAAGATCGGCACGGTGAGGAGGATCATCGACAGGCTTTCCAGCACGCAGCCGAGCACGATGTAGATCGCGAGGATCGCGGCGATCGCGACCCACGGGGTGTCCGCGAACGCGCCGGCGGCCGCGAGCATCGCGCGCGGGAAGGGCGTGACGTTGATGAAGTTGGCGAAGATCAGCGCGCCGATCAGCACGGTGAAGAGCATTGCCGTGGTGCCGGCGCTCTCGAGTAGGGTCGCGTAGAGCTTGCGCCAGGTGAGCTCGCCCCTGATGACCGCGAAGAGGAAGGCGCCAGCGGCCCCGATGCCCGCCGCTTCGGTGGCCGAGAAGACGCCGCCGTAGATACCGCCCATCACCACCGCGAACAGCACGAGCACGCCCCACACGCCCTTGAGCGCCAGCAGGCGCGCCGCCCACGGGATTCGCTCGCTGCGTGGACCGTCCTGCGGTCTGCGCATCACGACCGCCTGCACCGCCGTCATGTAGAGCGCGATGCCGAGGACGCCCGGTGCGACGCCGGCGGCGAACAGCTTGCCGATGTTGGTCTGCGTCAGGATGCCGTAGATCACCATCAGCACGCTCGGCGGGATGAGAATGCCGAGCGTGCCGCCGGCGGCGATCGATCCGGCGGCCAGCGCGTCGGAGTAGCCGTACTTGCGCATCGAGGGCATCGCCACCTTGGACATCGTCGCCGCCGTGGCGAGGCTCGAGCCGCACACCGCCGAGAATCCGCCGCACGCGACGATGGTGGCCATCGCCAGACCGCCGCGCCGGTGACCGAGGAACGCGTGCGAGGCTGCGTACAGCTCCTCGGAGAGGCGCGCGCGGGTGACGAGGTTGCCCATCAGGACGAAGAGCGGCACGACCGAGAGCTCGTAGTTCACGGCGGCGTCGAACGCGGTCGACGCGATGCTGGCGAACGCGCCCTGCCAGCCGATGAACGCGACCAACCCGAAGAAGCCCGAGATTCCCATGGCGAACGCGATCGGCACGCGCAGGAACGCGAGCGCCAGCACCGCCGCCAGGCCGATGAGGCCCGCCGTCACGAACCCGTTTCCCCGCTCCGCCCGTCAACGGCGGGACGCGTCCCGCGCCAGTGCTGGACGGCCACGACGAGCAGGCTGACGCAGGCGAGCACGCTCATCGCCGCCATGAAGTAGCCGAAGATCGACAGCGGCCACAGGTGCTCGGTGCTGACTTCGTCGTTGCGCCCGTTGTCCACCGCCTGGACGAAGAGCCGCCATGCCAGCACGCCGATCACCGCCGCCCCGAGGAGGTTCACCGCCGCTCCCTGCCAGCGGCGCCACGCAGACGGCGTGAAGCCTTCCAGGAGATCGACCGTGACGTGGTCTTCGCGGTAGCAGACCCGCGGCAAGATGGCGAAGATCATCAGCGGCATCATGAAGGCGATCATCTCGTACGCGCCGGGCAGCGGCCGGTTGAGGAGATACCGGCCGAGGACATCGGCGAACGTGAGCGCCATCATCGCGAACAGCACCAGGCACGCGAACGCGCCGAGCAGGAACATCGCCCAACGCGCGGGCGCGCCGGCGCCCGCAGCCTGCCGGCCGCGGTCCTCCGCCATGCCGACTACTTCGCTTGTCCGGCCTGGCGCGCGATCTCTTCGCGGAAGAACTTCAGGGTGGCCGCGCCGTCGATGCCGGCCTCGTTCGCCTCCTTGACGAACTCGGCCTCGAACTTGACGTTCAGCTTCTTGAGCTCCTCGACCATCGCCGGTGGCGCCGTCGTGATCTTGTTGCCGTTCTCCTTGGCGGCGGCGAGGCCGATGTCGTTGATGGTGTCCCAGCCCTTGCCGGCCTGGTGCGCGAAGGTCTCGTAGGAGACGCGGTCGATCGCCGCCTTATCTTGCTGCGGCAGCGCATCCCACTTCGCCTGGTTCATGATCAGGTAGTGGGTCGAGGTGTACAGGCCGCCCGGAAAGTAGGTCGAATGCGTGACGAGCTTCGTGATGTTGAAGCTCGGCAGCGATTCGTACGGGAACGTGATGCCGTCGATCACGCCGGTGGAGAGCAGCTCGTAGGACTTGGGTGCCGGCTGCGCGATCGCCACGCCGCCCCACGCCTCGACGATCGCCTTCGGGATCGGGCCGCCGACGCGGATCTTCGATCCCTTCAGGTCGTCGATCGAATCGATGTTCTTGGTGCGGTGATGCAGGACCCCGGGGCCGTGGCTGTTCAGGCCGAGCAGCTTGACGCCCTCATGGAAGTCCTTCACCTTGGCGATGCGCTCGTGGGTGCGCCACGCCGCGACCGACACCGGCTCGGCGCGGTCGCCGATGAGCGGCAGCTCGCCGAAGAGGTAGGCGCCGAAGCGCTTCGGCGAATAGCCGTACACGCTGAACCCGACGTCGGCCTGGCCGTTGCGGATCGCATCGAAGTGCGCGGGCGGCGAGGCGACCGCCTTCGGCAGGCGGTTGATCTTGACCCGGCCCGCGGTCGCTTTCTCGACCGCCTCGATCCAGGGGATGTAGACGTGCACCGCCACGGGGTGGGTCCAGGGGATCCACAGCGAATAGTTGAGTGTGGTTTCTGCCCGGGCCCCTCCCGAAAGGAGCAGGGCGGCCGTTGCCAGGGTCAGAAATCCGATCGAGCCGATCTTGCGCATGGGGTTCTCCTCCCGTTGGGGACGCGGGACCCGCGCCGCCGCGCCGTGGCCAAGCATATCCCACCCGTCCGGACGATTCACGTCAATTCACGCTCAACTCCACTTCCGGCCCGGCAGCTGGTTCATGACGCTGGCGGAAAGCCCGCCGTCGATGCCGAGCGAGGCGGCGGTGATGTAGTCCGCCTCGTCCGACAGGAGAAAGAGGATCGCGTTGGCGATGTCCAGCGGCTGTCCGACCCGCTTGAGCGGCGTGACCTCGCTGCGCGCCCGCTTGATCTCGGGGTCCTTGAGATAGGCCGTGAGCGGGGTCTCCGTATGACCGGGGCACACGACGTTGACGCGCACGCCCTTCGACGCCCACTCCAGCGCGAGATGCTTGGTGAGCATGATCACCCCCGCCTTGATCGTGCTGTAGGCACCGGACATGCCGTACGGTGCGATGCCGCCGATCGACGAGAGGTTGACCATCGCGCCGCGGCGATCGTTGTCGATCATCCAGCGACCGGCGGCCTGGCACATCAGAAAGGTTCCGGTAAGGCCCACGGCCACGGCCGCGTTCCAGTCCGCGAGCGACAGATCCTTCAGCAGGCCGGGCGCCATGCGAACCGCGCTGTTGACCACGCCGTCTACGCCGCCGAACTCCTTCACGGCGGTCGCGACTGCATCGCGGTAGGACGCCGGGTCGCTCACGTCCAGCGGGACGAACCGGGCAGCCGTCCCGAGACGCTTGGCGACGGCGCTACCCAGCTCGGCGTTGGTGTCGCCGATCAGCACGCGGCCGCCCTGCGCGACATACATCTCGGCGGTCTTCTCGCCGATTCCCCTGGCGCCCCCGGTGACGATGCAAACCTTGCCTGCGAATCGACTCATCTTTATGTCCTTTCCCGGCGCTTCAGCCCGGCTTGTACGCCATGCTCTTGCCGCCCCAGTTGCGGCCGGGGGTGTGCATCATCTTGCTCTCGGCCTGGCCCCCGTCGACCTTGAGGTTCTCGGCGTTCACGTAGCTCGCGCGGTCGGAGAGCAGGAACACGCACGCTTCCGCGATTTCCTCGGGTCGTCCCACCCGCCCCATGGGCACGACCGCGGCGCGCCCGGCGGCAATCTCCGGATCCCGGAACATCGCCTCGGTCATCGGCGTGCGCACCTGGCCGGGCGACACCGTGTTGCCGCGCACGCCGCGGCCACCCCATTCGACGCCGACGAGATTGCCGAGCATGATCGCGCCCGCCTTGGCCACGCTGTAGGCGCCGGCACCGTTGTAGGCCTGCACGCCGCCGACGGACGACACGAACACGATCGATCCGCGCTTCTGCGCCAGCATGACGCGGCCGGCGGCCTGGGCACACAGGAAATAGCCCTTCAGCCCGATGTCGATCACCATGTCCCAGTCTTCCTCGGACAGGTCTTCCAGGCGGCTCGGGCGGAGCTTGATCGCGGCGCACACGAGGCCGTCGATCGTACCGAAAGCGGCCACGGTCGCATCCGCCATGCGCTGCGCGTCGGCAGCCACCGACGTGTCCATCTCGATGACGATCGCCTTGCGACCTTCGGCCGCGACGAGCTGCTTGGTCTCCTCGGCCGTCGTCGGGTTGTTGTCGGCGATCGCGACGTTCGCGCCTTCGCGCGCGGCGAGCACGCAGGTGGCGCGCCCGATGCCGCTGCCGCCGCCGGTGACGATGACGGTCTTGCCTTCGAGCATCATGAAGAGTCCTCCCTGTCGGTTGCGGACGGACGCCACGCCTCGAGGACTGCGCCCGCGATGCCTTTCGGAGCGAGCAGGATCGTCGTGATGAAGACCAGGCCGACGATCAGGATGTAGCGGTCGGTGAACTGGGCGAGATAATCGGTCAGCAGGTAGACCGAGGCCGCGCCGATGAACGGCCCGATCAGCGTCCCGAGGCCCCCGATCACCGACCAGATGACGATCTCCCCCGAGTGGATGACGTCCATCTGCTCGGTGCCGATGATGCCGTTCTTGAAGAGCAGCAGCACGCCGGCGAGCGAGGCGAAGAATCCGGAGATCGCGGTGTTCAGGATCTTGTAGGCATTCACGTTGTACCCGACATAGCGCGCGCGCTGCTCGTTCTCGCGGATGCCGCGGAACACCAGACCGATCGGCGAGCGCAGCAGCTGGCGCATGAAGAGGTAGCTCGCGAAGACCACCGCGAAGGTGAGGTACCAGAAGGACGCGAAATCGCCGATGTCGAGTCCCGGCAGCCCGGGGATCGTGAGCGTGGGCAGCGTGATCGTCATGCCGTCCTCGCCGTTCGTCATCGAGACCCAGGTGTTCGCGACGATGAATGCCACGACGCCGAACACCACCGTCACGATGCCGAAGTAGATGTCCCGGACGCGGACCGAGAACGCGCCCATGAATGTCGTGGCAAGGGTCCCGACGAGCAGCGCAAGTCCGATCGCCGCCCACGGCGGCAAGCCATATCGGGAAAGCGCGATCGCCGCGGTGTAGGAGGCGACCCCGGCGAGCGCGGCGTGCGCGAAGCTCGCGAGCCCGATGAAGCCCATCATCAGGTCGAGGCTCATTGCGAGCAGGCCGAGAATGAGCACTTCGCTCATGAACCGCAACGCAAACGGGCCGGCCCACAGGGGCAGCGTCGCGCCGACCAGGAGCACGAGCGCGCCGACGTAGCGCAGGCGCAGCGTCCGATCGAGTGTCGTTCGCGCACGGCCGCGTACTCGGCCGATGAGCGCCACGCCCAGCACGATCGAGCCGAGCGCCGCGAGCACGATGAGCGCATTGGCGAGCGGCAGCAGCCAGAAAGTGACGCCGATCAGCAGGCTGAGCGGCAGCCCGACGCGGCGGAGCGTGCGGATCACTGCAGCCCCCGTTCGCCGAGCAGGCCCTGCGGGCGAAAGACCAGAAAGGCCATGAGCACGAGCAGGCTCAGGATTTGCGGCTCGGAGCCCTTGAGGAAGATCGAGCCGAGCGCTTCGAGCTCGCCGATGAGCAGCGCCGCGATCAGCGTGCCGGTGAGGCTGCCCAGCCCGCCGACCACGACGACGATGAATGCCGGGACGATGATGTCCAGCCCCATCGAGTAGGACACCGAGAAGATCGGGGCGACGAGGACGCCGCTCACGGCAGCGATGCCGCAGCCGAGGGCGAACACCATCTGGTAGACCCGCGGCACCGGAACGCCCATGCACTCGGCCATCTCGCGATCCTGAACCGTGGCGCGGATCCAGGTCCCCCACTTCGTCCGGGTGATGAAGATCCAGAGGGCGCCGATGATCAGCGCACCGACCACCATGATGACGATGCGGTACACGGGAAACTGCAGCCCGAAGAAGGGGATGGTCGCGGTGACCGGGGGATCCACGTGCTTGCCGATCGTGCCGAAGATCGCGAGCGCCCCTTGCTGCAGGACGAGCGCCAGCCCGAACGAGATCAGGAGCGGGATGAAGGGGCTCCCGCCGTGCGTCGAGACGAAGAGCCCGCGCTCGAGCACCAGCGCGAAGAGCGCAACGATGAGCCCTGCGAGCACGACTGCTCCCCAGAAGCCGACGACCGGCGCGATCGCGGTCAGCACCAGCCATCCCGCGAAGGCCCCGGCCATGTGAAATTCGCCGTGCGCGAAGTTCACGATATTCATGACGCCCAGAATCAGGGTGAAGCCCGAGGCGACGAGCGCGAGCACCATCCCGTACTGCAGGCCCATGACGAGCTCGACGGCGACCCGCTCCCAGAGAGATTCCATCAGCTCACTCCCAGCAATGCGAGCAACGTGTCCCGATCGCCCGCGACTTCGGCCGAGCGAGCGGCATGCACGATCTTGCCTTTCGCCATGATGTAGCAGTGCGAGCTCACGCGGAGCGACAGGCGGTAGTCCTGCTCGATCAGCAGCACCGTGATCTTGAGATCCTCCGCCATCCAGCGGATGACCCGCTCGATCTCCTGCACCAGCGCCGGCATCAGGCCCTCGCTCGGCTCGTCGAGCAGGATCAGGTCGGGCCGCACGACCACGGCGCGCGCCATGGCGAGCATCTGCTGCTCGCCCCCGGATAGCGTCGCCCCGGGCTGGTTCCTGCGCTCCATCAGGCGCGGGAAGGATTCGTAGATCATGTCGAGCGATTTGCGCTTCTCGCTCTCCGGCCAGTCCTTGAGATCGAGGCCGATGCGCAGGTTCTCCAGGACCGACAGCCGCGGGAACACCTGGCGGTTCTCCGGGACGTAGGCCACGCCGAGGCGGGCGATGCGGTAGGGCGGCAGCCCCGCCACGTCCGCGTCGTTCAGCACGATGCGTCCGCGGGCCGGGGGCGTCAGTCCCATGACGCTGCGCATGGTCGTCGTCTTGCCGGCGCCGTTGCGTCCGAGCACCGCAACCACGGCGCCCTTGGGCACCTCCATGGACAGGCCCTGGAGGATGTGGCTCTTGCCGTAGTAGGTGTGCACGCCCTCGAGCCGGAGCATCAGACCCCCCGCAGATAAACCTGCTGCACGTCCGGATTCGCGCGAATGGCGGCGGGTGGCCCTTCGGCCAGGATCCGTCCATCGTGGAATACGGTCACGACGTCCGCGATGCTCATCACGACATCCATGTCGTGCTCCACCAGGATCACGCTGAGGTCCGCGGACAGGCGCTTGATCAGCGCGGCGGTGTCGCGCGTCTCCTGCGAGCTCATGCCCGCAGTCGGCTCATCGAGCAGCAGCAGGCGCGGCTTGGTGGCGAGCGCGATGCCGATCTCCAGATACTTCTGCTCGCCGTGGGAAAGATTGGCCGCCAGCTCGCCGCGCTTGGACGCGAGGCCGATGTCGGCCAGGATTGCGCTGACCGACGCCTCCACGGCGCTTCGATGCGTCGCCTCCCGGAGCGGGTTGAAGCTCATCGCGCGAGTCTGGGCTGCGAGCCGCACGTTTTCCGCGACCGTCAGGTTCGGGAAGATGTTCGTGATCTGGAAGGCGAGGCTTACCCCGAGGCGGCTGATCTGATGCGGCGCGAACCGCGTCGTGTCCACGCCCGAGACCCGGATCTCCCCGCTCGACGGCGCGATGCGGCCCATGAGCATCGCGAAGAACGTGCTCTTTCCCGCGCCGTTCGGCCCGATGATCGCCCGCAACTCGCCCTGCTGGAGCGTGAAGTCGACGGCGTCGACGGCGTGCAGCGCGCCGAAGGTCTTCGTCAGCTTCCGGGTCGTGACGATCGGAACCCGTTCCCCCGGCACCGGCGCCGCGCGCGTCGACCCGGACCGCGCGCTGGCGGCCCGGGTCGTTGCGTCGAGACCGGATCCGAGCCCCGGATCAGGCCGCACACTTCTCGAACTTCGATGGGTAGAGCGTCGTCTTCAGCGGGGCCTTCGCGCCCACGATCTTGAAGTGCAGGTTGTCATCGACAGTGGTCATGTAGAAGTCGACGAAAGCCTGGTGGTCGCTCGCGCGCAGGTACATCTCGCCCTGCGGGTTGTCGCGACCGCGCGCGAAGATCCGGCCCGGACCGTAGGGCGTCGCGCCGCCCGCGCCCTCGAGCCACCCGATCATGCGCGGCGTGTCCTGCTTCTTGTTCTGGTACTTGACGGCCTCCATCGCGGCCTTGATCACGTTCATGCCGGTGAACTGCGCTTGCGCGAAGCCGCTCGGCAGCACGTTCTTGCTGAGCGCCATGAACTCCTGGCGGAAGCTGCGGTTGTCGGCGTCGTCGAACGGCGAACCGGCCAGGTCGTGGACCGGCGAGTACCGGTGCAGGTAGAACCCGCCGACCGCGCTCTTGCCCTGCTGCTCGAGCGTGTTCACGTCGCACACCGAGGCCGGGCCGACGATCTTGGCGCGCTTGCCGAGACCGGTGTTCGCTATCGCAAGCAGCGACTTGATCGCCGCGCCGCCCGACATCCCCACGATGATGGCATCGGCGTCCTGCGACAGGCGATTCACGTACGGCAGATAGTCCGCGGTGTTGAGCGGGCAGGGCACCGGGTCGATCCACTTGCCGCCGAGCCGGACGAACTCGTCGCGGAAGTCGTTCGCCACCGATTGGCCCCAGGCAAAGTCCATGTAGATGGATGTCGCGCTCTTGACGCCGCTCTCGATCGCCCAGGGCGCCATGGCGATGGCCTGGCTCTTGGTGGAGTTGTACGGGCGGAACGTGTGCTTCGGGCACTGCGTGGCGGTGTCGCCGGTCAGCGTCGTCGTCTCGCACCCGGTGCCGAGCACGTAAAGCGTCTCGTAGCGGTCGACGAGCGGGCTCAGCTGCACGCAGATGCCGCTCGATGAAGTGCCGGTCAGTGCGTCGATCTTGCTGCGGAGGATGAGCTCTTCTGACTCGCGGACGGCCTGCGCGGGCTTGAACGCGTCGTCGCGCTCGATGACCTCGATCTTGCGGCCGTTGATACCGCCCGCCTTGTTGATCCGGTTCACCGCCACCGTCAACCCCCAGCGCCCCTGCTCGCCGAGCGAGGCAAGCGGTCCGCTGAACGTGTTCACGTGGCCGATCCTGATCGGCTCGGCGGCCCAGGCCTTGCGCAGAACAAACGGCCCCACGCTGGCCGTGACTGCGCCCACGGCGGCGAGCTTCAGGAAATCGCGTCTCGAATCATTCTTCCGCATGTGCCTCCTCCTTCTCTTCCTGGTTGCCGAAACGACCCGAGCTGGGCCCGGGTCCTGTTTTACGGTGCGCTGCGATTTTCGGATCCGCGATACGCGCCGGGAATGTACTCGTTGAACCTCGTGGGATGCGGCTTCGGCGGTCGCGCCGGGCTATTCAAGCGCCGCCATCGCGATCTCCGCAGCGCCTGCCAACCGGGCCCGGTCGCCGTTCAGTTTCAACAGCAGCGTCATGCCCTGCATGATGCTGAACAGGAATCTGCCGAGGTCCTGCGCGCTTCTGGTGCTCCCGAAGTCGCCGTTCGCCTGTCCCTTCCGCACGAGCTCGCAGAGGCGCGCCTCCATGCCGTCGAACGACGACTGCAGCCGGCGCGCGAGCGCCGCGTTGCCGCGCCCGAGCTCGGCGGCCGCACTCGTGATGAGGCAGCTCTCGTAGCCGCCCGGGGGCCGGTCGGGGTTGACGATCCCCGCGAAGAGCATGTCGATCGTGTCGCGTGCGGAGACACCGTCCCGCTCGGCCTGGTCGAGCAGACCGTGAAACGGCGATATCGCGTCGTATCGATCGAGCGCCGCTTCGAAGAGGCGCTTCTTGCTCGTGAACTCGTTGTACAGGCTGCCCGGATGAACGCCGGTCGCATCGACCAGATCCTTGACTGACGTTGCCTCGTAGCCCCTGGACATGAAGACCCCGATCGCCTTATCGATGACGCGCTCCGGAGCGAAGTGCTTCTTGCGGCCCATTTCACCTCACTTGCGTGCCATCGTAGTGATTCTGGAATGCTAATTCAATAAAAATCGCTTTCCGGATCGGGGGCTTGGAGCCGCCTGGGTTTGCGCGGCACAGCAACGCGCGCCAATCGCGATGGCGAAACCGTTGCCGCACGCGACGCGGCGTGGAAGTGCTTGGCCTGCTGCATTGCACGAACCGCACAGCGTTGCCGGGCACCGAGCGGGTGCCGATGCGCCAGGACGGTGCGCCAGCGGGTGCAGGTACAATAAGTCAAGTAGCTGTGCTAGAAAGTTTTTCCCGGCGCTGGCGCGCACGCGTATTTCGTTTCGGCGCGCTCGGCCGGGCCCTCCGTTTGCCCCACCACCACGATGACTGCACCACCCAAGGCGTATTTCGACGAGATGACCGGCCGCGATGGCGCGGTGCTCCCGCACTACCAGGCGTATGCGGCATGGCGCGCAGAGCGCACGGCGGAGTATTTCGCCCAGAAGCGCCAGGAGGCCGACGCGATGTTCCGCCGGGCGGGCATCACGTTCGCGGTCTACGGCGAGGAAGCGGGCTCCGAGCGGCTGATCCCGTTCGATCTGATACCGCGCGTGCTGCCGCAGCACGAGTGGACCCTGCTCGCCAAGGGCCTCGAGCAGCGCGTGCGGGCGCTCAACATGTTCCTGCACGATGTCTATCACCAGCAAGCGATCCTGCGCGAGGGCATCGTCCCGCCGCGCAAGGTGCTCGAGAATGCGCAGTACCGTCCGCAGATGCAGGGCATCAAGCTGCCCGGCGACGTGTACGCGAACGTTGCCGGCGTCGATATCGTGCGTGCGGGGGAGGGCGAGTTCTTCGTCCTGGAGGACAACCTGCGCGTGCCTTCCGGCGTTTCTTACATGCTCGAGAACCGCAAGGTGATGATGCGGCTATTTCCGGAGCTGTTCGCGATGCATCCGGTGCAGCCGGTCGACCACTATCCCGACCTCCTGCTCGACACGCTGCGGCAGGTCGCGCCGACCGGCGCGCCCGAGCCGACGGTGGTGCTCCTCACGCCCGGTCCGTACAACTCCGCCTACTTCGAGCACACGATCCTCGCGCAGCACATGGGCGTAGAGCTGGTCGAGGGGCAGGATCTCCTGGTTCGGGACGACGTCGTTTACATGCGCACGACCCGCGGTCCGCAGCGGGTGGACGTGATCTATCGCCGCGTCGACGACGATTTCCTCGACCCGCAAGTGTTCCGGCCCGACTCGACGCTCGGCGTGCCGGGGTTGTTCTCCGCGCACCGCGCGGGGAACGTCACCTTGACGAACGCGGTAGGCACCGGCGTGGCGGACGACAAGTCAATCTACCCGCACGTGCCGGAGATGGTCCGGTTCTATCTGTCCGAAGAACCGATCCTCGCCAACGTGCCGACCTGGGAGCTGCGCAAGAAGCAGGACCTGCAGCACGTGCTCGCGCACCTCGAGGAGCTCGTGGTGAAGGAAGTCCACGGCGCCGGCGGCTACGGCATGCTGATCGGACCGGCGTCGACGGCGGCCGAGCGCGCGGAGTTCCGCGAGCGCATCCTGGCCACCCCGGACAAGTACATCGCGCAGCCCACGCTCTCGCTCTCCACATGCCCGACGCTCGTCGAAGCCGGCATCGCGCCCCGGCACGTCGATCTGCGCCCCTTCGTGCTGTCGGGCCGCGGCGTCCGCATGGTCCCGGGCGGGCTGACCCGCGTGGCGCTGCGCGCGGGCTCGCTCGTCGTGAACTCGTCCCAGGGCGGCGGGACCAAGGACACCTGGGTACTCGAATGACGGGTACTGGAATGACGGGTACTGGAATGACGGGTGCTGGAATGACGGGTGCTCGAATGACGGGTGCTGGAGCAACCGGGCCATGTTGAGTCGCACGGCGAACGACCTCTTCTGGCTGTCGCGCCAGGTCGAGCGCGCGGAGAACACCGCGCGGTTGCTCGACATCACCTACCGGATGTCGCTCCTGCCCTACCGGGTGATGGATCAGGACGACAGATGGGTCGAGCCGTGGGCCGTTCCCCTGATCACCAGCGGCCTCGCGACGACGTATTCCGAGCGCTACAGCGACGTGACCGCCGAGAACGTGCTGCGCTTCATGATGCTGGATGCCGCCAACCCGTCGAGCATCTTCTCGGCCATCCGCACCGCCCGCGAGAACGCGCGCGCGCAGCGCGGCGCGATCACGATCGAGATGTGGGAGAGCCTGAATGCGACCTGGCTCGAGGTGCGCAGCCAGACCTTCGAGCGCATCCGCCAGGGGGGCACGAGCGAGTTCTTCGACTGGGTGAAGGAGCGCTCGCACCTCTTTCGCGGCGTGACCGTGGGCACCATGCTGCGCGACGAGGGCTACAGCTTCATGCGTCTCGGCACCTTCTTCGAGCGCGCCGACAACACGGCGCGGATCCTGGACGTGAAGTACCACACCTTGCTGCCAAGCGCGCAGGAAGTGGGCGGTGCTGTCGACTACTATCAATGGAGCGCGCTCCTGCGCAGCGTGTCCGCCTTCAACGCGTACCGGAAGATCTACAGCGACGTCATCACGCCGGTGCGCGCCGCGGAGCTGCTGATCCTGCGCGAGGACATGCCGCGCTCGCTGCACGCGTGCATGAACGAGATCTACGAGATCCTGAAGATGATCTGCGCGGGAGCAAAGCTCGAGCCCGAGCGCCTTGCCGGCGAGATTCACGCCCAGCTCCACTACGGGCAGACCACGCGGATCTTCGATTTTGGCTTGCACGAGTGGCTGATGAAGTTCCTCGAGCAATTGGGCACGCTGAACGCCGAAATCAACCAGCACTTCCTGGTCCCCGTCTATAATCCGCCTCCGAGCGCAACGACGACCGCCACTGCCGAAATTCCATGACTTACTGTGTAGGCATGCTGCTGGATGCGGGCATGGTGTTCGCTTCGGACTCGCGCACGAACGCCGGCGTCGACCAGGTCTCGAGCATTCGCAAGATGAAGCTGTTCGAGCGTGCCGGAGACCGGGTGATCGCGATCATGTCGTCCGGAAACGTGTCGGTGACGCAGAACGCCATCAACCTGCTCGAGACCCGCGAGAAGCAACCGGAGCGCGGCCCCACGGTGTGGGATGCCAAATCCTTTTACGACATCGCGGTCATCTGCGGCGACTGCCTGCGCCAGGTGCGCCAGCGCGATGCCGCGTACCTGCAGGAGAGCAACGTGGACGCGAGCGCATCGTTCATCGTCGGCGGACAGGTCGCCGGCGAGCGGATGCGGCTCTTCATGATCTATTCCGAGGGCAACTTCATCGAGGCGACGGAGGTGACGCCCTATTTCCAGATCGGCGAGATCAAGTACGGCAAGCCGGTGATCGATCGCATCATCACGCCGGAGACGAAGCTCATCGATGCGACGAAATGCGTGCTGGTCTCGTTCGATTCGACGATGCGCTCGAACATCTCGGTCGGCTTGCCGATCGACCTGCTGGTCTACGAGAAGGACACGCTGCGCGTCGGCCTGCAGCGGAACATCACCGAGAGCGATTCCTACTTCTCGATGATCCACACCCAGTGGGGCGACGGCCTGCGGCGCGTATTCGCCGAGCTGCCCGACCCGACGTGGGAGAGCGACTCGGCCTGACAGCGGCCGGCCGCGCGCGTCGCTGCCAGCCGGCCGCGAACTTCGCCCGAGCGCGAGCACGCGTGCCATGAGCTTCCAATCCGGCGACGTAGTCATGTCCAACCGCGTCGCGCTCCACCACCGCACCCGCTACCGCTTCGACCGGCAAGTCGCCATCGGGCCGCACGAGATCCGGCTGCGCCCGACGCCCCACGGCCGGACGCCGATCGTCTCCTATGCGCTGTCGGTGCAGCCCGGTCGGCACTCGATCCACTGGCAGCACGATGCGCTCGGCAACCACGTCGCCCGGGTTCTGTTCCCCGAGCAAGCAAGCGAGCTCGCGTTCACGGTGGACCTGGTCGCCGATCTGACGCCGATCAACCCGTTCGACTTCCTCGTGGCACCCGAGGCCGAGCGCTTCCCCTTTGCATACCCGGCTTCGCTGCAGGCTGCGTTGACACCCTATCTCGCCGCGGAGCCCACGGGCCCGGTGCTCGCCGACTGGCTCAAGCGCTTCCGCGGGCAGGCGCTCCAGTCGACGCAGAGCACGGTCACGTTCCTGACCGAGCTCAACCGCCGGCTGCAGGGCGAGATTGCGTATCTCGTCCGCATGGCTCCCGGGGTGCAGACGCCCGACGAGACGCTCGCGCTGCGCCGCGGATCGTGCCGCGATTCGGGGTGGCTGCTGGTCCAGATACTGCGGCACCTCGGGCTTGCCGCGCGATTCGTGTCGGGCTACCTGATCCAACTCGCGTTGGAGGCCGATTCGCCTGGCAGTGCAGCGGAGGCGCCGCGAGACTCGGTCGATCTGCACGCCTGGGCGGAAGTCTACGTTCCAGGCGCAGGCTGGCTCGGCCTCGACCCGACGTCGGGATTCCTGGCGGCAGAAGGCCACATTCCGCTCGCGTACGGTGTCGCCGCCGCGGACGCCGCGCCGGTGATCGGCAATACCTCGCCGTGCAAGTCCGAGCTGGAGTTCGATGCGACGCTCACCCGGCTCGGCGAGCCGCCGCGGCCGCGCCAGCCGTACGACGAAGCCGAGTGGCGAGCGATCGACGCATTGGGCGAGGCGGTGGATCGCGATCTCCAGGCGAACGACGTACGGCTCACCCATGGTGGCGAGCCCACGTTCGTCGCGGTCGACGACATGGACGGCGCGGAGTGGAATCACCTGGCGTTGTCGCCGCGCAAGTGGGCGCTCGCGCAAGCGCTCGCGTGGCGGCTGCGCGATCGCTTCGCGTCCGCCGGACTGCTCCACTACGGGCAGGGCAAGTGGTATCCGGGCGAGCGGGCGCCCCGCTGGGCACTCGGCTTGTATTGGCGGCGCGACGCCCATCCGGTGTGGCGCGATGCCGCGCTCATCGCACGCGACGCCGCGGGCGTGTTGCAACCTGAGACTGCCCGGCTGATTGCCGTCGCCGTTGCGAATCGTCTCGGCGTGAACCCGGACGCCGTGATCGCGGCCCGCGAGGATCCGCTTGCCGCACTGGCGGTCGAATCGGCGCTGCCCGCGAACGTCGACCTGACGGCGCTTGCGCGCGCCGGAGCGCCTGAGCGCGCCCACCTCGCCCGGCTCCTCTCGCAAGGCCTGGATCGTGTGGTGGCTTATGTTCTCCCCTTGCGCGCGCGCATGTCTGTGACCGGGGCCGAGGTGCGGTGGGAAACTTCGCGCTGGCCGCTCCGGCGCGATGCGCTGTACCTCACGCCCGGAGATGCGCCGTCCGGTGCGCGCCTGCCGCTCGCTGCCCTGCCGGAGCCGGAGCCGGGGGCGCACGAGGTCGATCCGGACTTCGACCGCGATCCGTTCGACCCGCGCGCCGAGCTGCACGAGGCGCATCTGCGCGCCGAGCAGCAAAAGCACCAGCATCGGCACCAGACGCAGCACCAGCACCAGCACCAGCAGCAGGGACATCCGCCGCTCGCCGACCGGCCCTCACCTCGCGAGATCGTGCGTACCGCGCTGTGCTGCGAGGTCCGTGACGGCTACTTGCACGTCTTTCTGCCGCCGCTCACGCACGCGGAAGCGTTCCTCGCGCTCGTCGCGGCGATCGAGGCGGCAGCCGCCGAATGCGCGATACCGGTGCGGCTCGAGGGCTATGCGCCGCCGCCCGATCCACGTCTGGTCGGTCTGCAGATCACGCCGGATCCGGGCGTCATCGAGGTGAACGTGCATCCGGCCGGCAGCTGGACCGAGCTCACCGAGGTCACGCGCACCGTCTATGAGGAGACGCAGCGCGCCGGGTTGACCGCGTCGAAGTTCCTGCACGACGGCCGGCGCGTCGGCACCGGTGGCGGCTGCCACGTCACGCTCGGCGGCCCGACACCGGCCGACAGCCCGTTCCTGCGCCGTCCCGAGCTGCTCGCGAGCCTGATCACCTACTGGCAGCATCATCCCGCGCTTTCGTATCTCTTTGCCGGACAGTTCATCGGCGCGACCAGCCAGGCGCCCCGCGTCGACGAAGCGCGCGAGGACAACCTGCACGAGCTCGAAATCGCGCTCGAACAGCTTGCCGCAGAATGCCCGGCGGGAGCGGAGTGGCCGAAGCCGTGGCTGGTGGATCGGCTGCTGCGCAACTTCCTGGTCGACGTGACCGGCAACACCCATCGCGCGGAGTTCTGCATCGACAAGCTCTACTCGCCCGACAGCCCGCTGGGGCGCCAGGGCCTCGTTGAGCTGCGCGCGATCGAGATGCCGCCGCATCCGCACCTGAGCCTCGCCCTGGCGCTGCTGCTGCGCGCCCTCGTGGCGCGTTTCTGGAAGGCGCCCTATCGCGAGCGACCGACGCGCTGGGGGACCCAACTGCACGACCGCTGGATGCTGCCCCACTTCATTGCGCGCGACATTCGCGACGTGGCGCTCGATCTGCAGCGCGCCGGATTTGCGTTCCAGGAGGCCTGGCTCGCGCCGTTTCTCGAGCTCCGCTTCCCGCGCCACGGAGCGGTGGCGTACGACGGGATCCAGATCGAGCTGCGCCACGCGCTCGAGCCGTGGAACGTGCTCGGCGAGGAGATCGGGCGGACCGGCACCTCGCGCTATGTCGACTCCTCGGTCGAGCGCCTGCAGGTCATGGTGCGGGGCATGACGGGCGATCGCCACGTCGTCGCGTGCAACGGTCGCCCGCTGCCGCTGCATCCGACCGGCGTGCACGGGGAGTTCGTGGCCGGCGTGCGGTTCAAGGCGCGCAATCCCTCGTCATCGCGGCATCCGACGATCGCTGCGCATGGGCCGCTGATTTTCGACGTCGTCGACACCTGGAGCGGACGCACGCTAGGCGGCTGCACGCATCACGTCACGCATCCGGGCGGGCGCGACGAGGAGCGACGCCCGGCCGACGCGGCGGAGGCGGAGGCGCGACGCGTCGCGCGGTTTGCCGCCCATGGGCATGCGCCCGGCGCCATCGATGTCCGCTCCGAGCAACCGGATCCCGAATTTCCCTACACGCTCGACCTGCGCCGGCGGGTCGACTAGCATCGTCGAGGCGACATCTGCAATGTTCGACTGCGCAATGTCGAAAGGAGGGAAACGTTATGGCCACTAAGCTCGAGAAGCTCGAAACGGTTGCCGAGCGTGCCGAAGGGCATACCGAGAAAATCGGCAATCTGCTCGTCGAGATCTTCCAGTTCTTCGCGCTGTTCGTGATCGGCGCGACCGTCGTCTGGTCGGCCGTACTCGCCTACTGGGGGATGATGCAAAAAGGGGTGGGCAGCGTCGACGACATTCTCCTGCTGTTCATCTACCTGGAGCTCGGAGCCATGGTCGGGATCTACTTCAAGACGAACCGGCTGCCGGTGCAGTTCCTGATCTATGTGGCGGTGACGATGATGACGCGCTCGCTCGCGAGCAGCCTGAACATCGCCGACATGGAGAGCTTGCACCTGCTTTCGGTGACGGGCGCCGTCCTGATCCTCGCGGTGGCGGTTCTCGTGCTGCGCTACGCTTCGCACGTTCCGCCGTTCATCTCCCACACCGATTCCGAGGTGAGCGGTCGCAAGCAGTCGGAGGAGGCGCTGGGCTAGCCGACCGTACGCGGCCTGTCGACTGAACGGGACGTCGCGATGGTATGGCCAGGTGCCAACGCTAGCTTATTCGTCGCGCGGCGGCGTGGTCACGACTATGAAGACGAGGTCGGTGATTCCCGTGTTGAAGATCGCGTGCTTCACACCCGGCGTGATGAAGATGACGTCGTGGCGGCGCACGACTCGGCGGTCGGTTCCGATCTGCATCAGGCCTTCGCCCTCGAGCACGTGGTAGACCTGTTCCTGGATCTTGTGCGAATGGAGCTCGACGTAGGCGCGCGGCTGGTAGCAGGAAATGCGGTAGTCGACGTGCTTTGCCCCGGTGGTATCGGGGTGCACGAGAAACTTGGAGTACGCACCACCGAAATGCCCCGGCAGGTCTTCCCAGTCGACCTCGGCGATGTTGCGAATCGAGGATGCGCGCTTCAGCTTCTGCTTGCGGGCCATCGCTATTTCTCCGTGAGGCGGACAGCTTTGCCGAATACCGGTTCGGTGTACGGCGTCGGCGGCAGCTGCCACGTGCCCGTGGAGGGCGGGCGGATGTTCTGATCGACGTGCACGTCGAGGAGGCAGGGCTTGCCGAGCTTCACGGCGTGCTCGAGCGCGCCCTTGAAGTCCTCAGACTTGGTGACCGTCATGCCTTCCACGCCGGCGGCGCGCGCCCATGCGGCGAAGTCGGGGTTGTACGGTTTTCCTTCGGGGCCTTCGTAGAAGCCGGTGCCGATCTCACGGCCCTTGAAGAGGCCGTACTGGATGTCGCGGATCGCGGCCCAGGAAAAGTTGTTCCACACCACCCACACGGCGGGGATGTTGTACTCCACCGCGGTGCAGAGCACGTGCGGCACCATGGTGAAGCCGCCGTCGCCGCAGATCGCCACGCACGGCCGGTCGGGCGCGGCGAGCTTGGCGCCAAGGATCGCGCACGGCCCGAAGCCCATGCCCGAGTAGCCCCAGGTGTTGAGCATCGTCTGCGGGCGGCGCGCGTTCCAGAACTGCATGTACCAGTTGTGATGCACGCCAGAGTCGAGCGAGATGATCGCGTCGTCCGGCAGCACCGCGCGGCAGTCGGCCACCACGCGTTCGGGCCGCAGCGGCGAGGCGTGAATCTCGAAATTGGGTCGCGTGTAGGCGTCCCATTCCTGCTTCCAGCCCGCGATCTGCGCCTGCCACTCGGCGAGGCGCTGGACGCCGTCGAGCTTCCGGTTGGAGAGCGCGGCGAGCAGCTGCTCGAGAAAGGCTTTCGCGTCAGCGAGGACGCCGAGGTCGGGCGGATAATTGCGGCCGATCTCGGCGTGATCGACGTCGACGTGGATGAGCCTGGTGTGCGGGAAGTTCCACGAGTAGCCCGGAATCCACGAGGAGGAGGAGCGGTCGTCGAAGCGCGCGCCGATCGCGAGCACGAGATCGGCGTGGCGCCCGGCCTGGTTCGCGGGGTAGGCGCCGTTGCGGCCGATGAAGCCGAGCGACAGCGGATCGTCCATGTTGAGGCAGCCCATGCCGTTCGGCGAGCTGATCACCGGGATGTTGAGGCGCTTCGCGAGCGCGGTGAGCTCGGCCGAGGCCTCCGACAGCGTGACGCCGTGCCCGATGAATAGCGCCGGGCGCTTCGCCGCGAGCAGCAGGTCGAGCGCCTTGTTCACATCTTCCTGCGAAGCGCCGCTGCGCCGCAGTCCCATGCCTTGCCACGGTGTTTCGAGCGCGACGTCCGCTTCCTCCTGGAAGAGGTTGAAGGGCACGTCGAGGTTGACCGGCCCGGGGCGCCCGCTCGTCATGGTGGTGGCCGCCTGGCGGAGCGCAAGAGGCAGCATCTCGACCCGCGTCGGCTGGAAGCTGCGCTTCACCACCGGCCGCACGACGTTCGGGTAGTCGGCCTGGTTGTGGCGGTTGAGCTCCTGAAAGGGGGCGCGGTTGAACTGCGAGGTCGGCACGTTGGCGGTGATCGCCAGCAGCGCCGAGGAGTCGGTCTGCGCCACGGCGAGCGCCATGATCAGGTTGGCCGAGCCCGGCCCGGTGGAGGTGAGCGTCGCGACCGGCGCGTGCTTGACGCGGAAATACCCGTCGGCCATGTGGCCCGCGACCTGCTCGTGACGCGGCGACACGTACTTCACCCTGTCCGCCACGTTGTAAAGCTCGTCGAGCAGCCCCACGTTGCCATGCCCGCAGATCCCAAACACGTAGGGGATCTTCTCCTTCACCAGGAACTCGGCGATGACTGCTGCGCCTTTCATCTTCGGCATGCTCGCTCCGATCTCGCGAATTTCGTTTCTGTCAGCCGCGGCTACTTCGACGCTGCAGCCGCCGCGCTCGTGCCGGCGAGCCTGCCGAACACCGCGCCGTTGGTGAGGCCGGTCCCGCCGGGGTAGTTGAAGTAGAAGATGCCGCCGACCAGCTCGCCCGCTGCATACAGGCCGGGGATAGGCTCGCCGTCGGCATTCATGACCTGCGCGCTGGTGTTGATCCGCAGGCCGCCGAACGTGAACGTGATCCCGCAGGTCACCGCGTAGGCCTCGTAGGGCGGCGTGTCGAGCACGTTCGCCCAGTTGGACTTGGGTATCGCGAGCCCCTCGGTGCGGCGGCCGTCCTTGACGTTCGGGTTGAAGGGAATCCCGGTGTTCACGGCGGCGTTGTAGGCCTTGATCTCCGCGAGCGCGGCCGCCGCATCGACGTCGTCGAGCTTGCCGACGAGCTCCTCCAGGGTCTTGGCCGTGACCTTGGTGACCTGCTTGATGCGGTACTCGTCGCGCAGCAGATGCTGCACCTTGGCGTCGAACACCTGCCAGGCGAACTGGCCCGGCTGGTTGAGGATCACCCGCCCGTACTTTGCATACGTGTAGTTGCGGAAGTCCGCGCCCTCGTCGACGAAGCGCTTGCCGTCCGCGTTCAGCATGATGCCGAAGGGGTAGGAGTGCTTCTGGAACTGGTCGCCCACGGCGAGATCGCCGAACTCGGGGGCGTTGCGCTCCCAGCCCACGGCGTGACAGCCCGACCAGTTGCCCACGGGCGCCGCGCCGATGTCGAGCGCCATCTTGATCACGTCGCCGGTGTTGAAGCGCGTGCCGCGCACCTTGGCGAGCTCCCAGCCCGCGCCGAGGTAGCGCGCGCGCCACTCCGGGTTCGCCTGGAAGCCGCCGCCCGCGAGGATCACGCTCTTCGCGCGCACCTCGATGGTCTTGCCGTCCTTCTTCACGCGCACGCCGTGCACGCCGTCGTCGTCGGCGATCAGCGAGACCGCGCGCGCGCTGTACCAGATCTCCACGCCGTGCTTTTTCGCCGACTTGGTCCAGGCTTCCACCAGCCCTTCGCCGCCGCCCCAGGCCTCGACCGTGAGACCGCCCCAGAACTTGAACTTGTCGTCGATCTTGAATGCCTGGCGGCCGTAGATCGGCACGAAGCGCACGCCCTTGTCGCGCATCCACAGCAGCGTCTCGCGGCTCCGCCTGACGAGGATCTCGGTGAGATCCGGATCGCAGCGGTACTGCGTCACGCGACCCATGTCGTCGAAGAACTGGTCCGCGGTGTAGGTGCCGAAGTCGGTGCGCGCGATCTCGGCGTCGGTGAGATCCGGCATGAGCTTGCGCAGATCCTCCACGCCGTCGTAGACCACCCGCATCGCGCCCGCGGTGAAGCGCGTGTTGCCGCCGGCCTCGTCCTCGGGCGCCCGCTCGAGCACCAGCACGCGCTCGCGGCTTTCGCGTGCGGAGAGCGCCGCGCAGAAGGCGGCGTTGCCGGCGCCTACGACGATGACGTCGTATTCGAGCTTGTTCACGGGCACGCGAGCGCCGTCAGGCGCGCGGCTTGGTCTTCTGCATCGACGGCCGGGTGGCCACTTGGGCGAGCCACGCCGCAAGTTTCGGCCGCCGGCTGCGCCAGTTGTCTTCTGCAAAGCGGAAGTCGAGCCATTCCAGCGCGCAGGCGATAGCGATATCGCCGATGTCGAGCGTTTTTCCCCAGCTGCTCGCTTCGCGTTCGGCCAGGTCGAGCGAGAAGTCGATCTTTAGTTGCTGGCCCTTGAGCCAGTCCGTCCAGCGCAGGTTCTCGGGGCGGGCGGCCAGTTCGTAGCGCCGCAGGATGCCCGCGTCGAGGATGCCGTCGCCCAGCGCCTGACGCCGCAGGGTCTTCCAGTGCTTGTCACCGTGCGCCGGAATCAGGCGATTGCCGCCGGCCTTCGCGTCGAGATACTCGCAGATGACGGGCGAGTTGAAGAGCACCATGCCTTCATCCGTTTCCAGCGCCGGGACCTTCATCAGCGGGTTCTTCAACCCGAAAGCCTCGTTCGGTTTATGCGGCGCCACGGTCGTGTCGACCTCCTCGACACGGTCGGTCAGGCCGAGTTCGAGCACTGCCACGCGAACCTTGCGGGCATAGGGCGACGGGAGCGAATAGTAGAGTTTCATGTCATCTCCTCCGGAACGGCGCCATGATAGGGTGAACGGCCCGTACTGATCAAACGCTGCCAGCGGATGCAACGAAGCGTTAAAATGCCGGAAAGCAATACCGATCGCGTGCCAGGAGCAAGCCATGGCGAGACATCCAAGCTACCTGCCGCACGGCGTCATCCCCGCCGTGTTGCTGCCGTTCAACGACGACCTCTCGATCGACGAGGCGTCCTATCACGCCCATCTGCGCGACGTTGCCTCCGTCGAGGGGGTATCGGCGATCACCACCAATGCGCACGCTTCGGAGGTGGCCTCCTGCACCTTCGCCGAGCAGGAGCGTGTACTGGCGATGACGGTGGATGAGGTCGGCGACCGGATGCCGGTCGTGAACGGGATCTACGCCGAGAGCGCGCTCGACGCCGCGCGCCTCGCGAGGATGTCGCACGCGGGCGGCGCGTCGGCGCTCCTGGTGTTTCCCTCGGGCGTGTATACGTTCGGCCAGCGTCCGGCGATGGTCGTCGATCATTTCAAGCGCATCGCAGACGTCACGGATCTGCCCTTGATCGTCTTCCAGTATCCGCTCGCGGGCGGGCAGGGGTATCCGCTCCCGACGCTGCTCGAGATTCTCGACGCGGTGCCCACCGTGCGGGCGATCAAGGACTGGTGCTCCAACCCCGCGCAGCACGAGCGTCACGTGCGCGTGCTGCAGTCGCGCACGCCGCCGGTCAACGTGCTCACC
Organism: Burkholderiales bacterium; assembly: GCA_041617635.1. Taxonomy (GTDB): domain Bacteria; phylum Pseudomonadota; class Gammaproteobacteria; order Burkholderiales; family SG8-39; genus JAABRB01. Next base: position 29,346 of record JBFJOO010000010.1, on the reverse strand, counting down.
ACGCACAGCGCCTGGCTGATGAGCTCGCTCGTGCTCGGCTGCAACGGGCTGCTGTCGGGCAGCGGCTCGGTCATCGCCGACCTGCAGGCACAGCTCTTCCGGGCGGTGCAGGCGAACGACCTCGCCACGGCGCGGCGCGTGAACGATCGGATCTGGCCGACCGCCGAGGTGTTCTATGCCGAGCCGTGGGTCGACATGCACAACCGCATGAAGGAGGCGCTGGTGCTGCTCGGCAAGCTCCCGCGCGCGACGGTGCGCCCGCCCCTCATGAAGCTTCCCGCTGCGGAGATCGAGCGCATCCGTCAGGCGCTCGTGGCCGCCGGGCTGCTTGCGGGGGCCGCGCGCAAGGTTGCGTGAACGGCCCGCGTCACGAGCCGGCGGCGTGACACTGCCGAACCACCTCACCACCGACGTGCTCGTGATCGGCGCGGGCGGCGCCGGGATGTACGCCGCCCTCGAGGCGGCGCGCGCGGGCCGCTCGGTGATTCTCGCCGATCGCAGTCTCATCGGCCGTGGTGGCGCTACGGTCATGGCGCAAATGACGGTGGCGGTCGCGCTCGAGGAGCAGGGGCTCGACCACTGGGAGAATCACTACGCCGACACGCTCACGGCAGGCCGCGGGCTGTGCACGCCGGCGCTGGCGCAGCTCTTGTGCGAGCTCGGCCCCGCGCGCATCCGGGAGATGGACGCTTGGGGTGTCGGCTGGGCGCGCGAGAACGGCGAGTACAAGCGCGCATTCGCGCCGGGGCACGATCGTCCGCGCTGCGTGTACGTCGATTACCTCAACACCGGCCCGGCGGTTTCGCGGACGCTGCGTGCGCGGCTCAACCGCACGCCGGAGATCCGCCGCATCGGCGAGCTGCTGGTTTCCGAGATCCGCGCGCGCGACGGCGAGTGCGTGGGCGCCACCGCCGTGCACCTGCCCACGGGCATGCCGGTGAGCATCGCGGCGGGCGCCACGGTGGTCGCCACCGGCGGCCTCACGCGCATGTATCGCCGCAACAGCGCTTCGCTCAACATGAGCGGTGATGGCTACGCGCTCGCGCTCGCCGCGGGCGCCGAGCTCGTCGACATGGAGTTCGTGCAGTTCTTTCCCATCGGGCATCTCGCGCCGCGGATGATCGGGATGGATCCGATCATGTGGGACCCGTTCCGCTACAAGCTGGGGGGACGGCTGCTGAACGGCGCGCGCGCGGAGTTCATCCACAGGTACGGCGCGGAGGACGACGGGAAGTACATCGTCACGCGCGACGTCGCGACGTACGCCATAGAGAAGGAGGTGGCCGCCGGGCGCGGTTCGCCGCACGGCGGCGTATACCTGTCCTTCGAGCACTATACGGAGGAGGAGCTGCGCGCCGCGGGCGGACCGGTCATCGACCGGCTGGCGGCGAACGGGATCGATCTCACCAAGCAGGCCGTCGAGGTGGCGCCCATCGCGCACTATCACATGGGTGGAGTGCGGGTGGACACCAGGATGGCGACGCGCGTGCCCGCGCTCTATGCGGCCGGCGAAGCGGTGGGTGGCGCGAACGGCGCAAACCGCCTCTCGGGCAACGCCATCACCGAAGCACTGGTGTTCGGCAGCGTGGCCGGTGCCTCGGCCGCGGCGCATTCGGCGCGACACCGGGAGCGCGCTGACGCCGACACATTCAAGGCAGCGCGCAGGCGAGTGGTTGACGGCGCGCTGCGCCGCGGGTTCAACCCGGCGGCGATGATCGAAGCGGTGCAGTCCACGATGCAGGACGACGTGGGACCGTTCCGCACGCAGGCGAGCCTCGAGCGCGCGCTCGGCATGCTGCGCGCCCTGCGCAAGGAGCTTCCCGCGCTCAAGCCGGCGGCCGATACGGCGTTCGATGGCATGCTGGCCGACTGGTACGACCTCGAGACGATGACGCGCGTCGGCGAATGCGTCGCGACCGCGGCGCTCGCCCGCACCGAGTCGCGCGGCGCGCACCAGCGGGAGGATTTTCCGGGGCTGGACGGGGAGTGGGGCATGAACCAGGTCATCACGCTTGCGGACGATGCGCTGCAGCTCGAGAAGCGGGTAGTGCAGGCATGAGCGAGCACGCAAAGCTCGTCATCCGCCGCGGCGCGCCGGGCGAGCCGCCGCGCGAGGAGTCGTGGGATGTCCCCTTCGAACCCGGGCAGTCGGTGCTCGACGGGCTGCGCTGGATCCGGTCGCACCACGACCCGACGCTCGCCATCCGCTACTCGTGCACCAACGCGAACTCCTGCAAGGAGTGCATGGTGCGTCTGGACGGCAAGACGGTCTACGCGTGCACGGCGCGATTGCGTGCGGGCACGCTGCGCATCGAGCCGCTGCCCAACAAGGCGCTGGTGCGCGATCTCGTCACCGAGATCGCGCCGCGCGACGAGCGACTGTCTTCCTGAGGCCTGCAGCGCCCACGGAGTGCGAGCAAGAGCCCGTTATTCCCGCGAATGCGGGAATCCAGTCTGAGCCGGATCAAAGACCCCGCTGGATCCCCGCCCCCGATAGAGGCACTCGGGGGTGACGACCTTGCGCGGGGATGACTCGATCAGACGCACGCGCAGCGCGCTCCTATGCGATCGGTCTCGTCCACGTCTCCGACCAGGCGAGGACGCAGCTCGACGCTTGCTTCCCAAAGCGCTCCTGCGGGAACACTTTCGCGGTCGCCACCTCGCCGTTCACGGTGAGCTGCGCGCTGCGCGCCGGCAGGAAGGTGCTGTAGACCCCGAGCGGCCGGTTCATCGCGCCGGGCGGCATGGTGAGCACGAACGAGGGCATCAGGTCCCAATAGCTCATGACGATCTCGACTTCGCGCGACGCGATCCGCTCGTGGACCGTGCTGAGGGAGTCGCCCGCGCGCTCGAACCGCGCCTCGGTCACCGGCAGCGACTCGTCGGCGAACGGCTTGTGCAGGAGCACCTCGATCGTGCGCTGGAGGAAGCGCGCGACGCCCGGGTTGTCGGCGAAGACCCGCGGCGCCTTTCCGGCGAGGGGGCTCTCTATGAAGAGCGCGTGGCCCTGGCCCGCGGGCGACCACAGCACGCGCCAGTGGCTCACGCGATCGACGAGCGTCTTGCCGCCGTCGTCGGAGAGCCGGATGAACGAGTTCTCGCCGGTCATGACGACGTCGTGGGGATCGACCATCTGCTGCTCGGCCATCGTTCTCTCCTTTGCGGAATCGCTAGGCGCCGCGCCGGTCGACGAAGCGCGCGGCCTTGATGTTCGCTTCGAACGCCTGCGCCAGCGTGCCCGTCTCGAGGACGACCATCTGCGGCGCGAGCTCGAACTGCTCCTTCACGCCCGCGGCGACCGCATCTGCGACCGCTTTCGCGTCGGCGCCGCGCCGGACCTCGATCGACAGGCGCAGCAGGTCCAGTCCGCCCTCGTTCAGGGCCTCGGCGAGAAAATCACCGATCTCGGCGCGGCGGAACAGGAAATCTTCGAGGTCCTGGTGGCCGAGGTTAATGCCGCGAACCTTGAAGAAGCCCGACGTGCGGTGCGCGTGCTTGACGCGCGGAAACACCGCGAACGGCCCGTCCCCGTCGTCGGCCTCGCTGTAGCTCACGAGATCGCCCGAGCTCCAGCGCAGGAACGGCGTGACGTTGTTGGTCCAGAGCGCCGTCACGACCAGCGTGCCGATCTCGCCCTCCTGCACGGGCAGGAACGTCTCGGGGTCGAGCACCTCGACGTGGTACATGTCGGACCAGATGCGAAAGCCCTGCCCCGGTCGGTCCTCGGCGCCCATCATCCCCGCCTCGGTCATGCCGAAGCAGTCTGTGAGGCGCGCGCCCCAGCTGCGCTCGATCTTGTCGCGCTTCGCCTGCGACACCGGCTCCGCCGAGCACATCACGCGCCGCACGCCGCACTGCGCGAGGTCGACGCCGCGCGCTTCGGCAAGATTCGCAAGGTGCAGCGCATAGCTCGACATGCCGAGCCAGATCGTGGGGCGGAGCCGCTGGATCAGGTCGAGCTGCAGCGCCGAGGGCGTCGACGTGCCGGACCCGGCCCAGTTCACCGTGATGCCGCGCGCCGTCGCGCAGCGGCTGAAGATCTGGCCGACCGGGTGGATTCCGAGTGGAAACGACGCGTGGGCGCGCTCGCCGCGCTGCGCCCCCGCGCAGTCGAAAGTGCGCGCGAAGGAGAGGAGGCCGAACTCGATGTCGCGGAAGCTGCGCGGGTAGAAGAGCGGCTTGCCGGTGACGCCGCCCGAGCGCCAGTACTCGGCGACGCCGTCGTGCTCGGTCAGGCAGAACTCATCATAGAACTGCCGGTCGGAGAGCGCGCGCAGCATGTCCTTGTCCAGGATCGGGATCTTGCGCCACTCCTCCGGGTCGTCCAGCCGATCGAGCCGCACATGCTCGAGCTTCGGGCGCCAGAAGGCCGAGCGCCGGGCCCGCTCGACCGCGGCGCGCTTGCGTTCGCTCTGGATGCGCCGAATATCGGCGCGCGTTTTCGGTAGCTCTAGCGGCACGGTCAGTCCTTCTTCAGGATGCCGATCCAGCGCTGTTGCGATACGTAGGCGCCGGACTCGGGATCCTTGCTCATGAGGACGATGCGCGCTTCCTTCTGCGGCGTGTTCTCCGGAATCTCATCGAGGGCATCCGCCAGCATCGATTCGTAGTCCGCCCCGACCGGACAGACGTCGGCGCAGCGCCGGCAGCCCGTGATCACGCCGGAGCCGCGCAGGATACTCTGCCACAGGTTGAAGCTCTGCTCGGATCGCAGCAGCTGCTTGCGGGCGTCCGGCGCCGTCTCGCTGATGATGCGATCGAGATGCTCGGTGAGCTGGGCGAAGCCGTGCGGCGAGCGGTACCGGTCGCACGCCGGCCAGTCGCGCCCCCAGTGCTGCACGGCGTCCGCCGGACAGGTCTTGAGGCAGCGGCCGCAGGACGGGCCGCGGCACAGCGCTTCGGTCATCGGTCGATCGCATTCGACGTCGACGGAGCACAGAACCGCCGTCAGCAAAACCCGCGGACCGTGCTCGGGTGTGAGGAGCTGGAGGTTGAGGCCGAGCGTGCCCAATCCGGCCGCGACAGCGGCATGTGTCAGGGACAGCAGCGGCTCGATGTGCTCGCCCGGATCGTCGCGGTAGCGGGTGGGATCCACGTGCGTCGGCGGCACGATGATCGCGGGATAGCCGCAGTCTTCGAGCCAGTAGACGAGGTCGAGCGAGGTCTCCTCGAGGTGCGTGAGGGTGAGCTCGTCGTTGTAGTACTTGTGCCGGTCGTCCCACTGCCGGATGCGCGCGACGCCCTCGCTCAGCCGCTTGGCGAGGACGATGATCCGTCCGCCGTCGAGATCGGTGATGTGCGAGGTGTCGAGCGCTGCGCCGTCGGCGATGCCGACGAGATCGGCGCCGAGCTCGCGGGCCTTCGCCTTGACGTCACTCGCCGCGAGCGGTTTCCGGTAGATCTGCACGCGGTAGTTCTCCCGTCATTTCCTTCTGGCGCTGCCTGAACTCCTTGAGCTGGCGCGCGACGATCCCCTGGTAGCCGTCCGGGCCGACCCAGCGCACGTTCCATTCCGAGAGTCCGGACACCGGCTCGCCTGCCGCGCGCGCTTCCTTGAAGCGCTTCGCGATCGACACCTTCTCGGGCGTCTTCTCGGGAATCTCCTTGTGGAGCTCGGCGAGGTGCGCATGGTAATCGTTGCCCACCGGGCACACGGCGAGGCACCTGGGGCAGTCGCCGAACGAGCCCACGACGCGCAGCAGCCCCTGCCAGAATCCGAAGAGGTCACGGGTCTTCAGCATCTGCGGGCGTGCTTCGGCCGGGGCGTCGATGACGCGCGCCATGAACCCGAGCATCGTCATGAAGCCGAACTCCTGGGCCTCGGTGGCGCAGCCGCGCTTGTCGATGTTCCAGTGGAGCACCGCGTTCGGCGGGCAGGCGTGCAGGCAGCGGCTGCACGATTCGCCGATGCAGACCTGCTCGGTGATGCGCGGATCGGGCGCGAGCTCGAGCTCGGTGAGCACGCCCGTGAGGTAGACGCGCGGACCGAACTCGGGCGTGAGGATGTTCACTTCCAGACCGAGCGTGCCGAGGCCTGCCTCCACCCCCAGATGGCGCGTGGAAAGCCGGCCGTAGGAGGCGCGCTTGTAATTCCAGTCGGTTTCCTGCGCCGCGGTGACGAAGCTCGGGTAGCCGAGCCGTTCCAGCTCGTCGGCGAGCCGGTAGGCGATCTTGTCCATCTTGCGCAGCACCAGCATGTCCATGTACTGCACCGGGACGTTGGTCTTGGCGCGAAACGCGCCGGCCGGGATGCGCTGCACCAGGACGATCACGCTCTTGACGTACGGCGAGATGCGATCGGGGGTCTGCGGCCACCGCGGATCGGGCGGGAATGCGTTCAGTGTGGCGGCGGACGCGACGCCGGCGAGGTCGGCGCCGAGCTCGAGCGCGCGGCGCTTCACCGCCGCCGTGTCGGGGGACCCCGAGAGCGCGTGAGCCCGTGGATCACGTGGTTTGAACGGCACGTTTCAGTTTCGCCAATGATGTGCCGACGTATTGTACGAGCAAAAGGCGACCGAACAACTGCCAACTCATCACGTGGTTGCTTACACGAAAAGCGACCGTGCCGGCTCCGGCCGGACGGCGGCGGCACTCGCGTCGCAACGGGTCTCGACCCGCGAATCCCGATGCGGGTCAGTCGCCCGTCGGGGCGATGCGGAATTCCTTGACCGCAACGAGCTGGCTCAGCGTGTCGGTGAGGGCGCGTGCGTTGTCGGCGCGCGCCGTGCGGATCACCATCCGGTACTCGAAGAAATTCGCGTCGGTATCGAGCCGGTAGCTCAAGTTGGCGATGGTGAACCCGTGCTCGGCGACCAGCCGGCGCAGCTCCGGCTCGGACATCCGCTCCGCCGTTCCGAAGCGCACCGTGAAGTGCGCGTAGAACTGAGCGGGGATCTTGCTTTCAATCCAGCGAAATCCCGACAGGGCGCCGAGCGTGAGTGCGCTCGCGAGCAGCGCCGGGAGGTAGAAGCCGATGCCGACCAGGATGCCGATGGCCGCGGTGATCCAGATGGACGCGGCGGTGGTGAGTCCCCGTACCGAAAGCCCCTCTTTGATGATCGCGCCGGCGCCCAGGAAGCCGATGCCGGTCATGATCCCTTGCGCCATCCGGGTCGGGTCGATCGTCACGCGGCCGCCAGCGTCGGTCGGGAACCAGCGCGCTTCGTACACGGTGATGAGCATCAGCAAACTGGTCGAGAGGCAAACCAGCGCGTGAGTGCGAAATCCCGCGGGGCGGCCGTGATAGCTGCGCTCCAGGCCGATCAGCCCGCCGATCGCGAGCGCCACGACGAGGCGCAACGCGATCTCCAGATGAACGGCGTCGACGCCCCAGCCGTTCATGGTCGAGGAGCGCGGCGGAGGCTCGACGTGCAGGCGTGTCGCGAGAACATCCGATCAAGCGTACCGCCGACCCTGGCCCGCGAGCAACGCCCGATGCGGCGATTTTGCGGCAACCTGCTCGCTTCCGATCTCTTTCCGCTTGACGCAGCGAACACGGTGCCACGGCTGTCCGCGGGGTGCGCGTCCGGCGCAGGCACGCAGAGGGTACAAAGGCGATTGAATGCTCTATACTTTCATACAACTGTGACGGTTGCGCGTCGCGCTCCTGGCGCCTGCAGCAACTGAGTTGAACACGATGATGCGGCGTGATTGCGCCAAGAGAACCGGGAGAAAACGATGACTGCTTTCGTCCCCGGCTACGAGCACGACGTGTTCGTGAGCTACGCGCATGTTGACGACGAGCCGCTGCCAGGCGAGAAGCACCCCTGGGTCAGCTACTTCATCGACAAGCTCGGCAAAGGGCTTGCGATGAAGCTCGGACGGCCAGACAACTTCGAGCTCTGGTCAGATCACAAGCTCGGCGGAAACATGCCGATCACGCCGACGCTCGTGAGCGCGCTGGAGAAGACCGCCTCCATCGTCATCGTGCTCTCGCCCGGTTATGTGGCGTCCGAGTGGTGCCGCCGCGAGAAGGAGACGTTCCTGCGGCTGGTCAGGAATCGCACGCGATCGACAGCCGACTCTGAAGTCTTCGTCGTCGAGCTCGACGAGCTCGAGCGCGAGGAGCGACCAGACGAGCTGAGAGAGCTGATCGGGTACAAGTTCTGGACCAAGGAAGGCCTCGCCGTGTCTGCCCGCCGGATGCACGACGCTGGGCTGCCGCAGGAGGTGCACGCGTATGCGGCAAACTTCAACGATTTGGTCCACGCGCTCGCCAAGAAGCTGAGGCTGATGGCCAAAGCAGCGTCGGACAAGGAGTCACCCGAAGGCCGTGCGCCCGCCCTGGCGCTTGGCAAGAAGCCCGTCTTCCTGGCCGAATACGCCCACGATCTGCGCGCGGCGCGGGATGACGTTCGACGCTTTCTCGACCAGTCGCGCATTCCCGTGCTGCCCTCGTTCAGGTATCCCGTCAGCCCGGAGCGGTTCCAGGAAGCGCTTGATGCGGACCTGCAGAAATGCGAGCTGTTCGTCCAGCTTCTGGGCGACGAGCCGCCGGACCACTGGGGTGCGCCCGATCTGCCGCACGGCTACGTCGGCCTGCAGTACGACCGCGCCGTCGAGCTGGAGAAATGCATCCTGCAATGGCATGACGGCGCCCAAAGACCGATCGGCGAGATCGCGCACCCGGACTACCGCGCGTTCCTCGAAACGCTGGAGCGGAAAGCAACGCTCTCGATCGGCGCGCTCGAGGAGTTCAAGAAGCGCGTCGTCAGCGAGTACGAGCGCCCCGCGCTGGTCGCGAAACCGCGGCCGGAATCCCCGGTCGTGTTCGTGGACTGCGACCGGTCCGATGATCCGCTCGCGCTGGAGCTCGAGCAGCTCATTCTCAAGCACAACCTCGTGTGCATCCGGTGCCCGCGGCTCGGCGACCCGAAGGAGGTGGACGAAGAGCTCAGCGCGAGCATCGAAGAATGCGAGGGTTCGATCGTCGTCTTCGGCGACATCACGCCGCCCTGGGTGGCGCGGCAGCTGCGCCAGTTCCGCAAGATCCGCGGCGATCGTCCGCTCGGCGGCACCCTCGCAGTCTACGTCGGGCCGCCGCCGGAATCGCCTGGCGACCCGAACAAGCTCGAGCAGATCAACTACAAGCTTCCGGGCATGCGCATCTTCGACGGGCGCAACGGCCTCGCTCGCGATGACCTCGAGGCCTTCCTTGCCGGGGTAGCGCAACGGACGGGCAGCTGATGGAAGCCGAGCGTCTCTGCCCTTACCCGGGCCTGCGCCCGTTCCGGGCGAACGAGACCGACATCTTCTTCGGTCGCGAGACCCTGGTCACCGACCTGATCAAGAAGCTCGGCGACCACCGGTTCGTCGCGGTGGTCGGCACCTCCGGGTGCGGCAAGTCTTCGCTGGTGCGCACCGGGATGATCGGCGCGTTGGAGACCGGACTGCTGGCGAAAACCGGTGCGCGCTGGCGCGTCGCCGACATGCGCCCCGGGGGCGATCCGTTGACCCGGCTTGCGGTGGCGCTCAGCAAGCCTTTCGCGCTCGGCAAGGAGCGCGGCGCGGACGTGGACAACGACCTCGCCGTCGGCATGCTGCGCGCGGAATTGAGGCGCGGTCCGCGCGCACTCGATGAAATCCTGCAGGATACGCCGCTGCCGCCGGAGACGAATCTCCTCATCCTGGTCGATCAGTTCGAGGAGATTTTCCGCTACCGCAAAGAGGGGGACATCGCCGACGCCGATGCGTTCGTCTCGCTGCTGCTCGAGGCGACGCGCGCGGCGGTACCGGTCTACGTGGTCATCACGATGCGGTCAGACTTCCTCGGCGACTGCGCGCTCTTCGAGGGGTTGCCGGAGGCGCTGAACCGCGGCCAGTTTCTCGTCCCGCGGCTCACCCGCGAGCAGCGGCGCACGGCCATCGAGCGTCCAGCACAGGTGTTTGGCGGGGATGTCGAGCCGGGCCTCGTCAACCGGCTGCTCAACGACATGGAGACCATGCGCCTCCAAGTCGAGCGGAGTCCGGAAGGAGGGCCCGTCCCCGACCAGTTGCCGCTCATGCAACACGTGCTCATGCGGGTCTGGCAGCGTGTGGATGAGCGCGTCCAGGCAGATCCGGCGCAGCCGCAGGTCCTCACGCTCGACGACTATCACGCAGTCGGCGGACTGCACAACGCACTCTCGAATCATGCCGACGAGGCGCTCGCCTCTCTCGAGGATTCCAAGCAGCGGGAGATCGCCCGGATCATGTTCCGGCTGCTCACCGAGCGCGGCCAGGACCGGCGCGACATCCGGCGTCCGACCCGCTATCGGCGCGTGTGCGGAGCGGTGAAGGCGGAGCCTGCCGAGGTCAACCCTGTCATCGAAGCATTCCGCCGCCCGGACCGAAGCTTTCTGACGCCGCCTGCCGGCATCGATCTGCAGGACGACACGGTGCTCGACATCAGTCATGAAAGCCTGATCAGCCAGTGGGAGACGCTCGACGTCTGGGCCGACGCAGAAGCCCGGGCGGCCGAGATCTATCGCGACCTCCTGCAGCGTGCGCGCCGGTGGGAGCAGGAGCAGGAGGAGCTGCTGCGCGGGACGGCGCTACGCCGTGCGCATGAGTGGCGCAAGGATCACGCGCACAATGCCGCGTGGGCCGAGCAGTACGGCGGCGGACACGAGCTCGTCACGCGCTTCATTCGCGCCAGCGAGCGCCGCACGGGGCTCCGGTACGCCGCGATCGCGGCGAGCGCGGCACTCTTCGTTGCCGTCGCCGGGACGCTGGCGTATGTGCAGCTCAAGGCGGATGCCGAGAAGGCGGAGCTGCAGCAGGAGGCGTTGCTGCGAACGGCCGGGTATGAGCTGAAGGACGATCGGGCGCTCGCTTTGCTGCTCGGCGCCGAAGCCCATGCGATGGCGCACTCCGCCCGATCGCGCGAGTTCCTCGCCGAAGCGCTCGGCAAGGAGCTGGTCGAGCGGAAGTTGCCCACTTTCAGCGAGGAGGCGGCAGTCGGGCACACCAGCTCGGTCGTCAGCCTCTCGCTCGACCGGACCGGCACGCGGCTGATCTCCGCGGGGAGCGACCGGCGCGTCATCAAGTGGGACCTGCATTCACGCAACGCCCAGTCCGAGCCGCTCGCGGATGCCCGCCCAATGGTCACCCAGGTCGCCACGCTCAGCGCGGACGGCGAGCTGCTCGCAACCGAAAGAACTAAAGGCGGGATCGAGCTTTGGAACCTGGCAACCGGTCAATCCCTCGGCCCTCTGGCAGACGGTGGCGGACACCGGAGTAGCGTGACGAGCGTGGCGATCAGCCCGGACGGACAGCTGCTCGCAACCGGCAGTCGAGACAACACCGTGATCATCTGGGACGCGGTGTCCGGGCGGCCGAAATTCGAGCCGCTCCGCGCGCATAGCGGCGACATCCTCGGCGTCGCTTTCTCGCCGGATGGCCGGCTGCTCGCATCGGCGAGCACCGACAATTCTGTGATCCTGTGGCAGGTCGATTCGGGTGCGAAGCTGGGCGGCCCACTGCGTGCGCATCGCGGGGATGTGAGTGCCGTCGCATTCAGTCCGGATGGCAAGCTGCTCGCGACCGGCAGCAAGGACGACAGCGTCATGCTGTGGGATGTCGCGAACCGGAAGCCATTTGGCAAACCCTTGCGCGGTCACACCGGAGACGTGACCAGCATTGCATTCAGCAAGGATGGTCGTGCACTTGCCTCCGGGAGCAGGGACAGGACGGTGCGCCTGTGGACCCTGTCGCAACGAGCGCCGCGCAGCACGCGCCTGGAAGGGCATCGCGGAGACGTCACCAGCGTGGCATTCAGCCGCGACGGCCGGACGCTCGCCTCGGGCGGCAAAGACAACGTCGTGATCGTCTGGAATCACAGGCAGGCAAGGCAGATCCGCCGCCTTTCGCACCCGCGAGACGTTGAGGCAGTGGTCTTCGGCCAACACGGCCGGACGCTTGTATCGAACGACTCCCTGGGGACCGTGAGGTTGTGGGACGCGCGGACTGGACGGTTGCGGACGACGACGGAGCCGCTCGACGGCCGCGGCAAAGGCCTGAGCGTCGCGGTGGCGCCAGCTCGGCTGGCGGCGGCCACCGACAAACGCGTCGTCGTGCTCGACATCAGTCGGGCGCGGCTCGACCAATCGATCGCTACCATCGCGGCGCGCGTCCCGAAAGTCACGGCCATCGCGCTCGGACCGGGCAACCGCGCCATCGCAACCGGCACCAGTGAAGGATCGATCACGGTTTGGGATGCCGAAACGCGCACCCGCCAGCTTGAGCTCACCGGTCACCGCTCAAGGGTCACGAGCCTTGCCTTCGGCCCGAACGGCCGTCGGCTGGCGTCCGGAAGCTCTGACAGCTCCATTATCCTGTGGGACACGGAAGGCGGAAAGCGGATCACGGGGGGCAGCGAAGAGCGCAGCGGAAAGGACGAGGCGCTCTCTGAGCACGGCGGAAGCGTAAGACGCCTGGCGTTCAGTCCGGATGGGCGGACACTTGCCTCGGGCAGTTCGGACGATCGCGTGTTGCTCTGGGATGTCGCGACGGGCAAGCCGAGGCTCGCGCCGCAGAAAGACCCAAAATCCTCAGATCCGACGAAGAAGCATCGCGGCGATGTGCTCGCTCTCGCTTTCAGCCCCGACGGCGCGCTGCTCGCATCGGGAAGCCAGGACGACACGATCGTACTGTGGGACGTTGAGACTGGCGTCTCCTTCGAATCGCCACTGAAGGGACACGCGGGCGACGTGACCGAGCTGCTGTTCCATCCGGACGGTCACGTGCTCTATTCGGCGGGCAGGGACAAGAAGATCAACGTCTGGAGGCTCACGGAACACGCGCGGGCCGCTAGCGACGCAGCCGCCCGGCAAGAGCCCAGGGCGGTCGGAGCAAGCGCCGAAGCCGACGTGGACTCGAGCACGCGCCAGCTCGCAACGCTGGACGGGTTGCCGCTTGCCGCGCACCAGGGCTCCCCGGTGAGCGTTTCGTTCGACCGCACCGGGCGCGACATCCTTCGCCTTAGCGCGGATGGAGTCATGCGGCAACCGACCACCGCGTCCGCGCTGGCGGGTCACTCGCGCCCCGTATTCGACGTCGCTTTCAGTCCCGACGGGAAGTGGCTCGCGTCCGGCGCACGCGACAAATCCATCATCGTGTGGAATGTGGCCAGCCGGAAAGCAGATGGAAAACCGTTGACGCTCGACATTCCGGGTCGTCCGGCCAAGAAGCAGGACGTTTACGGCCTCGCATTCAGCCCCGACGGCAAGGTCCTTGCGTCGGGTACGCAGGACAATCTGGTCGTCCTCTGGGATCTCGAAGCGCGCAAGCCGCTGTTCGCGCCGCTGAAAGGGCACAAGAACCTCGTCGTGCGCGTCGCATTCAGCCCCGACGGCAAGACGGTCGCCTCGGCCAGCTTCGACGGCACGGTTTGGCTGTGGGATGCGGAGAAAGGTGTACCCAACCGCAAGCTGGTCGCGCGCGGACGCGTTTGGGACGTGGCGTTCAGCCCGCAAGGCAATGTGCTTGCCTGGGCGGGCGCGGACGACCGGGTAACCCTGTGGGACGTCGCCGCGGGAGAGAAGATCCGCGATCTCGTCGGGCACACGCAGGATGTGCTGAGCATCGACTATGCGCCGTCTGGGAAGCTGCTCGCTTCCGCGAGCAAGGATCGAACCGTGCGAATCTGGGATCCGACGACCGGAAAGCCGGTCGCAACCCTCGAAGGTCACAAGAACCCGGTCTACAGCGTTGCGTTCAGTGCGGACGGGCGGCGTCTGGCTTCGGCCGACAATCGCGGCACGATCCTCTTTTGGGATGCTCAAACGCACCAGCAACTCGGACAGTTGGGTTCTGGCGGCCCCGCGCACGTTTTCGGTCTCGCGTTCAGTCCGAAGGGGGGCGTGCTCGCTTCGACGAACTGGAAACGGAACACCGTCCAGCTTCTGGACCGGAAGGTCATCGAAAGTCTGCGAAGCGCGAGTCAGGCGACGGGCGCGGGCAGCGAGATGCGCCATTTGGCGATAAGCACCGATGGAAAGCTTCTCGTTGTTGCAACGAACGACTCCGATGTCCTGGTGATCGATGCCGCCAGTGGGGTACCGGTCAATACGCTCGCCGTGAAGCATGCGAAGCCGGCGCGTGTCGCGGCGATCAGCGCCGACGGCAGGCTCATTGCCACCGGCGCCGACGACGCGGTAGTACGCGTCTGGGAGGCGACGAGCGCACAGCCCGAGGTCAAGCTCCTGCTCGGGCACAAGGGGCCGGTGACGAGCCTCGCGTTCGCCCCCGACTCGCAGACCCTGGCGTCGGGAGGCGAAGATCGGACTGCGATTCTCTGGGACAGCGCGACCGGGAAACCGCTTCACCTGCCTCTCGTCCGGCACGGTGGCGCGGTCACCTCGGTCGCGTACAGTCCGAGTGGGGAGTGGCTCGCGACCGGGAGCACCGACAGGATCGTTCGGATCCTCGGCCTCGACGCGGAGCGTCCTCAGGCGCGCCAGCTGCGCGGCCACCACAACTGGGTGACCAGTCTCGCATTCAGGGACGAGACGACCCTGATCTCCGGCGGGCTGGACCATAAAGTGCTGGTTTGGGATTTGCCGACGCGATCGCCGATTGCGCGGCTCGCGCAGCACAAGGACGCTGTGTCCAGCATTGCGGTCAGCCCGGACGGCAACCGGCTCGCGTCGGCGAGCCTCGACGGCACGATCTTGATATGGGACGTTGACGCTACTTCGTGGATGGAGCGTGCATGCAACGTGGCCGGGCGGATTCTCACGCAGGAGGAAAAGGAGTCGTTCCTCCACGATGCCGATCACGCAGATATCTGCTCGCGTATAGCGAATTCCGACGAATAGTCTGCGCCTTCCATGCAGCTCGCCGATCCCCCGGACAAGGAGCACGCGCTCCGCGAAGACATCCGGCTCCTCGGCCGGCTGCTCGGTGACGTCGTACGCGAGCGCGCCGGCGAAGCCGCGTTCAACCGCGTCGAGACCATTCGTCAGAAGGCGGTGGCGTTCCACCGCGCGGACGGCGCCGAGCGCGGCGAGATCCGCGAGGCGCTGGACGAGATGCTGCTCGGCCTGCAGCCGCGCGAAGTGCTCGAGGTCGTGCGCGCATTCAGCTATTTCTCGCATCTCGCGAACGTGGCCGAGGACGTCCACCAGGACCGGCGCAGGCGCGCGCACCGTGCCGCGGGGTCGCCGCCGCAACACGGGAGCCTGGCGCGCGCGCTGCAGCGGGTCAGCGCGGCGGGCGTGTCCGGCAAGGCGCTCGCCGCGTGGCTCGCGCACGCCCGCATCACGCCGGTGCTCACTGCGCACCCCACCGAGGTCCGGCGCGTGAGCATCCTCGAGTGCGAGCGCGCGGTCGGAAGGCTGCTGCGAACGCGCGACCGCAGCGAGCTCACTCCGGGCGAGCGGAGCGACTGGGACCGAGAGCTGTACCGGACGGTGCTGCGGCTGTGGGAGACGGCGATGCTGCGGCTCGCGCGGCTGCGGGTGCGCGACGAGATCGAGAACGCGCTCGGCTATTACACGAACACGTTTCTCGTCGAAATTCCGCGGCTGCACCGCGACGCGGAGGCCGAGATTCTGCCACTCGTCGGGAGCGCGACCGCGGCGCTGCCCGCGTTCCTCACCATGGGATCGTGGATCGGCGGAGACCGCGACGGCAATCCGTACGTGAACGCCGAGACGCTCGAGTTCGCCGCCCGCAGCCAGTCCGAGGTCGCGCTGCGCCACTACCTTGCCGAGACGCATTCGCTGGGACGCGAGCTGTCGATCTCGAGCCGCATGGCGATGCCCACGCCCGCGCTCATCGCGCTGGCCGAATCCGCGGTCGACGGCTCGCCGTTCCGGCAGGACGAGCCGTACCGGCAAGCCCTGGTCGGCATCTACGCACGCCTCGCCGCGACGGCCGAATCGCTGTGCGGACTCTCGGCGCAACCCCCGCCCAAGGTACACCGGCCGGCCTATGGCGACGCCGCCGACTTCGCGCGGGATCTCGCCTGCATCCGAGCGTCGCTCGCGTCGCACGGCTGCGAGGCGCTCGGCGAGGGGCGGCTCGACATGCTCCAGCGGGGCGTCTCCGTGTTCGGATTTCACCTCGCTTCCCTCGATCTGCGCCAGAACGCCGACGTGCACGAGGCGGTCGTGGCCGAGCTGCTCGCGAAATCCGGTGCGTGCGGCGACTACCTCGCGCTTCCCGAGGACGAGCGCGTTGCGCTGCTCGAGCGCGAGCTGGCCAACGCCCGCCCCCTGCGCTGCGAGGCCGTGCAGTACTCCGAGACGGTCGAGAGCGAGCTTGCGTGCCTGCGCGCGGCGCGCCAGATCATCGCGCGCTACGGCTCGCGCGCGATCGAGAATTACGTGATCTCGAAGTGCGATTCGGTGAGCGATCTGCTCGAAGTGGCCTTGCTGCTGAAGGAGACCGGGCTCTTCACCGCCGATGCAGCCGGGCGACCGCGCGCGCTGGCGCTGGACGTGGTGCCGCTCTTCGAGACGATCGCCGACCTGCGCCGGTCGCCCGAGATCATGGCGACTGCGTTCGCGTTGCCGCGCTATCGCGGCTGGGTGGCAGAGCGCGGGTTGTACCAGGAGATCATGCTTGGCTATTCGGACAGCAACAAGGACGGCGGTTATCTCACGTCCAACTGGGAGCTGCACAAGGCGCAGATCCGACTGATCGAGACCTGCCGCGCGGCCGGCGTCGAGCCGCGCTTCTTCCACGGCCGCGGCGGCACCGTGAGCCGCGGTGGCGGTCCGAGCCACGACGCAATCCTCGCGCAGCCCGCCGGAAGCCTCGCGCTCGGCCTGCGAGTGACCGAGCAGGGCGAAATGATCTCGGCGAAGTATTCGGATGCTGCGCTCGGTCGCCGCAATCTCGAGGCAATCACCGCGGCGGCGCTCGAGGGCGGGCTCGTGCCGGCGCTGCCGGAGGGCGAGCTCGATCCGGCGTATCACGCGGCGCTTGAAGCGCTCTCGGACATTGCCCATGGCGCCTACCGGTCGCTCGTCTACGATACGCCGGGCTTCGAGGACTACTTTCGCGCAGCTACGCCGATACGCGAGCTCTCCGACCTGAACATCGGCAGCCGGCCGGCGTCGCGCAAGTCATCGAGCCGCATCGAGGATCTGCGGGCGATTCCCTGGGTGTTCAGCTGGAGCCAGTCGCGGCTGCTGATCCCCGGCTGGTACGGCTTCGGCACCGCCGTCACCGAATGGCTCGCGGCGAACCGGGACGGCCTGGCGCTACTGCAGGACATGAACCGGCGCTGGCCGTTCTTCGGCACGCTGCTCTCCAACCTCGACATGGTGCTCGCGAAAACCGATCTCGGGATCGCGTCGCGCTACGCGGAGCTCGTCGATGATGCGGCGCTGCGTGACGCCGTGTACGCGCGCGTCGCCGCCGAGCATGCGTTGACGATCCAGCGGCTCCTCGAGATCACGGGACAGCGGGCGCTGCTCGAGGGCAACCCGACGCTCGCGCGCAGCCTGCAAGACCGGCTCCCGTATCTGGATCCTCTGAACCACCTGCAGGTCGAGCTCCTGCGGCGCTTTCGGTCGGGCACCGACGACGAGTCCACGAAGCGCGCGATCCATCTGACCATCAACGGTCTTGCCGCCGGGCTGCGCAACAGCGGATAGGCGCGGCGAGAGCTATGGCGTGATCCGCAAGTCGACAGTGGATTCGTACCCTTCCAACGCGTTCGGGTCTAGCGCGCGCACGGCAAACCGGTAATAACCGGCCGGGAGGCCAGTGAACTCCAGGCGCACGCCGGTTCCGCGCACTGTCGCGAAGACGTTGGGGTCGTCGTTCTTCGTCATCGTGGCCCGGTACTCCGCCGCTCCCGGTACCGGAGCGATCCGGAACACGGTCGCTGCGCCGGTTCCGAGATGCGGCAAGGACACGATCCGCGGGCGAGGGAGAAGCGGCACCGGCGGCAACGGCGGAGCCCCGCGCGCGGCCAGCGTGCCGAAGCCGCCGGCGACATCGACACCTTGGCCGACCTCGGTCTGGTCGAAGCGCACCCGGCCTTCGAGCGTTTCGGTGCGCGAGACGTTCGCTTCGTCCTGCCCCACGCGAAATTCGGTGCCCCGCACGCCGATGGTGGCGGTGGGCGTGATAATCCGAAAAGCATGGTCCTGGCCACGAAGCTTGGTGGCGAGGACCTGGACCCGCCCCGCCACGAGGGAAAGGACCTGCATGAAGGTCGACGTGGCGCTGTCCGCACGGACCTCTCCGACAGCGAGCTCCGTGCCTGGCTCTATCAGGACGCGGCTGCCATCCGGCATTGCCAGCTCCGCTCGCCCGCGCGGGCCGGTGACCAGCCGGTCGCCGGCCTGCAGCTCGCGCGCCTGCGGGCCCTGCGCCGCTGTGACCGTCGCCGCGCCGAAAGTCCGCTCGATTCGCACCGTTGCGGGCGGCACCTCGGTCCATGGCCGCGGAATACGTATGGCTTGCCCGGGTACGATCAGCACGAACGATTCGCCGCGGAGGCCATTGAAGTCGCGTAGTTGCTGCCAGGTATAGGGCGGCCGCAATCGCGCGGCGGCGATACGGCTCAACGTATCGCCCTCCACGACGGTGTGGACGATGATCTCGTCGGCCGCGTGGCTGACTCTCGCGGTGACGGCCGAAGCAAGGAGCAGCAGCGCTGCGAGCAATCGAATGTGTCGGGGCATGACGGTCCACTGTGAGGGTGCAGGTGGAGCGGAAGCGCACACGCGCCATTGCGGCACTTGCTCCCACCGGCCCAGCCTAGTGTAACGATAATTCGCAATCGCCGCGCCGAGCGTTCGAGACGTCCATCCAGGCCTTCACTCGCGCGGCAGCAGCACAAGTGAGACGGCACTACAATAAATCGTAACTCTTGCAGGCGCGCCGTGGCTCGTAATTCCAACACCGTCATTCCCAGTCGAAATGCTTCTCGCTACCTGGCCGAAAAGATGCGCCTGGGACGCGGGCTTTGCGCGTCTGTCGGTGACCTTTCGCTGGCGCAGGGTCGCAAGCTTCTGCAGTTGATGGCAATCGTGTCCGCAGTGCTCAGCGCTGCGGTTCATCCATCGTATTGGCGGCGCACTATTCGTAATGCTTTCGCACGCAAGGTTCTTTCATCCGGAGTGGAGGCGATCGGCATCGTCTGCTTCCTCTCGATTGCGCTCGGCGTCTTGCTGGTGGTCCAGTACCAACTTTGGTTGGGGCAGATCTTTCAATCGCGCTTGCTCGGCCCCGTCTTGGTCGCGGTAGTGGTGCGGGAGCTGGGGCCGCTGCTTGTCAATCTCGTCGTGATCGCCCGCAGCGGCAGTGCCATGACAGCGGAGCTCGCACTGATTCACGTGTCGGGAGAGGATCGAGTCGCCGAAGGGCAGGGACTGGACGCAGTAGCTTATTTCGTCATCCCGCGAGTCCTCGCATTGGTGGTCTCGGTGTGCTGCCTGACCGTGATTTTCGTTGCCGGATCGTTTCTCAGCGTCTACATCGGAGGACAGTGGATCGATACGAACACCGGCTCGTTCTGGGATTTCACACGGGATACGCTCAGCGCGCTGACGCCGGAAGATGTCGCGAACTTGCTGCTCAAGAGCACCGTTCCCGCATTGCTCACCGGCTGCATCTGCGGCGCGGAAGGGCTTGGCGCTGGCGATACCAACGCCGAGGTTCCGCGCGCCGCGCGGATCGCCGTTCAGCGGTCGGTGATCGCGTTGTTTACCGTGAGCGCCTGTATCTCTGTCGTGGCTTACTTGTGAGCCTGCGTCGAATCGGGAGCGGTCAGTGGGCCGACATGCAATGAGCGAGACGGTCCTGGAGTTCCGACAGGTCACGGTGGAAGGCGGACATCTTTACGACACTGCCATCTGGCAGGTGAGCTTCCGTCTGGCGCGCGCGGAGCTGGCGCTGATCCATCTCGAGGAAGGCCACTTGCGACTTCCGCTCGCCGATGCGGCGCAAGGGCTGGTCGATCCCGTTCAGGGTGGCGTTTCCTTCCTGGGCGAGGCGTGGACGACGCTTACCCTTGACGCCAAGCTCGCGGCACGCGCGAAGATAGGACGCGTGTTCGACGAGCCCGGGTGGATCAGCGAGCTCGATATGGACGAGAACATCACCCTGGCACAGCGCCATCACACGCGGCGCTCGGAATCGGCGATACGCGATGAAGCATCCGCGCTGGCGCGGCTTTTCTCGTTACCGGGTCTCCCGCAGGGAAAACCGTCCGGCATGCGTGCGCCGGACCTTCGCCGGGCGGCGTGTGTCCGGGCACTGGTCGGCAAGCCCGAGTTGTTGATTCTCGAGCGACCGACCGCTGGCGTGTATCCGGCGATCATGCCCGCCCTCATGACGGGAGTGCGTGCGGCCCAGTCGCGCGGCGCAGCGATTTTGTGGACGACCGACGACTGGGAAGTCTGGAACGATCCCGGCATCAAGCCGACGATTCGGTGCAAGATGACGGGCTCTCAGATGAGTACTTTGTCCGGAGACTAGATCATGCCCAAACCTTTGAGAGTCAGGCGAGTGAACGAAATCGTCGGCCTTTTCGTTCTACTGGCCGTGGTGATCGCGCTGGCGGCGGCGCTGCTGGGTCCCAGGACGCAACGGTGGTTCACGCCTGCGCGAACGATCGCGATTCACTTGCCGCCGGAGGGCTCGCTTGGATTGCGCAACGGCGGGGACGTTCAGATCCTCGGCTCAGTGGTCGGATCCGTGGAGGATATTTTCGTGACCAAGGACGGCGAGATGGAAGCGGAGGTGAGTATTCGCGGCAACTTCATCCGGTTCGTCCGCGAAGACTCGCGCGCGATCATTCGCAAGCCGCTCGGCATCGGTGATGCGTCCATCGAGATCACGCGCGGCTATGGTGAGCCGTTGCCCGCGCGCGGCGCTTTCTTGGAAAGCGTGGCCGACAAGGCGCCGACTCAGTTGATGGAGGAGACGCTGGCCGCCATCCGCGAGGAAGCGTTGCCGGCGATCAAGGAGTTGCGCAGCGCGATCGCAGAATACAGCAGTCTTGCGACGGAGCTACGCGGACAGCAGGGAGAAGTTGCGCAGGCCCTTGGGCATCTGAATCGGGTGGGAACGGCGCTGGAAAGAGGCGAAGGCCTGGCGGGCATGCTGCTGTTCGATCCAAAGCCTGCCGCCGAGCTGCGGGTGGCTTTACCCAAACTCAACGCTTCTATCGACGAGCTGCACGCTACCCTCCTGGGCGCGCGGAGGCTCGCCGACCGTCTTCCGCAGATTGGCGTTGACATGGAGGAAAGCATGAAAAATCTCCGCGCGTCGTCTGTCGAGGCGCGGCGCTTTGCGACTGCGGTGCCGGAATTGGAGAAGTCGGTTAAGCTTGCCGTCGATGCTGTTCCTGGTGTGCTGCTCCAGACTCAGGAGACCCTGCATCAGATTCAACGCCTCACCGAAGCCGTGCAACGGTCCTGGCTCGTGAGCGGCAACCTGGATCCCCCGCGGACTGACATGCGCTTGAGCGGCGAGCGCGTGGGTACCGACCGATGATGTCCCTTCGAAGGGCCGCGATCTGCGGCCTTTCGGCCACCCTCCTCGGCGTATGCGCCTCCTGCGCTGCGCCCGGCACCCAGCACATCGAGTCGGCCGGCGACAGTCAGGCGGTGCAGGCCTCGTCCGCGGCACGATTGGCATACGAGCGAGGCGATTACTCGCAAGCGCAAGTTCTCTACCGTCGAGCACTTGCGCGGGCCCAGGCGATCAATTCCGCCGATATGGCCGCTGATGCTGCGTACAACCTCGCGCTGTCCGAGATCGGCCTCCAGCGCTACGAGGCGGCCGACCAACTGCTTCGTCAAGCCGAGTACGACGCCATCCGCGCACGATCCGACACGCTCGACATCCGGCTCCTCCGTGCGAAGGTGGCCTATTTGCGCGAGCGCCTGCCGGAGGCGATCGCGCTGGCGAATGAAGTCATTGCTTCCAAAGCGGCTTTCAACCTGCGTCTTCAGGCGCGCATCCTTCGCGGACAAGTATCCTGCGACGTGGGCGATCTAGCGTCGGCAAGATCCGAATCAGCGTCAATCGAAGCGCTTGTCTCGTCTTCGAGTGCGGAGCTCACGCCATCGATTCGCGCGGACGTGGCAAAGCTCGAGGGCACGATCGCCCGGTTGGAAGGAAAGATGGACGTCGCAGCAGGGCGGTTCGACGCGGAAGCGGAACTGCTGCGGAACGCGCATCGCTATCGAGACATGAGCCACGCGCTCGCGCGAGCCGCCGCGGCTTACGTGTCGGCCGGACGCCCGGCGTTGGCCGCAGATCGCCTATTTCTCGCGGCCCGAAGTCTGAGCGAGCAGGGCGACGTCGGCGCGGCGAAAGCGCTCCTCGCTTCCAGTTTATCTGCGGCGGAGAAGGCCGGCGACGAGGACGCCCGCACCCGAGCTCAGCTGCTGCTGGAGAAAATCACGCAGCGCGGCGCCCCATGAGCATGTAGGTGGCGATTTCACCTTGCCCCTGGACATAGAATTCCCCGCGCGGCTCGAAGATGTATTGGTCCGCGAGGAGCTCATAGGTCGTCGAGCTGACTTGTATACCGCCTGCGACACCGGAGGTCTCCATCTGGTTTGCCAGGTTGACTGCCGGACCCCAC
The DNA here is from genome assembly GCA_041617635.1 of Burkholderiales bacterium. GTDB lineage: Bacteria > Pseudomonadota > Gammaproteobacteria > Burkholderiales > SG8-39 > JAABRB01. Next base: position 6,803 of record JBFJOO010000010.1, on the reverse strand, counting down.
AGGTCGTAAGCGAGCTTCTTGACGCCCACGACCCCGGCGATTGCCGGTCCGGTGTTGACCCCAATTCGCACGCTGAACGGCTCGCGCGCGCCGGTTCCGATCGTTGCGATCTCACGTTGCATGCTCAGCGCCAACTCGGCAATGGCCACAGCGTGATCCGGTCGCGGATCAGGAAGTCCGCAGACGGCCATGTATGTGTCGCCGATGGTCTTGATTTTCTGAACGCCATGCTGGTCGGCGAGGCGATCGAACAGCGAGAACACCTGATTCAGCAGTTCGATGAATTGCTGGGGTGGCCGCGAACCCGCCACATGCCAGAAATCATTCACGTGGGTGAAGAGAATCGTGACGTCCGGATACTCCTCGGCGATCCAATCTGACGGCTCGTTTCTCAATCGGTCTGCGATTGCCTTGGGGAACAGGCTCTGCAGCAGGCGTTCCGAGCGTTCCTGTTCGGCGCGCAGATGCGCCAGCAGATCGCTTTGGGCTTTACTCGCACGCTCCGCTTCGTGTTTGGCCCGGCGCAGCTGCAGCAATGTCACGACCTGCCTGCCGAGTATCTGCAATGCCTCGCGCTGCGATTCGGTCAGCGTGCGCGGAACGCGGTCGATCACGCACAGCGTTCCCATCGAATGACCGCTGGGCGTCGCCAGCGGGGTGCCGGCATAAAATCGTATCTTGGGATCGGAGGTCACCAGGGGGTTGTCGGCGAAACGCGCGTCGGCCACGGCATCCGGCACGACCATGAGCTCCGGCTGCATGATGGCATGTGCGCAAAAAGCCACGTCGCGTGGCGTTTCCGTGACCTCCAACCCGATACGCGATTTGAAGAATTGCCGTTGCGTGTCGATCAGCGAAATCAGGGCAATCGGCGTGCCGCAGATGTGCGAAGCCAGTTGGACCAAGTCGTCGTATTCGGCTTCTGCTCCCGTGTCGAGAACATGATACGCGCGCAGTTCTTCGATCCGTTCGTCTTCATCTGCAGGGACGGGTGGTGCTTCCATTCAGTCTCCGTGCATCTATCGATTGGTTCCTGGACCCATTCTAATACTCATTATTAGCGTCGGGAGGCGCATGCGTGAGGCCGCTAATGTATGATTTTCTCCGCAGCAACGACGTTCGCCGCGGCTAACCTGAGCGTGCGCTGACCAAGCATGTTTCGGATCCCGCAGCACCTGTCGCAATCGCGTAACTCCATGCGGAAGCTGAAGTGACCGAGCACGCAGTCATTGCGATTGCAGTGATTGGTGGTCTCGCCGCCGTCTGCCAGTGGCTCGCCTGGCGCGTGCGATTGCCGGCGATTCTCTTTCTGCTCCTCGCCGGAATCGTCGCCGGACCGGTGGCAGGCTGGGTGCGGCCGGCAGAGCTCTTCGGCGATCTCCTGTTCCCCTTCGTGTCGCTCGGCGTCGCGGTGATTCTCTTCGAGGGCTCGCTCACGCTGAAGTTCTCCGATATCCGCGGCCTCGAAACCGTGGTCCGACGCATGGTCACGACCGGAATGCTCGCGACCTGGGCGGCGCTCGCACTCGCGGCGCGCTGGCTCGCGGGCTTTTCGTGGGAGATGGCGGCGCTGTTCGGCGGGATCCTCGTGGTCACCGGGCCGACGGTGATCGTTCCGATGCTGCGTACCGTCCGGCCGACCGCGCGCATCGCGAACATCCTGCGCTGGGAAGGCATCGTCATCGATCCGGTGGGCGCGCTGCTGGCCGTCCTCGTGTTCGAATTCATCGTCTCCGCGGGAGTGAGCGATGCGCTCGGCCAGACACTGTTGACCTTCCTGAAGCTCGTGGTGGTGGGCACGGCGCTCGGCGTCGCGGCCGGCTACGCGCTCGGCGAAGCGTTGCGGCACGACTGGATCCCCGGGTTCCTGTTCAACGTGGCCACGCTCACCGCGGTGTTCGCGGTGTTCGCGATATCGAACGCCGTGGCGGGGGAATCCGGGCTCTTGGCGGTGACCGTTATGGGAATCTTCCTCGCCAACCGCAAGTGGGTGCCGGTCGAGGAGATTCTGGAGTTCAAGGAGAATCTGAGCCTGCTCCTCATCGGCGGGCTCTTCGTTCTGCTCGCCGCGTCGCTAGATCTCGCCCGGCTCAGGGAGCTCGGCTGGGTGTCGCTGCAGGTGCTCGCGGTCGTGCAGTTCGTCGCGCGGCCGTTGCAGGTGCTGATCGGCACGTGGGGGTCGGCGCTGAAATGGCGCGAGCGCGCGCTGCTCGCCTGGATCGCGCCGCGCGGAATCGTGGCGGCGGCGGTGTCCGCGCTCTTTGCGCTGCAGCTCGAGAGCCGCGGTTTCGCCCAGGCGGAGCTGCTCGTTCCGCTGACGTTCGTGGTGATCATCGGCACCGTCGTGCTGCAGAGCGTTACCGCCGGGCCGCTGGCCCGCGCTTTGAAGGTCGCCGAGCCGGAACCGGTGGGCTTCCTCATGGTCGGCGCGCATCCGCTCGCCCGTGCGATGGCGCGGGCGCTCGCGCAGAAGAAGATTCCCGTGCTGCTCGCCGACGGGCAATGGGACAACGTCAGCCGCGCCCGCATGGACGGCTTACGCGCCTATTTCGGCAATCCGCTATCGGAGCACGCCGAGCTTTATCTGGACCTTGCGGGGCTCGGACGCCTGCTCGCGCTCACCCCCGACACGCACCTGAACGAGCTCGCTTGCGCGCGCTACCGGCGCGACTTCGAGCCGCGCAACGTCTATGCGCTGAAGGTCCGCTCCGGCGCGGAGGGCCGAGCAACCGCGGTTTCGTCGGGGCGGGACGCGTTCGGCGAGGAGGCAAGCTACACTGGTTTGACCGGACGACTGGCACGCGGAGCGGAGTTGCGCACAACGCGGTTGACCGAGACTTTCGGGATGAGCGCGTATCGCGAGCAGTACGCGGACCGCGCCGTTCCGCTCTTCGCGCTCGATCCGAAGGGGCGCGTCGAAGTGTTCGCCACCGGCGCGAAATTCGAGCCGGGCCCCGAGTGGTCGGTGATCGCGCTGGTCGACGCCGGGGTCGATCCGCTGCCCGCCGAGTTCGAAGCGGCCGCCGGCGCTCCGGCCGCGAGCGCCTAGGCCAGGCCGGCTGTAGTAATTCTCGACAGTGCGCAGTTGAGCAGAATTGCGTACGGAACCCGATCTGGCGCTATCCTACGGGAAATCAACGAGAACACACGCCTCGAATGACTTCAAGCGCACGGAACCTGGCCGTCCTCTTCGCGGATGTGAGCGGCAGTACGACGCTGTACGAGAAGCTCGGCGATCGCGCCGCGCTTGCGGCGGTCGAGTCGGCCATCGACATCATGAGGCGGTCCGTCGCCGCCTACCGGGGCAGCGTCGTCAAGACGATCGGCGACGAGGTCATGGCCGTTTTCCCCGACGGGGACGCGGCGCTGCAGGCGGCGAGCGACATGCAGACCCGGATCACGGCGCTGCCCCCGCTCGGCGACGTGCAGCTCGCGATCCGCATCGGCTTCCAGGTCGGCGAGGTGCTCGCGGAGAACGGCGACTATTTCGGCGACGCCGTGAACACCGCGGCGCGCATGGCGGGGTTCGCCAAAGCGGGCCAGATCATCACCACCGGCGACGCGGTGGCGACGCTGTCGGCGATGCTGCGCGAGAGCACGCGGAGGCTGGCGGCGCTCGCGGTGAAGGGCAAGCAATCGGAGGTGGAGGTCTGCGAAGTGCTGTGGCAGACGGGCGACGATCTGACGATGCTGGCGTCCAATCGCGGTCCGGCCAAGGTCGAGTCCGTCCTGCGCCTGAGCCACGGCGCGCGCACGCTGGTGATGGACGACAAGCTGCCGAACGTGCAGATCGGGCGCGACGCGATCCACCACATCTCGATCACGGACAAGATGGCGTCGCGCCTGCACGGGCGCATCGAGCGGCGGGCGGACCGGTTCTACTATGTCGACCTGAGCACCAACGGCACCTACGTCACGCTCGAAGGCGACGTGGAAACGGTTGTTCGCCGCGACCAGGTGCTGCTGCGCGGTCGCGGCACGATGAGCTTCGGGCACTCCAACAGCGCACCCGACGCCGAGCTGGTGACCTTCGTCAGCGAAGTCCGGCCCAAGACGGAATAGAACGCTTGCGCCCGGAGCGGCGCGCGCGGGCCGTCCCGCGCGGCCTCAAATCGTTAGCTTCTTCAGCGTCTCGGGGTTCTTGACCACCGAGCGCTGCCGCGCCGGCGGCGCCTCGTAAAGTCCCGCGGGCGGCGCGCTCTCCAGCTGCTGCACGACGCTCGCTTCGGTGCACGCCGGATCACGCGTGACCGTGACCTCGTCGCCGACGCTCGCGCCGAGGCTGAAACATGCCTTGCCGAGCTTGCCGTTGATCGGTTTGAGGATGCTCTCGGCAACCAGATCCTGCAGCGCTCCACCGCCGGCGAGCTGCAAGTCGAAGGTGCGCGGCGACGCGCCCGGCCGCGCGGCGCTCCAGAGCACCGTCCCGAGGCTGATCAGCTCGCGCCCGAACAGCTCCGCCGTCCGGGCGTCGGTCACGCCGGAGAGCTTGAGGACGACTTTCTGGCTGCTCACCCCGAAGTGCTGTAGGAAGAAGTCGCGCGAAAATTCATCGGCGAGCTTGTTGCCGATCTCGCGCAGCGCCTCCTCCTCGCTCGCCCAGCTGCCGACCCCCTTGGGCAGCGTGTTGTTGAAGTAGATCTCCTCGCCGCTCTCTCGGTCGATGCACTTCACCGTCCACGACGTGAGGGTGAACTTGGTGATGGTCAGTCCCGACGCCTGCAGCTTTGCCGACAGCTTCTTGATGCGCGCCTCGCCGACGACCGCGAAGTCGGATTTCGCGGCGCCCGCATCGTCCGACCAGGTCCGAAAGCCGAAAGTCTTGATGCGTTCCTTGAGCATGTTCTCGGCGATCGCCGAGGGCTGCGCCGGGCCGTCCGGGCGATCGGCATCGCGGGTCGCCACCCGCACCGAGATCTTGGGGTCGCCGCTGGTGCGGATGAACTCGATCCGCTCCTCGCGTGACATCTGGTTCAAGGACTTCTGCAGCTCGCGCGACTTCACCGTCGCCTGGGCCGTGATGAACATGAGCCCGTCCTTCCCGATCTGCGGCGCCGATTCGTTCATCATCGAGACGATGTAGTCGCCGCTGCGGGCGAGCAGCGTATCCCGAACCTTGTCGTAATGCTTGGAAAGCGACGCCTGCTGGACGTAGAGCCCGAGTGCCTTCTCCACGAGCTGGCTGCGCGTATCGGCGCGTACCGCGGATTGCAGGGCGCCCTGATCGCCCTTGTAGCGCGCATCCGTCGGATCGGCGAGGCCGAGCGCCGTGACGACCACCGTCCCCGGCGGCGCCGTCGGCGTTGCAGCGACGGCCGGCGCCGGCGGTGGCGTCGGTGCGCTCGGCGCTGCCGCGGACGGAGTCGGCGCCGCGGCGGCCGTGGTGGTCGCTGGTGCCGTCGACGCGGGCACTCCGGCGGGTGCCGCGGGTGGCGTCGCCGGTGTCGTCGTCAAGGACGCCGTCGCGGTCTCGCCGGGCGCCTTGTCCCGGTTCACGAGCAGCATCACGGCGGCCAGGACGGCGACCACGGCGACACCGCCGAACACGGCGATCGCCGGCCACTGCGAGCGGCGTGCCGCAGGCGACGGCGCGGGTGCCGTGGATTGGCGTCCATCCAACTTCACGGTTCGCTGGGTTGCGTCGCCTGCCGGTGCCCGCGTGCGAGCGGTGGCGTCGGCGCCCTTCGGCCGCTGAATGATCGTGTCGCCCACCAGGGTCGTGTCACGGGCCAAGACCGTCGCCTCGCTCGAAGTGGCCGACGCTTTCCCGGCCGCCTCGGCTGCGCCCTTGATCGCGGCCGTGAACTCGCGTCCGGTCTGGTAGCGCTCGTCCGGACGCTTCGCCAGCGCCTTCTGCACGACGGCGTCGAATGCTCGCGGGACCTGCACGTTCAACGTTGACGGCGGCAGGGGCTGCTCCTGCAGCACCTTGTGCATGATGGTGGTGACGGAGCCGGTGAAAGGCTTCTCTCCGGTCAGGAGCTGGTAGAGGATCACGCCGGCCGAGAAGATGTCCGACCGGCCGTCCACGGTCTGCCCCATGAACTGCTCGGGCGACATGTAGCTCGGCGTGCCGAGCACCATTCCCGCCTGGGTCAGGTTCGACGACTCGACGCGCGCGATGCCGAAGTCGGCGACCTTCACGGTTCCATCCTCGAGCAGGATGATGTTCGCCGGCTTGATGTCGCGGTGGACGACCCCGTTGCGGTGCGAGTAATCGAGCGCCTCAAGCAGCTGCGTCATGATCTGCACCACGCCCGCGACGCCGAAGCGCTCGTTCTGAGTGAGGATGTCCTGGAGCTCGCGCCCCTTCACGAACTCCATCGCGATGTAGTACGTCTTGTCATCCAGGCCGAAGTCGTAGATCGACACGATGTTCGGATGCGTCAGCTTGCCCGCCGCCTGCGCTTCGCGGCGGAAGCGCGCGAGCTGCTCCTGCGCATCCTCCCCCTGGAGGTTCTCGGCGCGAATCGTCTTGATCGCGACGGTCCGCTCGATCATCGGGTCGTAGCCCTCGTAGACCACGCCCATCGCGCCCTTGCCGATCTCACGACGAACCTCGAACTTGCCGAGCTTCGTGGCATCACTCATGCGCCGCTCTCCCCACGGTCGATCTCGTTTGCCTCAAGACGCCGACGCCGGCAGCGGGCCGGCGTCGCGCGTCATGCGTTCCCTGGCGAGGTTACTTGTGCTTGCTGTCGATCTCCCACACGGATTTTTGCACTAGCCGCTGCACCATCGTGTCCAGGCCGACGCCGCCCTGCGCGGAGCTCGATACGCCGAGCACCGAGGTACCCGTCGCG
>JBFJOO010000009.1:0-78361 GCA_041617635.1 Burkholderiales bacterium | reverse complement strand
GCCGTGCGCGGCTACCGCTGCATCTGCACGATGCCCGACAAGATGAGCAAGGAGAAGATCGACATGCTCAAGGCGTACGGCACGGAGGTGGTGATCACGCGCACCGACCTGCCGCACGATCATCCGGAGAGCTACGTCGAGACCGCGAAGCGCATCGCGCGCGAGACGCCGAACGCCTTCTACACCGACCAGTACTTCAACATGGCGAACCCGGAGGCGCACTACCTCACCACCGGACCCGAGATCTGGGAGGACACGGACGGGCAGATCGACTGTCTGGTGGGGGGGATCGGCACCGGCGGGACGATCTCGGGCGCGGCGAAATACCTCAAGGAGAAGGCCGCGGAGGCCGGGCGAACCGTGCGCGTCGTCTGCCCGGATCCGCGCGGCAGTATCTATCACGACCTCTATTACAAGGGCGTCGAGCCGCGGCCGTCGATCTACCGGGTGGAAGGGATCGGCCACGACTTCATGGTGGGCACGCTCGACTTTTCGGTGATCGACGAGGTCATCGAGGTGTCGGACCGCGACTCCTTCCACGCGACGCGCCGGCTCGCGCGCGAGGAGGGCATCTTTTCGGGCGGGTCGACCGGTACGGCGCTATGGGGCGCCCTCAAAGTCGCCCGCGAGCTCGGCCCCGGCAAGACCGTCGTGGTGATCATCCCGGATTCGGGCGACCGCTATCTCAGCAAGCTCTACAACGATGCCTGGATGCACGACATGGGGTTCGTCGGGCCCGGCGACCGCCTGGGCACCGTGCGTGAGATCCTGAAGTTCAAGGGCGGCAAGGTCGAATTCGCGGCGGCGAGCGAAAGCATCGGCCATGTGGCGAGCCGCATGTCCAAGCTCGGGATCTCGCAGATGCCGCTGCAGAGTGCGGACGATGGCGGCGCGCTGCGCATGGTTCATGAGCTCGACATCCTGCAGGGGCTCGTGAGCGGCCGCTGCACCGCGAACGATCCCGTGCTCGGCGTTGCCGAGGCGCTCGAGGGACAGGTCGCGCTCGACGACCCCTTGACGGCCGTGCAATCGATATTCGATGCGCAGAACGTGGCCGTGGCGGTCGAGGGCAGCAAGGTGGTCGGCATCATCAGCAAGATCGACGTCGTCCAGTTCCTCGCCGCGCGGCACAAGTGAGCCGCGCCACGCTCCGCCCAAAGCGCCCCAGCCCGCATGCTCGACCTTCCCGCCGTAGCGTTCGTCAATCACCTGCTTGCGCGCGAGCAGTGGGCACGCGACCGGCTCGGCCCGTTTTCCGGCCAGCACGTGAGAATCCGCATCGCCCCGCTCCCCGATCTCGTCCTCGCCATTGACGCTTCGGGCCAGGTCGCGAGTCGCGCGGCCGACGCCGTGGCGTTGACGCTCACGATTCCGCCGGCGTCCCTGCCGCGGATTCTCGCGCGCGACGAGAGCGCCCTGCGCGAAGTGCGCATGGACGGCGACGCCGGGCTCGCCAATGCGATCCTCTTCCTGTTTCGCCACCTGCGCTGGGACGTCGAGGAGGATCTCTCGCGCGTCGTCGGCGACGTCGTCGCGCATCGCATGGCGGGCGCCGCGCGCGATTTCGCCGCCTGGCACTGGCAAGCCGCCGAGCGGCTCGGCCAGAACGTCGCGGAGTACCTCCAGGACGAAGCCGGCCTGCTGGTGCGCCCGCACGAGCTCGAGGCATTCGGCCGCGAGGTGGACGAAGTGCGCGATGCGCTCGCGCGGCTCGAGAAGCGAGTCGAGCGGCTGACCGTCGCGGAAGCGGCGCGCGGCACCAGCAGCCGAGACTGACGAGGAGCACGAGGATGGCCGAACGACCGGACCCGCAGTATCGCTTTGGGACGCGCGCAATCCACGCCGGTCAGGCGCCGGATCCGACCACCGGCGCGATCATGACGCCCATCTACGCGAGCTCCACGTACGTGCAGGCGAGCCCCGGAGTGCACAAGGGTTTCGACTACGCCCGCACCCGCAACCCGACGCGCGACGCGCTGGAAGCCTGCGTGGCGAGCCTCGAAAACGGGTTCGCCGGCTTCGCATTCGCGTCGGGCCTCGCGGCGATGGGCACCGTGCTCGAGCTGCTCGAGACGGGCTCGCACGTCGTGGCGATGCACGATCTCTACGGGGGCAGCTACCGCCTGTTCGAGAACGTGCGGCGGCGCTCGGCCGGCCTGGAGTTCAGCTTCGTTGATCTTTCCGATCACGCCAAGCTCGAGCCCGCGCTGCGTCCGAACACGCGCATGGTGTGGGTGGAATCTCCGACCAACCCGCTCCTCAAGCTGGTCGACCTCACCGCGGTGGCGAAGATCGCCCGCAACCGCGGCATCCTGACGGTCTGCGACAATACGTTCGCCTCGCCGTGGGTCCAGCGCCCGCTCGAGCACGGCTTCGACATCGTGGTCCACTCCGCGACGAAATACCTGAACGGCCACTCCGATGTCATCGGTGGCGTGGCGGTCATCCGCGAGGACGAGGCGCTGCGCGACCGGCTCGCGTACCTGCAGAACGCAGTGGGCGGCGTGCCGAGCCCGTTCGACGCCTTTCTCGTGCTGCGCGGGTTGAAGACGCTCGCGCTGCGCATGGAGCGTCACTGCGCGAGCGCGATGGCGATCGCGCAGTTCCTGGAGGCGCATCCGAAAGTGGAGCGTGTGTACTATCCGGGCCTCGCAAGCCACGCACAGAAGGCGCTGGCCGATCGCCAGATGAACGGGCGCTACGGGGGCATGGTGACCGCGGTGCTAAAGGGCGGTCTCGAGGCATCGCGGCGATTCCTGGAGCGCTGCCGGCTCTTCGCGCTCGCCGAGAGCCTCGGCGGCGTTGAGAGTCTCATCGAGCATCCGGCGATCATGACGCACGCGTCGATTCCGGCCAGCGTGCGCGCCGACCTCGGCATCAGCGACGGCCTGGTGCGCCTGTCGGTCGGCGTCGAGGACGTCGACGACCTGCTCGCGGAGCTCGCGGAGGCGCTCGGCTGAGCGTGGCCGGAACGCCGCGCGGCGCAGATTGGCGCGAGCCCGTCGCGCTGCTCGTAGTGCTGCTCGTCGCGCTTGGGATATCCGCAGTGCGCCCGCGGGAGCTCGGCACGTGGGCCCTCGAGGCCGCGCCGGTGGCGATCGCGATCACGATCCTCGTCGTCACCTGGCGGGGGTTTCCGCTTACGCCACTTGCCTACCGCCTCATCTTCCTCCACGGACTCATCCTGCTGCTCGGCGCGCACTACACCTACGCGCACGTGCCGCTCGGCTTCTGGCTGCAGGAAGCGTTCGACCTCGCCCGCAACCCCTACGACCGGATCGGTCACCTTGCGCAGGGCTTCGTCCCGGCGATCGTGATCCGCGAGATCCTGCTGCGCGTCACGCCGCTGGGGGATCCGCTGCACAGGCACCTCTTCTCCGGAGTTGCGATGCGGAGGGGCTCCTCCCCCGCCTCGTCGACCGGCAAGATGCTCTTCTTTCTCGTGCTGTGCGTCGCGCTTGCCATCAGCGCCTTCTACGAGATGATCGAATGGTGGACCGCGGTGATCTTCGGCGCGGGCGCCCATGAGTTCCTCGGCACCCAGGGCGATCCCTGGGACACGCAGTGGGACATGTTCCTCGCGCTCGTCGGCGCCGCCGTCGCGCAGCTGCTGCTCGCCCGGCTCCACGACCGACAGCTCGCCGCGATCCGTTGACGCACCGCTTTGCCCGGGAGCACGAATCCGGTTAGATTCGCCGCTCCCACCTCACCCGACCTATGCGCCGACTCCTGCGTCTCGCCCGCATCCTCACCGTGGCCTACCGCTTCGGCCTCGACGAGTTCTTCGCGCCGATCGACGCCCCGATTGGCGCCGCAGCGCGCGCTTTCGCCCGGGTGTTCGCATTTCGCAGGCTGAGCGAGCCGCGGGCGGTGCGGCTGCGCCGCGCGCTCGAGACGCTCGGCCCGATCTTCGTCAAGTTCGGACAGGTACTCTCGACGCGGCGCGATCTGCTCCCGCCAGACCTCGCCGATGAGCTCGCCAAGCTCCAGGACCAGGTGCCGCCGTTCCCCGCCGAGCAGGCGGTCGCGGAGATCGAGCGGTCGTTCCGGAAGAAGCTCGCCGATCTCTTCGCCTCCTTCGAGTCCCAACCGGTGGCGAGTGCGTCGATCGCGCAGGTGCATCTCGCCACGCTGCCCGACGGGCGCGAGGTCGCCGTCAAGGTGCTGCGGCCCGACATGCTGCCCGGCATTCGCCGCGATCTCGCGCTGCTGGACACCGGCGCATGGCTGCTCGAGCACCTGTGGGCCGAGGGCCGCCGCCTTCGCCCGCGCGACGTCGTCGCCGAGTTCGCGCGGCACCTCCACGCGGAGCTCGACCTCATGCGCGAGGCGGCGAACGCGAGCCAGCTGCGGCGCAATTTCGCCGATTCGCCGCTGCTCTTCGTGCCCGAGGTGCACTGGGATTGGTGCGCGACCAACGTGATGACGATGGAGCGCATCCACGGCACGCCGATCAGCCGCGTCGAGCGCCTGCGTGAGCAGGGAGTCGACGTCCCGCAGCTCGCACGCCACGGAGTGGAGCTGTTTTTCACCCAGACGCTGCGCGACGGCTTCTTCCACGCCGACATGCACCCCGGCAACATCTTCGTGTCGCCGGAGGGTCGCTACATCGCGGTGGATTTCGGGATCATGGGCACGCTGGGCGATGCCGACAAGCGCTTCGTGGCCGACGTCTTCCTCGGCTTCTTCCAGCGCGACTACCGGCGCGTCGCCGAGGCGTTCCTGGAAAGCGGCTGGGCACCCGGCACGACGCAGCTCACCGACTTCGAGGGCGCCATCCGCGCCGTGTGCGAGCCCTTTTTCGACCGTCCGTTCGCCGAGATTTCGTTCGGCCGCGCGCTCTTGCGCCTGTTCGAGACTTCGCGGCGCTACAAGCTGGTGATGCAGCCGCAGCTCGTGATGCTGCAGAAGACGCTCCTCAACATCGAAGGCCTCGGGCGCATGCTCGATCCGCAGCTCAACCTCTGGGACACTGCCAAGCCGTTCCTCGAGCGGTGGATGGACGAGCAGATGGGGTTCACCGCGTTCGCCGCGCAGCTGAGATCCGAGGCGCCGCAATGGGCGCGCCTCGCCCCGCAGCTGCCGCGCCTGTTGCACGAGGCGCTCGCGAGCCGCGCAACGGACTCCCTTTCCCGCGCGAGCGCGGCGCTCGCCGAGGAGAAGCGGCGCACGCGGCCCTGGATCATCGCCGGAGTGGTGCTGCTGGCGGCGATACTCGTGGTCGAGCTTGCGCGCGAGCTGGGATGATCGGACGATGCTGATCGGATTCGTCAGCCTGTACCTCGCCATCTCGATCGGGATCGGATTGTGGGCCGCGCGGCGCGTCAAGAACTCCCGCGATTTCCTCGTCGCCGGCCGCAGCCTGCCGCTCTACATGAGCATCACGACCGTCTTCGCCACCTGGTTCGGCGCGGAGACGGTGCTTGCGGTCTCCTCCACGTTCCTCAAGGAGGGCATGGGCGGGATCGTCGCCGATCCGTTCGGTTTCTCCATGTGCCTCGTCTTCGTCGCGGTCTTCTTCGCCCGCGCGTTCTACCGCATGGACCTGCTCACCATCGGCGACTTTTACCGCAAGCGCTACGGCAAGCCGGTGGAGCTCGCTACCAGCCTCGCGATCACCGTCTCGTACCTGGGCTGGACCTCGGCCCAGATGGCCGCTCTTGGCATCGTTTTCCACACCCTCTCCGGCGGCGCCATTCCGCTCGCCACCGGCATCGGCATCGGCGCGGCGTGCGTGCTGATCTACACGCTCCTCGGAGGCATGTGGTCGATCGCGTTCACCGATCTCTTCCAGACCGTCATCATCGTGCTCGGCCTCGTGTACCTCGCGTTCCTGCTCGGCGACATGGCCGGCGGGCCGGGCGCCGTGCTCGCGCACGCCGCGAGCGCCGACAAGCTCGCGTTCCTGCCCAAGCTCGAGGCGAAAGACATGCTCGCCTTCTTCGCGGCATGGCTGACCGCCGCGGTCGGCTCGATCCCGCAGCAGGACATCTTCCAGCGCGTCACTTCCGCCAAGGACGAGCAGACCGCGGTGCGCGGCACCATGATCGGAGGCATCGCCTACTTCTGCTTCGCGTTCGTGCCGATCTTTCTCGCCTACTCGGCGCTGCTCATCGACCCGCGGATGGTCGAGCCGCTGCTGGCATCCGAGGGCACCGAGTTCCAGCTCGTCCTGCCGACGCTCATCCTCAACCACACGCCGCTTTTCGCCCAGGTGATGTTCTTCGGGGCGCTGCTGTCGGCGATCCTGTCCACGGCGAGCGGCGCGCTCCTTGCGCCCACCGCGCTCTTCACGGAGAACGTGTTGAAGAACGTGTTCCCCGGCATGGGCGACCGCCAGTTCCTGCTCACGCTGCGCCTGGTGCTCGTCATCTTCACCCTCTCGGTGATGCTCTTCGCGCTGCACACCGAGGCCACGATCTACCAGATGGTCCAGAACACCTACAAGGTGACGCTCGTCTCGTGCCTCGTGCCGCTGGCGGCCGGCATCTACTGGAAGCGCTCCACGTCGCAAGGCGCGATTCTCTCGATGGCGCTCGGGCTCGTCTCGTGGGTGGGACTGGAGCTCCTCGCGCCCGACGGTTTCTGGCCGCCGCAGCTCGTCGGCTTCGGTTTCGCGCTCGCGGGCATGTGGCTCGGCTCGATCGGGAGCCCGCAACCTCACCCCCATCCGCACCGCCGCTAGCGCATTGCGTCGCGCCGACGCGGAGCACGACTCGAGCGGTCGTGGCACGATGGAGGGTAGACGACCCTCATGAAGCGCTCTCGATCTCGAATTGCCGCAGTCGTCGGCTTCGTCGGTGTCTTTCCCGCGCTCGTCGTTCTGGCGCTCATCGCGTTGGAGTTCACCATCCCGGCGGACGGATTGCGCGCGCGCGCCGCAGCAATGTTGTCCGATGCGCTTGGCTGCCCGCTGACGATCGCCGGGTCATTGCACATCGTCACCGGAACGCAACCAGGCATCGAGGGGCGCGACGTCCGGTTGGAAGAATGCCGCCCGATTCGCGTCACGCGCGCCTCGGCCGACCGGGTCCGGGTGCGCGTGGACCTGTGGGCGCTTTTCTCGCGCGAGATCCGCCTGGTCGAAATCGCCGGCGAGCGCCTCGAGACGGAGGTGCCTACCGCCGCGCCCTCGGCCACGCCCCCCGCGGCACCCTCCGGCGAGCCGTCGCGCTGGACATTCACTGAAATCACGCGCCTCTCCATCGCGCCTGTGCGGGTGCTCATCCGCAGCACGGCTGCCGCGCCTCACCTCGTCGATCTGCTTGGGGTCGATGGCTCGGCACAAACGGGCCAACCGATGCGGCTCACGCTGCGCGGGTCGCACGCCGGCGAAGGCTGGCAAGTCACCGTCGCCACCGCGGCGCTGCGCGATGCGATTGCCGGGCAGAAGCGCTGGCCGCTGGATCTTGCGGCCGAGTTCGCGGGCGCAAACGGCACGCTGCGCGGGTCGTGGACAACGGCTCCGCTGAGCCTGGAGGCAGACCTGGCGCTCAAGACCGCCGCCGCGGAGCGTCTGCTCAAGGCGATCGGCGCGGAACCGCCGGAACTCGGTCCGCTGGAACTGACCACCAAGCTCGCAGCGTTCGCGGATCGCGTCAACCTCGACGGTATTCAGTTCGCGGGACCCGTGGGGGCGATCTCGGGCGAGGCACGCGCGGAAATGAAAGACGGCCGACCGACGCTGAACGTCAAGTTGAGCGCCGATGAGATCGACTATGCGGCGCTCAATCGTTGGCGATCGGTGCAGGGTGGCTCGGGATCGCCCGAAGAAACCGTTGCCCGCGCGCTTGCGAGGCTGCGCAGCTTTGACGGCGCGCTTGTGGCGTCGTTCAAGCACATCACGCACGCGCCCTTCCCCGCCACCGACGCGCATTCTTCGGCGCGCCTCGATGCCGGCCAGCTGAAGATCAGCGCCTCGGCCACCATCGACGGAGCGCCCGGAGAGGCGGCAATCGAGATCGACGCGCGCAGTCCGTTCGCGGTGCTGGCGCACGCCTCCGTGAAAGCGCTTCCCCGCACGGCCGTCACGCAGGCGCGCGGCGTTGCGAAGCTCGATCCGCGTATCGGCGGCCTCCGCGCGACGTTCTCCGCCCATGGCACGACAGCGGCCGAGCTCTTCAAGGAGATCAAGTTCGGCTTGACGGGAAAGGACATCCGATTCCTCGTTCCCTGGCCGGACGATCGGGGCGAGGTTCGGTTGCGGACCGTCGAGCTGCGGGGCGAAAGCCGCAAGGCATTCCATGCGAACGCGGCGGGCACGTTCGCCGGCGAGCCGCTTGCGTTCGAGCTCGCGAGCGCGCCGCCGATCGATCTGTTCGAGAATCGGCCCTGGACGATCGAACGCGTGCGGGCGCGCGTCGGCGCGGCTGAGTTGAGCGCCAAAGGCAGGATCGAGCCGCCGCATGACGCGCGCGCAGCCCGATTCTCCTTCGATCTCAGCGTGTCGCGCCTCGACCGTCTTGCGCCCCTTCTCGGCGGCGCAGCGCTGCCGCGTGTGCCGGGCAGCGTGCGTGGATCCTTCGACTTCAGTCCGAAAGCGTGGCGCATCGACGCAACGACACTGGCAATCGGCGCGACGCGTGGCTCGGGCACTGCGGCATCCAAGCAGGGCGCATCCCTCGGAGTGACGCTCGACCTGGACAGAATCGCGGCGGACGAGCTCGCCGCAGTGCAGGAGAAGTCCCGGCCGCGCTCCGAGCGTGACGCTGTACCGACCCTGGCCGATCTGGATCTCTCGCTCAAGGCGCGTTCGGCGCAATACGCCGGAGAGAACTTCGAGACCATCGCCGTCGATGTGCGGGTGCGCGACGGTGCGGCCCACGCGCCTTTTTCGGTCCGCTGGGCCGGAGCGCCAGTCGAAGGTGTGCTGAACGCAAAGGCCCACAAGGAGTCGATGCAGATCGGCGGCGATGCCACTGTGCGGGAGCTCGACGTGGCGCGTCTTCCCGGGCCGCTCGCAAAGCAGGGCATCACCGGAAAAATCGACCGCCTCACGGTACGCTTCGAGGCGCGCGGCGCATCGCCCGCCGCATTGCAGGCAAGTGCCGCGATCTCGGTGGAAGTGGCGGACGCTAGCATGATCCTGCCGAGATCCGACGCCTTGCCGGAAGGAGCGCGCGTCACGTTTGGCGGCAAGGTCGAGGCACCCGCCGCAGCACCGATCGATTTCTCGGTCAACGGGGCGTTTCGCGAAAAACCTTTCACCGCATCCGGTCAGCTGCCCCCGCTCGACAGGCTTCTTCCTGCCGGCAAGCGGCACGCCGTACGGCTCGCTATCGACTACGACCGCTCGCGGCTCGAAGCTTCGGGCAACGCGACGCTCGACAAGGATACGCCGCGCTTTTCCGGGTCGCTGACCATCTCCGGCGATACGTTACACACGCTCGCGGACCTCGCGGGTTTCTCGGCACCCGGGTTCGGGCCATACAAGGTTTCCGCGACCGTCGACGCAGACTCCAAGCAGGTCGCAGCGCGCGATCTCGCCATGCGGCTCGGCAAGAGCGAATTCCGCGCGTCGCTCGCGGCCGAGACACACCAGGCGCGCCCGCGTATCGCGGCGAAGGTACAAGGCCTCCCGGTGCATCTCGAGGACATCGGCGCGCAAGCATGGAGTCCCGAGAATCTGGAGAAGCGTGCGGTTGAGCGGACCACGAGCAGTGAAAAGTTCGATCAAGCCACGCTCGATCGGGACGCACGTCTCCTCACGCGCATATTGCGGGCCTTCGACCTTGATCTCGACGTGACGTTCGACGAGGTTTCTGCGGCAGGGGAGAAGGTCGGCCGCGCCGAGTTGAAGGCGAACCTCGCCGATGGGCGCCTTATCGTCAACCCCGCTTCCCTGTGGATCGATCAGGGCAAGTTCAGCGCGGAAATCGAGGTCGACGTGCGCCGAAAGGTACCGCAGTACGTGGTGAAGTTCGAGGGCACCGGTTTTGACTACGGCCCGTTGATGCTCGCCGTGGACCCCAAGAGTCCTCACCACGGCACGCTGGATCTCAGCATGGACTTCAAGACCTCCGGCGTTCCGGAGACGCTCGCACAGAATGCGACCGGAACGTTCGACGTCCTCGTCCTGCCGAGGGGCCAGGAGGCAGGATCGCTCGGCGTGCTCGGGGCAGGCGTCCTGCGCCTCCTCCTCCGAACGCTCGATCCGCGTTCCCAGTCGCAGCTCAACTGCATCGTCGGCAGCTTCGACATGGACAAGGGCGTCGCAACGAGCCGGATCGTCCTGCTCGACACGACGCTTGCCCGGGTCGCTGGCGAACTGGTCATCGACTATCGCACCCGCGCGCTGAAAGGCAGCTTCGCCCCGCGCTCGAAGCAGCCCCAGCTCTTCTCGGTCGCACCGGGAATCAATGTCGGCGGGACGCTCGATGCCCCCGACATCGGGGTGTCGACGCAATCGGTCGTGCTGGGCGCGCTGCGCATCTGGCAGTTCCCGATCGCCTTTGCGGCCGATTGGCTCAAGAACGAGAACATTCCCGCGGACGGCACACCGGGCTGTCGCGCCGCCTACCGGCACGTCTTGCACTAGCGCGTCGGGGGGTCGTCGTGGCTCTGCACATCGACGTGATGCGCCTGCCACAGCCGCTGGTGAAGTATCCTGCGGAAGGGCGGACCGACGCTTTCCTGCTGACCGAGCTCGACGCCGCACGCAAAGGAACCGTCGTGAAGTCCTAAAAGCTCGGCGG
The DNA here is from genome assembly GCA_041617635.1 of Burkholderiales bacterium. Lineage (GTDB taxonomy): Bacteria > Pseudomonadota > Gammaproteobacteria > Burkholderiales > SG8-39 > JAABRB01. The sequence continues at coordinate 67,667 of JBFJOO010000009.1, read as the reverse complement.
CGACCATTTCTTCCTGGTCTGCCGCGGGCGCGCCTGCGAGTCGCTAGAAGCGACACGGGTGCAGCGCAGAAAACCGCGAGCCGATCGACAATCCACAATCCGAGTGACGCGTATGCTTGCCACAGCGCACCGACGCCGCACCCCCGTGAAGGATCCGCGGCAGGAGCCTCCGCCCGCCGAGCCACCGCGGCGGAAGCGAGACGCACCGGTCGACGATCCGAAGCCGGACGAGACGCCGATCGAGCCGCCCGGTGACGGCGGCCCGCCAGTGAAGGAGCCCCCGCGACGCCGGGGGCGCGAGTCAAGGGAGACGTGAATATCGCTCGACAGACTGCCCCGGCGGATGACGGGATAGCTCGGCAGATCCTCAGCCCAGGTCGGAACTGCTGGCGCCTGGCGCATGCGGGGCGAGTCGCATTTCTGGTCGACGGCGAAGCCTACTTCGCGGCGTTCCGCGCCGCCGCCGAACGCGCGCAGCATTCGATTTTCGTCATTGGCTGGGACGTCGACAGCCGAACGCCGCTCGTTCACGACACGCCCTCCGACGGCTTGCCAGCCATGCTCGGCGACTTCCTCGACGCGCTCGCGAGGCGCCGGCGAACGCTGCGAATCCACGTCGTCAACTGGGATTTCGCGATGCTCTACGCGCTCGGCAGAGAGCTCCTGCCGATCTATACGCTCGGATGGCGTACGCACCGGCGGCTGCACTTCTGTCTGGACGACAAGCACCCGCTCGGAGCATCGCACCACCAGAAGATCGTCGTCGTCGACGACGCGCTCGCCTTCGTCGGCGGCCTCGACCTGACCATCCGCCGCTGGGACACGCCCGAGCACCGCCCGGACGATCCGCGTCGCGTCGATCCGGCCGGCGATCCTTACGTGCCGTTCCACGACATCCAAATGATGGTCGACGGCGCGGCGGCCGCCGCGCTAGGCGAGCTCGTGCGCGAACGCTGGCGACGCGCCGCTGGCCGCGACCCCGACGTGGCCGGACCGAGCGCCGGGGGCGACCTGTGGCCTGCAACGATAGCTCCCGATGTGACGGACGTAGATCTCGCGATCGCACGCACCGAGCCGCGCTACGCAGGCCGGGAAGAAGTGCAGGAGGTCAAGCAACTCTACCTCGACGCCATCGGCGCGGCGCGCCGTTCAATCTACCTCGAGAACCAGTACTTCACCTCGGCCGCCGTGGGCGATGCGCTTGCCGCGCGCCTTGCGGAGCCCGACGGCCCGGAAATCGTGGTCGTGTCGCGGCGCCAGGGCGTTGGCTGGCTCGAGCAGAACACCATGGAGGTGCTGCGCACGCGGCTCGTGCGGCGCCTGCGTGATGCGGACCGGCACGGCCGGCTGCGGTTGTACTGCGCGGAGCAAGCCGGCCTGGGCGACCAGTGCATCGATCTGCACACCAAGTTCATGGTCGTCGACGAGCGCCTGCTGCGCGTCGGCTCGGCAAACCTCGCGAACCGGTCGATGGGTCTCGACACGGAGTGCGACCTCGCGCTCGAGGCGAGCGAGCCGCGCGTGGCGCGCGCCATCGGTGCCCTGCGCGACCGACTGCTCGGCGAGCATCTCGGCGTCGCGCCGGAGGACGTCGCGCGCGCGCTCGAGCGGACCGGGTCGCTCATCGAGACGATCGAGATGCTCCGCGGCAACTCGCGCAGCCTGGCGCCGCTCGAGGCGGCGCTCGACCCCGAGGTGGATGCGCTGGTTCCGGACGCGGCGGTGATCGACCCCGAGCGCCCGGTCGACCCAGACGAGCTGGTCGACGAGTTCGTCCCACAGGACGAGCGCCCGCGCGCGGGCAAGCGGCTCGCGCTCCTCGTACTTCTGCTCGTGGGAATCGCGGCACTCGCCGCGGCGTGGCGCTGGGGACCGCTCGCCGAGTGGCTCGACCGCGAAGCGCTGGAGCACGCGGCCGCCTGGATCCGCGGCACCGCGGCGGCCCCGCTCTGGGTGCTCGTCGCCTACGTGGTCGCCTCGCTGGTCGCGATGCCGATCACGCTGCTCATCGTCGCGACCGCGGTCGTGTTCGGGCCGATTGCCGCGTTCGGCTATGCCCTCTGCGGATCGTTGGCGGGCGCCGCGCTGGGCTTCGGCGTCGGCCAGGCGCTCGGGCGGCAGACCGTCCGCCGGGTCGCCGGTGATCGCTTGAACCGGCTCTCTCGCCGGCTCGGGCAACGCGGCGTGCTCGCCGTGCTCGCGGTGCGCATGATCCCGGTGGCGCCCTTCACCGTCGTGAATTTCGTCGCCGGCGCGTCGCACATCCGGCTGCGCGACTTCCTGATCGGCACGCTGCTCGGCATGGCGCCGGGCATCGCCGCGGTGAGCATATTCTCGGATCGGCTCCTGGCAGTCGTGCTGGATCCCTCGCCGGACACGATCGTGACACTCGCGATCATTGTGGTGATCATCGCGGCGGGCGCGATCGGGATCCGCTGGTGGTTGGGGGGTCGCCGCGACAAGCAAAGCGACCGGCGCGACGAGCGCGCCTGATGGCGCTCACGGTCGCCACCTACAACGTTCACAGGTGCGTCGGCCGCGACGGCCGCCGGGACGCGCGTCGCGTGCTCGCAGTCCTACGCGAACTCGATGCGGATGTCATCGCCTTGCAGGAGCTCGAGTGGCAGCCTGCCGCGGCCCTCGACCTGCTCGCCGAGTTCGCGCGCGAGCTCGGCTGCGCCGGAATCGCCGGGCCGACGCTGCTGGAGCGCACCGGCCACTACGGCAACGCGGTGCTCACCCGGTTGCCGGTTGGCGCGGTGCACCGCGTCGATCTCAGCGTGCCGGGACGCGAGCCGCGTGGCGCGCTCGATCTCGTGCTCGAGGCGCCGCGCGGCGCGCTGCGCGTGATCGCGACGCATCTCGGTCTCGCTCCCGCGGAGCGCCGGCGCCAGATCCGCCGGATCCTTGCGCTGCTCGCGCCGGTGAGACCGGAGCCGGTCGTCCTGCTGGGCGACCTCAACGAGTGGTTTCTGTGGGGCCGTCCACTCCGCTGGCTGCGCGCCCATTTCGGGCGTGCGCCGGCGCCGGCCACGTTCCCGGCGCGGCGCCCGGTCTTCGCGCTCGACCGGATCTGGGTCGAGCCACGCGGGCTGCGCGCAGACCTTGCCGTGCATTCGACTGCGCTCGCGCGCAGCGCGTCGGACCACTTGCCTCTGCGCATGACGCTCGCGTGGTGATCAACCCCAGGGAGGCCCTTAGTGGTACACAATAGTCGGTCCGCGCACTGCGCCCGCCAGGAGGCGCCATGGCAGACAGGCTACATCCCGTTCAGACCGATATCACGCGGCTCGCGCTGGACGCGATCGTGAACGCCGCGAACTCTTCGCTCCTCGGCGGCGGCGGGGTGGACGGCGCGATTCATCGCGCTGCGGGTCCCGAGCTTCTGGCCGAGTGTCGCACGCTCGGCGGCTGCCCCACCGGCGACGCGCGGATCACCAAAGGCTACCGCCTCGCCGCGCGGCACGTGATCCACACGGTCGGACCCGTGTGGCGCGGCGGAGACCAGGGCGAGCCGGAGCTGCTCGCGTCCTGCTATCGCAAGAGCCTCGCGCTCGCCGCGCAGCACGGTTTGACGACGATCGCTTTCCCGGCGATCAGCTGCGGCGTCTACGGCTACCCGATCGAGGCGGCGGCGGCCATCGCAGTGCGTGAGAGTCGGGCGTTTCTCGCCGCGCAGCCGGAGTTCGAGCGCATCACCTTTGCGCTTTTCGAGGCGTCGAATCTGACGATCTACCGGACGTTGCTCGACGCAGGGTAAAACGCCACGCAGTTCCCCCGTCGCGGTATGCGACAATCGCGACGCCATGCGCCCCGACGCGCGTCCTTCGCCCCTCGCGCGGTACTTGCTCGCGGCTTATGTGCTGCTCGTGGTCTACGGCAGCCTGCATCGCGTCACCGGTTGGCGCAACCCGGGCACGGGTCCATTCGAGTTCGTGACCGCGCCCTGGCCACTCTACGTTACCGGTTTCGACATCGCGGCGAACGTCATCGCATACACCCCGCTCGGCCTCCTCGGGGTGCTCGCGGTGGCGCCGCGCCTCGCGGGCGCACCGGCATGGCTCGCAGCGACGCTCGGGGGCGCCGCGCTTTCGTTCGCGATGGAAGCGCTGCAGACCTATCTGCCCAACCGAATCGAATCCAATGTCGACTTCGCGGCGAACGCCCTCGGCGCGGCGATCGGCGCGTTTGCGGGAGTGGTGATTGCGCGCTGGCTCGCACGGCACGGCGGACTCTACGCGCTGCGCGACAAGCTCTTTCACCCGGGCCGGCAGACCGATCTCGGGCTGATGCTGATCGGGCTCTGGCTGTTCGCGCTGCTCAATCCCGAGACGCTGCTGTTCGGCAACGGCGATCTGCGCGATCTCTTCGAGTCGCTGCCGTCGACGCTGCACCCGGCCGAGCTCTTCGTGCGCATCGAGGGTACCGTCACGGCCGCGAACCTGGTCGCCACGGCGCTGCTCACCGGTGCCCTCATGCCGAATCGCGCGGAACGCTGGCGGTTGCTGCTCGTGCTGCTCGTGACGGCATGCCTCGTCCGTTCCGCGGCGTTCGGGGCGCTGTTTCGCCCGGCCGACATGTTCGCGTGGCTCACGCCCGGCGCGCTCTGGGGCGGCGCGATCGGGCTCGCCCTCTCCATCCCGGCGATGTTTCTCTCGCGCCGTACCGCGATCGCGCTCGCCGGCGTGCTGCTGATGGCGGCGACCGTGCTCGTCAACGTCGCGCCGGAGAACCCGTATCTCGCAAACTCCCTGCAGGTCTGGCGGCAGGGGCACTTTCTCAACTTCAACGGCTTGACGCGTATCGTCTCGACGCTCTGGCCCTTCGCGGCCCTCGTCTACTTGCTCCTCGTCGCAGGACGCCGCGAGAGCGCACCGGCGGCCAAATCCGCGCAATAGGCAGCATCCGGGAGCAATAGGCCGCTTACGCGGCCAATGCGCGCTTGGCATGGCCCGGTGCGGAGACGAAAATCGGCGCGATGAAGCCGTTTCGCGCCTACGCGAGAGCCCCTACGCATCCACGGGGCAGCCAGATTGGTCGCATATGGCCGCGCGTATTGATCGGGGTCGCGATTGCCGCCGTCGTGCTGCTGGTCGGTGCATTCGTGGCGCTGTCCCTCGTCGACTGGAACAAGTACGTCGCGCTTGCCGCGGCCGAGGTGCAGGCGGCCACGGGTCGGACGCTCAAGGTGGACGGAAACGTCGAAGTCGGCATCCTGCCGCCGCGGATCATCGTCGACGGAGTGAGTCTTTCCAATGCGCCATGGGGCTCGCGGCCCGAAATGATCAAGGCAAAGCGCGTCGAAGTCCGTGCCGCGCCACTCCCGCTCCTGATCGGGGATGTGCGGCTCAAGCTCGACGTCGTCGGGCCTGATGTGTTCCTCGAGACTAACGCGAAGGGCCTGGGAAACTGGGTGGTCGCCCGGTCCGAAGCGCAGAAACAGTCCGACCCAACTTCGAAGACCAGTGGCCTGGCCGTGGATCTGAGTGCCGTCCGCATCACCAAGGGCATCGTCCAGTACCGCTCGGGAAAAACCAGGAAGACCCGGCGCCTGACCTTTGACGAGGCGCACATCCGTCCACTGGGTCTGCGGGGGCGGGAGATACTCGTGAGAGCGTCGGTCGATGGCGTTCCGGTTGCGCTCAACGGTACGACGGACGACCTGATCGTTCAAACGCTCAGCGTGGGGGAACCGCTCGGCGTCAAGGTCGAGGCAAGGATCGCGGGCGCGACGTTCGCTGCGTCGGGGCGCGTCGGCTTCCCGCCGACGGGGGCGCATCTCGCGCTCCAGTTCCGCGCCGACGTCCCCGAATCGGAAGCGCTTGCGAAGCTCGCCGGGGAATCCATTCCCGGCCTCCCGCCGATCACGCTGGCGGGCGAGATCAAGAGCGCCATGCGGGTGCATGCCTTCGAGAGCTTGCAGCTCTCGATGGGCAAGAGCACCGCATCGGGAGCCGTCAAGGTCGACCTGTCCGGTACCCGGCCCATGATCTCCGCCACCGTCGTCGCTCCCGTGATCGATCTGCTCGAGCTGCGCAAGCCGGTCGCGAAGGCGCGCGAGCCGAGCCGCGCGTCCGGTCGGGTCTTCTCGAACGATCCCCTGCCACTCGGCACGCTCAACGCCTTCGACGCGGACGTCGAGCTCAAGGTCGACCGTCTGGTGCTGCCGCCGGCGCTGCTGTTCGAAGCGGTGCGCGGCCGGCTCGCGCTCAGTCGCGGCAAGCTCGAGACCCGGTCGGTCGCGATGCGGATGGGCGGCGGCGACGCGACGCTCGCCGGGACGCTGGACGCCTCGGGTGCAAGCCGCGCGCGGTTCAGCGTCGACGCGGCCGGCAGCAACATCGATCTGGGAAAGATGATGGCCGCGCTCGGCCAGGGCGACCTCATCACCGGCGGTCCGACCGAGATCAAGGCCGAGCTCCGGTCGGTCGGCGCGTCTCCCGCAGCGCTTGCCGCCGCGCTGGACGGGCACGTGAGAATGGTCACCGGGCCGGCCCGCACACGGAACCGGGTGCTCGATCGCGCGGGCGTGAACATCGTTGCCCAGGTGCTAAATGCGGTGAACCCGTTGCGCAAGACGCAGCAATACACCCAGATCGAGTGCGCGGTGATCAACGTGCCGGTGAACAACGGCGTGGTGACCATCGACCGCACCGTGGCGATCGAAACGGACCAGGTCGGCATCGCGATGGCCGGCACGGTCAAGCTCGCTGACGAGACGCTCGACCTGAGCATCCGGCCACACGCGAAGCGAGGCATCGGCGTCGGCGGGCTGGCGAATCTCGTCAAGGTGGAAGGCACGCTCGCGAATCCCTCCGTTGGCGTGGACATCGCGGGCGCCGCGGGCACCGCGGCACAGATCGGGATCGGCGTCATAACCGGCGGGCTGTCGCTGCTTGCCAAAGGCCTCTTTGACCAGGCGACGATGAAGGCGCCGTGCGAGACCGCCTTGCGCAACGGCCGCACTCCGGCGGGGGGCACCTCGGGTGGCCAGGGCGCGGGGCAGCCGGCGACGGGCGGCATCGGGGGATTCTTCGAACGGCTGCTCAAGTAGTGCCGCATTGCGCGCCGCACCCGAAGTTGGCCGGGGTCGCCTCGTGTGGCACACTTTGTAGATGGCCCGTCTGCTCGCGTTGCTCCTGTTCATCTGCGCGCTCTCCGCGCACGCGCAGGCGCCGACCGGCACGCTGCAAAAGATCCGCGACAGCGGCGTCATACACCTCGGCTATCGAGAGGCGTCGCCGCCTTTCTCCTCGTTCAGTCCCGACCAGCGCCCGATCGGCTACTCGATCGAGCTCTGCACGCGAGTGGTCGGCGCCATACAGCGGCAACTGGGGCTCCCCATTCTCAGGATAGCCTGGGTTCAGGTCACTGCGGCTGACCGAGTCGACCAGGTCGCTTCGGGGAAGGTCGATCTCGAGTGCGGCACGACTACGATCACGCTCGGCCGCATGGAGAAAGTCGACTTCTCGAGCATGATCTTCATCGACGGCGCAACGATGCTGGTGCGCACCGATTCCGGAATTCGCCGCATCGCCGACGCGGTCGGCAAGCGGGTGGCGGTCGTCACCGGCACCACCGCCGAGGCGAAGCTGCGCGCAGCCGTGCGACACGAACAGGTGAAGGTGAACCTCGTCCCCTATCCGAGCGAGCCTGCGGCGCTCGCGGCCCTGCGGGAGCGGCGGGTCGATGCTTATGCGAACGACCGGTTGCTCCTGATCGGGCTGGCCGCGGCTGAAGGCGCGAACACGCTTGCGCTCCTCGAGGAGGATTTCTCGGTCGAGCCCTATGCGCTCATGATGCGGCGGAACGACGCGGATTTCCGGCTCGCGGTGAACCGCGCGCTCGCGCACCTCTACCGCTCGATCGAGCTCACGGAGCTCTACAACAAGTGGTTTGGCAAGTTCGGCCGGCCAAGCAGCGTTCTGCAGAGCGCGTACCTGTTCGGCGCGTACCAGGAGTGACCATGCCAGCTGCCCTTCGCTACGTCGGCGTGCTGTTGGCGAGCCTGATGGCGCTCGTCGCGGGATGCGCCACAACGCCCGCGGAACCGCGTTACGCGACGGTGATCGGCATCAGCCAGTTCGAGCGCACGAATCCCGATACGCAGGTGGTCGGCGCGGTAGGCGGCGGCCTGATCGGGGGATTTCTGGGAAGCCAGGTCGGGGGCGGCGCCGGCAATAGGATCGCGACGGTGGTCGGCGCAGTTGCGGGCGGCTATGTGGGCAGCGCGATTGCCAGCAAGGATCGCGAGACGGCCCATGAGGTCACCTACCGCTACGACGACGGCACGGTCGGCAGCCTGACACTGCGCGGCAATCCGGGCTTACGCATCGGGCAGCGCGTGCGCGTCCACGCGGACTCGCTCGAGCCCGTATAAGAGCTAAGCCCCGCCGGCGCGCAGCGAGCTTCGCCGCAAGCCGTCAACCGGTTCGCAGCAGCCGGTGGGTGTGACGCGCAATCACCAGTTCCTCGTTGGTCGGAATCGCCCAGGCCGAGACGCGGCTCCGCGCGGCGCTGATGCGCGGTCCGCCGCTCGCATTGGCGCGACGATTGACCCGCACGCCCAGCCACTCGGCATCGCGCAGCACCCGCTCGCGAATCGCCGGTGAACGCTCGCCGATGCCCGCCGTGAACACGATCGCGTCGAGCCCCCCGAGCGCGCCCGCGAGCGATCCGAGCTCGCGCCCGATGCGGTAGACGAAGAGTTCGATCGCCAGCCGCGCGCGGGGATCGTCGCTTGCGAGCAAAGTCCGCATGTCGCTCGAGATCCCGGAGACGCCCAGCAGCCCGGATTCGTCGTAGATCAGCTGCTCGATCGCGCGCACGTCCATGCCACGCTGGTCCATGAGGTAGAGGATCACGCCCGGGTCCAAAGCGCCGCTGCGCGTCCCCATCGGCAATCCGTCCACCGCGGTGAAGCCCATGGTGCTCGCCACGCTCCGCCCGTTCTCGAGCGCGCACATGCTCGCGCCGTTGCCGAGGTGGAGGACCACCGTTTTGCCGGCCGCGGCCCTGGCGTCGTGCGTGGGAAGCACCGACGCGATGTACTCGTAGGAGAGGCCATGAAAGCCGTAGCGGCGCACCCCGGCGTCGTAAAGCTCCTCCGGCAGCGCGAAGCGCTGCGCGAGTTCCGGGTTGCAACGGTGAAAGGACGTATCGAAGCAGGCGATCTGGGCGAGCGCCGGCATGCGCTCCAGCAGGAGCCGGATGGGAGCGAGGTTGTGCGGCTGGTGCAGCGGGGCAAGCGGCACGAGCTCTTCGAGCGCGGCCAGAATCCCCGCATCGACTCTCACCGGTTGGGCATACGCCATGCCGCCGTGTACCACCCGATGGCCGACGCCGAGCAGGCGATCACCGGCCAGCGCCTCGCGCAGAAACGCGAAGAGATGATCGAGCGCGCCATCGTGCCCGAGCCGCGCGCCTTCGCTCCACGATTTCTCGGCGACGACCACGCCCGCCGGATCCAGGGCGACGAAGTGCGGGGCGGTGTACAGACCCTCGATCTGGCCGCGCACACCGCCCTCCAGGGCAACTTCCCGCTCCCCGCGCACTTGGAACAGCGAGAACTTGACGCTCGATGAGCCCGCGTTCAGGACGACGATCGCGCCGGCCATGTCGCTCCTGTTATGCGATCGCCGCGGATCGGGCCAGCATCAGCGCGCAGCGGCGCTCGCGGATTCCGGTGCGGGGACGGACGTTATGCCCTTCGGCTGCGGCGCCTGCTTGGCGGCCTCGTCCACCCAGCCCCCGCCCATCGACTTGTAGACGTTGACGAGCTGCGTGTAACGCTCGACCTGGGTGCGGACAGCGGCGAGCTCGGCGCCGAAGAGCTCGTTCTCCGCATACAGCACTTCGAGATAGCCGGCGTAGCCGTTGTCGAAACGCAGGCGCGAGAGACGCGCGTATTCGCGCAGCACTTCCGCGCGCTTGGCCTGGGCGGCGTACTCCACCTGCTTCTTCTGCGCGCCCACCAGTGCGTCGTTCACCTCGCGAAACGCGTTGAGCACGACCTGCTCGTAGAACGCAAGCGCCTCGCGCTGGCCGGCTTCCGCCGTCGCCACCTGGCCCTCGATCGCGCCGAAGGTGAAGATCGGGCCCGCGATCCCGGCGGCAAGCGTGCCCACAGCCGCGGGGCCGGTAAGGAAATTGCCCATCGTGGTGCTTGCGGACCCGAGCAGGCCAGTGATCGAAATGGTCGGGTAGTAGAGCGATTTTGCCACGCCGATCTCGGCGTCTGCGGCGACCAGATTCTGCTCGGCCTGCAGGATGTCGGGCCGCCGCTCGAGCAGCGAGGACGGCAGACCGGCGGGAATTCCGAGCACGGTCAGCTGGTCGATCGTCATCCCGCGCGGAATCGGCCCGGGATTGCGGCCGATCAGAATCGAGATCAGGTTCTCCTGTGCGGCGACCTGCTGCTCCAGGGCAGGGATGGACGCGAGCGCCTGCTGGTACTGCGACTGCACTTGCGCGAGCTCCACTTGCGAGACGACACCGCCCTGATAGCGCAGCTCGAAGATCCGCAGCGTGCCGGCGTAGTTGTCCAGCGTCGCGCGCGAGATCTCGAGCTGGCGGTCGAGCCCGCGCAGCGTGATGTAGCTGGACGCCACGCTTGTCACCAGCGACAGGATAACGCCGCGCCGGCCCTGCTCGCTCGCAAGCACCTGGGCGCGCACCGACTCGCTTTGCCGCTGGACCCGCCCGAAGAGATCGATTTGCCACGTCGCGCCGAGCGAGGCCTGGTAGAGGTTGTAGTACGGATCGGACCCCGGGGGGGCCGGCGTCGGCCCGCGCTGCGAAGCGCGGTTGCGGCTCGCTTCGCCGCCGTACTCGATTTGCGGATAGAACTGCGAGCGCGTCGCGCGGAGCGCCCCGAGAAACTGATCGACGCGCGCCGCGGCGATTCGCACATCGCGGTTCGCGGCGAGCGCCGTGTCGATCAGGTTGTTCAGCGCCGGGTCGTGGAACTGATCCCACCACTGCGTGTTGGAAACTTCCACGGCTTCCGGGTACGTGACGCGCCACGCGTCGGGCGAGTCCACCGTCGGCCGCATGAAATCGGGGCCGACGACGCAGCCCGCGAGGAGGCCGCTTGCGAGCAGTAGGGCTCCCCAGCGCATGTCAGTCGTCCACCCGCCTGGCATGCGGGGCATCGGTGGCCGCGCCACCGTGCGCCGGAGCGGGCGCAGCCTTCTTCCCGCCGAGCTTCTCGCTGACGTTCTCGAGAATCCAGAAGAAGAGCGGCACGAAGAAAATGGCGATGAAAGTCGAGGCCGCGATGCCGCCGAGCATGCCGGTGCCGATCGCGCGCAGGCTGTTCGCGCCCGGACCGGTGGCGATCGCCAGCGGTACGCACGCCAGGCCGAACGCGAGCGACGTCATCACGATCGCGCGCAATCGCAAACCGGCCGCTTCGATCGCCGCTTCCTTGACAGCCATTCCCGCATGCACGCGTTCAATGGCGAACTCGCAGATGAGAATCGCATTCTTGGCGGACAGGCCGACCAGCGTGACGAGACCGACCTGGAAATAGACATCGTTCTGCAGCCCGAGCACCCAGGTGAGCGCCAGCGCGCCGAGTATGGCGAAGGGAACCGACATCACCACTGCGATGGGCAAGGTCCACTTCTCGAACTGTGCCGCGAGGAGCAGGAACACGACGATGAGGCCGAAGATGAACGCCGTGGCCGACGTTCCGCCGGATTCCTTCTCCTGCAGCGCCTGGCCGGCCCACGAGAACGAGAACCCGCCGGGGAGCGTCGCCCGCGCCACGTCCTCCATCGCCGCGAGCGCGTCGCCGGAGCTGTACCCCGCGGCCTGGCCGCCGTTGATTTTGACCGCCGGAAACCCGTTGAAACGCGTGAGGAGCTTCGGAGAGGCAACGTACTTCGTGGTGATCAGCGTCGACAGCGGCACGTTCGCCCCGGACTTCGAGCGCACGTAGATCTTGTCGAAGTCACCGGGTTTCGCCCGGTAGTCGGCGTCGGCCTGGACGATGACCCACCAGACACGGCTGAACTGGCTGAACTGGCCCGCGATCTGCGAGCCGAAGAACGCCCCCATCGTCTGGAAGACGTCGCTCACCGGCACTCCGAGCACTTCGGCCTTGTTGCGATCGAGGTCGATGAAAAGCTGCTGGCTGGCGGCGCGAAACGACGTGCTCACCCCGGCGAGCTCGGGGCGCTCGCGGGCCTTCGCGAGAAAGGCCTGCACTGCGGCGCCCGTCGCGCGCGGGTCACCCGAACCGCGGTTCTGGATGTAGAACTCGAATCCCCCCGTCGTCCCCAGGCCCGGGATCGAGGGCGGATTGAGCGCGAACGCGGCGCCGTCCTTCAAGCCGAAGAACTGGGCGTTCAGCCGCTTGAGGGTTTCGAACACCAGCATGGAGCGGTCGGTCCGTTCGTCGAACGGCTTGAGCAGGCCGAACATCACCGCGGCGTTGTTCGAAAGCTGGCTGTCGATCAGGCTGTAGCCGTCCACCGTGCCGACATCTTGCACCGCCGGATCGGCGAGGATGATCTCCTCCACTTTCCTGGTGAACGCGGTCACCACATCGAGGCTCGCCGAGTCCGGCGCCTGGGCGACAACGAAGAAATAGCCCTGATCCTCGTCGGGCACGAAGCTCGACGGCAGGATGCGAAACATGGTGACGATGCCGAAGATCACCGCGCCGAAGATGAGAAGCGAAATCGGCCATGCCCGGATGATGCCGCCCACGACGCGGACATAGCCTCGCGTGATGGCATCGAAGGTGTTCTCGAACCAGCGAAAGAAGCCCTTCTTCTCGCCGTGATGCGCCTTGATGATGAGCGCCGCGAGCGCGGGCGACAGTGTGAGCGCCATGATCCCGGAGATCACCATCGCGATCGAGATCGTGATGGCGAACTGCTTGTAGAGCGTGCCGGTGACGCCGCCGAGAAAGGCGACAGGCATGAACACGGCGACCAGCACGAGCACGATCGAGATGAGCGCCCCGGCGATCTCGGACATGGCCCGCTTCGACGCGTCCAGCGCCGAGAGCCCATGCTTCGTCATGTTTACCTCGACGTTCTCGACCACGACGATGGCGTCGTCCACCACCAGGCCGATCGCGAGGATCATGCCAAAGAGCGTCAGCATGTTCACCGAGAAGCCGAGCAGGTGCATGCCAGTGAATGCGCCGACGATCGAGACCGGCACAGCGAGGATCGGGATGATGGTGGCGCGCAGACTTTGCAGGAACAGGAACACCACGGCCACCACCAGCACCACTGCCTCGAAGAAGGTGTGCACCACCTTGTCGACCGAGGCCAGCGTGAAGATGCTGGTGTCGAGGACGATCTTGTAGTCGAGCCCGGTCGGGAACTGCGTCTTCAGCTCCTCCAGGCGCTGGCGGACCGCACCCGCCGTCGCCACCGCGTTTGCACCGGGCTGCTGGTACACGGCGATTGTGGTGGCCGCCTTGCGGTTCATGCGGCTCGCGATCGAGTAATCGCGCTTGGCAAGCTCCACCCGGCCGATGTCCTTGATGCGCACGATCGCGGTGCCTTGCTTCGCGGCCCGGACGATGATCTCCTCGAACTCCTCGGGCTTGGTGAGCAGGCCCTGGGCGGTGACGACGAATTGCTGCATCACGCCGGGCATCGTCGGCTGGCCACCGATCTGTCCGATGCCAAACGTCTGGTTCTGGCTCTGGATCGCGCTGGCCACTTCCTGGGCGGTGATCCCGAGCTGTGCCATCCGGTCGGGCTGCAGCCAGACCCGCATGGCGATATCCGGCAATCCCATCACCTGCGACCGGTTCGCGCCGGGAACCCGCTTGAGCTCCTCGAGCACGTACAGGTTGCTGTAGTTGTCGAGGTAGGTTGCGGAGTAGCGATCGTCGGGCGAGTAGACCGAGATCACCATCATGATGCTCGACGACTGCTTGTCGACCGTGATGCCTTGCTGGACCACCGTCTGCGGCAGCTGGGAGGTCGCCTGACTCACCCGGTTCTGGACGTTGACCTGGTTGATGTCCGGGTTGCTGCCCGGCTTGAAGAAGACGTTGACGGTGACGTTGCCGGTCGAGGAACTGGTCGAGTAGAAATAAAGCAGGTTGTCGACGCCGTTGATCTGCGCTTCGATCGGCGCGGCCACGGTGTTCGCAATGACCTCGGCCGTCGCGCCCGGGTAACGCGCCGAGACGGTGACCTGCGGGGGTGCCATCTCCGGGTACTGCTCGATCGGCGCCACGCTCATCGCGACCGCGCCGGCCAGCACGATCAGGATCGAGATGACCGAAGAGAGAACCGGCCGGTCGATGAAGAAATGCGTGAACACCGGTCGGCGCGCCTACTTCTTCGCCGCGCCCGACTTGCCGGCGGCAGCTCCGGCCGTGGCGGCCCCGGCCTCACTCAGCGGGACGATCTTCACCGGCTGCCCGGGTACGACCTTGAGCACGTTATCCACGATCACGCGGTCGCCCGCGTGCAGCCCCTCCACGATGACGATGTCCTGCTCCCCAAAGTAGTCCCCGACCACCACCGGACGCACCTCCGCGGTGCTGTCCGCCTTCACCACGTAGACCAGGTGCCCGTTGGAGCCTTGCTGCACGGCGAGCTGCGGGACGACGATCGCGTTCGGCCGCTTTGCGCCGTGCAGCAGCGCGGTGACGAACATGCCGGGGCGCAACTCCGTCTTCGGGTTCGGGACCACCGCACGGACCAGGAACGAGCCGGTGTCCGGACTGAACGACGGATCGGCAAAGCTGATCTTTCCCTTGTTCGCGTAAGGCGTCCCATCCGGGAGCACAAGCTCGACGTCGAACGCCCGGTCCTTGGGCTCGAGGATCCGGCCCTTCGCCCGGTCTTCCCGCGACTTCGCCATCTGGTTCTGGGAGACGCTGAAGTTCACCCAGATCGGGTCGAGCGCGGCGACGTACGTGAGCTTCGCGTCCGGGGACAGCGAGCTCAGGTAAGCGCCTTCGCGCGGAATCGACCGGCTCGCGACCCCGGTGACCGGCGAGCGGACCGTCGTGTAGCCGAGATTGAGCTCCGCCTCCGTGACTTTCGCCTGCGCGGCATAGACAGCTGCCGTCGCCGCCTCGAACTCGCCAGTCGCGCGGTCGAGGTCGGACTGCGAGAGCGCATTCTGTGCCGCCAGGGGCTTCACCCGGTTGAGCGTCGCGCGCGCGGTGAAGAGCCGCGCCTGCTGAGCCTGCAGCTCACCTTTCGCCGCGTCGAGTTGCGCCGCGAAGGGCTTCGGATCGAGCTGGAACAGGATCTGCCCCGACTTCACGAGTTCGCCCTCCTGGTAGGCGATCTTGTCCAGAAAGCCGGAGACGCGCGCGACGATGTCCACTTGTCGCGAGCTCTCGGTCTGCGCGACGAAAGTCGGCGTGATCGGGATCGTCCGGGGCGTGATCTCGAGCACGCTGACCACTGGCGCCGGGCGCTGCGGCGGTGGGGGCTCCTTCGAACACCCGGCGAGAGCCACGGCGAACGCAAGCGCGAATGCAATGACTGGAAATGCTCCTCCGCGCATGCTGCCCTCCCCGTTGGGCCTTGATCGCCCTCAGTTTGCTCGTGAGCTTGGAAAGCTAGGCGATCCGGACGTGCGACGCGATGGTAGCAGGAACGCGTCGCCGAAGCCCGAAACGCTCACCCGGCTCCGGTTACTTGACGTTGGACCGGGCCGCGGTCGGGTCGTCCCGCGTCAGCTCTATCACCTCGTCCTCGTGGCGAAAGGCGATGCGGTCCCCTTCGCGAAGCGTGTAGCGCGTCGTGTCCGCTCCGACTTCGACTTCGAGCATCTGCCCCCGGTAGGTCAGCGGAAACCGCATCGTCGATTGCCGCTCGGGCGCGCGGTTCGGCCGGAACGAGAGCATGCCGTCGTAGTCCCGCATCCCAGCGAATCCGTAGACCGTCACCATCCACGTGCCGCCCATGGAGGCGATGTGGCAGCCGTCGCTCACGTTGCCGCCGACGTCGCCGAGATCCATGAGCAGCGCCGCCATGCCGTATTCGGTCGCCTTCTCGAACTCGCCGATCTCGGCCGCGACGATCGCCTCGACACAAGACGAAAGCGAGGAGTCGCCGGTCGTGAGCGGGTCGTAGAAATGGAAATTGCGCCGCTTGTCCTCGAGGGTGAACTCGTGCCCGAGGAGGAACATCGCGAGGATCACATCGGTCTGCTTGATCACCTGGTGGCGATAGATGTTGAGCGGGTGGTAGTGGAGCAGCAGCGGATACTTGTCGGGGGGCGTGTTCTCGAAATCCCACCGCTCGCGGTCGAGAAAGCTGTCGTCCTGGGGATAGATCCCCGTTGCCGCGTCGTAAGGGATGTACATCCGATCGGCGGCGCGCTTCCAGTCCTCGATCTCCGCGGGATCGAGCGCGGTCCGGTGCACGAGCTCGGCGAGAAGCTCCGGATGGCTCGCGCGCAGCGCCTCGACGGTCTGGGCCGCGTAGCGCAGATTCTCCCGCGCCATGAGATTGGTGTACGTGTTGTTGTCGACGACGGTGTTGTATTCGTCGGGCCCGGTCACGCCGTTGATGCAGAACCTGTCGCCCCTGCGCTCCGAGAAGAACCCGATGTCGAGCCAGAAGCGCGCGGTCTCGACGAGCATTTCGGCGCCGTACTCGCGCAGGAACTCCTCATCGCCGGTCGCGTTCACGTACTTGCGCAGCGCGTACATGATGTCCGCGTTGATGTGGTACTGCGCCGTGCCGGCCGCGTAGTATGCGGAGGCCTCCTCGCCGTTGATCGTCCGCCACGGAAAGAGCGCGCCCTTGTGGCTGAGCTCCCGCGCCCGCTCGCGGGCCTTCTCGAGCATGCGGTAACGAAAGAGCAGCAGGTTGCGCGCGATGCGTGGCGCCGTATAGATCAGGAACGGCAGCACGTAGATCTCGGAATCCCAGAAGTACTGCCCCTCGTAGGCGTTTCCGGTGAGCCCCTTGGCGGGAACGCCGGCGTTCTCCGCCCGGGCGGAGGCCTGCAGGATGTGAAACAGGTTGAAACGGATCGCCTGTTGCACCTCGACCGTCGTCCGCCGGACCTTTCCCGTCTGGACGTTGTGGATCTGCACGTCGCTCCGCCTCCAGAAGTCGTCCATGTAGCGTTGCTGTCCGGCCGCCAGCGCTTCGAATCCCCCGGCGACGATGCGGTCGAGCGTCCAGTCGACGCGCCCGCAGACGTGCTCGGGCGACGCCGTCGCGGAAGTGTGATACGCGATGAACTTGGCGAGCTGGATCGGGCGGCCGGGCTCGGCGTCGATCGTGAACGCCACCTGGCCGAAGTCCTCGGTGTGCGCAGACTTCACCGCGTGCCGGCACTCGGTCTCGAGCTGGTGGTCGATGCCGCAAGCAATGATCATCTTCGTCCGCTCCGTGCCGTGCGCGAGGACGATGCGCTGCTCGCTGGCGTGGCTCGTGCGGGGCTGCAGGACGCGCCCGGCGAAGGCTTTGCCGCGCCGCGGATCGTTGCCGCCGCGCGGCGCGCTGCGTCGCTCGGCGAGCACCTCGGAGGAGATCACCACCGGCGCGCGCGCATTGAGCACGGTGACTTCGTACCAGATCGCCGCGGCGTGCCGGTGCTCGAACGAGACCAGGCGCCGCGACCGGATGAGCACCTGCTTGCCCGCAGGGGTCTCCCACAGGATTTCGCGATCGAGCGTGCCGGCGCGCATATTCAGCCGCCGGTCGAAGCGCTGCATGTTGGCGGTGGCGAGCCAGAGCGGTTCGTCGTCCACGAAGAGCTTGATGTTCTTCGCGTCGGTGACGCTCAGCATCGTCTGGCCGGTCCGGGCGAATCCATAGGCCTCCTCGCCGTAGACGATCGGCCAGGTCTCGTGGAAGCCGTTCACGTAGGTGCCGAATTGCACCACCGGGCCGCCCTCCTCCGGCGCGCCGCGCATCCCGAGGTACCCGTTTCCCAGCGCGAGGATGGTCTCGGTCTGCGCCATGAATTCGGGATGGAATCGGCGCTCGATCCAGTTCCACTCATCCGCGACGTAATCGTGCGGCGGCGGCTTCAAGCGTTCGTGATGGCGCACTGTGCTAGCTTTGCTCGAGCAATTCGGCAAGGTCGGCGACCACGACGTGGGCGCCGTGCCGCCGCAATTCTTCGGCGTTGCCGTGGCGCGCGACCCCGATCACGAGGCCGAATCCACCGTTCGCGCCCGCTTCGACGCCCGAGATGGCGTCCTCGACGACGACTGCGTGCGTCGGCGCAACGCCGAGCGCCTTCGCCGCGTGCAGAAAAGCATCCGGGGCGGGTTTCCCCGCCAGACCCAGCTCGACGATCGTATTGCCGTCCACCGCAGCGTCGAACAGGTCTTCGATGCCCGCCGCCTCCAGCACTGCCGCGCGGTTCTGGCTCGAGGTGACGACGGCGCACTTGATCCCCGCGTCGCGAAGCTTCTGCACCAGCGCCACGGAGCTCGGGTAGGTCACCACCTCGCCCGCGGCGATGGCCGCGTTGACCAGCTCGTTCTTGCGATTCCCCAACCCGCACACGGTCTCGGCGTCCGGAGCATCCTGGGGAGAGCCTTCCGGAACATCGATGTGGCGCGCGCGCAGGAAATCCCGCACCCCATCGTAGCGTGGCTTGCCGTCCACGTGCAGCTTGTAGTCGGTCGCGATGTCGAACGGGCGGAACGCCTCGCCGGTGCGCGCCGCGCGCCGCTCGAGATACCCGTCGAACATGCGCTTCCAGCTCGACGCGTGGATCTGTGCGGTGTCGGTGAGGACGCCATCCAGATCGAACAGGACCGCGTCGTAGCGGTCGCGCACGATCAGATGCGGGCCGGGTGGTGGAAGCATCGACCTCCGGTATCCCTCAACCCGCCCACTTCCACGCCGCCTGGGCCGGGTCGTCGATGCCGTGCTCATAGGCGTACTGGCGGCAAGCGATCTGCATGTCCCGCAATCTCTCCTTGACGTGCGCGCCGGCCACGAGCAGCCCCGGAACGCGGTTGATGACATCGATCGCCAGGCTGAAACGGTCGATCTCGTTCTGGATGGCGAGCTCGAGCGGCGTGTTGATGTTGCCTTTCTCCTTGTAGCCGCGCACGTGCAAATTGCGGTGATTTGTGCGGCGGTACGCAAGTCGGTGAATCAGCCAGGGGTAGCCGTGGAAGTTGAAGATGATGGGCCGGTCCACGGTGAACAGGCTGTCGAAATCGCGATCCGAGAGCCCGTGCGGGTGCTCGGAGGACGGGGTCATCCGGTACAGATCGACGACGTTGACGAAACGGATCTTGAGGTTCGGAAAGTGCTCGCGCAGCAGCATCACTGCCGCCAGCGCTTCCTTGGTCGGGATATCCCCGCAGGAGGCCATCACGACGTCCGGCACATCGTCCTGGTCGCTGCTCGCCCAGTCCCAGATGCCGATGCCCTTGGTGCAATGCTTGATCGCGGCGTCCATGTCGAGGTACTGCAGGTGCTTTTGCTTGTCCGCGACGATGACGTTGACGTCGTCGGTGCTCCGCAGGCAGTGATCGGCCACCGACAGGAGGCAGTTGGCGTCGGGCGGCAGATAGATGCGGGTCACCGCCGGGCTCTTGTTCACCACCACGTCCAGAAACCCGGGGTCCTGGTGGGTGAAGCCGTTGTGGTCCTGGCGCCAGACCGTCGAGGTGATCAGCAGATTGAGCGACGCCACCGGTGCGCGCCACGGCAGCTGCTCCGCGATGGTCAGCCACTTCGCATGCTGGTTGAACATCGAATCGATGACGTGCACGAACGCTTCGTAGGTGGACAGGAAACCGTGGCGCCCGGTGAGGAGATAGCCTTCGAGCCAGCCTTCCAGCGTGTGCTCGGACAGCATCTCCATCACCCGCCCGTCGCGGGCGAGCTGCCCGCCGTCAGCGTCCTCCGGCAAGTAGTCCGCGAGCCAGGTCTTCTTGCTCGCCTCGTACACCGCGTCCAGCCGGTTCGAAGCGGTCTCGTCGGGGCCGAACACGCGGAAGTTGGCCGGGTTCTCGCGCATGATGTCGCGCAGCATCGCGCCCAGCGGGCGCGTGTTCTCGGCTTCCGTGCGGCCAGGCTTGCCGACCTTCACCGCGTAGTCGCGGAACTCGGGCATCCGCAGCGCCTTGCGCAGCAACCCGCCGTTCGCGTGCGGATTGGCGCCCATGCGTCGCGTGCCCGCGGGCGCGAGCGCCTTGAGCTCTGGAATCAGCCGGCCCGTCTTGTCGAAGAGCTGCTGCGGCCGATAGCTCTTCATCCAGGCCTCGACGAGCTTCAGATGACGGGGATTCGTGCGCACGTCGGCCACCGGCACTTGGTGGGCGCGCCAGTATCCCTCGACTTTGTGGCCGTTGACCGTTTTCGGGCCGGTCCAGCCCTTCGGGCTCCTGAGGACGATCATCGGCCAGCGGGCGCGCTCCGGCTTCCCGCTTGTACGTGCCTCGCTCTGGATCCGGCGGATGTCCCGCACGCACCTCTCCATGGTAGCTGCCATCGCCTCGTGCATCTTCATGGGATCGGTGCCCTCGACGAAGTGCGGCGTCCAGCCGTAACCCTTGAACAGGTTCTCGAGCTCTTCGTGCGAGATGCGCGCGAGGATGGTCGGGTTGTTGATCTTGTAGCCGTTGAGATGCAGGATCGGCAGCACCGCGCCGTCGCGCACCGGGTTCAGGAATTTGTTGGAGTGCCACGACGTGGCGAGCGGCCCGGTTTCCGACTCGCCGTCGCCCACCATGACCGCGACCAGCAGGTCCGGGTTGTCGAACGCGGCGCCGAACGCGTGCGAGAGGCTGTAGCCGAGCTCGCCCCCCTCGTGGATCGAGCCGGGCGTCTCGGGCGTGCAATGGCTCCCGATGCCGCCGGGGAACGAGAATTCCTTGAAGAACTCGCGCATCCCCTCCTCGTCCTCGCCCTTGTTGGGATAGATCTCGGAATAGGCGCCCTCGAGATACACGGGCGCGAGCACGCCGGGCGCGCCGTGCCCCGGGCCGGCGAGGAAGATCGCGTCGAGGTCGAACTTCCTGATGAGGCGGTTGAGATGGACGTAGGTGAACGAAAGGCCGGGGCTCGCGCCCCAGTGTCCGAGCAGCCGATTCTTGATGTGCGCGGCCCGCAGCGGCTTGCGCAACAGCGGGTTGTCCTGCAGGTAGATCATTCCCACCGCGAGGTAGTTGCACGCTCGCCAGTAGGCGTCGATAAGCTTGAGCTCTTCGCTCGAGATCGCGCTCCGCGCCGCGCGCGCTCTCGTATGCTCTCTGATTCCTGTCTGCTTTCGCGCCATGGCGCAAAGTCCTCCGTTCTGATTTGCCACATCGACCTATAGACCGTACCGTAGTACGTGGTTTGACCTGGCGCAATCCGCGGCGCGATCGATGTCCATGCGCGGACAATGATCATGAAAGTGGGTTAACTTTGGCGCGCTGAGTCGTGCACCGCACGCACGAAGGGAGAAGACCCGCAATGGCCAAGATCGACGTGAAGCGGCTCGCGAAGTTTCTGCGCCCCTACCGCATCACGAAGGGCAAGGGATTCCGGCTGAAGGATCACGATCCAGAGGATACGCACGGATTCAAGTCGGAGCAGAAGGGCGCGGCGAAGGCGTTGCTCGCGCGCGGCGTCGAGTGGCTCGCCGAAGAGCAGGAGAAGCTCTACGCGCAGAACCGCTGGAGCGTGCTGCTCCTCTTCCAGGCCATGGACGCGGCGGGCAAGGACGGCACCATCAAGCACGTGATGTCGGGCGTCAATCCGCAGGGCGTCCACGTCACGTCGTTCAAGGCGCCGTCGAGCGAGGAGCTCGATCACGACTTCATGTGGCGCTGCGCGAAGGCGCTGCCCGAGCGCGGACGGATCGGGATCTTCAACCGGAGCTATTACGAGGAAGTGCTCGTGGTGCGAGTGCACGAGGCGCTGCTGGCGAAACAGAGACTGCCGCCGCAACTCGTCTCAAAGCGCAT
Source organism: Burkholderiales bacterium (assembly GCA_041617635.1). Taxonomy (GTDB): domain Bacteria; phylum Pseudomonadota; class Gammaproteobacteria; order Burkholderiales; family SG8-39; genus JAABRB01. Next base: position 45,784 of record JBFJOO010000009.1, on the reverse strand, counting down.
CTGGCGGGAGCGCTTCGAGGACATCGCCAACTTCGAGCGCTATCTGGCGCGCAACGGCTGTCTCATCCTCAAGTTCTTCCTCAACGTCTCGCGGAACGAGCAGAAGAAGCGCTTCCTCGAGCGGCTCGACCGTCCCGAGAAAAACTGGAAATTCTCGAGCGCCGACGCGCGCGAGCGTGGCTACTGGCGCGCGTACATGGCAGCGTACCAGGATCTCATCCGCCACACCGCTGCCGACCACGCACCGTGGTACGTCGTTCCCGCGGACAACAAATGGTTCACGCGCCTGGTGGTCTCAGCGGCGATCGTCGAAGCGATGGAGCGGCTCGACCTCCATTTCCCGAAGGTCGACGCCGCCATGAAGAAAGAGCTCGCCACCGCACGGACGCTGCTGCTCAGCGAGAAGCGCTGATGCGTCCGTCGCGCGGCGCGCGTCACTGCTTGGGGCGGCTCTCCTGCCACGCCGGCAGCGCCTCGATCCGCGCGTGCCATGCTTTGACATTCGCGTAGTTGTCGAGCGGGAATCCCGCGGGAGCAGCGTATTCCATCGGGGCGGCCACGGCGAAGTCAGCGAGCGTCGGCGCATCGCCGGTGAAAAAACGGCGCTTCGCCAACCAGCCGTCGAGCACGGCTGCGTCGCGGTGAATCGCCTGCTCGGCACGCTCGATCTCGGCGGGCTCCGGTTCCCCGAGCCCCATGAACTTCTTGATCACGTGCTGGAAGATCAGCCTCGAGGTCCCCTCCTCGCAGTGCGCGAGCTGCCAGCACTGCCAGCGGGCGATGTCGGCGCGCGCCTTGGGATCGTTCGGCCAGAGCGGACCCGGTTTCGTGCCTGCGAGGTATTGCATGATCGCATTTGACTCCCAGAGCACGAACTCACCGTCGACCAGCGTTGGCGTGCGCCCGCAGGGATTCAAGGCCAGGTACTCGGGCTTGCGCTGATCGCCGGCCGCCAGATTCACCATGACGAACTCGAGACGCATTCCGAGCGCGGTGGCGGTGGCGAGCACCTTCCGCGTGTTGGGTGAGGGTGGAAAACCATAGAGTTTCATCATGCCTCCTTCAATCGGTGTATTTGTCGTGATGGCGCAGCCACGCCATCGGATAGGGGAGCCCGGCCTCGTCGCGCCCCTTGGGCACCAGGTCGAGGTAGTGATAGGCCCCGTTCATCATGTCCAGCCCGCGGGAGTAGCACGAGTAGGTGTGAAACACCCCGCCCTCGGCGGACCGGTAGAACACGCTGATGCCGTGCGCCTCCTCGCTCGGAAACTTCCCGACCCGGAAGTTGTAGACCATCTCGCCCTTTGCCATCTCCTCCGGGGTGAACGAGACGCCGAAGTCGCGGTTGAAATCGTTGCCGTGCGACGAGACCCACTCGAAGTGCCAGCCCATCCGCCTGCGATACGCGAGGAGCGTCGCGAGCGGCGCACGCGAGACGGCGATCATCGTGACATCGCGGTGATTCAGATGCACGATGACGCCGTCGAAGTTGTCGGCCCAGAAAGAGCAGCTCTTGCAGCCATCGGTCCAGTCCGGGCCGTACATGAAGTGATAGACGATCAGCTGGGTCCGGCCGGCGAAGAGATCTGCGAGCGTCCTCGACCCGGCGGACGTGTCGAAGACGTACTCCTTGTCGATCTTCACCCACGGCAGCGCGCGCCGCGCGCGGGAGAGCTCGTCGCGCAGGCGGGTGAGCTCTTTCTCCTTGGCGAGGTGCTGGACGCGCGCGGCGACCCATTCCTCGCGCGAGACGACGGGGTTCTTCGGCATGGCGATTCCTCCGTTTGATGTCTCGAAGTGCTGCGAACGCCCCGCTCAGCCGAGCGACGCTTCGAGCCTGCCGAGCAGCGCGATCCACCCTTCGCGATGATGATCACGCGCGCTCTCGTCAAAGAGCTGCTCGTGCTGCAACGTGAGCGCGGTGCCGCTCCCGGCCGGACGCAGCGTTACCGTCACGAGCGATACGCGCTCCGGCGTCGAGCGCCACGCCCAGGTGAAGGCGAGCCGCTCGTTGGGCACCACCTCGCGGTAGACCCCGCTCACATCGTGCACTTCGCCGTCCGGCGCGGTCATCACGATGCGATAGCGGCCGCCCACGCGCACGTCGGCCTCGGCCACTTCCACCTTGAACGCGTCGGCCGGGGCGAACCACTTCTTCAGCGCTTCCGCCTGAGTCCACGCCTGCCAGACCCGCTGCGGCGCGGCGCGGAGCGTGCGGTCGATGGCGAGCGAGGGCTTCGTTTCGACGGTGCCTTGGGCCATGGTCGTTCCTCCTGTCGGTCGAGAAAGCGTTCGAGGGCGTCCAGCCGCTCTTCCCAGAACCGGCGGTAGCGCTCGAGCCAGTCGGACGCCTCCCGCAGCGCGTGCGGCGTGAGCGCGCAATACACCACCCGCCCGTCCTTGCGCCGGGCGAGGAGTCCCGCGCGCTCGAGAATCGCGAGGTGCTTCATGAAGCCGGGCAGCGACATCGCGGCGTCCTGCGCGAGCTCGCCGACCGCGGCGGGGCGGTCCGACAGTCGCTCCAGAATCACGCGGCGCGTCGGGTCCGCCAGCGCGGCGAACACGCTGTCGAGGGTCGCTGCGGGAGGCAGGGCCGCTTGATAGTTAACCATAAGGTTTAGTTTTATCCGAATGGGCGTCGCTGTCAAGCCCCGTCTCCAATTATCGACCGGACGCGCAGGACAGATCCGATATGCTCAACTGGGAGCGGACCCGGCTGCGATCGTCAATCGAGCCGAAAGGGGCGCATGGACACCGAAGGAACCTGGGATTTCATCGTGGTCGGCGCGGGATCCGCGGGCTGCGCGCTCGCCGCGCGCCTGACCGAGTCGGGGCGTCACCGCGTGCTGCTCGTCGAAGCGGGCGAGGACGATCGCTGGATCTGGTTGCGCATCCCGACCGGCGTGGCGAAGATCATGGTGGGCAAGCGGGCGCTCTGGCGCTTCAACACCGAGCCCGAGCCCGGACTGGGCGGACGCAGCCTCTTCTGGCCGCGCGGCCGCGTGCTCGGCGGCACCGCGAGCGTGAACGGCATGTTCTGGGTGTGGGGGTATCCGGCGGTGTTCGACTCATGGCGCGCCGCCGGCAACACCGGGTGGGGCTACGCCGACGTGGCGCCGATCTTCAGGCGCATGGAACGCTATCGGCAAGGCGACGCGACGCGCCGCGGCCACGACGGGCCGCTCGTCATCACCGAGCATGCGCCGCGCGATCCGCTCTCGGACGCTTTCCTGCGCGCCTGCGCCGAGAGCGGCATTCCGGAGAGCGCCGATTACAACGCCGACGGCTGCGAGGGTGGTGGCCTCATGCAGTTCTCCACCCGACGCGGCCTGCGCTGGGGCGTCCGCGAAGGCTACTTGCGACCGGCGATGAAGCGCGGCAACCTGCGCGTGTTCACCGGCGCATACGCGGCGCGCGTGCTGTTCGAGGGCAATCGTGCGGCGGCGCTCGAGATCCGGTGGGGTGAGGGGACGGGCATCGTCCGCGCGTCGCGCGAGATCGCGATTTGCGCCGGCTCCATCAAATCGCCGCAGCTGCTCGAGCTCTCGGGCATCGGTGACGCGCGTCTGCTCGAGCGCCACGGCATTCCGGTCAGGCAGCACCTGCCGGGCGTAGGCGAGAACTTGCGCGATCACCTGCAGGCCCGCATGATGTTCGAGGTGCGCGGGCTCGAGACCTTGAACGACATCCTGCCGAGCCCGTGGAAGAAGACCCGGATGGCGTTGCGCTATGCGCTCTTCCGCGACGGCATGATGAGCGCCGCCGGCGCCACCGCGCATGCCTATGCGCGCACCGACCCGGCGAGCCCGCAGCCGGACATCAAGCTGCAGCTTCACCACCTGTCCAGCCCCGACGAGCGCAACCCGGACCGCATCGTGCTCGACGACTTTCCAGGTTTCTCCATCGGCGTGGTTCAGCAGCAGCCGGGCTCGCGGGGCAGCGTGCACGTGCGCTCGGCCGATCCGCTCGCGCCGCCCGAAATGCGGCCGAATTACTTTTCCGACCCCGAGGACCTGCGCACCACGCTGCGCGGCCTGCGCCTCGTGCGGCAGGTGGCGACCAAGCCCGCGCTTGCCCGGCATGTCGTGCGCGAGGTGCGTCCTGGACCCGGCGTCGAGTCGGATGCGGAGCTAACCGATTACGTCCGCAGCACCATCTTCGGCTCGTATCACCAGGTCGGCACCTGCAAGATGGGCATCGATGCCGACGCCGTCGTCGATCCGCAGCTGCGCGTGCGCGGGGTGGCGGGCCTGCGCGTCGCCGACGCCTCGGTCCTGCCGACCATGCCGGCGTCGAACACCAACGCCGCCGCCATCCTCGCGGGCGAGAAGGCGGCCGAGTTCATGCTCGGCGACCACCGCGGCGCAACCTGATCCGGCAGGACCTTCTCGAACTGCGCGTCCAGGTGCGGCGGAATCGATTTGAACAATTCGCCGTACGTGGTTAAGCTCGCGGCGGGCCGTCCGGCCCGGTAGCAACCGGTAAGCGAGGCGGCTCGGCATGGATTGGACGATGTACTGGTTCATGTTCCCGGTGTCGATTCTGGTGGCCACGTCGGCCATGCTGAGCGGCATCGGGGGCGCGGCGTTGTTCATTCCGATCTTCGTCATCATCTTCCCGATGATCGGGCCCGAGTACCCGATGGCCACCGCCGCGGCGATCGGGACCGCGCTGATGACCGAAGTGTTCGGCTTTTCCTCCGGTTTCGTCGGCTACCACCGCAAGCGGCTGATCGACTTTCGCAGCGCGCTGCCCTACCTGAGCGTGGCGGTTCCGGTCGCGATCGCCGGCGCGCTCATGCTCGCGCTGCTGAAGGAGCACGAAATTTTTCTTAAGGGGTCCTATGCGGTCCTGATGCTCGTGCTTTGCCCGGTGATCCTGCGCCACTCGCCACCGCCGCACATCGATCCGACGCACCCGGATAACGATCCTACGGGTAAGCGACCCATCCTGCGCCTGACCGATCGCCGCGGCTTCACCTACGTGTATCGAAAGCCGAAGCAGGGCGCGAGCGGCGGACTCTTCACGGGACTGGGCGCGTTTCTGACGGGACTGCTCGGCGTGGGAATCGGCGAGGTGATCATGCCGCAGCTCGTGAAGCGCAATCACGTGCCGGTTGCGGTTGCCGCGGCAACCTCGGTGTTCACGGTCATCGTCACGATCGCTTCGGCGTCGTTCACCCAGGTGGCCGCCCTGATCGCGGCCGGCGGCGTCAACGCGATTCCGTGGAACCTCGTCTGCTACACGATCCCCGCGGTGATCATCGGCGGCCAGATCGGGCCGTGGCTGCAGGGCCGCATCGCCCAGCGCAAGGTGGAGCGCGCCATTGCCATCCTGTTCGGCGTCATCGGCCTGGCGATGGGATACATCGTCCTGCGCAGGATCGGCGCGCTCGGTTGATCGCGGGCGCGCACGGGTCGATCGCCCGTCAGCGGAATATGACGTTCGGCAGCCAGGTCGCCAGGACCGGGAAATAGGAGAGCACGACAAGCATCAGGAGCTGGATCATCACGAACGGGATGATGCCGCGATAGATATGCATGGTCGTGACTTCCGGCGGCGCCACCCCCCGCAGGTAGAAGAGCGCCAGCCCGAACGGCGGCGTGAGGAACGACGTCTGCAGGTTGATCGCGATCATGATGCCGAGCCAGACCGGGTCCAGCCCCATCTTCAGAAGCACCGGCGCGATGATCGGCACCACCACGAACGTGATCTCGATGAAGTCGAGGAAGAAGCCCAGCACGAACATGAGCGCCATCACCACGATCATCGCGCCGACGGCACCGCCGGGAATGCCGGTGAGGAATCTATGCACCATCTCGTCACCGCCGTAGCCGCGAAACACCAGCGAGAAGAGCTGCGCACCGATCACGATCACGAAGATCATCGAGGAGAGCCGCGTCGTCATACGCATCACCGGGACGAGCGTGTTGTCGCGGTACACGCGCACCAGCGCGACCAGGAGCCCCCAGGCGATCCCCAGGCACATCAGCGCGGCGATGACCGATGCGATCATCTGCCTCGTGGGGACCTCGTCGCGCGCCACGCGCATGTCGACGAACGTGGTGAGGACGATCACGCCGACCAGGCAGGCCGCCGCCACATAGACGGGCACCGGACGTCCCTCCGCGAGCCGGTGGCCCGCGAGGAGCGTTGCGCCCACCGCCCCGACTCCGGCCGCTTCGGTCGGCGTTGCGATCCCTGCCAGGATCGACCCGAGCACGCAGACGATCAGCACCACGGGCGCGACCAGCGCGTGGATGACCCGCATCGCCATGTGCCCGGATCGCATCGACGCGTCGCGGGGAATCGACGGCGAGGACTTCGGTCGCACGATCGCCCAGCCGATCTGAAAAAGGATGTACATCCCAACCAGCACGAGCCCGGGGATCAGAGCGCCGGCGAAGAGGTCGCCGACCGAGATCGGCTCCGGCGAGAAATTGCCGAGCGCACGCTGGGCCTCCTGATGGGCGTTCGAGATCTGGTCGCCCAGCACGACCAGCACGATGGACGGCGGGATGATCTGGCCAAGCGTTCCGGCAGCGGCGATCGAGCCGCAGGCGAGCCGCGGGTCGTAGCCGCGGCGCAGCATGGTCGGCAGCGACAGCAGGCCCATCGTCACGACGGTCGCCCCGACGATGCCGGTCGAAGCGGCGAGCAATGCGCCCACCACCGACACCGAGATTCCCAGACCTCCACGAAGGGATCCGAACAGCTGGCCCATCGTGTCGAGCAGCTCCTCGGCGACCTTCGAGCGCTCCAGCATCACGCCCATGAAGATGAAGAGCGGCACGGCGATCAGCACCTCGTTGGTCATCACGCCGTAGATGCGGTTCGGGAAAAAGCCGAAGAAGGACGCGTCGAACACGCCGGCGAAGTAGCCGATTCCGGCGAAAATGAGCGCCGCCCCGGCGATCGTGATCGAAACCGGGAAGCCGAGCAGAATGAACACGCACATCGCGACGAGCAACCCGATGCTGAGCCACTCGCCGACATGGGTCATGACCGCATCTCCAGTTCGGCGTCCTTCCACGACTTCGGCAGCTCGGCGCCCTTGAGAATGAGCGCCGAGCGCGCGGCAAGCGCCAGACCCTGCAGCGCGAGCAGGCCGGCGAACACCAGGATCAGCGTCTTGAGCAGGTAGACCGCGGGGATTCCGAGCCTACCTTCCTGGGAAATCTCCATGACCGCCCACGACGCGCGCACATACGGCCAACCGACCCAGAACACGAGCGCGCACGTCGGAAGCAGGAAGGCGAGCACCCCGATGATGTCGATGATGGCCTTTGCGCGCGGCGAGGCGACGCTGTAGAAGATGTCGACGCGCACATGGCCGTCGTGCACCAGGGTATAGCCGGCTGCGACCAGGAAGACGGCCGCATGCATGTACACGACCGCCTCCTGGGTGACCGTCGACCCGAGCCCGAACACGTAGCGCATCATGACCAGTACGAACTGGACGAGCACCATGCCGAGCGCAAGCCAGGATACCGCGCGGCCGATGTACTCGTTCAGGACATCGATCACCCCCACAAATTTCGCCAGTGACTTCACGTTGTGCTTTCCGTCAGCGCCTGGGTTCCGCTCGGCCAGGTCGTTCGGGCACGTCGCCGGCCGGTCGCGGCGGAGCTCCACGCAATTCGAGGCCGGACCGCGTGTTCAACGCCGCCCGGCCCCGGGGTACGGTGTGCCTGAAACGATTACGAGTACTTGAACGGCAGCGAGCGCGCGTTCATGAAGCCCTGCTCGCCGATGCGCGTCCATGCGATGGCCTGCTTGCGGAAACCGATGAAGCTCTCGTAGACCTTCTTGGTGGTCTCGTCCTTGTTCCCGATCTCCGCCACCACCTCGCCCGCAACCTTGCCGATTTCGGTGAGCAGGTCGTCGGAGAACTTGCGCAGCTCGACCTTGTGCTTCTCGAGCAGCGTGGTGAGCGCGGTCGAGTTGCCCCAGTTGAACTCGGCGTACTCGCGCATCGATTCGGCCTGCACCGCCACCTCGATGATGGTCTGCTCCTCCTTGGAGAGCGACGCCCATACCTTCTTGTTCACGAGCACCTCGCCGGTCGTGTTGGGCTCGTGGAAGCCCGGCCAGTAGTAGTACTTGGCGACCCGGTAGAAGCCGAAGGCCATGTCGTTCCACGGTCCCACCCACTCGGTGCCGTCGATGGTGCCGGCCTGCAGCGCGGGGAAGATCTCGCCGCCCGGCAGGTTGACCACCGCCGCGCCCAGCTTGCGCAGCACCTCGCCGCCCAGCCCGGGCATGCGGAACTTCAGCCCCTTGTAGTCATCGAGCGACTTGATCTCCTTGCGGTACCAGCCGCCCATCTGCACGCCGGTGCTCGCGCGCATGAAAGGCTTGACGCCGAACTGGTCGCAGAGGTCCTCCCACAGCTTCATGCCTCCGCCCCACAGCATCCAGGAAGCATGCTCCATGGTGGTCATGCCGAACGGGACCGCACCGAAGAAGTTGAAGGCCGGCGACTTGCCCTGCCAGTAGTAGGACACCGAGTGGCTCATCTCCGCGTTGCCGGCAGACACGGCGTCGAAGGACTGGAACGGCGGGACGAGCTCGCCGGCGGCGAACACCTTCACGTCCAGCTTGCCGTTGGACATCGTGTTGATGCGCTTGGCGAGGTTCTCCGCACCCGTTCCCAGCCCGGGAAAGTTCTTGGGCCAGGTCGTCACCATCTTGAGCTGCTTGATCCCCTGCGAGATCGCCGGCGCGGACAGCGTTGCCGCGGCAACCGCAGCTCCTCCGGCCGCTGCGCCCGTCAGAAATTTGCGACGTTCCATAGTGGATTCTCCCGTAGATAAGTAGGTCGGGCAAAAATCGACAGGAAGTGCACTAATGTGGTGCAGTCGCGGGGCGACCTAGCCGCCCCGGGTCCTCCTCCCTGCGCGACAGAGGCAGTATAGGCCAACTCCACGGATGGCGAGAGCGTGCGTGACGCGCACCGAAATGCGCGCATATCGCGGACGGCACGCCGTGCCTCCGCCCCTTGTCCGGTGGTATGTTGCGATTTCTCGACCCTGTCTTCCGCGAGGCAATCTTCATGAATCGACACTATGTAGGCAGCGTTTCGGCACGCAAATCCGCCACACCGTCGCGGTACGCGGCGCACAGCTCGGGTTACACGCGGACCGAGCTCGTCGATCACACCATCTCCCCGGCGTCCGTGCACATGGGTCTGGGGATCGCGCAGCTCGAGGCGGGCGGCTACCTGAAGCCCGTGACCCACGCCTTCGAGAAAGGCTTCTACGTCCTGGAGGGCAACCCGGTCGTCGCCATCGACGGACGCGCGTATCAGCTCGCGAAGGATCACTACGGATTGGTGCGGCTCGGCATGAGCTACGCGCTGTACAACCCCGGGCCCGGGAAAGTGCAGCTGCTGGAGATGTGCGCGCCGCAGCCCAAGCCCGAGGACAGCGACTTCCGGGACACGCTTTTCCATCGCGACGGCAAGGTCGCCGAATCGGGCGAGGTGCCTGATCTGCGCGACCCGCGCGTGAACGCGCACCTCGGGCGCTTCGACGACTCGCAGCTTCCCGACGCGGGCGATATTTCGGCGGTCGGCGCACGCAGCGGCTCGATCCACGGCGTCGCGATCAAGGAGTTTGTCGACCGGATGCTCGGCGCGCAACACCTCGCGATGTTCATGGTTCAGTTCCGCCCGGGCGGCATGGGCACGCAGCACGACCACCCGCTCGAGGAATCGTACTTCGTGCTGCAGGGCGAGGCGGAAGCCGTGCTCGACGGAAAAACGTACCGGATCAAGGCCGGCGATTACGTATGGAACGGCGTCGGCTGCTTCCACAGCTTTCGCAACATCGGCGCCGCGCCGGTGCGCTGGATCGAAACGCAGGCGCCGCTGCCGACGCCTACCGAGGCGTTCCGGTTCCGGAGCGAGTGGGAACCGATGGTCGAGCGGATCGAGGGCGCGTAGTTACTCGGTGCGCTCCTTGCGGTCCGCGTCGGTGACCGGCCCGAGGTGCCGGTAGCCGGTCTCGTCGAGGTCGCCCGCGCCGATGTACCAGCCCGGCGCGATGAGGACGTCGGTCTTGCTGAGGTTGACGAGCCAGTGCTCCTCGCCAGGCCGGATGTAGTGGAAATGACCCGCGTGTAATTCGACGCGGTGCTTGCCCACTCCTGCGAGGCCGTGTCCCTTGAGGATGTAGCAGACCTCCTCGCAATTCTCGTGGAGGTGCTTCTGGTGCACGGTGCCGGCACCGAAGTAGCCCTGCATCCAGGTCGTGGTTGCGCCGTGCACGCGGCTGATCGGCTGGTTGAAGTAGTCCTGCGTCCAGCCCTCCCCGCGCGAGGTCTTGTAGATCGGCACGAGATCGTCGTGGATCACGGGGTGCTTGCGATCGCGGCTCGCGGTGCGCGGCGCTTTGAGGTCGGCCTCCGTGACGTCGCCGGTGTAGACATAGCCGGTCGCCTCGACGCTCGGCGAGCGGTCGTAGATACCGTACACCTCGATCGGATCGGTCTTGGAGAGGTTGATGAGCCAGTGCTCCGTGCCGCGCGGGATGTAGTGATAGTGGCCCGCGTAGAGCTCCACCCGGTCGTCCCCCGCCCCGGCGAGGCCGTGGCCGCGCACCACGTAGTACATCTCGTCGCAGTTGTCGTGCCGGTGCTTCTTGTGGATCGCGCCGGGCATGAAGAGGCCGCGGAAGATCGTCGACGAGCAGCCCATGCGCCCGTCCATGATGACGCGGAAATCCGAGATGCTCCAGCCCTGCTTCGGATCCATGTTGAGCGGCGGAACGTCGTCGACGTGCACGAAGGGATAGTGGGTGGCCATGGCTGCTCCTCGGCAAACTGACACGGATGCGGAACGACAATTTGCCGGGTATCGAAACATGATGCAAGACGTATCGAGTACCATTTCGCTCACACGCCTCGCGCACCGTCGCCGGGCGGACGTCCGCTGAATTCAAGAGGAGAAACCGATGCTTCCCCACGAGCGACTGCCCTACTCCGCGATCGAAGGCCGCGCGCCGCTCAAGCTGCCCGCCGGCGCCCGGCTCGTCGTCTGGCCCGTCCTCGCGCTCGAGGAATGGGATCTCTCGCGCCCGATGGCGCGCATGGTGATCACGCCGCCGCAGGGCCAGCCGATGATCCCCGATCTCCCGAACTGGACCTGGCACGAGTACGGCAACCGCGTCGGGTTCTGGCGCCTGAAGCGCATGTACGAGCGCCTCGGCATCAAGCCGACGGTGACGCTCAACGCGAAAACCTGCGAGGCTTATCCGCAGCTCGTCGAGGCGTGCATGAAGAGCGGCTGGGAGCTGAATGCCCACAGCTACGAGCAAATGCCGATGCACAAGCTCGAGAACCAGCAGGAGGTCATCCAGCGCGCGGTCGAGATCATCACGAAGTTCTCGGGGCAGCGCCCGCGCGGCTGGTTCGGGCCGGGTCTCACGCAGACCTTCGACACCATCGACTATCTCGCCGCCGCGGGCATTGAGTACATCGGCGACTGGGTGCTCGACGACGAGCCGGTCCGCCTCAAGACCAAGGGGAAGCCGATCGTCGCGCTGCCCTACAACTTCGAGCTGCACGACATCGTGCTGATGGCGCTCCAGTACCACACCTCGGACGTGTTCCACTCGCGGGTCATGGATCATTTCGAGTGCCTGTACGACGAGAGCGCCGAGCGCGCCAAGGTGATGGCGGTCGCCTGCCACCCCTACCTCTCCGGCGTGCCGCACCGCATCCGCCACGTCGAGCGCGCATTCGCCGAGATGGCCGCGCGGCCGGGCGTGGTGTTCTGGAACGGCGCGCAGATCCTCGACTGGTACAACGGCCTCACGGCGCGGTGAGCGCATGACGCAACCTCGAGTCTGGCCGGGCAAGCCGTATCCGCTGGGCGCCACCTGGGACGGCTCCGGCACCAACTTCGCGCTCTTTTCCGCGCACGCGGAAAAGGTCGAGCTCTGCCTGTTCGACGACGAGGGCGAAAAAGAGGTCGCACGCATCGTGCTGCCCGAATTCACGCATGAAATCTGGCACGGCTATCTCCCGGATGCGCGTCCCGGGCAGCGCTATGGCTATCGCGTGTACGGCCCGTACGAGCCGAAGTCCGGCCATCGCTTCAATCATCACAAGCTGCTGATCGACCCTTACGCGAAGGCGCTCGTCGGGAGCATCAAATGGGACGACGCGCTGTTCGGATACCGCGTGGGCGATGAGAACGAAGATCTGTCGTTCGACGATCGCGACAGCGCGCCGTTCATGCCCAAGTGCGAGGTGATCGAATCGGCCTACACCTGGGGAAAAGACCGGCCCGAGCACCGTCCGTGGCACGAAGCCATCATCTACGAGATGCATGCGAAGGGCTTCACCATGCGCCACGCCGACGTGCCCGAGGAGAGCCGCGGCACCTTCGGCGGATTGTCGAACCCCGCGGTCGTGGACTACCTGAGCAAGCTCGGGGTCACGGCGGTCGAACTGCTGCCGGTGCACGCGTTTCTACACGATCGGCACCTGATCGAGCGCGGGCTGCGCAACTACTGGGGCTACAACACGATCGGGTTCTTCGCCCCGCATCCGGAGTACCTGGGGCGCGGCGGGATCGGCGAGGTCAAGACCTTCGTGCACCGCATGCACGACGCGGGAATCGAGGTGATTCTCGACGTGGTCTACAACCACACCGCCGAGGGCAGCCACATGGGCCCGACGCTCTCGTGGCGGGGCATCGACAACAAGACCTATTACTACCTTATGGGTGACCAGCGTTACTACAACGATTTCACCGGAACCGGCAATGCGCTCGAGCTGCGCCATCCATACGTGCTGCGCATGGTCACCGATTCGCTGCGCTACTGGGTCGAGGAAATGCGGGTCGACGGTTTTCGCTTCGACCTGACCACCACGCTCGCCCGCGTCGAGGGGCCGTTCGACGAGCACGCGAGCTTTCTCGACGCCGTGGCCCAGGATCCGGTGCTCGCCTCCGTGAAGCTGATCGCCGAGCCGTGGGACACGGGCCTCGGCGGCTACCAGGTCGGTAATTTCCCGCCCGGCTGGGCGGAGTGGAACGGCAAGTACCGCGACACGATGCGCAAGTACTGGAAAGGGGATGAAGGCCAGCTCGCGGAGTTCGCCTCGCGGCTCTCGGGGTCGGCCGACATGTACCGCCGCCGGGGGCGGCGGCCCTGGGCAAGCGTCAACTTCATCACCGCGCACGACGGCTTCACGCTGCGGGATCTGGTCAGCTACAACCACAAGCACAACGAGGCGAACAAAGAGGAGAACCGCGACGGCTCGGACAACAACGACAGCTGGAATTGCGGCGTCGAGGGCGAGACCGACGATGCCGCGATCCGGGCATTGCGCCGCCGCCAGATGCGCAACTTCCTCGCGACGCTCCTGCTTTCGCAGGGCACGCCGATGCTCGTCGCGGGCGACGAGTTCGCGCGCACACAGGGCGGCAACAACAACGCCTACTGTCAGGACAGCGAGATCAGCTGGATCGACTGGAACCTGGACGAGGATGCCAAGGCCCTGCTCGAGTTCACGCGTCGCTTGATCGCGGTGCGCAGCGAGCACATCGTGTTCCACCGCTCGCGCTACTTCAGGCGCGCCGTGATTCCCGGCACCGAGGTCAAGGACGTCGCCTGGCTGCGCCCGGACGGCGCGGAAATGTCAGAGGAGAACTGGGGTGACGGGAACGCGAGATCGCTGGGCATGCTTCTGAGCGGCGAGGCGGGCCTGCGCCACCTGACCGAGCGCGGCGAGCAGGAACCCGACGACACGTTCTTGTTGCTGCTCAATGCGGCGCATGAGGACGCGTCGTTCACGCTGCCCGCCGTGGCGCAGGACGGACGCTGGGAGGGGGTCGTCGACACCACGGAGGAACAGGGATTCGTCGCAGGAAGCGCCTGGCAGCCCGGCGAGCAGGTGCAGGTCGGCGCGCGCTCCTTGCGGCTGCTGGTTCTCGCTTCGGCGGGCGGCGAATCCGCAACAACTAAGTGATCGCATTCGCCGCGGCATCGCTCGCGCGCCAAACGTGAACTATCGCTCATCCGGCTACGGCACAGGTTCTCAAAAGCAGGCGAGAAGCGCATTCCGGCCCGGCGCACCTGCCTAGAATGAGCTCGTCAGCGTCCCGATCGCGCGCCCGGGCCTCCACCCGGGGGGCGATCCCAGGAGGGCGCCTGTGCTGGAGTGGATCAAGAGCCCGGGGTCCGGCCCCGACGATCCGATGCGGAGCGCCGCCTCCGCGTCGGCGATGCTTGCGGACCTCCGCGAACGCGATCCGGTCACCGCGCTAGGCGAGTTGCGCGGCTGGCTGGGTGCGCCCGGCGACGCGACCGATCTCGACGAGCGGGCCCGCAGCGAAATCCTGGGCCTCATCCAGGAAGCGGGCACGGCGCACGTCGCCAAGCTGCTCAAGCAGTACCTCGCGGATTCAGCCGACAACCAGGTGTTGCGCGAGACGAAGTGGAAAGCCATGTTCGCCTATGCGGCGAGCCTCGCCGACGCGTCCTGCGCGTCGGCCGCGCGCCTCCAGGCGATCGTGAAGACCGACGCGTCGGCGATGGGCGCCGCGGCCGTGGGCGCGGTGCGCGGGCTGCGCGCGTGCCGAACGCTGGCTAAGCTCTGTCTCATCCATTACGTGGACGCTCCCACGAGCGCATGGCGACGCGCGTACGCGGTGCATGCCGGCGCAGAGGCCGCCGGCTGCGCGAATACCGCGGTTCACCCGCACCGCAGTCAGAGAGTCTCGACCACGGCGACCCACGAGCTCCTGCGGCTGCTGATGGTGCACGTCGCCGCGCCCGAGACGCTCGCCTCGGAGCAGATCGAGATCGCCGACCGGGTGGCTGAGCAGCTCGGGGAAGATTTTGCGCTGCGCCCGCCCGGCGCCGCGGACAATCCATTCTGCTTCGATCCCCAAGGGGAAGATCCGCCGCGGCGCGCGACGCCCGAGTCGCAAGACCCCGCCACGCGCTACTTCGGACCCGGGGTGGGGCTCGACGCGCTGACGAGACTCCACAAACAGATCGCAACAGCGGATGACAACGACGCGAGCGTGTTCGGCAAGGACATCCCGTCGCATGCACAGCTCGCCACCGTCGAGCACTTGCTGCGCATCTGGGGGCCGACTCCGCCGCGCGCGGCGCCCGTCCATTCGCCGGCGCAGGGCGAGCTGATGCTCGTGCACGGCTATGCTGGCATTTGCAAGCATCTCGCCGGCGGCGATGCCGCGCCAAGCAAGTCGCGCGGCCTGGAGCTCGCGAGCGACGACGACATCGCGTTCGCCCCGCCCGAAGCCTGGACCATCCGCGATGCCGGCGGCAGCGAAGTCGGCGCGGAAATGCCGCAGCCGGGCGCGAACTGGGCGCGCAGCGGCATGCTGGTCACCTTCTCGGTCTCCGGGCGCAACGAATGGTGGCTGGGCGTGATTCGCCGCACGCATGCCGACATCGACAAGAGCACGCACGTCGACATCCAGCTCATCAGCCGCAAGCCGGCCGCGGTATCACTGCGCCCGCAGGCAAAGGGAAGCCCCGGAGGCGCCGACTGGAAAGCGTCGGCGGGAACCTTTGCCTTCGTCAACGTGAACGCGATCCTGCTCCCGGACGCATCACAGGCAGACCCGCCGCACCTGTTGCTGCCGCCGGAAAGCTGGAAAGAAGGGCGCGTCTACGAGGCCATGCTGGACGAGGGTCGGCGTGACCTGCGGCTCATTCGCGTGCTGCAACGAGGCGAAGACTTCGTGCGGGCCGCATTCGAGTGGTTGCCCGCGGCCCCGAACGGTCAGTAGCCCCAGCCCTGGTACGTCGCGAGGTCGTAGAAGCTCAATCCGCTCTGCGGGAGCTTCGCGGGACCGAACTGGTTGATCGCGTCACGCAGGGCCTCCATGCGGAACGGGATGTGGATGACCCGCGCGGATCCCTCGCGAATGCGCTTCGTCAGCGCCGCCGGCCAGAGCGGCGCGAGCTCAGTCGGGTCCATGATGACCTCGTGCCCGGGGTACGCGGCGATGATCGGAATCTCGCAGTCGTCGACGGCGTAGCGGATCTCGAGCGGGATCCACTCGTTGTCCTCGCGGGTCGTCTCCCCGATGATCAACAGCAGCTGCTTTGCGCCGTCGAGGCGCATGCGCAGGTGCCGTTCGGTGAATTCGCGCAAGCGGACCGAAGTGCGCGCCTCGGTCTTCTCGCGGCCGTCGGTGAGCGTGAAATCGTTATCGTCGCGGACGTTCCAGGCCCTCAGCAGCTCGAGGTACTTGGCGTCGGTCTCCGCTGGCTCCTTCGCCAGGTTCGCGTGCTGCGCGACGTAGGTCGATTTGCGTTCGGGCATCGCATGCGTGCAAATCGGGACGACACGCGACTATATACCAGCGACTCACTGGGGTCTTGGCGCCCGTGCGGGAACAGGGTAGATTTTTGACATGCAGCGAACGACCATCGAGATCCGGCGCGTCGCGGGTGCGCTCGGGGCGGAGGTGCTGGGGATCGACCTGGCGCGGACGCTCGACGACGATCAGGTGGCGTCGCTGCGGCACGCCTGGCACGAGCATCTCGTGCTCTTCTTCCGCGGCCAGGATCTGACGCCGGCGCAGTACATGGCGTTCGCGCGGCGCATCGGCAGGCCGGTGGAGTATCCCTTCGTGAGGGGCATCGCGGGCTTCCCCGAGATCATCGAGGTGAAGAAGCTCGAACACGAAACAGTGAATTTCGGCGGCATCTGGCACTCGGACACGACGTACCTCGCGGAGCCGCCGATGGCGTCGATGCTCCTCGCGCGCGAGACGCCGCCGTTCGGCGGCGACACGCTGTTCGCGAGCATGTACCTCGCCTACGAGACGCTCTCGGCGGGCATGCGGCGCCTGCTCGACGGCTTGAACGCCGTGAACTCCTCCGCCAAGGCGGACGTGTCGCGCACGCGAGAAGACCGCATCAAGTCGGATGGGCGCTCGGAAGGCAAGGAAGAGTACGTCGCGGAGCACCCGGTGGTCCGCACGCATCCCGAGACCGGCCGCAAGGCGCTCTATGTCAACGTCGCGCACACTGTGCGGTTCGCCGACATGACCGAGGCGGAGAGCGCGCCGCTGCTTGCTTACCTCTTCGCGCACCAGGTCCGTCCGGAGCATACTTGCCGCTTCGTCTGGCAGCCGGGCTCCATTGCGCTCTGGGACAATCGCTGCACGCAGCACAACCCGGTGAACGACTACCACGGGTATCGCCGCGTCATGCTCCGGATCACGCTTGCCGGCGACCGGCCGCGCTAGCCGGCGGCGTTCAGGCTGGCGTTAGAATACGCCGCCCGCACATGCGGGTTTCGCGAACGGACTCCCAGATGCCCATCTCCATGTACCAGGCGAGCGCGCCGCGCTTCGCCAATACGCTCAAGAACCTTTCCGCCATCCTCGACAAGGCGCAGGCGCACGTCGAAGCGCGCAAGCTCGACCCCCTGGCGCTCACCGCGTTCCGGCTCTATCCGGACATGTTCCCGTTCACGCGCCAGATCCAGATCGCCTGCGACGCGGCCAAGGGCGCCTGCGCGCGGCTCGCCGGCGTCGAGAATCCGAGCTACCCGGACACCGAACAGACGCTCCCCGAGCTGAAGGCGCGGATCGCGAAGACCGCCGATTTCATCAACTCGTTCAAGCCGGCGCAGATCGACGGCTCCGACGACCAGGACATCACCCTCAAGGTTGCCGGCAAGGACGTGACCTTCAAGGGCGTGCAATATCTCTGCGGCCACGCCTTGCCGACGTTCTATTTCCACGTCGTGACGGCCTACGACATCCTGCGTCACAACGGCGTGGAGATCGGCAAGCGCGACTACATCGGGACGCCGTAGTCGCGAGCGAAAAGCTGGATCCGTGACGCGACGGGCCCGGTCACGCCGCTATGAAGCCGGTGCGACAGGCGTCGGCACCGGCACCGCGTTGCGGCCCTCCAGCCACGGCGGCACCGGCAGACGCTTCGCGCGCAGGAACTCGAGGTCGAAAAGCCGGCTGGCGTAGCGCTGCCCGCCGTCGCAAAGCACCGTGACGATGGTGCGGCCGGGACCCAACTCGCGGGCGAGGCGGATCGCGCCGGCGACGTTGACGCCGGTGGACGGCCCCAGGAACAGCCCTTCGTGCTGCAGGAGTGCGAAGACTTCGGCGAGCGCTTCGGGGTCGGGAATCCGGAACGCCGCGTCGACCGGCGCGCCCTCGAGGTTGGCGGTGATGCGGCTCTGGCCGATGCCCTCGGTGATCGAGCTTCCCTCGGCCTTGAGCTCGCCGTGCTTGTACCAGTTGTAGAGCGCGGCGCCCATCGGATCGGCGATGCCGATCACGACTCCGGGCGCGCGCTGCTTGAGGTACATGCCCACGCCCGCGAGCGTGCCGCCGGTGCCCACCGCGCAGATGAAGGCGTCCAGCTTGCCGCCCGTCTGCTCCCAGATCTCCGGTCCGGTCGTCTCGATGTGCGCGCGGCGGTTGGCTACGTTGTCGAACTGGTTGGCCCAGATCGCGCCGGCGGGCTCGCGCTCTGCGATCGCCGCGGCGAGCCGTCCGGAGACCTTGACGTAGTTATTCGGATTCGCATACGGCACCGCGGGCACCTCGCGCAGGTCCACGCCGAACTGGCGCAGCGCGTCCTTCTTCTCCTGGCTCTGCGTCTCCGGAATCACAATCACCGTGCGGTAGCCGCGCGCGTTGCCGACCAGCGCGAGCCCGATCCCGGTGTTGCCGGCCGTCCCCTCGACGATCACCCCGCCGGGCCGCAGCTGCCCGCGCGCCTCGGCATCCTTCACGATGAAGAGCGCCGCGCGGTCCTTGACCGAGCCGCCAGGATTCAGGAACTCGGCCTTGCCGAGGATCTCGCAGCCGGTGAGCTCCGACGCGCGCCGTAGCCGGATGAGCGGCGTGCGCCCGATACCCTCGATCGCGTCCGCGCAGACGTGCATGCGAGCAGACTATCGCCTCCCGCATGGGCGATCAAGGCGTACCGGCCTTGCGGGCAGCGCGCCATTCGCGCCCCTACTCCAGCCCAAAGTCGACGTAACATTCCCGGCAAGCTGCGCGCGAGCGCTCAGCCATGCCCGCCAACCTGTCGCCCGAGTACAAGGCCGCGGAAGCGGCCTTTCGCAAGGCGCGCGATCCGCGTGAGCGGCTCGCGCACCTGCGCGAGATGCTGCGCACGATTCCCAAGCACAAGGGCACCGACCACCTCCAGGCCGACATCAAGCGCCGCATCAAGGAGCTCTCCGCCGAGCTCGAAGCGCCGCGCAAGGGCCCCGCCCGGGGCGGACCGGCCCTCGTGGTCCGACCCGAAGGTGCGGCACAGCTCGCGCTCGTCGGCCCGCCGAGCGCGGGCAAGTCGGCGCTGCACGCGCGCCTCAGCGGCTCGAGCGTGCACATTGCCGACTATCCGTTCACGACCCAAGTCCCCGAGCCGGGCATGATGATCTGGGAGGACATTCACTTCCAGCTCGTGGACCTGCCGGCGGTGTCCGCGGCGCATCCGGTGCCGTGGCTCGCCGGCGCGCTGCAGACCGCGGACGCCTGCCTGCTCGTCGTCGACCTCGGCCACGCCGATTGCGTCGAGGAGGTCCAGGCCGTGCACGCGATCCTGCACGAGAAGCGCGTGACGCTCACCGAACGCTGGCCGGTGGCCATCGAGTCTGCCGAAGCGGGTGATGACGACCCGTTCGCCCTGCGGCTGCCGACGCTGCTCCTCGCGAACAAGGCCGATCTCAGCATCGACGCAGCGGCCGAGCTCGAGGCCTTTCGCGAGCTCACCGGGCTGCGCTATCCCGCGCTCGCCGTGTCCGCGGAAACCGGGCGGGGCCTGAGCGAGCTCGGGCCCTGGCTCTTCCGCGCGCTCGGCATCGTGCGCGTCTACACCAAGGCGCCGGGCAAGCCCGCGGCGAAGGATCATCCCTTCACCCTGCGGCGCGGCCAGACGGTGGAGGACGTCGCACGGCTCGTCCACCAGGACATCGCGCAGTCGCTCAAGTACGCGCGCGTCTGGGGCAAATCCGGCTTCGACGGGCAGCAGGTCGGCCGCGAGCACCGCGTCGCGGACGGCGACGTGCTCGAGCTCCACGCGTAGCCCACCATCCCGTCACGCTGCGCGTGACCCCCTCGTCAGGCGGAGGGGAAAGATTCACCGCTGCTCGCCGGCGCGCACCATTTCCCGCACCTTGCGCGGCGTGAGCGGTAGCTCGTCGCAGCGCACGCGGTATTGCGCGAGCGCATCCTCGATCGCGCGCGAGAGCGCGCCGGGCGCGCCCATCCGGCCGCCTTCGCCGCCGCCCTTGATGCCGTACTCGGTGAACGGCGAGGGCGTCTCGACGTGTCCCACCCGGATCGCGGGCGGCATCTCGTGCAGTGTCGGGATCAGGTAGTCGGCGAACGTACCGGTCACGAGCTGGCCGCTCTCGTCGTAGTGGAACTTCTCGTAGAGCGCGGTGCCGATGCCCTGCGCGGTACCGCCGCGGATGTGGCCCGCGAGCGTCATCGGGTTCACCACGGTTCCCGCGTCGTGCACCGCGACGTAGTCGAGGATCGCCGTCTTGCCGGTCTGCGGGTCGACCTCGACGAGCGCCGCGTGGCACATGTTTCCCATGATCGGGTAGAAGATTCCGAGATGGCTGCGGTCCTCCGCGGGCATCGTCGTGAGCGGATGGTCGTACACGTAGTTCGCGTCGAGGCCGCTCGCGAAGTCGTCGCCCTCCGGCAGGTTGAGGCGGAAGTAGTGGGCGAAGAGCGCCACCTCGCCGATCGACTTCTCCTTGCCAGGCACCCCCTTCACGCCGATCTTGCCGGCGCGGATCTCGAGGTCGTTCACATCGGCCTCCATCATGTGGCCGGCCACGCGCAGGAGTTTCTCCTTGACCCGCATGCTTGCGCCGACGATCGCCCCGGCGATCATCACCGTGAAACGGCTGCCGCCCGGACCGGTCGAGTTGAACCCGCTCTGCGTGTCGGCGTAGACGATGTTGATCTGCGACGGATCGACCTGGAACTGCTCGGCCACGATCTGCGTCGCCATGGTCTCGGGGCTGTTGCCCCAGAACGGCGAGCCGAGCGTCACGTGGATCGTGCCGGTCGGGTCGATGCGAAGCTGCGTCGACTCCGGCGAGCTCGTCAGCGTAAAGCCCGGATTCTCGGTCCCGTTGAGCGACCAGAACTCGGTCGCACTGAACACGCTGCGCTCCTGGCACGTCGCCACGCCGATGCCGACGCAGCGCCCTTGAGCGCGCGCCTCGTCGCGGAGCTTCTTCCACTTCGGCAGGTCGGCGAGCTTCAGCGCCTCATCGAGCACCGCGGGGTAGTTGCCGCTGTCGTAGATGTTGCCGCTCGGGATGACGTACGGAAACTGGTCGGGCTGGATGAGGTTCTTCCGCCGCAAGTCGACCGGGTCCATCTTCAGCTCGTCGGCCGCGGCGTCGGCCATGCGCTCGAGCATCCAGTTCGTGACCTCGGAACCGAAGCCGCGGTAGGCGCCCTGCTGGCACTTGTTGGTCATCACCGCGATGAGCTCCATCTGGATGCTGTTGATGCGGTACGGCCCCACGATCTGGCAGAGCGAGTTGCCGTGCGTGCCCACGCCGAACTGGAAGTACGCGCCGTAGTCGTCGATCACCTGGAAGCGGAGCGAGAGCATCGTCCCGTCGCGCTTGCAGGCGAGCTCGCAGCGGTAGAGGCGGTCCGAGCCGTGGTTGTCGCAGCTCGTGATGTTGTCGAGGCGGTCCTCCAGGTACTTCACCGGGCGGCCCGCCGCGCGCGCGAGCGTGCCGGCGAGCGTCATCGCCTTGTGCGTGAAGAGCTTCGAGCCGAAGCTGCCGCCGGTCACGCACGGAATCAGGTTCAGCTTCGACGCGCTCACCCCGAGCGAGGCGCCGACCAGCCAGCCGACGTAGTTGAGGAACGAGCTGTTGGTGTACATCGTGAACTTGCCGCTGCCCGGCTCGTAGGACGCGATGCATCCGACCGTCTCGAGCGGCTGCGCGCCCGAGCGGCCCCAGCGGAGCGTACGCTTGACGACCACGTCCGCCTTGCCGAAGTCGTCGTTCACCGGTCCGAACGTGAACGTGCGCTGCTGCGCGATGTTGTTCGGGCCGCGCTCCGGATGGAGCACCGCGTCCCCGCTCGAGGTCAGCGCGGCTTCCGGGTCGACCACCACCGGCAGGTCTTCGTACTCGACCTCGATCAGATCGCAGGCATCCTCGGCGACGTAGCGGTTCTCGGCGACCACCGCCGCCACCGCCTCGCCGACGTGGCGCACCCGGTCGACGGCCAGGCAGTACTGCACCACCGGCGGGCTGGCGAACTGCGCGGTCGGGCCGGTCATCTCCTTCGCCTCGGCGCCGGTCAGCACCAGGTGCACGCCCGCGAGCGCCTTCGCTTTCGAGGTGTCGATGCGCTTGATGCGCGCGTGCGCGCGGTCGCTGCGCAGCACCGCGGCGTGCGCCATCTTGGGCACCACGATGTCGTCGATGTACTGGCCGTTTCCGGTCAGCAGTCGCGGGTCCTCGACCCGCTTCATGTTCTGGCCGATGTACTTGTAGTCCTTGCGCGGCGGCTCCTGCTGCCGGCTGGCCGGAATGTAGCCTTCCGCGGGAATGTGCTTCGGAAAGGTCGCCGTCATTTCGCGCCCTCCTTCATCAGCTCGACGGCCCGCTGCACGGACTCGACGATGGTGTAGTAGCCGGTGCAACGGCACAGGTTCGCGGAGATCGCTTCCTCGATCTCGGCCTTCGTGGGCTGCGCGTTCCGCTCGAGAAGCTCGGTCGCCACCATCAGCATCCCGGGCGTGCAGAAGCCGCATTGCAGGCCGTGCTTTTCCCAGAAGGCATTTTGCAGCGCGTTCAACTTGCCGCCCTGCGCGAGCCCGTCCGCGGTGCGCAACTCGGCGCCATCCGCCTGCACGGCGAAGCTCAGGCAGGAGCGGACGGCTTCGCCGTCCACCAGCACCGTGCAGGTGCCGCAGACGCCGTGCTCGCAGCCGACGTGCGTGGACTTGAGGTCGAGATCCTCGCGCAGGAAATCCGACAGCAGCCGGCGCGGCTCCACCGCGCGCTCGTACTGCGTGCCGTTCACTTTCAGACTGATCGGAACCAGGGCCATGGCGGTCTCCTCAGCGTGCGCGCTCGCGCGCCGCGGTCAGGGCGCGCGCGGTCAGCGTCGCGACCAGCTCGCGCTTGAAGGGTTCGTCGGCGTGATACGAGCTGCCCGGGCGAACGTCCGCGCCCGCCTGGCGGGCGGCAGCGGTGATGGCCGCATCATCGAGCGCCTTGCCGCCGAGCTGCTTCTCCACTGCGGGAAGACGCGCGCCGGGTTTCTCCATGCCCGCCACCGCGACGCTCGCATGCGTGCACTTGCCGCCCGCGACCGTGACCAGCACGCCGACACCCGCCAGCGCAAAATCACCCTTGCGGTTGGCGGCCTCCTGCCACGCCGCGCCCTGTCCAGGCTTGGCGGTGGGAATCCGCACTTCGGTGACCATCTCGCCGTCGGCCAGCGCGGTCGTAAGCGCACCGGTGAAGAACTCGGTCGCCGACAGCGTCCGGGTGCCCTTGGCCTTCCGCACGACGATCTTGGCATCGCACGCCGCGAGCACGGCGGGCATTTCGGACGCCGGATCTGCGTGGCTGATGTTGCCGCCCAGCGTGCCCCGATTGCGGATCGGCCCGTGCGCGACCCACGGATAGGCTTCCGCCATGAGCGGACAGTGCTTCGCGACAAGCTCGGACGCGAGCAGCGCCTTGTGTCGGGCAAGCGCGCCGATGACGAGCTCGCCGCCATCGACCCGGATCTCTGCGAGACCCGGGACGCGGTTGATGTCGATCAGGACTGCGGGCTTCACGAGCCTCAGGTTCATCATCGGCACCAGGCTCTGCCCGCCGGCAAGAATCTTGCCGGTCGACGCGTGGCGCGCGAGCGCATCGAGCGTCTCCGCGAGCGAACCCGGCCGGATGTACTCAAACGGTGCTGGTTTCACGTGCGTCTCCTTTGGCGTTCAACGCCTGTCCCAGGAGCGAGCACCTTCACGGGCGAGCGCTGCGCCTGCAAACGATGCGTGTGCTTTTTCCGGGGGACGGTGTACGGGGTCGAGGGACCCAGCCTTAAGAGTAGCTCGTTGGCAGACAGGTTCAAGAACAATCAGCGCCGCCGAATCGGAAGAAACGCTGCTGGCGCGTCTACCGCAGCGCGTCATCACCGGTCGGCTGGACGGGGCGGTTGCAGCGCAAGATTCCCGGGCCGCGCGATGCGCGCGCTCAGTCGTCCAGCAAGCGCTCGGCTGCGGGTCCGATCCGGCGCAGGAAATCCTTGAGCGTCTTCCCGGGCTCGCTCTCGAACGGTTCGCCCGCCTCGAGCGAGACGACGCGGTCGAGCCGGAAATTGCGAAAGTCGTTCCGCAGCTCGCACCACGCAGTGAAGGTCCAGCTCGCGCCCCAGAAGAATGCGCCGAGCGGACGAACGACACGATCGCTCTCCTCCCCGTCCAGGCGCCGGTAGCGGATCCGCAGCTTGTGCCGCGCGGCGAGCGCCGCCCGCATCGCGACGAGCGCCGCAGAGACCGCGCGGTCGGCAGTGCGTCGGGGAACGAAGAGCGGCGTGGCACCGAAGTTGGCTTGCACACGCGACGGGAGAACGGCCTCGATCTTGGAGAGCGCCGAGCCCGCGGCGCGCTCGAGGGATTCGTCGCCGAACGCGGCCGCAAGCCGCGTGCCGAGGACCAGCGCCTCGAGCTCCTCCGAATCGAACATCAGGGGCGGAAGGTCGTACTCGCGGCGCAACGCGTAACCCACGCCCGCCTCGCCCTCGATCGGCGTTCCGGCGGCGATCAGATCGCGGATATCGCGGTAGACGGTGCGCTCGGAGACACCGAGCTGTTCCGCGAGCCGCGCTGCCGTGAGAGCGCGGCGCCGGTTGCGCAGCAGCTGGATGATCTGGAACAGGCGGTCGGCGCGTCGCACTGCAAATCATGTTAAGGCGAATCCGACCGCCGGGGGATAGTCTTGGCAGAGCCTTGAGATGCTCCGCGCCCGCGGACGGGGATCTACAAGGGGCGCGCCCCTGGTTCCGATTGGGGGATATACAAGGGGCTTTCCCCCTTGTTCGTACGACCGGGGTTTGCCTTGCAAGTTGAACTCCTCAATCGAAGCCCCAGGGCGCGCTTTCTTCAACGGCCTGTCAGGATCCATTCTCCTCGACCAGGCCGATCGTGTTTCCGGCGAGGTCGGCGAAGAAACCGAGCACCGGGCCGTCCGGAAGCGCGGTGCGCGGCATGATCGTCTTGCCGCCGAGCTTCGTGGCCTTGGCGAGCGACGCGTTCACGCTCTCGGTGGAGACGTAAAACGTGACGCCCGGCTGAGGCTTCTCGCCGAGCTGCCCCACGCCGCCGGGAATGCCGCGGCCCTTCTCCGCCTCGACCATGCCGTACTTCATCGGATTGCCGGCGTCGATCTTCCAGCCGAACAGCGACCGGTAGAACGACTGCAGGCGCTCGCCATTGTCTCCCATGACTTCGAACCACACGACAGGATGCTTCATGATGTTGCTCCTTGTTGAGGACAGGCCACGACCATCGTGACCTGTGGCAACAAGCATGTAGCGGGGCTGCTGACAGCCTTGTGGCAGGAGAGTTTGCGGACGCGAAGCCTCCTGACGCCGTGGTGGCAGGAGCAACGCCAGAAGCGGTTGCGCCGCGCGGTTTGAGGAGTCTCGCCAGGCCGCTGCGATTGGGTCTATCCTTGTACTGTCACCGACCATTCCGGGAGGCGCGATATGAACGAACCTACGGCTTCGGCGGGAACGGGTCCCTCCGCGCAGAGCGAAGAGCAGGCGATCCGCGAGCGGGTGCGCGAGCTGACCACGCAGTTGCTGCAGGGCGGGCGGCTCGACAGCGAGGGCGTCAAGGAGGTGGTGCGCGCAATGGGCGGCGGCGCGGCGTTTCAGCCCGCGCTGGACAGCCCGGAGGCACGCGAGGCGTTCACCGAAGCGGTACGCGGGCTCGACCAGGCGCTCCAGCAGTCCGCGCAGTCGACCCACGAGGCGCTGCAGCAGCTGGCTGCGCGCGGCAAGGACTTCACGGACAACGACCTCAAGCAGGCGTTCGCGAGCCTGCAGCAGCTGCAGCAGGACTACGTCGCCACCGCCAATCGCATCGCCGACGCCACCACCGGCAACATCCGGCGCGAACTCGTCGACCTCGCGCTGCACGCGCAGCACGTGGGCGCGGACGCGAGCGTGCGGGTCGCGCAGGTGATGAGCGAGTTCGCAAACCGCATGGGCGGCTCGAGCCGCGAGAAGACCGCGTCCGGAATCGAGGCCGCGCGCGACTACGGCGCGCGCATGACGATGCTCACCAGCGGACTGCTTGCCGGCTTCGCTGACGCGCTGCGCCAGCAGTCCGAGTCGAAGAAAACGCGGTAGGGTCGCGCATGGCCACCGCGGCACTCAGTGCGGTGCGGGACCTGCCGCGCCTGCACGAGATCAGCCTGGTCTTCATCCGGCACGGGCTCGGCGACCTCGTCCGGCGCCTCGGCGTCGCCACGGTCCTGGAGCGCGCCGGCCAGATCCTGCACTGGGGCGCGGCGGCGAGAGGCGCGCAGCTCGAGCCGCAGCAACGCCTGCGCCAGGCGCTCGAGGAGCTCGGGCCGACGTTCGTCAAGCTCGGGCAGATGCTCGCGACGCGCGAGGATCTCCTCCCGCCGAAGTGGACCGCCGAGCTCGCGCGCCTGCAAAGCCACGTGACGCCGGTACCGTTCGAGGAGATTCTGCCGGTCATCGAGCGCGCGATTGGCACCGTGCCCTCGGACGTGTTTCTCGATCTCGAGCGCGCGCCCTTCGGCGCCGCTTCGATCGCACAGGTGCATCGCGCGACCCTCCTGAACGGCACGCCGGTGGTGCTGAAGGTCCGGCGTCCGGGCATCGAGGCGAAGGTCGAAGCGGATTTGCGCATCCTCGGGCACATCGCGCAGCTCATCGAGAGCGAGCTGCCCGAGGTGCGCCGCTATCAGCCGACGCGCGTGGTCGCCGAGTTTCGTCGCTCGCTCATGCGCGAGCTGGATCTCGCCGCCGAAGCACGCAACATCGAGCGCTTCGCGCGGAACTTCCAGGACGATCCCTACGTCCTCATCCCGCGCGTCTTCCCGGAGTGGTCGAGCAGCCTGATGAACGTCCAGGAGCGCATCGATGGCATCGCCGCCGACGACGTCGCGGCGATCCAGCGCGCCCGCCTCGATCAGAAGCTGCTCGCGCAGCGCGGCGCCGACGCGGTGCTCAAGATGATCCTGGTCGACGGATTCTTCCACGCCGACCCGCATCCGGGCAACGTGCTCTATCTGCCCAACAACCGCATCGCGATGATCGACTTCGGCATGGCCGGGCGCCTGTCGCCCGCCCGCCGCAATCAGATCGTGGACCTGCTTGCGGGTCTCGCGCGCCACGACAACGAAGCGATGCTCGAAGTGCTGCTCGACTGGGCGGGCGAGGATGCGGTGGACGAGGAGCGGCTCGCGGCCGACGTCGGCGAGCTCGCGTTCGACTACGCGGACGTGCCGCTCAAGGACATCCGCATCGGCCCGCTGCTGCAACGCGTGACGGCGGTCGTGCGGGAGCACGGCATCCTGCTGCCCACCGATCTCACCTTGATGTTCAAGGCGCTGATAACGCTGGAAGGGCTCGGGCGCAAGTACGACCCGGAATTCCGCCTGGTCGACCGGTTGAAGCCGTTCCTTGACCGCGCGATCGCGGCGCGCTTCGCGCCGGCTGCCGTCGTGCAGCGGACGGGCTCGAGCCTCGGTCACTTCCTCGGCCTGGTGAGCTCGGTGCCACGCGATCTCGGGCGGCTGCTGAAGGACGCGCGCCGCGGCCGCATGCGCGTCGATCTCGATCTCAAGCGGCTCGACAGCTTCGGCCGCAAGCTCGACAGCGCGATCGATCGGATCACGATCGGCATCATGACCGCCTCGCTCATCATCGGCTCCTCGATCGTGATGACCGTCACTTCCGGGCCGACGCTCCTCGGCATCCCGGTCTTCACCGTCGTCGGGCTCTTCGGCTACCTGCTGGCGTTCTTCAACAGCGTCTGGATCGTCGTTTCCATCTGGCGCTCGCGCCGCGACTGAGCTGCTACGGCATCACGCTGTCGCCGGTCTCGTAGAGCCCGAAGGCCAGTGGAGCGCCGACCGGCCAGGTGCCGTTCTGCAAGCGATGTCCGGCTCGACGATTGCGTTCCACCAGCGAGCGACCGAGCTTGAGCTGTCCGGCTTCCCAGCGCTTCAGCGCTCCCGGGACGTCACCGCCGGCGGCTTCGAGCGCCACGCTGAGCTGCCATCCATCCTCCGCCGCCTTCGCCGTGCCCGCCGCCGCATGCGGGCGGGCGACGAAGGCACCGTCCCCCATCAGTGCCACCCGTCCGAAGGCCATGCGCGGCACTTCGCAATCCATGATGGCCTGGATGAAGGGGTGCTGCGTCGCGCGTATCAGCTCCGCGATGAGCGGTGGCAGCGCGTCCGCGGCGTCGCGACGGAGCGCCGCGACGTTGTCGTGTCGCACCTGACCGGGCCCGAGCGAGACATCGCGCAGATTACCGTCCTCATCGGTCATCATCGACTCGAAGGCCGGGCCCGCCGGCACGTTCCTGTACCACAGCCAGTTGATGTAGGGCACCGGCTCGCTCGTCCCTTCCTCGATCACGGGAATCGGATAGATGAGCACGTGACCCGCGGGCAGGATGTGATAGATGATCGTGTCGCGCAGCAGGGCGAACGTGTCCGGTGCCACCTCCTCCTGGCTCACCGTACCGCGCCAGGCGACGTAGCCGGCGTACTCGGGGAACACTTCGCCGAGTAGCCAGTTGCGCGCCGCCGAGCGGACACCGTCCGCGCAGACCAGCAAGTCGCACCGCTCCGCGGGCGCGCCTGCCACATGCACCGTGACCCCCTGCGCATCCTGCTCGATGCCCGTCACGGTCCGCGCGAGATGGTGGTCGTCCGGACCGAAATCCTCCAGCAACCCGTGGTAGATGGCGTTGAAGGAGCTGAAGCGATAGGCCGCCTGCTGCTCGGCCGCGATGCGCCCATCGGCGCCGAGGTAGCGCAGCCATTGCGTCGCCACGCTCATCGACCGGACATCGCGCGTTCCGCGCAAAGTGAAGTAGCGCACCGTCGCGGGATTGAGGACGATGCCAGCCCCGCGGCCCGCGAGCGGCGTCCGGGATCGCTCCAGGACTCTCACGCGACAGCCGGCATCGCGCAGGAAAAGCGCGGCGGTGAGCCCGCCGAGCGATCCGCCCATGACGATGACGCTTTGCATGTTGCCGGTCATTTGCTTGCTCCAGCTGATCCTTCAGCGACTCGCGCCCAGCGCGGCGAGCCGATTCATGTAGCGCGCCATCGCAGCGCTGTCGCCCGCGTCGCGGGCGAATGCCGCGCCAGCATTGAGAAGTTCGCGATCGTCCGGATACCGCTCGAGCGCGCGGTCGATCTCGGCAATCGCCTCGCGCGCCTTGCCGGTGGAATTTAGCGCCACGGCGTAGACGTACGCGAAGCGCGCATCGTCGGGTGCGAGGCGTGCAGCTTTCGCCAACGCCTCGAGCGCTTCGGGCATGCGCTTCTGTCTCGCGAGCGTGAGTCCGAATGCGTGCTGCAGGGCGGCGCTTTCGGGGAAGTGCTTCAATCCCTCGCGCAGCACCGCCTGGGCGTCGGTATCGCGACCCTGCGATCGGCGCATGTCGGCAAGGTTCACGTACGCCGGCACATAGCGCGGGTCCATTGCGGTCGCCGCCTCCAATTCCTTCTCGGCATCCGCGTAGCGTCCGCGCTGCGCGTAGAACCCGCCGAGCGCCGTGCGCGCCTCCGGCCGATCCGCGTTATAGCGCTGTACGGCCTCGAACTCCGCGCTCGCACGCGCGAAGCTTGCGCGCTGCGCTGGATCGAATGCGGTGTCGGGCGCGCCCGCGAGCAACGCAGCCGCCTCGATGCGTACGGTGCGCACCGGATCGTCGAGGAGCGGCGCGACGAGCGGCACGCGCTGCTCCGCCGGCAGCGGCGCGAGCGCCGCGACGCTCGCGCGGCGGACCAGCGGATCCGCATCGGTCAGCCCGCGCCGCAGGGCCGCGAGTGCGGTCTGCGAGGGAAACCGCGCAAGCGATTGAGCGGCGCTGGCCCGCGCGATGGTCGGTTGCGAGAGATCGTTCGACAGCGCCGCCAGATTCCCGTCGGAACCCGCTGCGCCACGCTCGGCCGCCGCGAGCGTTGCCGCGAATCGCTGAAACCCTTCCGGGCGGTGGCCGTACCACTTGCGCACTGCTTCGTCCGCCCACTGCGCGGTCTTCTCCGCGTGACAACCGTTGCATGCATTCGGCACGCCAAGCGCGACCGAAAGATCCGGCCGCGGGACACGCAGGCTGTGGTCGCGCCGCGGGTCGACGACCATATAGGTCGCGGCGGGCATGTGGCAGTCGACGCAGCGCGCGCCCGATCCCGCCTTGTGGAAATGGTGTGCGGGCGCGTCGTACTTGGCGGGCAAATGGCATTGCGCGCACACCATATTGCCTTCGGCGCGGAGCTTCAGGCTGTGCGGCGCGTGGCAATCGCTGCACGTGACGCCGGCGCGGTGCATCCTGCTCTGCAGAAACGAGCCCCAGATGTAGACCTCGTCGCGCTGCTGCCCATCGGCGTAGTAGAGTTCCGGCGCAAGCAGCGCGGGCCGGTAGTGATCCAGGAAGGGCTTGCCCGCGTGATACCCCTCGGCGACCTGGGCGCGGCGCGCGTGACACTGTGCGCACACCTCGATCTCCCGATCCGCGCGTTTCGGGGCGCTGCGCGTGGCGTTGCCCGTAGCGGGGTCGATCCGCCAGGCGACACCGTGTCGCTCGTCGAGGGCGACGGTCAGGCCACGCATGGGGTCGGCGCGCTTCTCCTTCGCCCATTCCCGATGTCGCGACCCCGGACCATGACATGCCTCGCAGCCGACGGTGATCTCGGACCACGCGGTCTTGAACGTATCGCTTGCCGCGTCATAGTTCTTGCGCACGTTGGTCGAGTGACAGTCGGCGCACATGAAGTTCCAGTTTTGCGAGCGTTTCGTCCAGTGCAGCTCGTCGCGATGATCCACCCGCTCGTTCGGATATAGATGAAACCAGCGCTGCCCGCCGGCCTCCTTTGGCCGGGTGTCCCACGCGATCGAGAGCGCCTGGATGCGCCCGTCGCGAAACTCGATCAGGTACTGTTGCAGCGGCTGTACGCCGTACGTGTACCTGATCGCGAACTCGCCGAGCGCACCGTCCGGCCCGTCGGTGCGCACGAGGTACTTGCCGTCGCGCCGGAAGAAGGTGGTCTCGACATCCGCGTAGCGAAACTTCGCGTCGTTGAAATCGCCGCGCACCGAGGCATCGGTCGCGTGCTGCATCGCGAGCTGATGCTGCGAGCCCTGCCAGGCCGCATATGATTCCGCGTGGCATCCCTTGCATGCGGAGCTGCCGATGAACCCGGATTTCCCCTCCATGGTCGGAGGCGGGCCCGGCGAGCTCCAAAGCAACGCGACCAGCACACCGGCGACCAGAACGGCGCTCACCGTGAGCGCCGGCCAAGTGTACTTCGAAAAAATGCGCGCCCGGCCGCCGCGCGCCGGCTCGGGCGGCGACGTCCGTGGGGAGGGTCTCTTGCGGGAACGAACCAAGACGTGCTGCTCGATGGGCGATGCGCGCCGATTGTGCCATATCGACTGGCTGCTGCGCCGCGCAAGGGCGGTCGGCACGTGCCCCTTTTTGGGCTGACCCGATGCGGGTACTCTTCCGCTGTCGTGCACGCACCGTGGCGCGCAGAGAGGAGCGACATGGACTTCACTTCGTTCTTCAACTACGAGAATCCGGATCGTGAGCCCGAGTCGGCGTCACCGGTCTTCCTCGGGCAGCTTTCCGAGTCCGGCTGGGCGAAGCTGCTCGGCTATGCGCAGCACCGGCGCTTTGCGCGGGGCGAAACGCTGCTCGAGGCCGGCGAGGAAAGCCGCGATTTCTACATCGTTGCGAAAGGCCAGCTGGAGGCCGTCGCGCGCACCGACGACGGCAAGGAGTTCCTGCTCTCGGCGATCGAAGAGCACTCGATCATCGGCGAGCAGTCGTACTTCGACGGCCTGCCGCGCTCCGCGACGGTGCGCGCCCTCAGTGACGGCGAGCTGTTCCGCATCGACGCCAAGGCGCTCGAGGTGATGAGCGCCCGCGATCCCGCGCTGGCGCGCGACGTGATCGCGGACCTGGCACGGATCCTCTCGCTGCGGCTGCGCGAGATGACCCAGCGGCTGCTGCGCATCGTGCGGTAGGCGGCGATGGCGACGGCACGCACCGCACAGCCACCGTTTCCGAACTACACCCAGATCCCGACCAGGATCCCGGGATGGGTGTGGCACGCGCTGCGCGCGGTCTCCGTCGTCACCGCGTTCGCGGTCGCCGCGCTGCTCCTCGCGGATCCGCAGAGCGGCCTCACTCTCCTCTGGCAGGTCATCGTCCCGAGCTTGCCGCTGGTCCTGCTGGTCATGCCGGGGCTGTGGCGCAACCTCTGCCCGATGGCCGCGCTCAATCAGCTGCCGCGCATGGCCGGCTTCACGCGCGGGCTCGCGCACACGCCGCGGATTCGCGAGTACAGCTTCGTGGTGGGCATTGCGCTCTTCTTCGTGCTGGTCTCGTCGCGCAAGTGGCTGTTCGACGCGAGCGGCTTCGCATCGGCGGCGCTCGTTCTCTTCGGACTGGGCGGCGCGTTCCTCGGCGGCCTCGTCTTCAAGGGCAAGAGCGGCTGGTGCAGCAGCATCTGCCCGCTGCTCCCGGTGCAGCGTCTCTACGGCCAGGCGCCCTTCGCCGTGCTGCCGAACGCGCACTGCAAGCCGTGCGTCGGGTGCACCAAGAACTGCTACGACTTCAACCCGTCCATCGCGTATCTCGCCGACCAGTACGACGACGACCGTCACTACGTCGGGTATCGGCGGCTCTTCGCGGGTGTGCTCCCCGGATTCGTCTACGCGTTCTACACGGCGCCCGCCGGTGGCACGCTTGCCGCGACCTATGCGCACTTCGGCCTCGCGTGCGCGCTGAGCCTTGCGCTGTTCCAGTTCCTGGACGTTTTTCTGAAGCTGCAACGCAACCGCCTCACGGTGGCGTTCGGCGCCGCGGCGATCGCCCTCTACTACTGGTTCGTCGCACCGATCATGATGGCCGGCATCGGCGAGCTCTCGGGCGCGGCCATCCCGCCTGCCGCGCCCTGGGCGCTGCGCACAGTGGTCGTCGGCATTGCGCTTGTGTGGGTCGCGCGCTGCTTCCGCATCGAGCGTATCTTCCTCGAGCACGTGATCCAGAAAGCCGCCCAGCAAGGCGCGCGCGTGGGTGACAACGCGGCGCAGGCGATGCGGCGCGCGAGCACGCGCCAGCAGGCGGAGGTGGTGATCCAGCCCGACGATCAGCGCATCGCGGCGAGCGCGGGCCAGAGCCTGCTCGAAGTGATCGAAGGCTGCGGCGGCGAGATCGAGGCTGGCTGCCGGATGGGCGTATGCGGCGCGGATCCGATCGCGGTGCGCGAGGGCATGGAGAACCTCTCCGCGGCGGGCGCGGACGAGAAGGGCACGCTCGAGCGGCTCGGCTATGCGCCCAATACCCGCATGGCCTGCTGCGCGAAAGTCCAGCAGGGCCGCGTGTCGATCGCGCTCAAGCCCGAGCGCCGCAAGTCGCCCGAGTACCCTACGTCCTCGCAGTACGACGCGAACATCAAGGACATCGTGATCATCGGCAACGGCATCGCCGGGATCACGGCGGCTGATTACGCCCGCCGCCGCCACCCGGTGTGCGCCATCCACGTCATTGCCGAGGAGAACCACCCACTCTACAACCGGATGGCGATCACCCGCCTGATCTACGGGCGCTCGGCGATGCAGGGCCTCTTCCTGCTGCCGGACAAGTGGTACGAGGAGCGCGAGGTCACGTGCTGGCTCAATACCACGGCGAGCACGATCGACACGTCCGCACAGACCGTGACGCTCGCCACCGGCGACGTGCTGCGCTACGACCGGCTCGTCCTCGCGATGGGAAGCTCGAGCTTCGTGCCCGAGATCGAAGGCCACGGCGGAGCCGGCTGCTTCGTCGCGCGCTCGGCGAACGACGCGATGGAGATCCGGCGCTACGCGCTCGCCACCCAGGCGCGCCTCGCTGTCGTTGCCGGCGGCGGATTGCTCGGGCTCGAGGCCGCGTATGCGCTCACCAAGCTCGGCGTCCAGGTCACCGTGCTCGACCGCAATCCGTGGCTGCTGCATCGCCAGCTCGACGCAGCGGCGGGCCAGCTCTTGCGACGCTATCTCGAAGGGCTGGGCATCTCGTTCCAGGTCTCCACCGAGATCCGGCGCGTAGCGCGCAGCGACGACGGCCATCTCCACGTGCGGCTCAACTCCGGTATCGAGCTTCCCGCCGACCTCTTCCTCGTCGCGGCGGGCATCGTCCCCAACATCGCGATCGCGCAGGCGTGCGGCGTCGCGACGCAGCGCGGCGTCGTGATCGACGATCACATGCGGACCAATGTTCCGAACGTTTTCGCCGTCGGGGATGTCGCGGAGTTCGAGGGCCGCATTCCGGGCCTCTGGCCGGTCGCGGCCGAGCAGGGCGAGGTGGCGGGCGTGAACGCTACGGGCGGAAACCGCGCGTATCGCGAGCCGGTAGCCTTCACCATCCTCAAGGTCGTCGGCGCGGACGTCGCGTCGGTGGGTCGGGTCAACCCGGCCGACGATGGCGACCAGGCCATCGTCCAGGAGGACGCGGCCGAGTACCAGTACCGCAAGCTCGTCGTCGATCGCAGCGGCCGCCTCGCAGGTGCGATCCTCATCGGCCATCCCGCGCTCATGTCGAGCGTCACGGGCGCAGTGAAGGCGCAACGCGACGTTTCCAGCGCGCTCGCAAGCCTCAAGGCCGGAGACTGGTCCGCGCTCGAGGGCGCCTGAGCCGCTGGAGCCCCGCGTACGCGGGGATGACGGACTCATTCAGCGCTGCCGGCGCCGGTTTGCCGGATCCTCCTCACGCGTGACAGAATTCGCCGCGCCCCGGCCGGCAGCCGGGGCCGCGCACCCATGCTGTTCAACTCCCACGCATTCATCTTCCTCTTCCTCCCGGTCACCTTCGCGGTGTTCTACGTGGTCGCCCGGGCGAGCCACGCGGCGGCGGCCGGATGGCTGACCGCCGCATCGCTCTTCTTCTACGGCTGGTGGAATCCGATCTACGTCGGCCTGCTGCTCGGCTCGATCGTCTTCAACTACGTCCTCGGAACGCGGATCGGGAAGGCGCGCGCGGCGGGCGATCTCGCGCAGGCGAAGCTCGTGCTGATCATCGCGATCGCCGGCGATCTCGCGTTGCTCGGCTACTACAAGTACGCGAATTTCTTCCTCGAGAACGCCGGGGCGCTGGTGGGCGCGGCGTTCCCGCACGCCGACATCATTCTGCCGCTCGGAATCTCCTTCTTCACTTTCACCCAGATCGCCTTCCTGGTCGACACCTGGCAGGGAAAGGTGCAGGAGTATCGGTTCGTCCACTACTGCCTGTTCGTCACGTACTTTCCGCACCTGATCGCAGGGCCGATCCTGCACCACGCGGAAATGATGCCGCAGTTCGCCCAGCGCGAGACATATCGCCTGCAGGCGGAGAACGTCGCGGTCGGCCTGACGATCTTCATCATCGGGCTCTTCAAGAAGGTGATCCTCGCCGACGGAATCGGGCCGTACGTGAGCCCGCTGTTCGCGCTGCCGGGCACCGGTGTGGCGCCCACTTTCATCGAGGCGTGGGGCGCGGTGCTCGCCTACTCGCTGCAGCTTTACTTCGACTTTTCGGCCTATTCCGACATGGCGATCGGCCTGTCCCGGCTCTTCGGGGTCAGGCTGCCCTTGAACTTCCACTCGCCTTACAAGGCGGTCAACATGTCCGACCTTTGGCAGCGGTGGCACATGACGCTCTCGCGCTTTCTGCGCGACTACGTCTTCATCCCGCTGGGGGGGCATCGCAAGAGCGCGGTGCGCCGCTACTACAGCCTGGTGATGACGATGGTGTTGTGCGGCGTGTGGCACGGCGCCGGCTGGACCTATGTCGCGTTCGGCTTGCTGCACGGCTTCTACCTGGCCGTGAACCAGGGATGGCGAACCGTGCGCAAGCACCGGGACCGCCGCCTGGGCCGCAAGCGCGGCCACTCGACCTGGTGGGGTCGGGCGCTGGCGGTCCTGTTGACGTTCGCCTGCTGGCTGGTGGGTCTCGCGTTCTTCCGGGCGGCCAACATGCCCGACGCCATCATGATTCTCAAGGGCATGTTCGGCTTCAACGGCTTCGCGTTGCCCGACCTGCTGCTCGCGAAGCTCGGCGGTGTCGGCCAGTGGCTGGCGGCGCAGGGCGTGGATTTCTCGGAAGAGCGCGGCCTGGTGCGCGGCGGCCTGGTCAACTGGACGATCATCCTGCTCGCGATCGCGTGGTTCGCGCCCAACACGCAGCAGATCATGGCGCGGTTCAGGCCCGCGCTCGTGATTCCGCGCGACTCGCAGCCCGCGCGACTGCTGCTGTGGCGTCCCGGCGCCGTGGCAGCCGCGATCGGCGCCGTGGTCGCGTTCGCCGCGATCGTCAACCTCCACCGGCACTCGGAGTTCCTTTATTTCCAGTTCTGATCGACGGATGGATACCCAGACCGAGGAGCGGCTGCCGGATGAGGCGTCGCCAAGCGACGCCAAGCTGATCGCGGCCGCCAGGCGCTTCAACGCCGTGCTGCTGATCGGGCTCGCGACGATGCTTGCGATCGTCGTCGGCCTGAATCTGCTCCTGGGCGAGCGCGCCGTCGGCTCACCGGAAACGATCAAGGCCGCGAGCGAGTGGCAGCAGGCGACCGGCGGCGTTACCTACCCGCCGCCGATCACGGCGAACCGCCCGTTCAAGTCATTGCGGCTTGCCGATCGGCTGCCGGACATCAACGCCGTGGTACTCGGCGCCTCGACCGTGATGGGTCTTACCGCGGACGCTTTTCCGCCAGACATCCGCGCCTACAACTTCGCTCAGACTGCCAATCCGCCGCATTCCACGATCGGTGAGGCGGAGTACATTGTTCGTCACCACGCCGATCGGGTGAAATGGATTCTCCTCGCGCTCGACTGGTCCGTGGGCATGCTGTACCTGCCGGGAGAGCCCAGCGCCATGGACCTCTCGCCCGCGGCTGCGGTGTCCGAGGCAGCCCTGCCGCGGGTGTCGATGCTCCAGAAGCTCCAGGACGCGATCTCCTGGCCGCGGGTCAGGAATCTCTGGAGCATCGTGCGTCTCATCTGGCGTTCCCCCGAAGGCTTCGCCGCGTTCAGGCGCGCGCTGTTCGACACGTCGGGCGCCGAGTACCGCTGTCCGGACGGCACGCCCGCCCGTGACTTCGACACCATCAACCGCGGCATGTGCGTC
This sequence comes from Burkholderiales bacterium, assembly GCA_041617635.1. Classification (GTDB taxonomy): domain Bacteria; phylum Pseudomonadota; class Gammaproteobacteria; order Burkholderiales; family SG8-39; genus JAABRB01. The sequence goes on along the minus strand of JBFJOO010000009.1, from coordinate 8,375 downwards.
GGCTTTCGAAGCGACGGCAGCGCCACGTTCGCCGACGGCCAGCCGGTCGATCCGGCGCGAGTGGAGCAGCTCGTGCGCGCGGGCGCGGCGCCCGGATCCCGTTATTCCCAGCCGATCGCGCAGGGCGACGGCAAGCTCAACCCGGCGTTGCTCGACGGAGTTGCCAAGCTGGCGGCCGACTTCGCGGCCAAGGGCGGAAGGCTGATCCTCTTCGCGCCCCCGCTGATCCCGGGACTCGAGCGCGCACTCGGCGAAAGCGCCCATGCCGGCGACTCGGTCGGGCGCACCAAGGCGGCGCTCGACGCATGGGCCAAGCGCGCCGGCCTGATCATCATCGACGCCGGCGCATCGGAGCGATTCGGTTGCACGGCGCGCGAGTTCCTGGACGAGCACCACGCATACGGCGAGTGCTATCGCAAGGTTCTGCGCGCGTTCTTTGCGCGCCTGAACTCCGGAGACCCGATCGCGCCCGGCCTCTGGCCGCCGCGGGAAGCCGGCGGGTCCTGAAGCCCTCTACTGCGCCACGGTCAGCCCCCAGCGACCATCGGGCTCGCGGCAGGCGACGTAGCGCATGGACTCCTTCATGCCCTTCGCCTGGGTGTCGACCTTGATCGTCTTGCAGGGCCGGCCATCCTTCTTGGACGCGGCGAGGACGGTGGTCGCGCCCGAGTGCGACGTCTTGGGATTGCGCCAGTCGACGCTCTTGCCGGCCGGCGCCTTCTCGAGCGCCTCCCGCGCGCTGTCGACGAGCAGCTTCATGTCGTCGCCGTTGAACCACTCGGTCGGGCCCTGCAGAAGGAGCGCGCCCCATCCTGCGGCAGATGCGATCGCCGGGGCCAGAGTCAGCGCGAGAATTGCCAGGAACAGTTTGCAGCGTTGCATGGTCCTCTCCAGGAAGCGTGTCGTGCGCGAACCTACTTCTTTCGCATGGCTTGATCAACGATCAGGCCGCGTTCGCGCAGTGCACCGATGATGATCTCGGCGTAGCCGGCGATTTCCTTCCGCAGCTCGCCGGGATCGGTGGTCTGCGTCGTTGCCGACCACACCAGCGTCGCATCGCGAGTCTGCCACAGGCTCGTCTCGACCACGACCACGTCGTACACGTAGGCGGTGGGCGGCGTCGTGACAGCCACCGCGGAACCATAAAATCCGTAGAAGCCGCGCACGTACCCGACGCTCGGTATCACCGTAACATAGCCTGGCGAATAGGCGGTCCGGCGATCGACGTCCAGCACGCGCGCGACGATCGCGCCGTCGGCGCCGACCTTCTTCAGCACCCCCTCGAGCACGTCGCGCGGGATATTTCCGTTCTCCGGAAGCACCGTGTAGCCCGATGCCGCCTTCACGCCCGCGGCACGCAGCTTCGCAGCGAACTCGTCCTCGAAGGTGCGCCGCTCGCCCTCGTTCCGCGAGACGCCGAGCACCAGCACGTTCCGAAACGGCGGCCCCTGGTACGTGGGATCCACCCACGCATTCGTCAGCTTTGTGGCCGGGGCGCAACCCGACCCGACCCAGGCAAGGGCGATCAGGAGGGCGATGCGACCGGCGCTCATGACAATCTCTCGACGCGGCCGCACTCGCGCGCAACCGGGCGGCAAATCGTGAATGGTAACGGCAAGCGGCAGCGCCGGTCGACCAGTGTACGATGAGCGCGCCGCGAGGCGCGGCACGCGGCGCCAAATCGAGGACCCGAGATGAACCACGATTCGAGCCTGTTTCGCAGCGCGATGCGCGCGTCGCTGGTGCTCGCGTTGGCCCCAGGCACGGCAGACATCGCGCGCTCGGCGGAGATCCGCTGCCCTGCCGCGGATGTCGTCGTCAACGCCGCCGAGCCGGCCGACGCGACAAGCGCCTGCGACGGCGCCCGGGACGCCATCCAGTTTCTCGGCGCGCAGGGGCTGCGCGTGCCGGATGCGATCAAGGTCGACATCGTCGCCGAGCTCCCCGACGTCGCCAACCGCACCGCGCTGGGCGCGTACCTGCATGCGGAGCGGCGCGCCTACATCATTCCCTTCGCCAAGTTTCAGGCGCGCGCCCGGCACTTCGAGCTGCCTGCCGATCGCGCCTTGTATCGGAGCCTGGCGACTCACGAGGTCGCGCACGTCGTCGCCGCGGCCAATTTCACCGTCGCGCGGCCGAACGTCGAGGCGCAGGAGTACATCGCTTACGTCACGCAACTCGCTGCGATGCCGGCCGAGTTGCGCGAGCGCGTGCTGGCGTTGCCCTCGGCGTACGTCTTCGACAACCATTTGCAGATGCATACGGCGATCTATCTCAGCGACCCGGAGCGGTTCGGCGTCGGGGCCTACCGGCATTTCGGCCGGCCGGAGAACGGCACCGCGTTTTTGCGCAGCGTCCTCGCCGGCCGGGTGCTGAACTTCCAGCCCCCCTGATCGCCGCGAGTCAGGAGGAGAGCTTCAACCCGACGATCGCCGCGATCAGCACGAAGATGAAGAACACTCGTCCCGACGTGACGGGGTCGCGGAAGAACACCATGCCCACGATCGCGGTGCCGAACGCGCCGATGCCGGTCCAGACGGCATAGGCCGTCCCGAGCGGGATGGCGCTCAGGCTGAGCGTCAGCAGCCAGAAGCTGATCGCGGCAGCGACCACGAACGCAGCCGAGTAGGCGATGCGGCGAAACCCGTTCGACAATTTCAGGCAGGTGGTGAACCCGATCTCGAAGACGCCGGCCAGCCCCAGATAGACCCATTCCATCGCGCCGCCCTGTTCCCCTATTCCCGAGAAACCAGCTTCAGGCCGACGACTGCACCGACGATGACGAGGATGAGCGCGACTCGCGCCGTGGTGACCGGATCGCCGAACGCGACGATGCCCACGAGCGCGGTGCCGAACGCGCCGATGCCCGTCCACACCGCGTAGGCGGTTCCGAGCGTGATGTGCCGCATCGCGAGCGTGAGCATCCAGAAGCTCAACGCGCCCAGCGCCACGAACATCGCGGTCGGCCCGAGCTCGGAGAAGCTATCGCTCAGCTTGAGAAAGTACGCGAATCCCACTTCTGCCGCGCCGGCGACGAGCAGGTAGGTCCAGGCGGCGGATCGCGCCTTAACTTCAGGGGGCACGTTCTGCTTGCTGTTGCAGGTTCAGCGTGAATCCTATCGCGGAACCGCTTCCGAACCGGTCGAGGCTTCCGAGCGCAGCAGCGTTACAAACATGAAACAAACGCGGCGGAGTCCGAAATCAGAGCGATACGCGCGTTGACTAGCATGTCCACAACACGTAGCCGGATCGCCCGGCGAATGTGGGCCACCCTAGGAGACATAGCCATGCAGACGTCGATCCACCCGACCCTCGAGCGCGCGATTTCCGTCCTCCGCGATCACGCACGCCGGCCCCACCCGGCCGCGCGCCTCCCGATCGCTCAGCCGCAACCTCGATCCGGGCAGCCGGCGGCGAATCAGGAAATCGAACGCAACCCGCGGCAGCGAGTCGCGCAAGCCTTTCGCGACATGGCCAACGGCGTGGCCACACCGATCGCAGACGAGCAGACCAGGGCCTTCTACCGCTCGGGCGGGCAGGATTGGGCAAAGAACCTGGACTAGCCGATGATGCGCAGCGCGAGATAGGGCACGATGTTCAGGAAAATGATGCCGATCTTGAAGAGTCCGATCCCCGCGTAGTGCATCGCGTCGAACGCTTCGTCGGATAGCTTGAACCACCGGCGATGCATGCGGTAGGTCCAGTCGTGCGCCACCGTGATGAAGAAGCCCCACCACACCAAGAGGCCCAGGTTGATGACCGCGCACCAGCCAAGTACGTGACGAATCTCCTCGAGTGTCATGACGGTACCCTCATGACACGATGCCGTCGCGTGCTCATGCCCGGTAGAACTCGGCGGGTTCGTGGACCCCGGCCTGCTGGAACGCCTCGCGTCGCTTCTGGCACTGCGGGCAGCGACCGCAGTGCACTGAATGGCCGAGCAGGCAGCTGTACGTGGTGGCGTAATCGACGCCGAGCGCGACGCCGCGCTGGATCACTTCGCGCTTTGAAAGTCCGACGAACGGGGTTGCGAGCCGCACATCTCCGAGCAGCCCGCATATCAACCTAAACTGAGCAAGGAAGGCGTGCGACGCGCTCGCATAGTCCGCCGTGTCGTCCAGGTTGACGGCCAGATAAAGCTTGCGCGCGCCCTGATTCGCCGCGTACGAGAGTCCGAGGCTCAGCGCGACCAGATTACGATGCGGTATCGGCACGTGATGCTTGCGATCCTGGCCGCGGCGGAAGATTTCCCCCACGTTTCCGAGCTCGAGCGGCACGAGCTCGACGCCGAGCTCGCCGCACTGCGCGTGCGCGGCGGTGCTCTCTTGCGCAGCGGCCCGCTGGGCATAGTCGATGAACAGCGCCTGCACTGGCTCGCCCTCCGCCGCAAGCTGATGAAGCAGCGTCGAACTTTCGATGCCACCGGAGAGCAGCAGGATGGAAGCGGATTCCATACGCGCAAATCTACCACGCTGCGCATGATCCGTAGCATAAGGGAACGGTTCTCAGGCAGAATTTGGCGAACTCATCTGACGGGACGAATCGACGTGGCCCGAAACGACCCCAAACGCGCACTGCCCGTTGCAGCACCCACGCGCGAGGAGATGCTGGAGCGCGCGCGTTCGCTCGTCCCCGCGATCAGGAAGCGCGCGCCCGAGGCCGAGTCGCTGCGGCGGCTTCCCGACGCGACCGTCCGCGACCTTCACGACACCGGGCTATGGCGCATCAACCAGCCTGCACGCGTCGGCGGGCCGCAGCTCGACTACCAGCTGCTGGTCGAGATCTCGAGCGAATTCGCGCGGGCATGCGGGTCGACGGGCTGGGTGTTCGTCAATCTCGCGGTCCATCACTGGATGCTCGCGATGTGGCCGCCCGAGGGCCAGGACCGGGTGTGGGGCAAGGATCCCGACGTGCTGATCGCCTCGGCGGTCATTTATCCGTGCGGTCAAGCGCGCGTGAACGGCGATCATTATGTGCTGTCGGGGCGCTGGCCATTCTGCAGCGGCATCCTGCACAGCGAATGGGCGATGCTCGGCGCGATGGTGCGCCGTGCCGACGCCGCCGGCGCGCCGCCCGAGCCGCGCATGTTCCTCGCGCCGAAATCGGCGCTCGAGGTCATCGACACCTGGAACGTGGCAGGCCTCGCGGCGACCGGCAGCCACGACGTCGCCTGCAAAGATTTGGAAGTTCCAGCGTACATGACCGTTGCCGCGCGCGACGTGCGCGGCGACCTCACGCCGGGCAGCGCAGTCAATCCCGGTCCGCTCTATCGCCAATCGGTGGCAGCGTTATTTCCGCACCTCATCGCGTCGCTCGTGATCGGCATGGCGCAGGATATGTACGACCAGACCATCGCGCGGTTTGGCGTCGGCACATCGTTGACGAGCAAGTCGCCAATCGCGGAGCACGGCACCATCCAGAGCCGGGTCGCCGAGGCGGGCGCACAGATCGACGCGGCACGCCTGCTGCTCTACAAGGGATTTCAGGAATCCTTGCGACTGGCGGAGGCCGGAGCGGTTCCGCCAGTCGCGGACAAGCTGCGCTGGCGGCGGGACGGTACGTATGCCGCGGTACTCGCCTCGAACGCCGGCACGTCGCTCTTCCGCGCGGCAGGCGGCAACGCCATTCGCCTTTCGAATCCCATGCAGCGGCATATGCGCGACCTCAACGCCGCCATGGGGCATTTCCATGTGAACTGGGACGCGAACAGCGCCGCTTACGGCCGCGTCGCGATGGGGCTCCACCCCGATAATCCCAATATCTGAGAGAAGGTGGGTCACGAACGCGAGGAAACCGGTTGGTGGAAACCGGCTGGTTTCCTCCCGTTACCGTCCTTCCCGCTGAACCTGACGTAGGCGGTCAGGCCTCGAGGAGTCCGGCTGCGAACTGCAGCAAGCGGTCGACGTCGGCGAAGTTGCTCACGATGCCGAGGCTGATCCGCACCGCGCCCGAGCTCTTGCCATCGATGCAGAGGCGGAAGTCGTCGAGCGTGAGCCGGCTCTCGTGGCCGGGTTTGCGGAAGCAGGTTGAGAGCTCGGTACCCGTGATGCCCAGCGCCACCTCGCCGCCGCCGGGGTTGCAGAAACAGCCGGTGCGAAGCGAGATGTTCGCGGCGCCGGCGCGGTGCTCGATCTCGCGGTGGTCCATCGCCTGGCCGGCCTGGTTGTAGAAATTCACCGTGATCGTCCCGCCGCGCGCCTCCGTCCCCGGCGGCCCGTACAGGCGGACGAGCGGCGCGCCGTTCGCGTGCCGCAGCGCGAGCAGCTTGTCGAGCATCCACCCGGTCAGGCACGCCACGCGCGCATGGATGGTCTCGATGCCAGTCGACTCGATGTGCTGCAGGCCAATGTCCACGGCAGGCAGGTTGAGATAGTCGATGGTGCCGTCCTCGAAGGCCGCCGCACCGTCGGCAAGATAGTGCTTGTCCCCCTGTACCGACGCGACGGTGATGGTGCCGCCCGCAAACCATGGCCGGCGCAGCCTCGCGAGCGCATCCCTGCGCGCGATCAGGCATCCCACCCCAGTCGGGTAGCCGAACATCTTGTAGAAGGAGAGATCGACGAAGTCCGGCTTGTGCCGCCCGAGATCGAGCCGGTTGGTCGGGGCGAACGCCGCCGCATCGAGCAGGACGACCCAGCCCTTTGCGCGCGCCCGCTCGATCCAGTCCAGCGGATGGTGCACCCCCGAGAAGTTCGACTGCGCCGGATAGGCGAAGAGATGGCTCGCTCCCGGGCGGGCCAGCTCTAGATAAGGCTCGAGGGACGACTCGTCCACTCGCATATCGGGCAGCGTGACCGGAATGTAGGTCACCGTCGCGCCGCGCGCGCGCGCAAATTCCCGGATGCCGTTGACCGAGTTGTGGTTGTCGAAGGTGAGCAGGTAGTGGCTCCCGGGGCCGAACGGGAACGACTCTCCGACGAGCTTGAGGGCGCCGCTCGCGTTGGCGGTGAAGATCGCGAGGTACTCGTCCGGCGCCGCGTTGAAATAGTCGAGGACGTGTGTGCGCGCGCGCTCGTCGAGCGCGGTGCTCGCGGTGGAGGTCGGGTTCGTGGAGTGCGGATTACCGTACACGCCCCGCGCGAGCAGATCCATGTGGGCGTGAACCTGCGACTCCGCGTACAGGCTCCCCGCAGTGTAGTCGAGGTAGACGTGGCCGCCCCGGTCGAGCCGGGCATATTCGGCTGCGCGGAGCGCGTCGAGCCGACGCGTCGCAGAGTACGCCGGGTAGGCCCGCAGAAACTCTGCGAATGCGTCTTCAGAGTGCGCGCGTGAATTATCCATTTCAGCCGAGGCACGCTTGCGTCGCAGTCATTCGGCGCGGAACCGGCCTGGGCACAATGTAGCGAGCCGGCACTTGGTACGCAATCGGGCCGTGCCGGTCGATCGTCAGTCTTCCATACTCCCGCCTGTGTAATCCGTGCGCCCGCCCGCTGTGGCAAGGCACGCCGCGTCGTGGGACGGAGCCGCGGGATTTCCGCGTCAGAGAACCCCGCGCCGGATCTCTCCAGCGCCGCGGGCGAAGACGTCAGTCCAAGGCCTTGCACATCATCCAGCGTGAGCATTCCGCGCGATCTGCGATTCACGCTCCAATCGATGACGGACTCGATGATGCACCCCATCCAGTCCAAGGCCGGCTGCAACGGCCCCGATACGCGGGCGAGATCGGATATTTTTCGGGATAAAACCTCAATTCTAACAACTAGTTATTAAACTAACTACTTTTTTTACACTTTTGTCCTAGACAAATTGGCTCGACCTGTTCAGACTTCAGCCCTGGCACCCATCAACTCTCACTTCCAAAGGAGCCTCAAATGAAGTCGTTCTCCAAAGTTCTGCTCTCCGCTTCAATCGCTGCGGCACTTGCGACCGGCATGACCGTCGCGACGGCCGGTGGCGGGTCCTACGGCTCGAAGATGACGAGCACGACGCCCGCAATGAAGGCCGACATCGTCGACACGGCCGTGGCGGCCGGTCAGTTCAAGACCCTGGCGAAGGCCCTCACCGAAGCCGACCTCATCGCCACGCTCAAGGGCCCCGGCCCGTTCACCGTGTTCGCGCCGACGGACGCCGCGTTCGCCAAGATCCCCGCCGACCAGCTGAACGCCCTCCTCGCCGACAAGGCGCAGCTCGTCAAAGTGCTGACCTACCACGTCGTGCCCGGCACGGTGATGGCGAAGGACGTCAAGTCCGGCGCGGTGAAGACCGTCGAAGGCCAGGCGCTCATGATCGACGTCTCCAGCATGGGCGTGAAGGTCAACGACGCCAAAGTCATCAAGACCGACATCGCCGCATCGAACGGCGTGATCCACGTGATCGACACTGTCGTGCTGCCCAACTAAGCTTCTCGCGCCTGGCGTGGGGCGGGGCGTTTGCGG
>JBFJOO010000008.1:0-90967 GCA_041617635.1 Burkholderiales bacterium | reverse complement strand
GGAGGGAACCGCCTGGTTCCCTCCCGTTACCCTCCTTCCCGGAAGGAGTAAACCCATCGTTGGCCTGGGTCGTCCTCCGAAAAAGCGACACGCGCTGGTTTCCTCCCGTTACCTTCCTTCCCGCTGAGCCGAACACCGCCAATGCCTTTCCGGTCTTCACTTTTTCAGGGCTAGGGTGAGGCCGTCGCCGATGGGGACCATCGATACTTCCACGCGCGGATCGCTGACGAGCTTGTCGTTGAGGGCGCGCAACGCGACCGTCGCGGCCGACTGATCCTTCTTGCCCGCGACGGCGCCCGACCAGAGCACGTTGTCGAGCGCGATCAGCCCGCCGGATCGAATCAACGCCAGACACCGCTCGTAATAGCCGTCGTAGTTCTCCTTGTCCGCGTCGATGAACGCAAAATCGAATCCGCCAGCGCTGCCTCCGCGCAGCAGCTCGTCGAGCGTCTCGAGGGCCGGGGCGAGCTTGAGCTCGATGCGCTCGGCCAGCCCCGCCCGGCGCCAGAATTCTCTCGCGGTCGCCGTCCACTCCTCGCTCACGTCGCAGGCGAGAAGCCTGCCCTCCGGTCCGAGCGAACGCGCGATGCAGATCGCGCTGTAGCCGGTGAACGTGCCGATCTCGATTGCGCGATTCGCGCCGAGCACCTTGACGATGAGCGCGAGAAATGCGCCTTGCTCGGGCGCGATCTGCATGCGGGCCATCGATTCGCGTCCGGTGACGGCCCGCAACTCCTCGAGCAGCGCGTCCGGTCGTGCCGAGTGTGCGGCGACGTAATCGCGCACCGACTTGGAGATGAAGTGGGTCTTGCTTGCCATGCCGTCGGCGGTGATCGCCGCGAGCGATCACCCCAGGAAGAGCCGATAGGCCAGATTCGCGCTCTCGTCGACGTAAGGATAGCCGAGCGTGGCGAGAAACTGGCGGAATGCGCGCATCTCCCGCGGCGGCACCTGCATGCCGACCAGGACACGGCCGAAGTTCGCACCGTCATTGCGGTAGTGAAAAAGGCTGATGTTCCAGTCCGAGCGCATGCTCTCGAGAAACTTCAAGAGCGCGCCCGGGCGCTCCGGAAACTCGAAGCGGTAGAGGAGCTCGTGATCGGCGAGCGGAGCATGCCCGCCGACGAGGTGCCGGATGTGCAGCTTTGCCATCTCGTTGTCCGAGAGGTCTTCGGTCTTGAGGCTGTGCCGCTCGAGCGTCCGCACGATGCGCGCACGCTCGGTGCGATTCTGGATCTGGACGCCCACGAACACATGCGCCTCGCGCGGGTCCGCGATCCGGTAATTGAACTCCGTGATGTTCCGCCCGCCGAGCGTCGAACAGAACTTTTTGAAGCTCCCGGGCCGTTCGGGAATCGTCACAGCGAACAGCGCCTCGCGCTGTTCGCCCACCTCCGCCCGCTCGGCAATGAACCGCAGCCGGTCGAAGTTGGTGTTCGCGCCAGATGCAATCGCCACGAGCTTCTGGTCGCGCACCCCGGTCCGCTGAACGTACTGCTTGATTCCCGCCACGCCGAGTGCGCCGGCCGGCTCGAGGATCGAACGGGTGTCCTCGAAGACGTCCTTGATGGCCGCGCAGATCTCGTCAGTGTCGACCAGGATCCAGTCGTCGACGTACTTCTTCGCCAACCGATAGGTCTCGGCTCCGACCTGCTTCACGGCCACACCGTCGGCGAAGAGGCCGACATGCGGCAGGACAACGCGGCGCCCGGTCCGCACCGAGCGCGTCATCGCATCGGAATCCACGGGTTGCACGCCGATCACCTTGATCGCCGGCTGCAAGCGCTTCACGTAGGCTGCGATGCCGGAGATCAGTCCGCCGCCCCCCACGCAGACGAAGATCGCGTGCACCGGTCGCGTCGCCTGGCGCAGGATCTCCATCCCGATGGTGCCCTGTCCGGCGATCACGTCCGGATCGTCGTAGGGGTGAACGAAGCTCAAGCGCTCGCGGCGCTCGATTCGCTTCGCCTCGGCGTGCGCTTCGCTGTACGAGTCGCCGGTCAGCACGACCTCGGCCCGCAGCGCCTTCACCGCGTCCACCTTGATGCGCGGCGTCGTCACCGGCATCACGATCACTGCGCGACACCCCAGCTTGCGCGCCGCGAGGGCGACGCCTTGCGCGTGATTGCCGGCGGAGGCGGCGATGACGCCACGCTTCAGCGCCGCGGCGGGCAATCGCGTCATCTTGTTGTAGGCGCCGCGCAGCTTGAACGAGAACACTGGTTGCATGTCCTCACGCTTGAGCATGATGCGATTGCCGAGCCGCGCCGAGAGATTCGGCGCGAACTCGAGCGGCGTCTCCTCCGCGACGTCGTAGACGCGCGCAGTGAGAATCTTCTCCAGGTAGTCGGTCGGCATTGGAAACGGGACTCGGGGGAACGGATCCGGAAAAAGAGCACCGCACACCTCGGCGCGGGCGCTGCCATCGCTGGCGAGCGCGTAATGTAGAGGAAACGGGCCGGTTGCGCCATGTGCCCGCTTCCCGTTACGGTGCGGCGTGGATCTGCTCGATGTCTTCACGCCAGAGGCCAGCCTCGGCTCGCTCGCGGTGTCCGCGTTCCTCGCGGCGACGCTGGTTCCGCTCAGCTCGGAGGTCGCGCTCTTCGGCGTGCTCAAACTGCATCCCGAGCTCGCGTGGCCGGCGGTTGCGGTGGCGACCGCAGGCAACACGCTCGGCGGGCTCACGACTTACCTGATCGGGCGCTTCATCGCCGCCCGCAAGCCCGTCACGGGCCTGCATACCCTGCGGCGCTGGGGCGCGCCTGCACTGCTCCTCGCCTGGGCGCCATTTGTGGGCGATGCGCTGTGCGTGGCAGCCGGCTGGCTCAAGGTCAACTGGGTCGGCGTCACGCTCTTCTCGGCGGCGGGACGGCTCGCGCGGTACTGGGTCGTTGCCCAAGGAGCGCTCTGGTAAGCTTTAGCAGGCGCTGATAAATAGTTGGTCTCCCGTAAGCTTCGATCAACCCGATGCGCATGCTGGCCAAACCCCTTTCGCACGAACAAGGGGGAGATCCCCCCTTGTGAATCCCCGGACCGAACAAGGGGCGCGCCCCTTGTATATCCCCTTCTTGGGCAAACGCAGGGTTCCTTGAGCAGTCCGTTTACCGCGCGGAGAGGACAAGATGCCGAAGCAGGCACGCAGAATCAGAAGGAGAAAGGCGAGTCCGGTCTGGGAACGCGGCTACCGCTCGCACGGCTATTGGCTGGGCAAGGAACGCCTCGGCAAGGTCACACTGGACGGTGATGCAGACGGCGCCGCGCGCTATCGATGGGAATCCGGAAATCGCGCCGGGAAATCGCAGACGCTGCGCGAAGCCAAGCAAGCGGTGGAACAGGCCGTGCTGATCGGCGCCCGCCAACTGGGGCTGTTCGACGATTAGCGAACGGGTGAATCACCACCCCGTTCGCAACCTACGCGGCAGTGAGTTTTGCGTACTCCATCTGCAGCCACTTCATGCCCTGGTTGCCGAAGTTCACTTGCAGCCGCGCGTCGGAGCCCGCGCCCTCCGCGTTCACGATCACGCCGGCCCCGAACTTGGGATGCATGACGTTCTGGCCGATGCGGAACGGGAGCGCACCACGGCCGGACCCTTGTGCGCCCCCGCCCCTTGCCGCCAGACGCGCGGGCGGGGCAGCAGCCTGCCACGCGCTCTCGCTCGGCAGCCTTCCACCCCGTGGCGTGAGCCATTTCATCACGCCGGCGGGCACTTCGTCGAGAAAGCGCGACGCGACGTTGTAGCGCGTCTGGCCGTGCAGCAGCCGCGTCTGCGCGAACGAGAGGTACAGCCGCGTGCGCGCGCGCGTGATGGCGACGTACATCAAGCGCCGCTCCTCCTCGAGCCCGTCCTCCTCGGTCACGCTCTGCTCATGCGGAAAGAGCCCTTCCTCCAGGCCGCTGATGAACACCGCGTGGAACTCGAGCCCCTTCGCCGAGTGCACCGTCATGAGCTGGATGGCCGCCATCCCTTCTGCGGCCTGGTTCTCCCCGGATTCAAGCGCGGCGTGTGCGAGAAACGCGGCGAGCCACGGATCACCGGGCTCCCCGGCGCCCGGCGCCTCGTCCGCATCGACTGCCGCCATCGCCGCGCCGGTCGCCTGCTCGTCCTGGGCGAACGACGTTGCAGCATTGATCAGCTCGTCCAGGTTCTCGAGCCGGTCGGCGCCCTCGCGCTCGTTCGCGTAGTAGTCGCGCAGCCCGCTTGACTGCAGCATGTGATCCACCACCTCCGGCAGCGGCAACCCTTGCGTTCCCGATCGCAACGCCTCGATCAGCCGGACAAAGGTGCCGACCGTCGTCGCCGCCTTGCCCGAAAGCTGCGCGGCCGCCAGCCAGAGGCTAGAGCCCGCGGTGCGCGCCGCATCCTGAAGCTGCTCGATCGAGCGGGCGCCGATGCCGCGCGCGGGAAAATTGACCACGCGCAGGAAAGCGTTGTCGTCCTCGGGATTCGCGATCAAGCGCAGGTACGCGAGCGCATGTTTGATCTCCTGGCGCTCGAAGAAGCGGAGCCCGCCGTACACGCGGTACGGGATCCCCGCCGTGAAGAGCGCATGCTCGATCACCCTCGACTGGGCGTTCGAGCGATAGAGGATGGCGATGTCGTTTCGCGCCAGACCCTCGCGCGTCAGCGCCTGCACTTCCTCGGCGATCCAGTGCGCCTCGTAGCCGTCGCTCTGCGCCTCGAAGATCCGCAGCGGCTCGCCCTCGCCCGCCGCGGTCCACAGGTTCTTTCCCAGGCGCCGGCGGTTCTGCGCGATGAGCGCATTGGCCGCGTTCAGGATGTTGCCGTGCGAGCGATAGTTCTGCTCGAGGCGGATGAGGTTGGGCACCTGGTAGTCGCGCTCGAAGTCGGCCATGTTGCCGACATTCGCGCCGCGGAACCGGTAGATCGACTGGTCGTCGTCGCCGACCCCGAAGATCGCGGTATGGGTGCCTGCGAGCAGCTTGAGCCAGCGGTACTGAAGCCGGTTCGTGTCCTGGAACTCGTCGATGAGAACGTGCCGGAAGCGGCTCTGGTAGTGCTCGCGCAGGACCTCGTTACGCGTCAGCAGCTCGAACGAGCGCAGGAGGAGCTCCGGGAAGTCCACGAGCCCCTCGCGCTGGCATTGCTCATCGTAGGCCGCGTAGATCTCGCCCATGCGCCGCGAGAAATCATCGTAGACCTCCACGTCCTTCGCGCGGGTGCCCTCTTCCTTGTGCCCGTTGATGAACCACTGCACCTGCCGCGGCTGGAACTTGTCCTCGTCGACGTTCATGCTCCGCAGCACGCGTTTCACGACCGACTGCTGGTCCTGCGTGTCGAGGATCTGGAACAGCTGTGGCAGTCCCGCCTCGCGATGGTGGGCGCGCAACATCCGGTTGCAGAGCCCGTGGAACGTCCCGATCCACATGCCGCGGGTGTTGATCGGCAGCATCGCCGAGATGCGCGTGAGCATCTCGCGCGCGGCCTTGTTCGTGAAAGTCACCGCGAGAATGCCCGCGGGACTGACGTTGCCGGTCTGGATCAGCCAGGCGATGCGCGTGGTGAGCACGCGCGTCTTGCCGCTCCCCGCTCCGGCGAGGATCAGCGCGTGCTGGTTCGGGAGGGTGACTGCGGCGAGCTGCTCGGGATTGAGGTTATCGAGGAGTGACATGCGGGATACGTGTCGCGGTGTGCCGCGATTCTACCGCAGGGGACGCGCACCCCCGCCGCGCGGAGTGCACGAAATCTCCTCGGACATCGTCTGCGCCGGCGCGCGGAACGCGCACCGGCTCGGAGATGCTATGGCCGGACTTTGCGCGTCATGTCGATCGGCACGCGTCCGCCAAGGCTTTCGAGCGAATCGTGAAGGATTTGCACAGCATAGCGGCCGTTATGAACCGCCGCACCAGGGTCGCGTTTCACGTAGGTGTAGTTGTAGACCGCCTGGAGCAGGCGCGGCGTCCACGCACGGTAGGCGTTCTTCGGATTCGCCTCGTCCGGATCGATCTTCCCGTTGCCGTTGATGTCGTTGTACCAGTACGGGAACGAGGGGTAATAGGCGATCCCCACCTTGCCGACGGATCTTGCATACTCGCTGATCGCTGCACTCAGCGCCTCATGCAGGCCGGCGAGCTCGAGGCCAATGCCTTCCTCCCGCCCATTGCCGTCGAAATCCCCTTTTGACACGCGGATTCCCCGGACATCCTCCAGTTTAGTGACCCCCGCGTGGCACTGGCTGCACTGGTCAAGTTTGGGTCCTGGCTCATGCGGCGCGTGACACGCCGTGCATGTCGCAACGCCCTCTGCGTGGCGGAACTTACCCGCGTACTGCTTTCCCGGATATTCGTACGCGACCCGGACTTGAGTTCCGTACATGGTCGCCCCCGCGGCCCCGTAATGCACGTGAATGAAACGCAGCTTGTCGCTCGGTGTGTCTGCTGGGATGCCCGCGATGGCCTCGTTTACGCTTGCGGTGGATTCGCGGCCCTGATGACAGGTGATGCACAGATTCGTCGCCTCGTGCTGGCTGTCGAGAGTCGCGCCGCCGGGGAAAGTCACCTTCGCGACCGTACGGCGCGCATAGGAAGTCATGTCGTCATGGCAGTTGGTGCAGACAAAACCATTCTTCGTCTGCGGCCCGGCGACGTTTTTTCCGTCGCGCAGGTAGACGGCGAGCCCGTCTGCCGTGTGGCACCTAGCGCACGGCGCCGGCACCTCCTTCTGCTCATCCCAATAACGGAATGCCTTGTCCGATTTCGAGAAGTGGCCTGCGTTCATGACGATCCGCGGTCCGCTCTCTGCAGGCGCGCGCTCGGCCGCCATGGTCTTGGAACTCCACGCCGCGACGCCGACTGCCGCAATTGCAAGACATACGACTCGTACACGAGTTCTGTTGAACACGGGCCCTCCTTTTCGCGCCCACGACGGCGCATAACAGGTAATTCTGCCGCACCCGAGCGTTTGACGTGCATCAAAGTGGGCCCGCGGCCGGCGGGCCAAGTGCGCTAGGGCGTGACGCGCGGCGTGCCGACCACACCGTACTGCCCTGCCAGGCGCCCCGCGAGCGCCTGCGCCTCGGCCGCGCTCGGGAGGCTCGCGATGCGCACGGTGTAGTCGCGCCGCCCGTCGCGGCGCTGCGCGTCGAGCTCGGCGGCGAAACCCGCCGCGCGCACCGCCTCGTACACCCTCAGCACTTCGTTCTCGGATTCGCCGGACGCGAGAACCACTTTCCACGCTCCGCCACGGCGCGCGGCGCCCCGGCCTGCCTCGATCTCGGTCTCCGCGGCCCACTGCGCGAGCTGCGCGTCGCTGACCGGCGCGACCGGCAGCGGCGCCTGGCCTTTCGGCGCGACGTAGAAGGATTTCGGCTGATCCATCCGGATCGGCGCGTCGGTGCCGCGCGTGACTTCGATGTCGCCTTCGATCAGGCAGATGATGTCCTTGTCGGGCGCCGCCTTGCCCCACAGGTCGGTGCCGCGTATCCCCGCGGTCGCCGTCGCGATGGTGATGCTGACGTCGCGGCGGCGCGCTTTCTGCAACGCCGCCGTGGTGAAACGGAACGCGCCCTGCAGCACGTTCATCACCGCGGCGAAAACGCCGTCGTCCTTGCGCGTGACGATCGCGTCGAGGCGCAGGACACCGTTCTCCCCGAGCTTGACCGAGCTTCCCTCGGCAAGCCGCAGCAGGAGCCGCGCATTCGCGCCGGTCCGCAGCGCGTCGCGCGCGGTGAGCGCCATCCCCGGCGCAAGCGGCGCGACGACGCCGTCGCGCTCCACCCAGGCCGGCATCTGCACCGCCTCGACCACGGCGTCCTGCGCGGCGGTCGCGAGACTCCAGGCCAGTAACGTCGCCGCGAACGCGGCCACAACGGCGGCGCGCGCCGTGGTTCCTCTCATGCCTTTTCCCTCCCGGCGTGGTCCAGCCGCCATGCTACGCCGCAGCGTTCCGGCCGGATGGCCGCGCATCGGCACTCGTGCGCATCCTCGCACAAGCTATAATTTTCCCTTTTCCCACAAAGCAGAACCCGCGATGGATCCGCAGTATCAGCCGCAGCGAATCGAGCGCGAGGCGCAGGCGCACTGGGATGCGACGGGCGCCTTCCGGGCCGTCGAGGATCCGTCCCGCCCGAAGTACTACTGCCTCTCGATGTTCCCCTATCCGTCGGGGAAGCTCCACATGGGGCACGTGCGCAACTACACGATCGGCGACGTGCTCACCCGCTACTACCGCATGCGCGGCTGCAACGTCCTGCAGCCGATGGGTTGGGACGCGTTCGGTCTCCCCGCGGAGAACGCCGCCATCGCGAACAGCCAGCCGCCGGCCAAGTGGACGTACGAGAACATCGCCTACATGAAGCGCCAGTTGCAGTCGCTCGGCTTCGCGCTCGACTGGGACCGGGAGCTCGCGACCTGCGATCCGAAGTACTACCGCTGGAACCAGTGGCTCTTCCTGCGCATGCTCGAGAAGGGCATCGTCTACAAGAAGACCGGGGTGGTGAACTGGGATCCCGTCGACCAGACGGTGCTCGCGAACGAGCAGGTCATCGACGGGCGCGGCTGGCGCACCGGTGCGCTCGTCGAGAAGCGCGAGATCCCGATGTACTACATGCGGATCACCGATTACGCCGAGGAGCTGCTCGCGGCGCTCGACACGCTGCCCGGCTGGCCCGAGCGCGTGAAGCTGATGCAGGCGAACTGGATCGGCAAGAGCTATGGCGTGAATTTCGCGTTCCCCTACGAGCTCGATGGCGAGCGCCGCGAAATGCGGGTCTTCACCACGCGCGCCGACACCATCATGGGCGTCACGTTCTGCGCGGTCGCCGCCGAGCATCCGCTCGCCGAGGCCGCGGCGAAGCGCGACCCGAAGGTCGCCGCGTTCGTCGCGGAATGCAAGCGCGGCAGCGTGATGGAGGCCGATCTCGCGACCATCGAGAAAGCCGGCGTGCCGACCGGGATCTTCGTCACCCATCCGTTGACCGGCGAGCGGATCGAGGTGTGGGTCGGCAACTACGTGCTGATGGGCTATGGGGAAGGCGCCGTCATGGCGGTGCCCGCCCACGACGAGCGCGATTTCGCCTTCGCGAAGAAGTACGGCCTGCCGATCAAGCCCGTGATCGACGTGGGCGGCAAGCCATTCTCCACCGACGCCTGGCAGGCCTGGTACGCAGACTACGGCGTGTGCGTGAACTCGGGCAAGTACGACGGCCTCGACTACGCGGAGGCCACCGACGCGATCGCAGCGGACCTGCACCAGCTCGGCAAGGGCGACAAGCAGGTGCAATGGCGACTGCGCGACTGGGGCATCTCGCGGCAGCGCTACTGGGGCACGCCGATCCCGATCGTCCACTGCGACGCCTGCGGCGACGTCCCGGTGCCGGACGCCGATCTGCCGGTCGTGCTCCCCGAGGATTGCGTCCCCGACGGGAGCGGGAATCCGCTCGCGAAGCGGGCGGATTTCGTGAACTGCAAGTGTCCACGATGCGGCAAGCCCGCGCGGCGCGAAACGGACACGATGGACACGTTCGTGGACTCGTCCTGGTACTACTCGCGCTACTGCTGCGCGGACAATGCGCGCAGCATGGTGGACGAACGGGTGGCGCACTGGATGCCCGTCGACCAGTACATCGGCGGCATCGAGCACGCGATCCTGCACCTCCTCTACTCCCGGTTCTGGACCAAGGTCATGCGCGACCTGGGCCTGATGGCGGCCGACGAGCCGTTCACCAACCTGCTCACGCAAGGCATGGTGCTGAACGAGATCTTTTACCGCAAGTCGGCGAATGGCCGCATTACGTACTACAACCCGGCCGACGTCGAGGTGCGCACGGACGACGCGGGCAAGCGTGCCGGCGCGATACTCAAGGCCGACGGGCAGCCGGTCGAATCCGACGGCATCGGCACGATGTCGAAGTCGAAGAACAACGGCGTCGATCCGCAGGCGCTGATCGAGCAGTACGGCGCGGATACCGCGCGCTTCTTCATCATCTTTACCTCGCCCCCCGAGCAGTCGCTCGAGTGGTCCGACGCCGGCGTGGAAGGCTCGCACCGCTTCCTGAAGCGGCTCTGGACGTTCTGCCATGCATACCGGGATGCGATAGCGGGAACCGTGCCGCGCGTCATGAAGGGAGAGCATCTGCCAGCCGGGTGGGAGCGTACGCACCCGCGGCTCGCGGCGGCCCGGCGCGAGGTGCACGAGGTGCTGGGGCAGGTGAATTACGACATGAACCGCTTCCAGTTCAACACGGTCGCTTCGGGTGCGATGAAGATCCTGAACGCGCTCGCGGCGCGCACTTCGGTGAGCGACGATTCGGTGGCGCTCGCCGCCTGGCAATGGGTGCTCGCGGAGGGCACCGGCATCCTGCTGCGCGTGCTCGCGCCGATCACGCCGCATGTCGCGCACGCGCTCTGGCGCGAGATCGGCTACGGCGCGGACATCCTGCACGCGCCGTGGCCGGAGCCCGATCCGCATGCGCTCGAGCAGGACGAGATCACGCTCGTCGTCCAGGTGAACGGTAAGCGGCGCGGCGAGATCCGCGTGCCCAAGGATGCCGACGCGACCGCGATCGAGCAGCTCGTGCTGGCGAACGAGGCCGTGCGCCGCTACACGGAAGGCAAGGCGATCAAGAAGGTGGTCGTCGTGCCAGGCCGCCTGGTGAACGTGGTGGTCTGATTTCGGGGGGAGGCAACCATGAGCCGTGACAGCATCTTCCACCGGGCGCTGCCCCGGCTCTCGCGCGTCGCCCTGCCGCTCCTCGTCGCCGCGCTCGCCGTCGGCTGCGGCTTCCAGCTGCGCGGGACGGCGTCGCTGCCCTTCGATACGATCAGCGTCCCGAGCGAGACCCCGCTCGCGATCGAGCTGCAGCGGAACATCACCTCGGGAACCAACGCCAAGGTGGTCCCGCAGACCGATAGTCCGCAGGCCGTCCTGGCGCTGCAGAGCGAGGGACGCGAGCGGCTGATCCTGTCGCTCAACTCGCGGGGCCAGGTGACCGAATACGAGCTTCGCTATCGGGTCGCGTTCAGGGTGTACTCGCCCAAGGGCCCCGAGTACATCCCGTCGAGCCAGATCGTCCTGCGGCGACCCATCACGTTCAACGACCAGGTGCTCGCCAAGGAAGAGGAAGCGGAGCTCATCTACCGGGAGATGCGCCAGGACATGGTGCAGCTCATCATGCGGCGGCTCGCCGCCGCAAGACCGCCCGCCGAGTAGCGCGCCGATGCAGCTGCGCGGCGACCAGCTCGACGCCGATCTCGCGCGTGGCGTGCGCGCGCTCTACGTGATCCACGGCGATGAGCCGCTGCTTGCGCTCGAGGCGGCGGACGCGGTGCGCGCGGCATCGCGCGCAAGCGGGCACACCGAGCGAGAGGTGCTGCTCCACGAGCGGGGCTTCGACTGGTCGCAACTCGCGATGAGCGCGGCCGGAATGTCGCTCTTCGGCGAAAAGAAGCTGATCGAGCTGCGCATCCCGTCGGGCAAGCCGGGTGCCGACGGCGCCGCTGCGATTGAAGCGCACTGCCGGAGCCTGCCGCCCGACACGACGACGCTGGTCACGCTGCCGCGCCTCGACCGGCAAGGGCAGGGGTCTGCCTGGTTCGGCGCATTGAGCGAATCCGGAGCGGTGGTGAACGTGTATCCGGTCGAGCGCGCGAAGCTTGCGCAATGGATCGCCGCGCGGCTCGCCCGCCAGAAACAGCGCGCCGGCACCGAGGCGATCGAGTTTCTCGTCGAATGCGTCGAAGGAAATCTGCTCGCCGCGCACCAGGAGATTCGCAAGCTCGGCCTCCTCCACCCGGAGGGCGAGCTCACGCTCGACCAGGTGCGCGACGCGGTGCTGGACGTCGCGCGTTTCAACGTCTACCAGCTCACCGAGGCGATGCTCGGCGGTGACATCGCCCGCCTCGCGCGCGTGCTCGACGGGCTGGCGGGCGAAGGCGAGCCGCCGCTGCGGGTGCTCTGGGTCATGACCGAGGACGTGCGCGCGGTGCATAAGCTGCGGGCCGGCCGGGCGGCGGGTCGCCGCGATCAAGATACTTTCCGCGGCGAGCGCATCTGGGGCGACGCGCGCCAGCGGGTCGTTGCGCAGGCGGCGACCCGCATGCGCGATGCGGATCTCGCAGACGCGCTCGCGCAGGCGGCCCACATAGACCGCGTGGCGAAGGGCGTGGCGGACGGCGATACCTGGGACGAGCTCCTGCAGCTCGGCATGCGGTTCGCCCGTTGAGACGCCCCCCGGAATCCAGGGCGCGACCGGTGGAGTAACATATTCGCCCATGCATCGCGACATCGTGGATATCGCCGGGTACATGCGGGACGTCGGACGACGGGCCCGCGCGGCCTCGCACGCGCTCGCGCGGGCCGGCACGGACGCGAAGAACCGCGCGCTGCGCGCGATCGCGGCCGCGATCCGGCGCGACTGCAAGGCGATCCTGGCGGCCAATGCCGAGGACGTCGCCGACGCCCGGAAGGTCGGCCTCGACCCCGCCCTGGTCGACCGCCTCACGCTGACCGCCAAGTCCGTCGAGGCCATGGCGGAAGGCGTGGAGGAAGTGGCGCGCCTGCCCGATCCGGTCGGGGAGGTGAGCGAGTTGCGCGAGCAGCCGACCGGCATCCGGGTCGGCCGGATGCGCGTGCCGCTCGGCGTGATCGGGATCGTCTACGAATCGCGGCCGAACGTCACCGCGGATGCGGCCGTGCTCTGCGTCAAATCGGGCAACGCCGCGATCCTGCGCGGCGGCAAGGAGGCGATCCGTGCCAACCAGGCGATCGCCGCGTGCGTGCGCGCCGGGCTGCGCGAGGCGGGATTGCCGGAGGACGGCGTGCAGGTGGTCGAGACGACCGATCGCGCGGCGGTCGGCGAGCTCCTGCGCATGAACGAATTCGTGGACATCATCGTGCCGCGCGGCGGCAAGAGCCTCGTCGAGCGCGTGACGGCCGAGTCACGCATCCCGATGATCAAGCACCTCGACGGCGTGTGCCACGTCTACATCGACTCGGACGCCGACCTGGACATGGCGGTGCGCATCGCGGACAACGCGAAGACGCAGCGCTACGGCACCTGCAACACGATGGAGACGCTGCTGGTCGCCGAGGACGTCGCCGCCGAGGTGCTGCCGCGGCTCGGCAGGATCTATCGC
Source organism: Burkholderiales bacterium (assembly GCA_041617635.1). Taxonomy (GTDB): domain Bacteria; phylum Pseudomonadota; class Gammaproteobacteria; order Burkholderiales; family SG8-39; genus JAABRB01. Next base: position 77,874 of record JBFJOO010000008.1, on the reverse strand, counting down.
GAGAAGGGCGTCGAGCTGCGCGGCGACGAGCGCGCGCGGACGCTCTTCGCCGACATGAATCCCGCGACCGAGGCGGACTGGTACGCCGAGTACCTCGCGCCGATTCTCGCCATCCGGGTGGTCAAGGACGTCGACGAGGCAATGACCCACATCGCCCGCTACGGCTCGCAGCACACCGACGCCATCGTGACGGCGAACGAGGCGCGCGCGCGGCGCTTTCTGCGCGAGGTGGACTCGAGCTCGGTGATGTGGAACGCCTCGACGCGCTTTGCCGACGGCTTCGAGTACGGCCTCGGAGCGGAGATCGGCATCTCGACCGACAAGCTGCATGCCCGCGGACCGGTGGGCCTCGAGGGGCTGACCTCGCAGAAGTGGGTGGTGCTCGGCGCAGGGCAGGTGCGCGCATAACGCATCCGCCGTGATGAGCGCTTCCCGGATCAGCTGGTACTTCGACTACATCTCGCCTTTCTCGTACCTCCAGTTCGCAACGCACCCGGGGCTCTTCCGGCGCGCCGATGTCGCGCTGAAGCCGGTCGTCTTCGGCGGGATCCTGGCGCACTGGAGCCACAAGGGTCCGGCGGAGCTCCCGACCAAGCGCACCTTCAGCTATCGATACGTGCTGTTCCGGGCGCGCGAGCTCGGCGTCGCGCTCCGCTTCCCGCCCGCGCATCCGTTCAATCCGCTGCAGGCGCTGCGCCTGACCGTCGGGCTCGGGAGCGGCGTCGACGTCGTGCAGACGATCTTCGATTTCATCTGGAAAGAGGGCCGCTCGCCCGGTGAAGAGTGGTCCGCCCTGTGCGCGCGGCTCTCGGTAGCCGACGCCGACGCGCTCTGCAATGCGCCCGAAGTGAAGTCGCAGCTGCGCGCGAACGGCGAGGCGGCCAACGCGGCGGGCGTCTTCGGCGTCCCGACGTTCGCCGTCGACGGCGAGCTCTTCTGGGGCGGCGACGCGACGCCGATGCTGCTCGCCTACCTCGACGATCCCGCGCTTTTCGAAGATCCCGAGATGCAGCGCGTCACCCACCTGCCGGCTGCGATACAGAGGAAACTGTGATGGGGCCGCTCGGCCTCATGGGCGGAACGTTCGATCCGGTGCACTTCGGGCACCTGCGGCTCGCGGTCGAGGCGATCGAGGCGTTCGGCCTGGACACCGTGCGTTGGGTGCCCTCCGGCTATCCGGGCCACCGGGACACTCCGACAACGATCCCCATGCATCGCGTCGAGATGGTGCGTCTCGCCATTGCCGGCGAGCCGCGCTTCACGCTCGACGTCGCGGAGACGCGGACGTCGGAGCCGACCTTCACGATCAACACGTTCAAGCGATTACGCGCGGAGCTCGGCGCGAATCGGCCGCTGGTGATGATACTGGGGATGGATTCGTTCCTCTCGCTGCCGACGTGGCGGTCGTGGACCGAGCTCTTCGCGCTCGCTCACTTCGCCGTCGGCGAGCGGCCCGGCTTCGAGCTGTCCGCGCAGACGATGGTGTCGGGCCTCGCCCTCGAGTACGCGCGCCGCTCCGCCTCGCCCGATGCCGCGCGCGGCGCGGCAGCCGGCGCCATCATGACGTTCTCCACGACGCCGCTCGACATCTCCGCGACCGATCTGCGCGAGCGCATCAGGCGCGGCACGAGCGCGCGCTATTTGCTTCCGCAAAGCGTGTTGGCTTATATTGGGGCGCACAGGTTGTACAGATAAATACAGGAGACACCGCAGGTTTGGATATTCGCAAGAAACAGAAAGCGGTCATTGCCGCACTCGAGGACATCAAGGCGCGCGACATCGCGGCCTTCGACGTCACCCACCTCACCGCACTTTTCGATCGCGTGATCATTGCAAGCGCCGATTCCGCCCGCCAGGGCAGGGCCCTCGCGGGCAACGTGAACGAGCGGCTGAAAGCCCTCGGCGAGCGAGTCTACGGCACCGAGGGCGGGCCGGACAGCGACTGGATCCTCGTGGACCTGGGAGACATCGTGGTGCACATCATGCAACCCGCGGCGCGCGAGTACTACAACCTCGAGGAGCTGTGGGGCGAGCCCAAGCCGCGCGCGAGACGGGGACCGGCCAAGGCCCGAAACACGAGCGCCACCGCCTCGTGACGCGAGACGCGGTCGGGTGCGCGTCGCGCCCGACCGGTCTCCCCCTATCGCATGAAATTGCTCGTCATCGCAGTGGGCAGTCGGATGCCCGGCTGGGTTGACGCCGCGTTCACGGATTACGCGCGGCGCACGCCGCGAAGGGCGCGCATCGAGCTCGTGGAGATCCGGCCGGAGCCGCGTCGCCCGACGCGCTCGGTCACGCAGATGCTGGCCGCGGAGGCCAACCGGATTCGCGCCGCCTTGCCCGCCAGGAGCCGGTGTGTGGCGCTCGACGAGCGCGGCCGGACGCTGACCACTGCCGAGCTGGCTGGCAAGCTCGAATCCTGGCTCACCGGGGGCGAGGATCTCGCGTTCCTGATCGGGGGCCCGGATGGCCTCGCCCCGGAGCTCAAGCGCTCCGCCGCCCTGACCATGCGGCTATCGAGCTTCACTCTTCCACACGGGCTGGCACGTGTAGTGCTCTGCGAGCAGCTTTACAGGGCACTTTCCATACTCGACAACCACCCGTATCACCGAGAATAGGGGTCCTGACCGGGAGCCGGACACGAGCCATGCCGCCACCCTTCGCCAAGGTCTATCTCGCATCGCGGAGCTCGCGCCGGCGCGAACTGCTGAAGCAGATCGGCGTCGCGTTCGAGGTCCTGCTGCTGCGCGAGCACTGGTCGCGCGGGCCCGATGTGGACGAAGCCGTGCACGAAGCCGAGTCCCCGGCGGAATACGTTCAGCGCGTGGCGCACGAGAAGGCCGACACCGGCTGGATGCGCATCGTGCAGCGCGGCCTCCCGCGCCTGCCGGTGCTCGCGGCCGACACGACCGTGTGCCTGGGCTCGACCATTTTCGGCAAACCCGCCAACCGCCACGAAGCGGTGGCCATGCTGAAGGAGCTTTCGGGGCGCGAGCATCGCGTGCTGACCGCGGTGACGGTGCGCCTGGACACCGTCGAGGAAGGCATCGTCAACGACAACGTGGTGCGTTTCCGCGCGCTGGAAGAGGCCGAGATCCAGCAATACGTCGATACGGGCGAGCCCTACGACAAGGCCGGCGGCTACGCGATTCAGGGGCGGGCTGCGGTGTTCATTCCGGAGATCCTCGGCAGCTACACGGGAGTGATGGGGTTGCCGCTCTACGAGACCGCCGTCCTGCTGCGGAAGTTTCAGGGCCGCGCATGACCGAGGACATCTTGATCAACGTCACGCCGCAGGAGACGCGCGTCGCGGTGGTCCTGAACGGCGTGGTCCAGGAGCTGCACGTCGAGCGCGCCGCCAACCGCGGACTGGTCGGCAACCTGTACATGGGGCGCATCGAGCGGGTGCTCCCGGGCATGCAGTCGGCGTTCGTGGACATCGGCCTGGATCGCGCCGCGTTCCTGCACGTCGCGGACATCTGGGAGCAGCGCGGCAACGGCGACACGCAAAAACCCATCGAGCGGATCTTGTCCGAGGGTCAGCCGCTCATGGTGCAGGTGCTCAAGGATCCCATCGGCGGCAAGGGCGCGCGCCTCTCGACGCAGGTCTCGGTCGCCGGCCGGCTGCTGGTGCACTTGCCGCGCGATCCGCATATCGCCGTTTCGCAGCGCATTGAGGACGAGGTCGATCGCAAGCTCCTCAAGGAAAAGCTCGAAAGGCGATTGACCGAGGGGGAGACGGGCGGGTACATCATCCGCACCATGGCCGAGTCGGCCGGCGAGGAGGACCTCGCGCTCGACATCCAGTACCTGAAACGGATCTGGAGCGACATCCAGTCCCGCGCGGCAACGGCTACCGCGCCCGCGCTCCTCTACCAGGATCTGTCGCTCGCACAGCGTGTGCTGCGCGATTTCGCCGACGACCACACCGGACGAGTCATCGTCGACTCGCGCGAGAACTTCGTCATGCTCCAGGAGTTCGCGCGGGATTACGTGCCGCGCGTGCTTTCAAGGATCGAGCACTACACCGGCGAGCGGCCGCTCTTCGACCTCTACGGTGTCGAGGAGGAGATCGAAAAGGCGCTGGCGCGGCGCGTCGACCTGAAATCCGGCGGCTACCTGATCATCGACCAGACCGAGGCGCTCACGACGGTAGACGTGAACACCGGGGGCTTTGTCGGCCTGCGCAACTTCGACGACACGATCTTCAAGACGAACCTCGAGGCGGCGCAGGTCATCGCGCGCCAGCTCAGGCTGCGCAACCTGGGCGGCATCATCATCATCGACTTCATCGACATGGCGGGCGAGGAACATCGCGCGGCGGTGCTCGCCGAGTTCCGCAAGGCGCTCGCGCGTGACCGGACAAAGATGACCGTGAACGGATTCACCGCGCTCGGGCTGGTCGAGATGACCCGCAAACGCACCCGCGAGAGCCTCGCGCACGTGCTCTGCGAGCCCTGCCCGACGTGCGCCGGCCGCGGCGAGATCAAGACCGCGCGCACCGTGTGCTACGAGATCCTGCGCGAGATCCTGCGCGAGGCGCGCCAGTTCAGCGCGCGCGAATATCGCATCCTCGGCTCGCAGGCCGTGATCGATCTCTTTCTCGAGGAAGAGTCGCAGTCCCTCGCGATGCTCTCGGATTTCATAGGCAAACCCGTCTCCATGCAGGTCGAGACGAGCTACAACACCGAACAATTCGACGTGGTGCTCATGTGATGAAGAGAAAGCCCGATCTCAAGGACAAGGAGCAGGCGCTCATCGACGCTGCGCTGCGCGAGCTCGCGGCGCGCAAACCCGCGCCAGCGCGCCCGGGGCCCCAGGGGTCCGCAGTTCCGGCGATCCCGCGCAAGGATTCCAACAAAGCCCCCGGGAGGGGCTCCGCTGCGCCGTCGCGCGCGCGCGCGCCGACGAACCCCACGACCCCCATCGACCAGCCGACCGTGGACGGCTGGAGCCATCCGGCCGCGCGCGACGCCGCGCCCAAGGTGAAGATCGCGGTCGAGGAGAAATGGGCGCGGGTCGCCGCCGCGATGGAGGAGGAGCAACGCGAGTCGCGCCGGGCGCGCGAGCGGATGCGGCGCATCGGTCGGCGTTTCGCCATCGGCGCCACGGTCGTCATCATCCTCGCAGTCATCGTCTTCATCCGCTAGCGCGGCGCGCGCACAGCGCGGCACCTCTCGCTGTGCTAAGGTCCCGACGGCTCGGCTGAGCGCGTCTCCGCCACCGTTCCGCCGTCAATCGCGTCATCCCGCTTCGACCACATGCCAGACTCCGATCTCTGCGACCGCGACGCGACCGAGCTCGTGCGCCTCGTGCGTACGCGGGCCGTCTCCGCAACCGAGCTGCTCGACGCGCATCTCGCCAGGATCGCGCGCACCAATCCGACGCTGAATGCGATCGTGACCTGCGTGCCCGAGCTGGCCCGCGCGGCCGCGCAGCGCACCGATCAGGCGCTGGGCCGCGGCGAGCCGGCGGGGCTGCTGGCCGGCTTGCCGACCGCCGTCAAGGATCTCGTCCCGACGGCGGGCGTGCGTACCACCTTCGGCTCGCTGGTCTATCGCGATAACGTGCCCGAGCAGGATGCGCTCGTCGTCGAGCGCTTGAAGGCGGCCGGCGCGACCATTCTCGGCAAGACGAACACACCGGAATTCGGCGCCGGCGCGCAGACGTTCAACAGCGTGTTCGGCGTGACGCGCAATCCCTACGACCCGACTCGCACGTGCGGCGGCTCGAGCGGCGGCGCCGCCGCCGCCGTCGCGAGTGGCATGGTGCCGGTCGCCGAGGGCTCGGACCTCGGCGCGAGCCTGCGCAATCCCGCGAGCTTCTGCAACGTGGTGGGCCTGCGTCCCAGCGTCGGCCGGGTGCCTATCTGGCCCACCGCCAACGCCTGGGCCTCGCTCTCGGTGTACGGACCGCTCGCGCGCACGGTCAGCGACACGGCGCTCATGCTCGCCGCGCTATCGGGACCCGACGCGCGCTCACCCATCTCGCTCAGCGAGCCGGGCGAGATCTTCGCGCGCCCGCTCGGGCGCGAGTTCAAGGGCGTACGGGTCGCATGGAGCCGCGATCTCGGTGGAGCGCCGGTGGCCCCGCTCGTCACGAAAGTGCTCGAAGCGCAACGCCACGTCTTCGCGGAGCTCGGATGCGTCGTCGCAGAGGACGAGCCCGATCTTTCGGGCGCCACCGAGGCGTTCCACGTCCTGCGCGCCCATCAGTTCGCCCAACGCTACGCGCCGCTCCTCGCGGAGCATCGCGACGAGATCAAGGCCACGGTGGTGTGGAACATCGAGGCGGGGCTGCGGCTCACACAAGAGGAGATCGCCCGCGCCGAGATGCTCCGCACCGAGATCTATCATCGTGCGCGGCAGTTCTTCGAGCGCCACCAGTTTCTGCTGTGCCCGGTCGCGCAGGTGCTCCCGTTTCCGATCGAGGTGGAATACCCGACTGAGATCGGCGGCGTGCACCTGGACAACTACATCGAATGGCTCAAGACCTGCTATGCGATCACCGTGACCGGACATCCGGCCATCTCGGTGCCGTGCGGCTTCAGCGACGCGGGCCTGCCGGTCGGGATCCAGATCGTCGGGCGATTCCGCGACGACTTCGGCGTGCTGCAACTCGCCCACGCCTTCGAGCAGGCGACGCAGGTCGGGCGGCGGCGGCCGCCCGACCTCACCTGACCGAAGCCGGCCCTGCCTGACCTACGCGGCGCCGCGGCAGGGATTCTGCGGCGCCGGCGTGCCGCCCAGCGCGGCGACGATCCGGTGCCCGATGCGACGCAGATTGCAGCCGATCGCCGCGATCACGTGGTGGAACGCTTCGGCGCGCATCCGCCGGGCGGCGCGCTCGTAATCAGCGAAGTGCTCGACCGCGTCGCTCCAGGTGGCCGACAGATCCTCCGGAGCGGGCGGGGGAACGACCTCGACGTCGGCCGAGCTGAACGCCATCACCAGTGCCGTACCGGGCGACTGGAGCATGATCGCCTCGCCGGCGCGCAAGATGACGTCGTCCTGGCGGCCCTCCTCTGTGATCCAGACGTCGCCGCTCAGGCTGGCAATCCGGTGACCGCGCCCGACCGGCAACCGCAGGACGCGGGAGTCCGGGAGCGCGCCGGTCAGGTGTACCAGATGGGGTGTGCCACGAATGTCCATGTTCGACTCCTTGCTTGCATGATCCACGTGCATCCAGATCAACGACCATTTTTTCGCCGATCTCTGCTAGGATTGAGTCGTACTTTGCGCCCGCTCCTGACGCCGCCTCAAACGATGATTTTGCATGCTTTGCATGCGCAACAGGAATGCAGGGAAAACGTTTCGACCTACCCCCGCTCGACCGGCTCGAGGCGTTCGAGGCCGCGGCGCGAAATCTCTCCTTCACCCGCGCGGCGGCCGAGCTGCACCTCACCCAGTCGGCAGTGAGCCGATCGATCGCCTTGCTCGAGGAGCGCCTGGGGTTCGAGCTGTTCGAGCGCCGGCACCGCGCGCTGCTGCTCACCGAGCGCGGGCAGGCGCTCTACGCGGCCGCCGTCGAGGCCCTCGAGCGATTGCATGTGGCCGTGGGCCGGCTGCGCGCGTCGCAGGCCGGGCCCAGGCTGACGGTCACCACGTCGCTCTCGTTCGCCTCGCTCTGGCTGATCCCGCGCCTCGCCGGGTTCACGCGTGCCCACCCCGGCGTGGACGTCCGCATCGCCGCCAGCAACGAGATCCAGGATCTCGAACGCGCCGGCATCGACGTCGCCGTGCGCTATTCGCGCGCCGAGGGTACGCCCGGCGCGACGAGGCTCTTCGGCGAGGAGGTGTTTCCAGTCTGCAGCCCGGCGCTCGCGCGAGATCCTGCACGCCCGCTCGCGCGGCCCGAGGATCTGCGCCACCACGTATTGCTGCACGTCGAGAATCTGCCCGCCACGCCGTGGCTCGTGTGGGCGCAGTGGTTGGAGGCGGCCGGGATTCCGGACATGAAGCCGGCCGGATCACTGCACTTCAGTCACTACGATCAGCTCGTCAGCGCCGCGGTGGAAGGCCAGGGCGTCGCACTGGGCCGCACGCCGCTCATGCGCGACCTGCTGCGATCCGGCAAGCTCGTCACGCCTTTCGCGCGCACGATCGCCTCGCCGCGCAGCTTCTACCTTCTGCGCAGCCGGCGCTCGCTCGGGAACCCGGACGTCGACGCGTTCGAGAAGTGGATCCGCGAAGAGGCGGCGCAGAGCGCCGAGGCGCCGGCGCGGCGGGTCGCTGCCGCGAGAGCTAGGCGCACCTAGCGCTGTGCGACCTGACCCTCACTCGATCACGCCTATTTTCCCGATGTGGCTGGCCATGTACCAGTAGCGACCGTCGGCGTCGATGATCGCCTTGCGGATGCCGGTGTTCGTCGAAGGCAGATCGATCACGCGGAACCGGGCGGTCTTCGGGTCGAGCACCGCGACGGTGTCGGTCTTGATCTCGTTGGCCCACACCCGGCCCGCGCCATCCACCGTCACCGCGTAGGGTCCGCCGTCCGCCCCGGCAGGCATGTCGAGCTCGCGGACGATCTTGCCGGCCACGGGATCGACCTGCGCGAGCTTGCCGTTGCCGTAGAGCGCGACCCACAGCATGCCGTCCGGGGCGGTCGCGATGCGCCGCGGGCGCGAACCGAATCCCATCGCGAGCTCGGTGATCGCGCCCGTCTTCGGGTCGAGCTTCCCGAGCTTGTCGGCGCCCATCCGGCAGACCCAGACATTGCCCGCCTGGTCGACCGTCAATCCGTAAGGGCCGCCGGGCATCGGGTACTCGGTGATCCGCCCGGTCGCACGGTCGAGGCGGCCCAGATACCCGCCGCTCTGCCCGGTGAACCACAGGATGCCCGCCGCATCGACCACGATCGTGTGCGGGCCCCCTCCGCCGGAAGGCGTCTTGTGGCTCACGATCTTCCCGGTCCGCGGATCGAGCTCCCCGATCGTCCCGTTGCGGTTGCCGGTGTAGAAGACGTGACCGTCCGGCGCCACCAGCAAGCCGTGCGGATGCGCGCCGCGCGGCAGGTCCCACTCCTTGAACGTCCGGGTCTTGACGTCGAAGCGGGCGATCTTGTTGCCGTTCATCACCGCGATGTAGATGCTGCCGTCCGGCCCCGGCGCCGGATCGCGCGCGAACTCCGGCGTCGGCACCGGCCACTCGGTCACCTTGCCCGCGATGTCCTTCGCGCCCGGTGTGATGCCGTAATTCGACCCTCCCGCGACGGCCATGCTGCTCGCGGTCGCCCAGAGCAATGCCTGCACGACTCTCATCGAAGCCTCCTGTCGTCCGGTGCGCGCGACCGCAGGCGGCCGGCGCCGCCGACACGCGCTGTCGCGCAGCTTATCACCCGGCTAAGGGTCGCAGCGGCGACGGGCGCGAGGCGGGGCGGGCGCGTACAATCGTGCGCGTCACCCTCGACGAGACGGCCATGCAGCTTGCGAAACAGGTCGGCAAGCGCGGATTCCGGAGCTGGTACGAGCGCCAGCTCATCGAGAGCCACCTGTACCTGATCACCTGCTTTCTCCTCGCTTTCGTGGTCCTCGCGTGCATCGAGGGGATCAGCAACCGCGACAGCATCTTGCGCGGGATCGTGTTGCTGCTCGTCGGGGCGGCGAGCGGTGTGGCTGCCGTGGCGGCTTTCAATCGCTATGCCGTGGTGATGGCGCGGGCCCAGCGACTTGCCAACAAGGCCACCTGCGCGAAGTGCGCAACCTACGGATTACTCAGGGTGACCGACGCGAGTCGCATCGCACACCCCGCCTACGACGAGCGGGGGGTCAGCAAGGGAGACGATACGGAAGCCGCGTGGCTGCGCGTGCAGTGCAAGCGCTGCGGCCACGAGTGGATCATTTGAGCGTCGTCTAACAAGGGGGCATCCCCCTTGTATATCCCCGGACGAACAAGGGGCAAGCCCCTTGTAGATCCCCTCCTTTGCTGGTGCAAACGATTCTGCGATCGCTTCTACGTCGCAGGGAGTTTGACGCCGTGCCTAGTCCCAGCGATCGTCGCGCACCTCGACGATGCCGTCCGCAACGCGCACCGGCAACGCTGCAGTCGGCTCATAAGCCGGTGCGGTCAGGGCCTCGCCGGTGCGGATGCAGAATCGCGCCCCGTGGCGCGGGCAGACGATCTCGGCGCCTTCCACGGTGCCGCCCGTGAGTTGTCCGCCGTCGTGCGTGCACACGTCCTCGATGGCGTGGAACGCGCCGTCGAGATTGAATACGGCCACTTGCGTGCCGTCGACGTCCACGACGCGATGCTCGCCCGGCCCGAGCTCGGCGGCCGGGCAGACCGGCACCCAGTCGCTCACACCGGCACGACCTGGAGCTCTGGATCGATCTCGCGAACCATGTGCTCGATGGCCGACAGCGTGCCCGAGAACGCGCTCGGACAGCCGCCGCACGCGCCCTGGTAGTGAAGCTTCAGCTGGTTGCCATCGAGACCTAGGATATGCACGTCGCCGCCGTCGCCGCGGAGATAGGGCCGCACCTGCTGGTCGAGCACCATCTCGATCATCTCGAGCTTCTGCGCGTCTTCGGCGGACAGCTCGTCCACCGGCGTCACTTGCGCGTGCGGGCTGTCGTCGTTCGCGAGAAACTCGGCCGTGCGCTCCGCCGCGGTCGGCGCCTCGCGAATGGGCACCGCGACCTGGCGCGCGAGGTCGCTCCACTCCGCCCCACCATCCTGGGTCACGGTGATCCACGTGTCCACATAGAAGACGCTCGTCACATGCGGGATCGCGAACAGCGCTTCCGCCAACGGGTCGCCCTTTGCGGCATCCGCGCTCTCGTACGAGCGCGAGACGCCGTAGGTCAGCGGCTCCCGCAGCACGAACTTGCGCGCGCTCGGGTTGGGTGTCGGCTCGATTTCTGCGATCTTTGGCATGTCGATCAGGCGTTGGCGAAGGGATCGTGCTCGCCCTCCGTGGAAATGGTTGCTTCCTGCGCAAACGCCGCGTGCAGGGTGTGCCAGGGGAGAATCGCGCACTTCACGCGCGAGGGGAGATCCTTGACGCCGGCAAATACCGTGAGCCGTCCGAGGCGGTGCGTGCCCGCCGCGATATCGAGCTTTCCGGTCGCCATGTCGCGAAACTCCCGCACCAGAGCCTCGGCGTCCGCGAGCGTCTTGCCTTTTACGGCGCTGGTCATCATCGAGGCCGAAGCCTTGCAGATCGCGCAGCTCGTTCCCTCGAAGGCGGCGCTCTCGATCGCGTCGTCGACCACTTTAAGCGTCACCCAGATGTGATCCCCGCACAGCGGGTTGAGCCCCTCGCTCTGATGCGTGCAGCCCTCGACCTTGCCCCAGTTGCGGGGCTTCTTGTTGTGGTCGAGGATGATCTCCTGATAGAGCTGGGTGCTGTCCATGTCTCTTGGTTTCAGGCGAACAGCTTCTGCACCCGGCGGACCGACGCAGCGAGCTGGTCCACCTCGGCCAGCGTGTTGTAGAACGCGAAGGAGGCGCGCGCCGTGGCGGGCACGCCGAAGCGGGCCATCACGGGCTGGGCGCAATGGTGTCCGGTGCGCACCGCCACGCCGTCGTCGTTCAAGAGCGAGCCGACGTCGTGCGGATGGACGTCTCCCACGTTGAACGAGAGCACCGAGGCCTTTTCCCGGGCCGTCCCGATGATCCGCACGTCGGGAATCGCGCGCAGCGTCTCGGTCGCGTAGCGCAGCAGTTCCGCTTCGTACGCGGCGATCCGGTCAAGTCCGACCTCTTTCACGTAGTCGAGCGCCGCGGCGAGCGCAATTGCCTGCGCGATCGGCGGCGTCCCGGCCTCGAACTTGTAGGGGATCACATTGAAGGTCGTCTTCTCGAACGTGACCGACAGGATCATGTCGCCGCCGCCGCGGAACGGTCGCATGTTCTCGAGCAGGGCGGCCTTCCCGTAGAGCACGCCGACCCCGGTCGGGCCGAACACCTTGTGGCCGGTGAACGCATAGAAGTCGCAGTCGAGCGCCCGCACGTCGACGGCCATGTGCTGAACCGCTTGCGCGCCGTCGATCATGATCGGGACGCCGTGACGGTGCGCAATCTCGATCATCTCGCGCACCGGGTTGATGGTGCCGAGCGCATTCGAGACATGGGTGACGGAGACGAAGCGAGTGCGCGGGTTGAAGAGCTTCTCGAACTCTTCCATGATCACCTCGCCCGCGTCGTTGATCGGGGCGACGCGGAGCTTCACGCCCTTCTCCTCGCAGAGCATCTGCCACGGCACGATATTCGCGTGGTGCTCGAGATGAGTGATGATGATCTCGTCCCCCGCACCGATGAAAGCCCTGCCGTACCCGTGCGCGACGAGATTGATCGCGTCGGTGACATTCGACGTGATGACGATCTCCCGGTCTTCCCCCGCGTTCAGGAAGCGACGCACCGTGGCGCGCGCGGCCTCGAACGCGGCAGTCGCGGTCGCCGAGAGGTAGTGCACCCCGCGATGAATGTTGGCGTGCTCGCGAGTCTGGTAGCGAACCAGCCGGTCGATCACCTGCCGCGGCATCTGCGAGGACGCCCCGTTGTCGAGATACGCGAGCGGTTTTCCGTTCACGCGCACTTCGCCGAGGATCGGGAAGTCGGCGCGTACCCGCTCGACGTCGAACGGCGGGACGAGAACGTCCGCCGGGGCCTGAACCGGAAGCGCGCTCATCGCGTCAGGCCCCCGCCTGCGTCCGCTGCGTCCGTCGGGTTACCAGCTCCTCGAGCCGCTCGCGGAGCGTCGCAACCGGGATCCGGTCGACGATCTCCGCGGCAAAGGCATAGGTCAGCAGGTTCCGCGTCGCGGCCTCGCTCAGGCCGCGGGTCCGCAAATAGAAGATCTGCTCGGGATCGAGCTGACCGACGGTTGCGCCGTGCGCGCACTTCACGTCGTCGGCCAAGATCTCGAGCTGCGGCTTAGTGTCGACGTGCGCTCTTCCGGTGAGCAGCAGGTTGCGGCTCGACTGGGACGAGTCCGTCCGCTGGGCGCCCCGCCGCACGACGATCCGGCCGTTGAACACCGCGTGCGCCGCGTCGTCCACAATGCACTTGTGACGCTGGCGGCTGCGCCCGTTCGGCTGCGCGTGGTCGATCGAGCTGTGGGTGTCGGCGAGCTGCCGTCCGCCCACGAGGGCCAGGCCGTCGAGCTCGCAGTCGGTTCCCTCGCCGGCCTGGTGCACGTTGTGGTTCAACCGCGAGATGCGGCCACCGAACGACACACTCTGCGACACGTACCGCGCGTCCCGCGCGAGCGAGACGCCGCAGGTGGCGATGTGAAACGCCCGCTCGCTCTCACGCTGCACGCGGACGTGCCGCACGCCCGCGTTCTCGCCCGCCACGATCTCCGTCACCCCGTTCACGAAGTACGCGCCATCGACGAGGCTCACGAAGTCCTCGATGAACGTCAGCTCGGCGCCACGGTCCGCAACGACGAGCACGCGCGGGTAGCTGGCGCGCTCGGGCTGCGTGCTCACGAACAAAAGGTGCACCGGACGCTCGACCCGGCAGTCGCGCGGCGCGCCGATCACGGCGCCGTGCTGCAGGTAAGCGGTGTTCACCGCCACAAAGGGATCCGTTTCGAATCCGGCGAGCCGCGTGAGATGGGCCTCGGTCAGCCCCGTCGCGCCGCGCATGCTGTCCTGGACGGTGCCGACCGAGAGCCGGTCGGCACCGATCGCCGACAGCCCCGGCACATAGTGGCCGTCCACGTACACGAGCCGGTTGCCCGCCTCGGGCACAAACAGCTGCTCAATCGCCGCGCGCGGCAAGTTGGTCGGTGCGCTCGCCGGCTCGAACGCCCTTTTGTAGAGGGGCGAGAGGTCCGTGAACCGCCAGTCCTCGTCGCGGGTCGTCGGCACCGCCAGCGCGTTGGCACGCTCGAGGGCGTCCGCACGCAGGCGATTGAGCCAGGCGTTGGGTCCGGCCGGCAGCGTGCCGGCGCCCGGCGCGAGCGCGGCGGCATAGCTCTTTGCGGCGCTTTCGGTCATGGCTCCCTCAGGCGGCCACGGCGCGACCCGTTTCGAGCAACCAGTCGTAACCGCGGTTCTCGAGCTCGAGCGCCAGGCTCTTGTCTCCGGTCTTGATGATGCGGCCCCCGGCCATGACGTGCACGAAGTCCGGAACGATGAAGTTGAGGAGTCGCTGGTAGTGCGTGACGAGCAGGATCGCCCGGTCCGGCGCATGCAGGGTGTTCACGCCGCCGGCGACGACGCGCAGCGCATCGATGTCGAGCCCCGAATCGGTCTCGTCGAGAATCGCGAGCCGCGGCTCGAGGAGCGCCATCTGCAGAATTTCGTTCCGCTTCTTCTCGCCGCCGGAGAATCCGTCGTTGACGCTCCGGTCGAGAAACGCCGGATCGATCTCGAGCAGCTTCAGCTTCTCGCGGACGAAGTCGTCGAACTCCAGCGGATCCAGCTCGTCCTTGCCGCGCGCGCTCTGCGCCGTGTTGTAGGCGAGCCGCAGGAACGACGCGTTGGTGACGCCCGGCACCTCGACGGGGTATTGGAACCCCAGGAACAGGCCCGCGCGAGCGCGCTCCTCGGGCGCGAGCCCGAACAGGTCCTGGCCGTCGAGGCGCGCCTCGCCGCCCGTCACCTCGTACGCGGGGTGTCCCGCGAGCGCCTTGGCGAGCGTGCTCTTGCCGGAGCCGTTCGGCCCCATGATCGCGTGAACCTCGCCCGCGTGGACCGCGAGGTCGATGCCCTTAAGGATCTCGACGCCCGCCACCGTGGCCTTCAGGCCGCGCACCTCGAGCAGCGTCTTGCCGCCGGGATTTCTCATCCGACACTTCCCTCCAGCTTCAAGCCGAGCAGCTTCGTCGCCTCCACCGCGAACTCCATCGGCAGTTGCGTGAACACTTCCTTCACGAATCCGTTGATGATCATCGACACCGCCTCTTCAGGACCGATGCCCCGCTGGGCGAAATAGAACAGTTGGTCCTCGCCGATCTTCGACGTGGTCGCCTCGTGCTCCACCGTCGCGCTGTTGTTCTGGGCCTGTATGTACGGAAAGGTGTGCGCTCCGCAGGCGTCGCCGATCAGCATCGAGTCGCACTGCGAGAAGTTGCGCGCCCGCTCGGCCTTGGGCCCGATTTTCACGAGGCCGCGGTAGCTGTTGTTCGATTTACCCGCCGAGATGCCCTTGCTGATGATCCGGCTGCGAGTGTTGCGACCGACGTGGATCATCTTGGTGCCGGTGTCGGCCTGCTGCATGTGGTTCGTGAGCGCCACCGAGTAGAACTCGCCCACCGAGTTGTCGCCGAGCAGGACGCAGGACGGATATTTCCAGGTGATCGCGGAACCCGTTTCCACCTGGGTCCACGAGATCTTGCTCGCCGCGCCCTTGCACAGCCCGCGCTTGGTCACGAAATTGTAGATGCCGCCGCGCCCGTTCTCGTCGCCGGCATACCAGTTCTGCACCGTCGAGTACTTGATCTCGGCGTTGTCCAGCGCCACCAGCTCGACGACCGCGGCGTGTAGCTGGTTGGTGTCGAATTGCGGCGCGGTGCACCCTTCGAGGTAGGAGACGTGGCTTCCTTCCTCGGCCACGATCAACGTGCGCTCGAACTGACCGGATTCCTGCGTGTTGATCCGGAAGTACGTCGAGAGCTCCATCGGGCACCGCACGCCCTTAGGGATGAAGCAGAACGAGCCGTCGGTGAAGACCGCCGAGTTGAGCGCCGCGTAGAAGTTGTCGGAAGTGGGCACCACCGTACCGAGATACTTGCGCACGAGATCGGGATGGTCCCGCACCGCCTCCGAGATCGAACCGAAGATGACGCCCGCGTCGGCGAGCTTCTTCTTGTAGGTCGTCGTGACCGACACCGAGTCGAAGATCACGTCCACCGCGACGCCTGCCAGCACCTTCTGCTCGTGGAGCGGCACACCGAGCTTCTCGAACGTGCGCAGCAGCTCCGGGTCCACCTCGTCCATGCTGGCGAGCTTCTTCTTCGGCTTCGGCGCCGAGTAGTAGCTGATGTTCTGGAAATCGATCTTCGGATAGTGGACGTTCGGCCACTGCGGCTCGACCATGGTGAGCCAGTGCCGGTATGCGGTCAGACGGAACTCGAGCAACCACTCCGGCTCGTTCTTTTTATGCGAGATGAGCCGGATCGTGTCCTCGGAAAGGCCCTTGGGCGCGGTCTCCGACTCGATGTCGGTGACGAAGCCGTGCTTGTACGGTTGATCAATGAGATTTTGCAGCGCTGTACTGCTCATTTGCTCACCATTCGCTCACTCTGCCTGTGCACCGCGTGGTCCAACTCACTCGACGCCGAAGCTCTCGCCGCAGCCGCATTCCGACTTCGCGTTCGGATTCCGGAACTTGAACGCGGCGCCGAACCCGCTCTTCTGAAAATCGAGCACCGAGCCGTCAAGGTAGCCGATGCACCCCTTGTCCACGACGACCTTCGTGCTGTGCGATTCGAACTCGAGGTCGTTCGCGCCGACCTCGTCCGCAAAATCGAACGTGTAGGCGAGGCCGGAGCAGCCCACTTTCTTGATTCCCACGCGCAGCCCCAGGCCCTTGCCGCGATTGGCGAGCGAGGCCTTGATGTGCTGCGCGGCGCTTTCGGTCAGCGTGATTGCCATGCTTTTCGTCCCAACCTGCAAATACCGTCCGGGCTCATGCCGCCACGGGCTCGGACTGCGACCGTTTCCCGATGCGCTGGTCGCGGAGCTCGACGACCTTTGCCTGCCTCGCGCGCTGCTGCTCGACGAGCTCGCCCAGCGTCACCGAGCGGAGGAACTCGAAGATCTGGTCGTTCAGCCGCACCCAGAGATCGTGCGTCAAGCACTTCTGATCGTCGTGGCAGTTCTCCTTGCCACCGCACTGCGTCGCGTCGATCGGCTCGTCGACGGCGATGATGATGTCGGCGACGGTCACCTCGTTCATCGGCCGTGCCAGGCGGTAGCCGCCGCCCGGACCGCGCGCGCTCTTCACCAGCGCGCGGCGGCGCAGCTTGCTGAAAAGCTGCTCCAGATACGAAAGCGATATGCCCTGGCGCGCGGAGATGTCCGTGAGCGGCACGGGCGATTGCGTGGCGTGCATGGCCACGTCAACCATCGCAGTGACTGCAAAACGTCCCTTGGTCGTGAGTCGCATGGGTTCGTCCCTTTCTTGTCCCGGGCACTTGCCTCGCCGGCGGCATCGCCCGAAAACGTCGCGTTTACGGAAGGGTTGTCAGTCGACGAAAGGCCCGGAAGGCCTCGGTTCGCAACCTTTCCCCAATTCCTGAGAGGCACGGTCAACTATAAAGTTCCCGACTAAAACAGTCAACTATCATCTCCACCGCTAATAACCCAGCCACCTTGAGCAACTCACTGTTTTATTATGGTTTCTTCTTAATGTCTGCCCACTGTGCGGCGCAGGCGCTCGGCTCAAATGAGCTATTGAGCGCCCTGCACTTCCTAGCCAGTTCGGGCTACCGGCGCGCGATTCACACCGGCGCGCTGCGCGCGCCGAGGCGTGTCACCCTTGCGAGCCTTCGTCCGGCACGCGGCCTGCCCGCTATTCATGCGGACGACCGGCCTTAAGATGCGAAGGATGCTGGCGCGCCCGGAGGGATTCGAACCCACGACCTTTGGCTTCGGAGGCCAACACTCTATCCCCTGAGCTACGGGCGCTCGCGGCGCGGCGAATTCTACCGCATGGCCCTGGCGCACGTGCACCCTCGCGCAGGTGTCTGCTTTGCCCGGCTGCGGCCTGCGGCTATAATCCAGGGCTCCGTCCGCGATCACGCGTCGATTCACTGAGCGTGAATTACGCGATTTCCCCGAATCCCCTCCGGCCCACGCCGCACGACCCGAAGAACCAATGAAATTCATCAAGACTCCGCGGCAGCTCGCCACCATTCTCTTCCTCTCGTTCCTGGTGCCGGTGGTGCTGATCATTCTCGTCACCAAGGCAGTCATGAGCACGCGGGCGCCGGATCCAGCGGTGCTCGCGCCGGAGGCCGTTGCGGCGCGCATCAAGCCGGTTGCGGACGTCGCCGTCCAGGCTGGCGAAAGTGCTGCCGCATCGGGGGCGCAGACCGGCGAGGAAGTCTACAAATCCGCGTGCGCGGCATGCCACCAGACCGGCGTCGCCAACGCACCGAAGTTCGGCGACAAGCGCGCGTGGGCGGGGCACATCGCCGAAGGACTCGATGCAATGGTCAAGGTCGCGATCAGCGGCATTCGCGGCATGCCGCCGCGGGGCGGGAATCCGAACCTCTCCGACCTGGAGATCGCTCGCGCGGTCATCTACATGGCGAACGCGGCAGGGGCCAGTTTCCCCGAACCCGCGGCACCGGCGGCCGAGGCCAAGCCTGCCGCAGTGTCGGCAGCCCGGGGCGCGGTCGAGCGCGAGCGTTCCGGCGAGCAGATTGTCCAGGGGACCTGCGGCACCTGTCACCTCACCGGCGAGGGCGGCGCGCCGAAGATCGGCGACAAGGCTGCATGGTCGAAGCGCATCGCGCGCGGACTCGAGGCCGTGACGCTGTCCGCGATCCGCGGGCATGGCGGGATGCCCGCTCGCGGCGGCCTCGCCGACCTCACCGATCCAGAGGTCAGGAAGGCGATTCTCTACATGTTCGAGTCGGGAGGCGGGAAGATCGTCCCCGCGGCGTCGGCGCCGGCGCTGCCGGCGCCCCCTGCCTCTGCAGGCGGCGCGGCGAGCAAGGGCGACGGCAAGGCGGTCTATGACAAGGCTTGCATCGCTTGTCATCAAGCCGGCGTGGCCGGCGCGCCCAAGTTCGGCGACAAGGCGGTCTGGGCGACGCGAATCAAGCAGGGCATCGAAACCCTCTACACCAGCTCCATAAAGGGCAAGGGCGCCATGCCGCCGAAGGGCGGGCAAGTTGCGCTATCCGACGCGGACATCAAGGCCGCGGTCGATTACATGGTGGCGGCGGCGAAATAGCCGCCTGCATACCGTTCGCCCGTCGCCCTGACGATGGACTTCCCAAGCGGACAACTTGAGTGAGATTCCTTCAAGTCACGCAGAAATTGATCTACCGCAAACTAATCGGCCGGGAACATCGGTAGGTTCCTTGCGAATCCTCGCCGCGCTCTTCGGACGATGCGGACGACGGGTGCTAATAGGTCGATAGAAGTCTGTGCGGGAATTGCGCCGCACGAGGTCCGCGTGGGCCTAGATTCACCGACGTTCCGTGCGTTCGTCGCCTGCAACTGTCGTCGTAACTTTACGTCTTAGCTGGAGGAGATTTCACATGAAATGGTTTACCGCAATCGCTGCCGGGCTCGCCTTGTGCGCGTCTTCGATCGCGCTCGCTCAGCAGCCGATCGTGATCAAGTTCAGCCACGTCGTGGCCGAGAAGACACCGAAAGGCCAGGGCGCCCTGAAGTTCAAGGAACTCGCCGAGAAGAAGCTTCCCGGCAAGGTCGACGTGCAGGTGTTCCCGAGCTCACAGCTCTTCGGCGACGCGAAGGAGATGGAAGCGCTGCTGCTCGGTGACGTGCAGCTCATCGCGCCCTCGCTCTCGAAGTTCGACCGTTACACGAAGAAGCTGCAGGTCTTCGACCTGCCGTTCCTCTTCCCGAGCATCGAGGTCGTGGACAAGTTTCAGGAAGGTCCGGATGGCCAAGCGTTGCTCAACGCGATGAAGAGCAAGGGGCTCCAGGGACTCGCGTACTGGCACAACGGAATGAAGCAGCTGTCGAGCAATCGCGACAAGCTGGCGGTTCCCGCCGACGTCAAGGGCCTGAAGTTCCGCATCCAGTCGTCCGACGTGCTCGAAGCGCAATTCCGCGCGGTCGGAGCCAATCCGCAGAAGATGGCCTTCAGCGAGGTCTACCAGGCGCTCCAGACCGGCGTCGTGGACGGGCAGGAAAACACGTGGTCGAACATCTTCTCGCAGAAATTCTTCGAGGTGCAGAAGACCATCGCCGAGACCAACCACGGACTCATCGAGTACATGGTGGTCACGAACGCCAAGTGGTGGGACGGTCTGCCTCCCGATGTTCGCGCCGGCCTCGCCGAGGCCATGAAGGAGGCGACCGCCTACTCCAACAAGCTTGCACTCGAGCTCAACGAGGCGGACAAGAAGAAGATCGAGGAAGCAGGCAAGGCGAAGATCCAGAAGCTCAGCAAGCAGGACCTCGCCGAGTGGCAGAAAGCGATGCAGCCGGTGTGGAAGAAGTTCGAGTCGGGCATCGGCACCGAACTGATTCAATCCGCGCTGAAAGCCGGCGAGTGACAGCGTAGCAGTCCGCAAGTAGACACCGGACTCCGGAGCGGGCAGGTGCGCCTGGGAGATTGGTTCGGACGCCTCGAGGAGGGCATCATCGCCTTCCTCCTGGCGGTCATGACGCTGATCTCCTTTTCGCAGGTGGTCGCCCGGTATGTCTTCAATTACAGCTTCGTCTGGGCGCTGGAACTCGTCACGTTCCTCTTCGCCTGGATGATCTTCCTCGGCATGTCCTACGGCGTGCGGGTCGGCTCGCACATCGGCGTGGACGCGCTAGTGAAGGTGTTGAAGCCGCGTACGGCGCAGATCGTGGGCGCCGCCGCGGCCATTCTTTGCATCGTCTATGCCGTGATCGTCTTCATCGGCGGCTGGACGTACGTCGCGAAGATGTACGAGATCGGGATCCTGGCGCAGGACATCCCGATTCCGCAATGGGTGCCGCGACTCGTGCTGCCCATCGGTTTCGGTTTGCTTGCCTACCGCTTCGCGGAGGTGCTCTACCGGATCGTGACCGGCAAGGAGGCGCGCCTGCTCGGTGACGAGGCCGCCGACGCGCTCAAGCACCGGGTCGAGGAGCCGGAAAGCGGGTCCGGGGCGGAGACGAAGCGGTGACCATCGCCTTTCTGTTCGTCCTGCTGTTCGGTTTCATGGTCATCGGGATGCCGATCGCGGTCGCGCTCGGCCTCTCGTCCCTCCTCACGATCCTGTTCTTCGGCCAGGACTCGCTCGCCTCGCTGTCGCTGAAGCTCTTCGAGACCTCCGAGCACTTCACCCTCCTCGCGATTCCCTACTTCATCCTCGCCGGCGCGTTCATGACCACCGGCGGCGTGGCGCGCCGCATGATCCGGTTCGCGATCGACTGCGTTGGCCACCTGCGCGGCGGCCTCGCCATCGCGTCGGTGCTCGCCTGCATGCTGTTCGCCGCGGTGTCGGGTTCTTCGCCGGCGACGGTCGTGGCGGTTGGCTCGATCGTCATCGCCGGGATGGTCCGCGCGGGCTATCCGAAGCCTTTCGCCGCGGGCGTCATATGCAACGCCGGCACCCTCGGCATCCTGATTCCGCCCTCGATCGTGATGGTGGTGTACGGGGCGGCAACCGAGACGTCGGTCGGGAAGCTCTTCATGGCGGGCGTGATTCCCGGCATCGTGCTCGGCCTGATGCTGATGGTCGCGATTTACATTCGCGCCCGCGTCCTGAACCTCCAGCCCCAGCCGCGCGCGCCGCTGCGCGAAGTGCTGGTCGCTGGCCGGGACTCGCTCTGGGGGCTACTGCTGATCGTGATCATCCTGGGCGGGATCTACGGGGGCATCTTCACGCCGACCGAGGCGGCCGCGGTATCGGCGGTGTACGCGTTCTTAATCGCGGTGTTCGTCTATCGTGACATCGGCATGCGCGACGTCCCCAGGGTCCTCGTCGATGCGGGGAAGGTGACGGTGATGCTGATGTTCATCATCGCCAACGCCCTGCTCTTCGCGCATGTGCTCACGACGGAGCGCATCCCGCAGACGATTGCCGAGCAGATCCTGGCGTGGGGTATGCCCTCATGGGCGTTCCTGATCGTCGTGAACGTCCTGCTGCTCATCGCGGGCAACTTCATGGAGCCGACCGGGATCATCCTGATCCTCGCGCCCATCCTGTTCCCGATCGCGATGCAGCTCGGCATCGACCCGGTGCACCTCGGCATCATCATGGTGGTGAACCTCGAGATCGGCATGGTGACCCCGCCGGTTGGGCTGAACCTGTTCGTGACCGCGGGCATAACCAAGATGACAATACTGGAAGTGGTTCGGGCAGCGCTCCCGTGGCTGTCGGTGCTCGTCGTCTTCCTCGTGCTCGTCACCTACATCCCGCAGATCTCGCTCTTCCTGCCAAACTTGCTCTTCTGAGCTGGAAGGCGGCTTCCCGCGGGCGTATCCTTGGCGCGCATTCCCGCGTGATTTCTGAAGGTACCGGATGAGACTCGGCGTCATCCTCGATCCTCTGCCCGCGATAAAGACCTATAAGGACACCACCTTCGCCATGATGGCGGAGGCGGCACGCCGCGGCCACGAGCTCTATTTCATGCTCCAGGAAAGCCTGATGTGGAAGGGCGGCACGGTGGTGGGCGAGAACGCGAGGCTCACCCTGACCGGCGAGAAGGAGCGCTGGTACCACATCGATCTGCCGCGCGAGACGCCGCTCGCCGAGTTCGATGCGGTGCTGATGCGCAAGGATCCGCCCTTCGATGCCGAGTACGTGGCGAGCACCTGGCTGCTCGAGCAGGCGGTGCGTGACGGCGCGCGCGTCTTCAACGATCCGCGCGCGATCCGCGATCACAGCGAGAAGCTCGCCGTCACCGAGTTTCCGCAGTTCTGCGTGCCCACGCTCGTGACCCGCCTCGCCGGCCAGATTCACGCGTTTATCGAGGCGCACGGCGACGTCGTCGTGAAACCGCTCGACGGCATGGGTGGCGAGTCGGTGTTCCGCGTCACCGATGTCGATCCGAACCGCTACGTGATCGTCGAGACCATCACCGCGCATGGGAAGCGGTCGGTGATGGCCCAGCGCTACATTCCCGAGATCCGCGACGGCGACAAGCGGATCCTGCTGATCGCGGGAAAGCCCGTGCCGTTTTCCCTCGCGCGCATCCCGAAGCCGGGCGAGACGCGCGGCAACCTCGCGGTCGGCGGCACCGGCGTGGCGCGGCCGCTTTCCGGCCGCGACCTCGAGATCGCGAACACCATCGGTCCCGTGCTTGCCAGCCGCGGGTTGTTGCTCGTGGGTCTGGACGTGATCGGCGACTTCCTGACCGAGGTCAACGTCACCAGCCCGACGTGCTTCCGCGAGATCACCGATCAAACCGGGTTCGACGTTCCAGGAATGTTCGTCGACGCCCTGGAGGCCGTGGTCGCGAAGAACACGCGCTAGGCACGGCCCTTCACAGGGCGGCAAAAAAGGGTTAGTTTTGAACGTTCTAGCAGTTAGCAGGTCCGAAAGGTGCTTGGTTCAACACCCGGTTAGGGCTCACGTATGGTCGGGATTCTGATCGTCGCCCACGGAACCTTCGGCGAGGCGCTCATCCGCTGCGCGAGCCACGTGCTCGGCAAGCGCCCGGTCGCAGTCGCGCAGCTCGGAGTCACCGTTCACGATGATCCCGACGCGTTGCTGCCCCAGGCGGAGGCACTGATCGCGGGCCTGGACAAGGGCGCGGGTGTGCTGGTCCTGAGCGACATTCTGGGGGCCACGCCCGCGAACCTCGCCACGCGGCTCCTCAAACCGGGGCGGGTCGAGGGCCTGGCGGGAGTGAGTCTGCCGATGCTGGTGCGCGCGCTCACCTATCGCGACGAGCCCCTCGCAACGGTCGTGGGCAAGGCTTCGAGCGGCGGGTTCGAAGGCGTGGCGCGCCTCGGCAAGGGACAGTTGGATGCCGCGGCTTGATCTCGAGATCCAAAACAAGCTCGGCCTGCACGCCCGCGCCTCGGCAAAGCTCACCCAGACGGCGAGTCGGTTCGCGTCCGATGTGTGGATGTCGCGCAACGGTCGCAGGGTGAACGCGAAGAGCATCATGGGCGTGATGATGCTTGCGGCCGGCAAGGGCAGCCGCGTCGAGATCGAGGCGACCGGCGCGGATGCGGACGCCGCGCTCACCGAGCTCGCGAATCTGATCAACAACAAGTTCGGCGAAGGCGAATAGCGTGGACCAGCCGCCGCTTGACGTCATCCGCATCGATCCGCGCGCCGCGCTGCACGGCAGCTTCACGCTGCATGGCGCTGGCGTGTCCGGCGGAATCGCGATCGGCTACGCGCACCTCGTTTCCACCGCACGGCTCGAGGTGCTGCATTACGAGATCGCACCGGAGGAGATCGACGCGGAGGTCGAGCGTTTCGACGCCGCCGTCGAGCAAGTGCGCGGCGAGCTGATCGGGCTGCACGCAAGCGTGCCCGCGTCGGCGCCGGCCGAGATGGCCGCGTTCCTCGACGTCCACGTCATGATCCTGAACGACGCGATGCTGTCGGAAACGCCGCGCGAGCTGATTCGCGCGCGGCGCTGCAACGCGGAGTGGGCGCTGGTGCAGCAGATGGAAATGCTGAGCGCGCGATTCGAGGCGATCGAGGACGCGTACCTGCGCGAGCGCAAGGCCGACGTCCGCCAGGTGGTCGAGCGCGTGCTGAAGGCCATGCTCGGCACGGGCCACGCGCCCGAGCATCCCACGCACGAGGAGAACATCGTCGTCGTCGCGCACGATTTCTCGCCGGCCGACATGATCCTCTTCAAGCAGCACCAGTTCGCCGGTTTCGTCACCGATCTCGGCGGGGTGACATCGCACACCGCGATCGTCGCACGCAGCCTGGGGCTGCCGGCGATCGTCGGCCTGCATCACGCGCGCCAGGTGATCCGCGAGAACGAGCTGCTGATTGTGGACGGTGCCGAAGGAGTGCTGATCGTCAACCCGGACGAGCGCGTGCTCGCCGAGTACCGGCTGAAGCAGTCCGCCCTGCTGCTCGAGCGGCAGAAGCTGAAGCGCCTGCGGTCCACGCCCGCGGCCACCCTGGACGGCACGCCCGTCGAATTGCAAGCCAACATCGAGCTGCCCGACGACGTCGAGCAGGCGCTCGAGGCGGGGGCGACGGGGGTCGGTCTCTTCCGGACCGAGTTCCTGTTCCTGAATCGGGACGATCTGCCGAGCGAGGACGAGCAGTTCGAAGCGTACCGGCTGGCCGCCGAGGCGATGCCGGATCGGCCGGTCACGATCCGGACGATCGATTTGGGCGCCGACAAGGTGATCAACGGCGCGGACCGCGCCGGCCCCAATCCGGCGCTCGGGTTGCGCGCGATCCGGTTCTGCTTCGCCGAGCCGGCGATGTTCCTCACGCAGCTGCGCGCCATCCTGCGGGCGTCGGCGTACGGAAAGGTCCGGCTGCTCGTTCCGATGCTGGCGCATGCGCACGAGATCGACATGGTGTTCCAGTACGTCCGGCAGGCGCGCGACACGTTGGAGGCGATGGGCGTCCCCTACGACCACTCGATCGAGGTCGGCGGCATGATCGAGATTCCGGCGGCGGCGCTCGCCGCGCCGCTGTTCATCAAGCGGCTCGATTTTCTCTCGATCGGCACGAACGATCTGATCCAGTACACGCTGGCGATCGATCGCACGGACGATACGGTGGCGCACCTCTACGATCCGTTGCACCCCGCGGTGCTGCAGCTGGTCGCGGGAACGATACGCGCTGCGATCAAAGCGGGAAAGCCGGTGGCCGTGTGCGGCGAGATGGCTGGCGAGGTTTCGCACACGCGGCTCCTGCTCGGGTTCGGGTTGCGCCAGTTCTCGATGCATCCCGCGCTGCTCCTCCCGATCAAGCAGCAGGTGCTGCGCTCGACGCTGCCCGAGGCGGAGGCGCTCGCCAGCCGGATCCTGCGCGCCGAGGATCCCGAGAAGACTCGTCAACTCCTTGGTAGACTCAACGCATGATCCCGGTCAATGCCCTCCGCGAAATCTCCGGCCTCCGGCAGGACGAGCCGCAAACCATGCGTCGCTGGTTCCACAGCGACTACTTCGATCTCTTCGTCTGGCAGGCGCCCGAGGGGGAAGTGCTCTCGTTCCAGCTCTGCTACGGCATCGACACGAGCGAGCGGGCGCTCGTCTGGCGGCGGGAGATCGGCTTCTTTTACGACGGCGTGGACTTGAGCGAAGCCAAGTCTGGGCGGTCCAGCGCGCCGTCGTCGGAGCCCGACGGACCGTTCCCGGCCACCGCGGTTGCCGCGCGCTTCGCGCGCGAGGCGGAGGGCGTGCCGAACGAGATTCGCAACTTCATCATCGCCCGCATCCGCGAGTTCGGCCGGCTGCACCCCTATCCCAAGTCGCGGCGCCGGCGCTTCCGCCGCGCAGACTGGCAGCAGCGCAAGCCGAACTGACGCGGCTGGATCGGCCGGCCTCCGGCGCCCGGATGCCTGATAACATCCGCGCAACGCGCCGATTTGACCGTCAGCTTGCGGGCGCGGCCTGGCTGGCCTTAACGCCGGGGACAAATCCGGCTAAAGCGAGGGCGACCCGTTCGAGCCGACAAGCTGAGCGGGTTTTTTTCGGGCACTCGGTTCGCCTCCTTTTCCAAGCGAGATGACGGAAGCTCCTCCTCCCCGCTCAGCCGGCGCAGTCGTGCCGCGCCGCCTGCGATTCGACGCCCCCCTGACCTTCCGTAGCGGCGCGACGCTCGATTCGTACGACCTCGTCTACGAAACGTATGGCACCTTGAACGCCGCGCGCTCCAACGCGGTACTGATCTGCCACGCGCTGAACGCCTCGCATCACGTCGCCGGCTATTACGCAGACGATCCCAGGAACGTCGGCTGGTGGGACAACATGATCGGTCCCGGCAAACCGGTCGATACCGATCGGTTCTTCGTGATCGGCGTGAACAATCTCGGCAGCTGCTTCGGATCAACCGGCCCGGCGTCACTCGATCCGCGCACCGGCAAGCCGCATGGCTCGCGATTTCCGGTGGTGACGGTCGAAGACTGGGTCGCGAGCCAGGCGCGGCTCGCCGACCGGCTCGGGATCGAGCGCTTCGCCGCGGTGATGGGCGGCAGCCTGGGCGGCATGCAGGCTATCGAGTGGGCCACCGCCTTCCCGGACCGGATCGCCAACGCGATCGCGGTCGCCGCAACGCCGAAGCTCACTGCGCAGAACATCGCGTTCAACGAGGTCGCACGCCGCGCGATCGTCACCGACCCGGACTTCCACGGGGGCGATTACTACGAGCACGGCGTGAAGCCGAAGCGTGGGCTAAGGCTCGCCCGCATGATCGGGCATATCACCTATCTGTCGGACAGCGCGATGATGGAGAAATTCGGGCGCGTCCTGCGCTCCGAGGAGATCGGCTATCACTTCGACGTCGATTTCGAGGTGGAGTCCTACCTGCGCTACCAGAGCGACAAGTTCGCGGAGTACTTCGACGCGAACACGTATCTCCTGATCACTCGCGCGCTCGACTACTACGATCCGGCGCGCGATTTCCGCAACGACCTCACCGCGGCGCTCGCCGCGGCGCGCGCGCGCTTCCTGGTCGTTTCGTTCACGTCCGACTGGCGCTTCGCCCCGCAGCATTCGCGCGAGATCGTCAAGGCGCTGCTCGACAACCGCCGCGACGTATCGTACGCGGAGAACGATGCGCCGCACGGGCACGACGCGTTCCTCCTGGACGATGCGCGCTACCACGCGTTGGTGCGCGCGTACTTCGACAACGTGGCGCGCGCCGTCGGAGCAGACGGTGCGACGGCGGCCGACCTCGAGCTCCCGGGCGAGCCGCTCGTGGGCGCAGGGCGGACCGAGAGCTCGAGCGAGGGGTTCGCGGCATGACCGGCGCGGAGCGCACGCGGCTCGCCGAGCGCGCGGACCTGAAGGCGATCGCCGGCTGGGTGCGCCAGGGCGCGTCGGTGCTCGACCTCGGTTGCGGCGACGGGCTGCTCCTCAAGCATCTCGCGCAGACCCGCGGCGTAAGCGGATATGGTGTCGAGATCGAGGACGCGAAGGTGATCGCCTGCGTGGCGAACGGCGTCAACGTCATCCAGACCGATCTCGAGCGCGGTCTGGCCGGCTTCGACTCGGGCTCGTTCGACTACGTGATCCTCTCGCTGACCCTGCAAGCGGTGCGGCGCACCGAGGCGATCGTGACCGACATGCTGCGGGTGGGACGCGAGGCGATCGTCACTTTCCCGAACTTCGGGCACTGGGAAGCGCGCTGGCAGATCGTGCGTGGGCGCATGCCCGTCTCCAGAACCCTTCCCTATCAATGGTTCGACACGCCGAACGTGCACCTCTGCACGATCGAGGACTTCGAGCGGTTCTGCAGGGATCACGGCATCAGGGTGCTCGAGCGCGTCGTGCTGCGCGATGGCGACGCGGTGCGTTTCCTGCCGAACCTGCGTGGCAGCGTCGCGGTCTACCGCATGCAGCGCGGCACGAGCGCCTGACTCGAAGCCCGAGTGCAATCGCCCCCGCCCCGCCTGCTGCGCTCGAAGTTCTTCTGGGTCGCGCTGCTCTACTTTTCCGAGGGCTTTCCCCTCGGCGTGTTCTACGAGCTCTTCCCGGTCTATTTTCGCCAGCAGGGCGTCGAGCTGCGCGACATCGGCATCATCAGCCTGCTCGGACTCGCCTGGACGTTGAAGTTCCTCTGGGCGCCGGCGGTGGATCACTATCGCCATCACCGACTCTGGATGGCCGCGGTCGATCTTGCCATGGGCGCCGTGCTGATCGCGTTCGCGGCCACCCAGGGCTTCGGGCCATGGGTGTGGGTGGCGATCGGCGCCTTCACGGCCCTCTCGGCGACCAACGATATCGCCATCGACGGCTATACGATCGAGCTTCTCGACCGGCACGAGCTCGGGCTCGCGAACGGCATTCGCATCGGCTTCTATCGGGTCGGCATGCTCGCCTCCGGGCTGGTCCTCGTGCTCTCGGACTGGATCACGTGGCCGGGGGCGTTCCTGTGCGGCTCGGCCCTCCTCGCCGGGTGCGCGCTCGCGGTGCTCACCGCGCCGCGCGAGCGCGCCGTGGTCCGCGATCATCCCCTGACGCTCCGCGCCGAGCTCGCGCGCGTGGTCGCCGATCCGCGATCAGCGGTGCTGGTCGCAGGGCTCGCGCTGGGCACGCTGTGGCTGGTGGACACCGTCACGCGCTGGTCGGCGGCGTGGCCCGCATTCTGGGTCGCAGCGTGGGGCGTGGCCGCCGCAGCGGTCGCGCTTGCCTGGATCGTGCACCTTCGACGCACGCCGACCGGGGCGATGGCGTCCGATGCAGCCGCGCGCGGGCCGCTGTTCGGCGCCCTCTTCGAGCTGCTTGCGCGCCCGTACATCTGGCCGGTGCTCGGATTCGTCCTGATCTTCAAGCTCGGCGACGCCTCCATGGGATTCATGGTGAAACCGTTCTGGGTCGACGCGCAGTTCACCGCCACCGAGATCGGGCTCGTTTCCGTGAACATCGGCATCGCCCTGTCGATCGCCGGCGGGCTCGTCGGAGGCTGGTATGCCGACCGCGCCGGAATATTCAAAGCGCTCTGGGTGCTCGGTCTCTTCCAGGCGCTCTCGAATCTCGGCTACGCCGCGGCCGCCGCGATGATTCCCTATGGGGCCGGCGCCTCCCCCGATGACTGGCATCGCGTCGTGATCTACTCGGCGAGCGCCGCGGAGTCGTTCACCGGGGGCCTCGGCACCGCCGCGTTTCTCGCCTTTCTGATGGCGATCGTGGACAAGCGCCATTCGGCGACCGAGTACGCGCTGCTCTCCTCGGTGTTCGCGCTCTCCCGATCGGTGGCCGGGTGGGCCGGCGGATTCGGCGCGCAGGAGTTCGGCTATGCGCACTACTTCCTGCTGACGTTCTTTCTCTCGTTCCCGGCCTACGCGCTGCTGCCGTGGGTGAGGCGGATGCTCGATTTCGCCGACGCTCGCAACCGGAGCGTCGCCGCGCCAGGCGGCTAGGGGGCTAAGAGGGGAGCGTTCCACGGCTCGCCCTGCATGGCGAGCCGACTCGACGGCGTCGAACTCGAGCAGTCGAGTTCGACGAAACCCCGCGCCTGCCGCTTGTTCGAACGCCCGCTCTCGCATGAGGAATCTTGGCCGTAATTTCGAGATAGTTCCTCATGTGATACCGTTCCCGGTGATCCTTCTCAATCGTTGATTCGGGGCAGTCGGCCATGAATGATCCGCAACGGATGATGGGCTGGATGCTGGTGTTTCTGGCGGCGGTCGCCGTCGCTTGCGCGCTCCTCTTCGCTCCGTTGAAGAGCGCGTTCCTCGCGAACCATGTCTTCAACGGGCTGATCCTGACGGTGCTCGTGATCGGCGTAGCCATCAATTTCTTCCAGGTCATCACGCTGGGTCCCGCGAGCGCCTGGATCCGCGTCACCGAGCGCGGCCCGGTGCCGCGCGAGGCGCCGAGCCTGCTCGCTCCGATGGCGCGGATGCTAGGCAGCCGCGAGCGCGAGGGCTTGCGCCTCTCCGCGATGGCGATGCGCTCAATGCTGGACGGCATCCGCATGCGCCTCGACGAGTCGCGGGACATCTCACGTTACATGATCGGGCTCATGGTGTTTCTCGGCCTGCTCGGCACGTTCTGGGGCTTGCTCGACACCGTGGGCGGCGTAAGCAAGGTGATCGGCGGCCTCACTGCAGGCTCGGGCGACTCGGGCGCGGTGTTCGACGGTCTCAAGCGCGATCTGCAGGGCCCGCTCGCGGGAATGGGCACCGCGTTCAGCTCCTCGCTGTTCGGTCTCGGCGGCGCGCTCGCGCTGGGTGTGCTCGATCTCCAGGCCGGACACGCTCAGAACCGGTTCTACAACTACCTCGAGGAGTGGCTGGCGACGCTGGCGCACCTGCCCAGCGGTCGACTCGGCGCCGAGGGGGACCATTCCCTGCCGACTTACATCGAGGCGCTGCTCGAGCAGACGGCCGACAATCTGGATCAGCTGCAGCGCACGCTGGCACGCAGCGAGGAGGATCGCCGCGCGACGCAGACGAGCCTCGCGAACCTGGGCGACCAGCTTTCGGCGCTCACCGACCAGCTGCGCTCGGAGCAGAAGCTGATCCTCAGCCTGTCGAAGGGCCAGACCGATCTGCAACCCGTCATCGCGGAGCTCGCGACCCAGGTCGCGAGCGCGCTCGGCGGCACCGAGCAGATGCGTGACTACCTGCGCAGCTCCGATCTCTCGCTCAGGCGGCTCCTCGAGGAGGTCGCGGCGGCGCGCGAGCAGGTGCCGCGCGAGCTGCGCGAGGAGGTGCGGCTGCTCGCGCAGAGCATCGGCCGCAAGTCGTCCACGGAGAGCTGAGGCGCGTTCGCCGTGCTCGCGATCTCGCGCCGCAGCCGCCACGGCATCAACGTCTGGCCCGCGTTCGTCGATGCGCTCGCCTCCGTCCTGCTGGTCTTCGTTTTCGTGCTGCTCATGTTCGTGGTCGGCTATTTCGTGCTCGGCGACACGCTCCTGGGGAAGACGCGGGCGCTGGACGAGCTGGGACGACAGGTGAGCGCGCTCGCGCAGACGCTCTCGCTCGAGAAAGCGCGCAGTGCCGACCTGCAGACGCAACTCGACGATCTCTCGACCCGTTTGCAGGCGACCCTGGCGGAGCGCGATCGTGCGGCCGCGCGCGCAGCGGCGGCCGAGGGCGATGCTGCGCGGCTGCGCGGGCTGCTCGACGAGTCGACGACCCGCGTCACCGCCAGCGAGCAGGAAATTGCCCGCCAGAAACAGGAGCTCGCGAGCCTACAGGCCGATATCGCGTCGCTGCGCCAGCTCCGCGCGGATCTCGAGCGCCGGGCCGCCGAGCTCGCCGCCACGGTCCAGCAGCGGGACCAGGAACTGACGGCGAGCGAGGCCCAGAACGCCCTGTTCGAGGCGCGCGTCAACCTGCTCAACCAGCAGGTCGCCGCGCTCCGCGAGCAGCTCGCGCAGCTCTCCGCGGCGCTGGATCTCGCCAAGGTGGAGGCGCGCAAGAAGGATGCGCAGATCAGCGACCTCGGCGAGCGGCTCAACGTCGCGCTCGCGCGCAAGGTCGACGAGCTGCAACGCTATCGCTCGGAGTTCTTCGGGCGCCTGCGCGAGATCCTGGGCAAGCACCCGGGCATCCGGATCGAGGGCGACCGGTTCGTCTTTCAGTCCGAGCTGCTCTTCCCGACCGCTTCCGCGACGCTCACGCCCGAGGGTGAGCGCCAGCTTGCCCAGCTCGCCACCACGCTCAAGTCGGCGACCGCGCAGATCCCCGAGGACATCAACTGGGTGTTGCGCGTGGATGGCCACACCGACCGCCGGCCGATCAACACGGTGCGCTATCCCTCCAACTGGGACCTGTCGAGCGCGCGCGCTCTCTCGGTCGTCGAGTTCCTCATCGCCCGGGGCATTCCGCCGGGCCGGCTCGTCGCGGCGGGATTCGGCGAGTTCCACCCGCTCGACAAGGCCTCGACGCCCGAGGCCTTCGCGCGCAACCGGCGCATCGAGATCAAGCTCACCCAGCCTTGAACGCGCGAGTGCTCGCGGATCGACGGCTCGACTCTGGGGCGAGTCGGCCCGGTGCAGGCTCATGGTGCCGCAAAGCGCGTCCTCGAGCGGGTACCCGGCTCGCGGCGGCCAGTCAACACACGACAGGCCGCGCACGAGCCACCCGCTTGACGAGGACTGCGGCACCTGGTGGGGAACGGAAGGGGCCCCCACCCTTCCTTGGCGCCCGCCCCGGGCCGCCTCGCCCCGAGGACACGCCATGCCGCGTAACGAGCGCCGGAAATGCGTCGGTTTTCGTAGGGCTCACGCACGGCACCTGCGTATCTCGGGGCAGCGGCCGATGCCTGGCCGGCGCCTTTGGCCGCGCCCGCCGTCATGGGTTGTTTGTGCGCGGGCTGTCGTGGGTTGACTGCCCGCCGCAAACCGGGACCCATAGGCGGGCGCTTGCGGCCGTAGGCGCCGGACGGGCATGGTCGCTGACCCGCCCCCGCCAGGACTGCAATCAGCGCTGCACGACGCGATTGCGCAGGATCCCGATCCCCTCGACCTCGAGCTCGACCACGTCGCGCGGCTTGAGGAAGCGCATCTGCTCGAGGCCGCTGCCGTTGCCCACGGTGCCGGAGGCGAAGAACTCGCCGGGATGCAAGGTCTCGGAGCGCGCGACGTGCGCGATGCAATCCTCGAACTTCCAGTGCATCTCGGCCGAGCTGCCGCGGCCCCACTCCGCGCCGTTCACGCGCACCACCATGGTGAGCGCATACGGGTCCGGAATCTCGTCAGCGGTGACCAGGCACGGGCCCATGCAGTTCGAGTTGTCAAAGTCCTTGCCCTTGCCGGGTCCGAGCTGGCCGGGCATCTCGAGCGTCTGCTCGTCGCGCGCGGAGAAGTCGTTGAAGATCGTGTAGCCGAAGATGTGGCTGCGCGCGGCGTCGCGCGCGATGTCCTTTCCCGGATTGCCGATGTAGCAGCCGAACTCGAGCTCGAAGTCGAGCCGTTTGGAGTAGCCCGGCCAGGGCACGTCGGTCTCGGTGCCGCACACCGTGAGGCGGTTCGGGTGATAGAAGATCGGCCGCTCGTACCAGGTCTTCGGGACCGCGAGGATCCCCCGCGCCTCCATTTCGCGCATCGCCGCCTCCGGGTCCGGCGCCGATTGCGCCCGCACCCGGCGCGCCGCCTCGAATGCCTGAACCAGGTGCTTCTCGAAGCAGAGAAAGTCGCGCATCTGCGGCGGTTGCGGGATCGGCGCGAGCAGCCTGATGCGCTCGCGCGGAATCTGCGCGTCGGTCAATTGCGACGCTGCGGCGATGAGCTCGCGCGCGAGCGCCGCCGCCGTCTCGCCTCCCTCGATGATCGCCAGCACACTCGCGAGGTGCGGAGAGCTCTTGCGATACCGGGCGCGGTGGGCAGCCTGCAAGTCGAGGACCCGCGCATCTCGCGCGATCAGCACACCTGCACGCGATTTCGCGCCGCGTCGGCGCGAGAAAGTCACGAGCCTCATTCTCTTCTCCTACGAGGTTGGCGGCCCGACACGCGCACGCGCCGCGTTGGCTAGCGGCGTATGGAACGACCCGCCGACTGCTTTGTCAAGGCGCGGGTTGCGGCATATACTTCTGCGGCCAAGAGTCGCGCTTAGCCGCAGAAAGCGAAATGATCCAGGCGTGACCCGGCGCCCGAACAAGGAGGAAAAGCACATGATTTCCCGCGGCGTCTCGCCCACCCTGCGTGCTCTCGCAACCATGTTCGCGCTCGTCGCGACTCTCGCGTCGGGTGCCGCGCGCGCACAGGAGACCGTCAAGCTCACCGTCGCAGCCGGCCACCCACCGATCTTCCTCTGGGTGAAGCACCTGCACGATACTTTCATTCCCACCGTCGACGCGGAGCTCGCGAAGACCGGCAAGTACAAGGTCGCATGGAACGAAACGTACGGCGGCACGCTGGCGAAGATTGGCAGCGAGCTCGAAACCATGCAGCAGGGGATCTCGGACATGGGCATCGTCGCGACCGTGTTCCATCCGGCGAAGCTCCCCCTCAACAATGTCACCTACTTCGTTCCGTTCGGTCCAGCTGACGCAAACGTTGTCACTCAGGCGATCGACTACGTGCAAGGATTGCCCGAGCTCACCGCGGAGTGGAGCAAGCACAACGTCGTCTACCTCGCCGGGTTCTCGATCGACAACTACGGCTTGATCGCCAAGGAGCCGATCCGCACGGTTGCGGACCTCAAGGGCCGCAAGCTCGGCGGCGCCGGTCCCAATCTCAACTGGTTCAAGAACACCGGCGCAGTCGGGGTGCAGGGTAGCCTGAACTCGTTCTACAACGACATGAAGACCGGGGTCTACGACGGCGCGGTGATCTTTGTCACGGCCGCGGTGCCGGCCAAGCTGTTCGAGGTCGCGCCGCACTACACGCGGGCGGATTTCGGCGCGATGTACGCCGGGGCTGTGGCGATCAACAAGAATCGTTGGAATGGCCTGTCGGACGAGGTCAAGACGGCGTTTCGCAAGGGCGCGAACGCATACAAGGCAGCGTATCTCGTCGAACAGACCGCGCGCATCGAATCCTCGCATGCCGCCTGGAAGAAATCCGGCGGCACGGAAATCGCGCTCCCCGCCTCTGAGCGTGCCAAGCTCGTCAAGACGATCCCCAATCCCGCACAGGAGTGGGTCAAGCAGTCCAAGGCGAAGGGCCTACCGGCCGACAAGGTGCTCAAGGCGTACATGGATTCGGTGCGTGCGACAGGGTTCAAATTCGCGCGCGATTTCGACAAGGAATAGCGGGTTTCGCTTCGTGGCGCGGCAGTCCATGAACTTCCGTCGCCCAGACTTCGGCACGCTCACCCGGACGTTCGCCGCGACGGGCACCGTGTGGATCTTCCTCCTCATGGTGCTGATCTGCAGCGACGTGCTCGCCCGGGGGGCGTTCTCCCGGCCGATCCTCGGCGTGCCGGAGATGGTCCAGTTCTCCATCGTCGGGATCGTCTTCCTGCAGCTTCCCGAAACTCTGCGCGCGGGAGGCTTGACCAGATCCGACGCGCTGCTGGGCCGGCTGGTCGAGCGGCTTCCGCGTGTCGGCCATCTGTTGCAGCTCCTCTACCACGCAGTCGGCGCCGCGCTGTTCGTCGTGGTGCTCGTTACGACATGGCCCCTGATGGTCCAGGCGTATCGCGACGGCGACTTCTACGGTTCGACCGGGGTGGTGCAGATTCCGACCTGGCCGCTCAAGGCGATCATCCTCGCCGGATGCGCCGCAATGGTGGTGCAGTTCGTGCTCTTCGCCTGGCGGGACCTGTCGACCGCTCTGGGCCGTCGCACCCCGGATACTGCGCGTCGGCAAGTACAGTAGATGGAAGGTACGACCATCGGGCTCGCCTCGGTCGGCTGCATGTTGCTGCTGATCTACGGGGGCATGCATGTTGGTGTGGCGCTCGCGGGGCTGTCCTTCGTCGGCGTGTGGATCATCCGCGGCGACATCGGCGTCGCGGCGAACATGCTCGCGCTAGCGGTGAACGACGTCATCGCAGACTACGTGTTCGGCGTCGTGCCGCTTTTCGTTCTGATGGGGTTGCTGGTGGCGGCCGCCGACATCGGTCGCGAAACATTCGAAGTCGCGAACGACATCTTCCGGCGCGTGCGCGGTGGGCTAGGTATCGCGACCGTCGCAGCGAACGCGGTCTTCGCGGCGATCACCGGCATATCCATCGCCTCTGCCGCCGTGTTCACGAAGGTCGCGGTGCCCGAGATGCTGCGCCACGGCTACACGCCGCGCTTCGCCGTGGGCGTCGTGGCCGGCTCTTCGGTCCTCGGCATGCTGATCCCGCCGAGCCTGCTGTTAATTCTGTACGGAGTGCTGACCGAGCGCTCGATCGGCGATCTCTTCATCGCCGGGATCATTCCCGGGATCCTGCTCGCTACCGCGTTCGGGGTCGGCATCCTCGTCATGGCGCGTTACTTCCCGCAGTTTGTCGGCGGGCGTGAATCGGATGGTGCCGCGGCCGGTGCGGACGAAGCGGCGCCGCGGCTGACGCTCGAGGCGATCGCCACGAAGCTGGTCCCGGTGGTTGCGCTCGTGGTTCTCGTGCTCGGCGGGCTCTACGGTGGCCTCTTTACGCCGACCGAGGCGGGCGCGGTCGGCGCCGCCGGTGCGCTCGTGCTGGCGCTCGTAAAGCGACGACTGACTTTGGCCATGCTTTGGAGGGTGCTGGTCGAGACGGGGCACATCACCGCCGCGATCTGCTTTCTGATCATCGCCGCGAGCGTCTACTCTCGCATGCTCGCGGTGTCCGGCGTGACCGAATTCCTCGCCACGACGATCGTCAACTCGGAGCTCGGCCAAGCGGGATTCATCGCGATCTTCATTTTCGCGGTCATCGCGCTCGGCACCATACTTGACTCGAGCTCGATCATGCTCGTCACCGTGCCGCTCGCGTTGCCGGCGCTCGTCGGCTTCAACATCGACCTGATCTGGTTCGGAATCGTGACCCTGATTGCGGTGGAGATCGGGCTGCTCTCGCCGCCGTTCGGCATCGCCGTGTTCGTGATCAAGGCGACCCTGGGGAAGGAAAGTCCGATCACGCTCGGCGAAATCTTCGCGGGCGCGGCGCCGTTCGCTGCGATAATGGCGGTGGTGCTCGTGCTGGTGATCGCGTATCCGCCGCTCGCCACCGCACTCCTGTAGTCACTCCTCCACTTCGACCACACCCAGCGAGGTTGCAATGATCTGGACAGTACGCAGAGTCGTGACCGGCCACACCCCAGGCGGAAAGTCGACGTTTCTGATGGACAGTCCGGCGCGCAACGTCATGGAGATGAAATCCATGCCGGGGCTGGCGCTCACGGATCTTTGGGAAACGACGCGCGCCCCGGCGCGCAATGAGGGCGAGACGGACGCCGCGGGGCGCCCGGTCCGCCTCGAGCCGCCGCGTGGCGGCACGATCGTCCGGATCGTGGAGTTTCCGCCGGACTCGGCGTGGCGCGACCGTGCCGACGCCCGCGAGGCGTTCGATTCGATCCAGGCCGGCCACGCCCCGGACAAGTCCTCGAGCGACCCGATGATGCACAAGACGAACACCGTCGATTACATCATCATCCTCAGAGGCGAGATCCACGCGATCATGGAGGAAGGCGAGACCCTGCTGCGTGCGGGCGACGTCCTCATCCAGCGCGGGACGAATCACTCGTGGAGCGTGCGCGGCACCGAGCCCTGCATTCTCGCCGCGGTGCTGGTCTCGGCCGAGCCGATCGGCAAACGCGCGGCGAAGCGTGTCGCGAAGCGCGCGGCGAGTCGACAGGTTAAGAAGCCGGCCCGGAAGGTGACGAAGTCCCCTGCGCGGTCCGCGAGGCGGCCGCGCAAGGCGGCGCGGCGGCGCTAGGGCTTCGAGCACAGGGGATCTTTCATGGCCAGAAAATTCATCGACCTGTCGATCTACCTCGAGAACGAGGTCGTTTCCGACCCGTCGCCTTTCGGGCCGAAGATCGAGTACTTCGACCACGACGCGACCTACGGCCAGATGGCACCGTTCTTCCCAGGCCTCGCGAAGGAAGATCTTCCCGACGGCGCGGCATGGGCCGTGGAGAAGGTCGAGCTCATCACCCACAACGGCACGCACCTCGATGCGCCGTACCACTTCCACCCGACCATGAACCACGGCGAGCGTGCGATTACCATCGACGAGGTCCCGCTCGAATGGTGCTTCCAGCCCGGAGTGAAGCTCGACTTCCGTGCGCTTCCGGACGGCTACGTGGTGACGGCAAAGGACGTCGAGCGCGAGCTCGAGCGCATAGGGCACGAGCTGAAGCCGCTCGAGATCGTGGCCGTCAACACGCGCGCGGGCAGCCGTTACGGCAACGACGATTACGTGAGCGCCGGGTGCGGCATGGGCTACGAGGCGACAATGTATCTCCTCGAGCGTGGCGTTCGACTCACCGGCACCGATGCCTGGAGCTGGGACGCGCCGTTCGTATACACCGCCGAGAAGTACAAGGAAACCGGCGACGCGTCGCTCATCTGGGAGGGGCACAAGGCAGGGCGGCACATTGGCTACTGCCACCTCGAGAAGCTGCACAACCTCGAGGCGCTGCCGTCGCACGGCTTCGTCATCGCGTGCTTCCCGCACAAGATCCGGGGCGCATCGGCCGGCTGGACACGGGCCGTGGCGATCGTGGACGACGCGCTCCTCGCTTCGACCGAGCACGAGCGCGCCGCGATGGCCGCACGGTGAAGAGGTGATGACATGAGCAAGAACCCACTCGACGGCTTCAGGGTCGACCGCGCGGCGATCCGCTACGTGGGTCACGACCTGCAGCGCCCCGAGTGCATTCTCGCGGAACCGGATGGCACGCTGTGGTCCGCCGACGCGCGGGGGGGCGTGATGCGCATCGCCCCGGACGGCACGCAGACGATGATCGCCCAGCAGTCGAACGCGAAATTCGAGGCCACCGCCGATTTCGAGGCCCGCTTCACGCAGGGCACGCTGCCGAACGGGCTCGCGTTCGCGGCGAACGGCGACTTCCTGATCGCGAATTTCGGCACGGATGCGCTCGAGGTGATGACGCGCGACGGCCACTCGCGCACGCTGTACGACTCGATCGACGGCAAGCCGATCGGCAAGGTGAACTTCGTGCTGCGCGACTCGCAGGACCGGATGTGGCTCACGGTATCGACACGCGTGAACCCCTGGACCAAGGCGATCCGGCCAGGGCTCGACGACGGCTACGTCGCGCTGGCGGACAAGCGCGGTCTGCGGGTCGTTGCCGAGGGCTTCTGTTTCACCAACGAGGTGCGGCTCGATGCGCAGGAGGAGTGGCTCTACATCGTCGAGACCACGGGCAAGCGCGTGAGCCGGATGCGCGTGACCTCGAACGGCGAGCTGCGGGACCGCGAGGTGTTCGGCCCCGAGCCGCTCGGCACGGGCTTTCCGGACGGCATCGCGTTCGACTCCCACGGGAACCTGTGGTGCACGATGGTCATGGCGGACCGCCTCATTGCGATCACGCCGGAGGGCGAGCTGCGCGTGCTGCTCGACGACGGGGACCAGGAAGCCACGACGGCGCTGGAGGCCAAGTTCGCGCAGGGCGCGGCCACCACCGAGGACATGCGGCGCGCGAAGGGAACCATCGCGCCCTGGATGGCGAGCGTGACGTTCGGTGGTGCGGACCTTCGAACCGCCTATATTGGCAGCCTGGTCGGTACACGAATTCCCTACTTCCAATCGCCAGTCGCCGGTCTGCCGATGGTGCACTGGCGACGCTGACTAGCTCGTAACAAGCGGGACAACTGTCAGCCGTACCAATATTCGATCGCCCTTGCAAACGAGGGGATATACAAGGGGCTTGCCCCGTGTTCGTTCGGGATATACAAGGGGAATTCCCCCCTTAGTTCGTGCGCCCGCTTCTTTCCGGCGGAAGCGTGAGCGCGGATTTCGGGACGAATTCTAGATACTCACGTCGTATTCGATCGTGAGCGGCGCGTGGTCGGAGAACCGCTCGTCCTTGTAGATCTGCGCGCGGCGCGCCTTGGCCGCGACGCCGGGCGTGGCGATCTGGTAATCGATCCGCCACCCCACGTTCTTCGCCCAGGCCTGTCCCCGATTCGACCACCAGGTGTATTGCTCCGCGCGCGGATCGAGCATCCGGAAGACATCGACCCATCCGGCGCTCTCGAATACCTCGCTGATCCATGCGCGCTCTTCCGGCAGAAAACCGGAGTTCTTCTGGTTGGCGCGCCAGTTCTTCAGGTCGATCTCGCGGTGCGCGATGTTCCAGTCGCCGGAGATGATGAACTCGCGCCCGCTCTTGCGTAGTCGC
The DNA here is from genome assembly GCA_041617635.1 of Burkholderiales bacterium. Lineage (GTDB taxonomy): Bacteria > Pseudomonadota > Gammaproteobacteria > Burkholderiales > SG8-39 > JAABRB01. Next base: position 37,966 of record JBFJOO010000008.1, on the reverse strand, counting down.
GCGAGGCAGGGCTTGAACTCGTCCATGAAACGAAACTTCGCCTGTTGGCGCTCCGCGGAGCTCGAGCCGGAGGGCAGATACACCGAAACCACCGACAGCCCTCCGTAGTCGACGCGCAGAAAGCGCCCCTCCGGATCGAATTCTGTGCTCCCGAAACCCGCCATCACCCGATCGGGCGCCTTTCGGCAGTAAAGGCCCACCCCCGAGTAACCCTTCTTCCCGGCACAGTGAAAGAAGCCGTGCAGCGCGTCGGGCATGAGAATTGCGGAATCGAGATCGCTTTGATGCGCTTTGATCTCTTGCATGCAAACAATGTCCGGACGACTCTTCAGTAGCCAGGTCAGGAAGCCGCGGCGGATCGCCGATCGGATTCCGTTGAGATTCAGACTAGTGATGCGTAGCACGTTGAATTCAGGAGTGAAAATCGTCGGCTCTCAGGCGCGGCGCGGACTTCGCCGGGGCAGCCTGGGGCGCGCGGCGCAACGCGCGGCGCAGTCGACTCGCTGGCGCAGCCGAGTGACGAAACTCGGCACTTTGCGCCGCACCGGGTATCGCACCGCTGCAGGAATATGCCGTAAGCCCGCGCAACATCTGTGGAATTTTACGCAAAGCCCCGGCCGACAGCGTGCGTATTGCGCCGCGAAGCGGTCCAATAGTTGATATGCGCCAGGAGCAAAGAAATCGGCGTAGGGTAGTCCATGCCGTGTCTTTCGCCCGCTGAATCGCCCACCATAACGACGACACACGGAGAGAAGTCATCATGAAATGCGCAAAGGCTCTGTTCATCGTCTTTTGCGCGCTCCTCGCCGCGGGACCCGCGGGCGCGCAGAAGCTCTACAAGTACGTCGACGAGCAAGGACGTACCCGCTACACCGACCGGCCGCCGATCGACATGACCGGCCGAGCCTCCGAGCAGCTCAATTCACAAGGCACGGTGATCAAGCGCAGCGCCGCCGCGCTCACGCCCGAGGAGATTGCGGCTCGCGAAGAGGAAGAGCGCAAGAAGAGCGAGGCCGCTGCAATTGCGCGCGAGGAGAACCGCAAGAACCGCGCATTGCTTGCAACATACCCGTCGATCAAGGATATCGATGACGCGCGCGCCCGCGCGCTTGCGAACAATGCGGAGGCCGCGCGGCACATCGCGATTCGCATCAGCGAGCTGGAGAAGCGTCGCGATAAGCTCACTGAGCAGGCCGAACAAGCGAAGGACAAGGGCGATCTCGCTGCGGCGATGATCAAGCGCAACCTCCACGAGGTTGACAGTGATCTCCGAGCACAGCAATCGCTGCTCGAGTCGAAGAAGCAGGAAAGCGAGGCAATCAACGCCCGCTACGACGAGGACAAGCGCCGGTACCTGCAGATCACCGGGGCGCGCGCTGCACCCTCCGCCTCGGTCGCCACGAAGGCCACGCAATAACCCGGCACCGCCTGCCCGCAGCGGGAAGGAGGGTAACGGGGGGAAACCAGCCGGTTTCCCCCTGTTCGTTTCCCTCCCCTTGCTTGCCGCCCTCAGCCCGAGAGCTTTCGCCTCAACAGCTCCGTGATCGCTGCGGGGTTCCCCTTGCCTTGCGTGGCCTTCATGGCCTGGCCGACGAGGAAATTGAAGGCCTTTTCCCGCCCGCCCCGGAACTCGGCGACCTGGGCCGGGTTCGCGGCGATGATCCCGTCGATAACGGATTCGAGCGCTCCGGCGTCCGTGATCTGCCTGAGTCCCTTGGCCTGGATGATCGCATCGGCCGCGTCGGCACCCGAGGCTTCGCCGGCCCAGAGCGCTTCGAACACTTCCTTCGCGATCTTCCCCGAGATGGTCTGATCCTGAATCCGGGCGATGAGCCCGGCGAGCTGCTGCGCCGACACCGGTGATCGATCGATCTCGAGCTCGGCGCGATTCAGAGCCGCGGCCAGCTCGCCCGTCACCCAGTTCGTGGCGGCTTTCGCCTGGGCCCGCAGGTCTCCCCCGCGCGCACGCTCGGCGAGCGCCACGGTGACCGCGTCGAAATACGCCGCGGTCTCGCGCGATCCCGTGAGAGTGGCCGCGTCGTAGGCCGTCAGGCCGAGCTCATGGACGTAGCGATCACGCTTCGCCGCCGGCAGCTCGGGAAGCGCGGCGCGCACCGCGGCGACCCATTCGTCACTGACCTCCAGAGGCAGCAGGTCGGGATCGGGGAAGTACCGATAGTCGTGCGCCTCCTCCTTGGAGCGCAGCGTGCGGGTCTCGTCGCGCTCGGGATCGTAGAGCCGGGTCTGCTGGTCGATCCGTCCACCGTCTTCGAGAATCTCGATCTGCCGGCGCGCCTCGAAGGCAATCGCACGCTCGAGGAACCGGAACGAGTTCAGATTCTTGATCTCGCAGCGGGTGCCGAGCCGGTCCGAACCCCGCGGACGAACCGAGACGTTGGCATCGCAGCGGAACGATCCTTCCTGCATGTTGCCGTCGCAGATGTCGATCCAGCGCACCAGTGCATGGAGCGTCCGGGCATACGCGACGGCCTCGTCGGCGGAGCGCATGTCGGGCTCGGACACGATCTCGAGCAGCGGCGTGCCGGCCCGGTTGAGGTCGATCCCGGTCATGCCGTGAAAGTCCTCGTGCAGGCTCTTGCCCGCGTCCTCCTCGAGGTGCGCGCGCGTGAGCCGGACAATCTTCTCGGTGCCGTCGGGCAGCACGGTCCGGATCGTCCCGCCCTGCACGATCGGCGCCTCGAACTGGCTGATCTGATAGCCCTTCGGAAGATCGGGGTAGAAGTAGTTCTTCCGCGCGAAGATCGACCGCGCGGCAATGGTGCCACCGACGGCGAGCCCGAACCGGATCGCGCGCTCGACTGCGCCGCGGTTCGGCACCGGAAGGACGCCCGGCAGGGCGATGTCGACCGCGGAAGCCTGCGTGTTGGGCGCGGCGCCGAATGCGGTCGATGCGGCCGAGAAGATCTTTGAGCGCGTCGAGAGTTGCGCGTGCGTCTCGATGCCGATGACAGTTTCCCACTCCATTGCGGTGCTTGGCCCCGTCAGGTTCAGTCGTAGCCCGCGGGCGCGCACGCGTGCCAATCCGTGGCCCGCTGGAATTGATGCGCGATGCCGAGCAGCCGCGCCTCCGTAAAATATTCGCCGACCAGGTGCAGGCCCACCGGCAGGCCCTCGCTCCCGAATCCGCAGGGGATCGACATGGCGGGCAGCCCGGCGAGATTCGCGGCGGTCGTATAGATGTCGTTGAGGTACATCTGCACCGGGTCGGACGTCTTCGCGCCGAGCGCGAATGCGACCGTCGGCGTGACCGGACCCAGTATCACGTCGCAGCGCTGGAAAGCCTCGACGAAGTCGCGCGCGATCAGCCGGCGAATCTTCTGCGCCTTGAGGTAGTAGGCGTCGTAGTAGCCGTGCGACAGCACGTAGGTGCCGATCAGTATCCGGCGCTTGACCTCGGCGCCGAAGCCCTGCGCGCGGGTCTTGCAGTACATGTCGACGAGATCATCGTACTCGGGGGCGCGATACCCGTAACGCACGCCGTCGTACCGGGACAGATTGGACGACGCTTCCGCCGGCGCGATGACGTAGTAGGCCGGTACCGAAAGCCCGGTGTTCGGCAGATGCACATCGATGACGGTGGCGCCGAGCTTTTTCAGCGCGTCGATCGCCGCCTCGATCGCGGTAGCGACGTCGGACGCGAGCCCCGCGCCGAAATATTCGCGGGGCAGGCCGACTCGCAGACCGGCCAGCGGTTTGCCCGGGCTCGCGTCGGGCAAGGGCCGATCGAGATCGCGCGCATAGTCCTCGGCATCACGCTCGAGGCTCGTCGAGTCCCGCGCGTCGAAGCCCGCCATCACGTTCAGGAGGACGGCGAGATCTGCGGCGCTGCGCGCAAATGGGCCGCCCTGGTCGAGGCTCGAGGCGAAGGCGATCATTCCGTAGCGGGACACCGTGCCGTAGGTCGGCTTGAGCCCGCAGACGCCGGTCAGGGCCGCGGGCTGGCGAATCGAGCCGCCCGTATCAGTGCCGGTCGCCGCCGGCGCGAGCCGGGCCGCGACCGCCACTGCCGAGCCGCCCGAGGAGCCGCCGGCCACTCGATCGGTGTTCCACGGATTCCGCACCGCCCCGTACCAGGACGTCTCGCTCGACGAGCCCATCGCGAACTCATCCATGTTCGTCTTGCCCAGGATCACTGCGCCGGCGTCGTTGAATCGCTCGATGACGTGCGCATCGTAGGGCGACACGAACGACTCCAGCATCCGCGATCCGCAGGTGCTCGGCCACCCCTGCGCCACGAATATGTCCTTGTGCGCGACGGGGATGCCCGTGAGGGGCGCGGCGCGCCCTGCGGCGATGCGCGCGTCGGCGGCCCGTGCCTGCTCGAGGCTGCGGGCGGGGTCCACGGTGATGAACGCATTCAGCGCCTTGCCGAGGCGGCCGATGCGCTCGATGCAGCGCTCGGTGAGCTCGACGCTCGAGATCTTCCGCGTCGCGAGCGCGGCCGCGAGCTCTGGCAGTGACGCGTTGATCATGTGGCGGGGAACGAGCGAAAGGGGGCGAGGCGGAACCCCGCACCCCTCACTCGATCACCTTGGGGACGAGATAAAGCCCGGCTTCCACCTGCGGCGCGACCGCCTGGAACGCCGCGTGCCGATCGCTTTCGCGGACCTCGTCCTCGCGCAGCCGGACCGTGAGGTCGCGGGCGTGCGCCATCGGTTCGATCCCCGCGGTGTCCACGGCGTTCATCGCCTCGATGAGCGCGAAGATCCGGTTCAGGTCCGCCTGCACCGTCGCGGCCTCGGCGTCCGTCACCGCGATGCGGGCGAGGTAGGCGATCCGTTTGACCTGGTCGATGGGTAGAGACATGAATTTTTCCGCTTAAACAATCGTTTGGATGCGGTATTATAGCGAATCCTTTCAATATCCCGCGTCGGGAAGGGGTCCATGTTCGGATTTTTGAGAGCGTATTTCTCGGACGATCTCGCCATCGATCTCGGGACGGCGAACACGCTGATCTACGTGCGCGGCAAGGGTATCGTGCTTGACGAGCCGTCGGTTGTCGCGATTCGACAGGAAGGCGGCCCAAGCGCGAAACGCACCATTCAGGCGGTCGGCAAGGAAGCGAAGGTGATGCTCGGCAAGGCGCCGGGCAGCATCACCGTCATCCGGCCGATGAAGGACGGCGTCATCGCCGACTTCACCGTCACCGAGCAGATGCTCAAGCAGTTCATCAAGAAGGTGCACGTCTCGCGCCTGCTTTCGCCCTCGCCGCGCATCATCATCTGTGTGCCGTGCGGCTCGACGCAGGTCGAGCGCCGCGCCATCCGCGAGTCCGCGATCGGCGCAGGCGCCTCGCAGGTGTACCTGATCGAGGAGCCGATGGCGGCCGCGATCGGCGCGGACCTCCCGGTCGCCGAGGCCACCGGCTCGATGGTCGTCGACGTCGGGGGCGGCACCACTGAAGTCGGCGTCATATCGCTCGGCGGCATGGTGTATTCGGGCTCGGTGCGGGTCGGCGGCGACAAGTTCGACGAGGCGATCATCAACTACATCCGGCGCAACTACGGGATGCTGATCGGCGAGGCGACCGCGGAGATGATCAAGAAGGAGATCGGGTCCGCCTTCCCCGGCTCCGAGGTGCGCGAGATCGAGGTAAAGGGCCGCAACCTCGCCGAGGGGATCCCGCGGAGCTTCACGATCTCGTCGAACGAGATCCTCGAGGCGCTGACCGAGCCGCTCAACCAGATCGTTTCCTCGGTGAAATCGGCGCTTGAGCAGACGCCGCCCGAGCTCGGCGCAGACATCGCGTCGAAGGGGCTCGTCCTCACCGGCGGCGGAGCGCTGCTGCGCGACCTCGACCGCTTGCTCATGGAGGAAACCGGACTGCCGGTGATCGTGGCGGACGATCCGCTCTCGTGCGTGGTCCGCGGCTCCGGCAAAGCGCTCGAGCGCATGGACAAGCTCGGCAGCATTTTCACCAGCGACTGAGCGGGGAGTGAGGCGTGGCACAGCGGTGAACCCGGCCCGGCGACCTCCAACCTCAACCTATCTTGTCACTTGACTCCATCTCAGGATGTGACTGCTTCCGCAACGGTGGGGATCTACAAGGGGCTCGCCCCTTGTTCGTCTGGGGATCTACCAGGGGGAATTTCCCCTTGTTCGCACATCCCCTCTTGCATGAAGAACGATGGCCGCGATTTCGGGATAGTTTCTAGCAATGGAAAGGCAGCCGCCGCCGTTCTTCCACCGCGGCCCCGCCCCGCTTGCTCGGCTCGGCTTCTTCGCCGTGCTCTCGATTTTGCTGATGGTGCTCGATGCGCGCTTCCGCTACGCGGAGCCGCTCCGGCAGGTGCTCGCGCTCGCGGCGTACCCGATCCAGAGCCTCGCCACGGCGCCGGTGACCGCATTTGCGAATCTCTCCGAGTTCTTCGCCAGCCGCGACACGCTGCAGCGGGAGAACACCGCGCTCCGCGCGGAACGGCTGAAGCGCGCGCCCGATCTGCTTACCCTCGAGGCGCTCAAGGCCGAGAACGAGGCGCTGCGCAAGGCGCTCGCGGCGCGGCCCAGGTCGCCCCAGGAGGCGATCTTCGCCGAAGTCGTCTATGCCGGGCGTGACCCGTTTGCCCGCACCGTGATGGTCGACAAGGGCACCCAGCAGGGCGTGCAGCTCGGTCAGCCCGTGATCGATGCCGCCGGCGTCCTCGGACAGGTGACGCGCGTGCACCCCCTGCTCGCCGAGGTGACGCTCGTCGTCGACAAGGACCATCCGGTTCCCGTGCAGGTCGTGCGGAACGGGCTGCGCGGCATCGTCTACGGATCCGGCGACGGCGCGACGCTCGAGCTGCGCCACATGGCCACCAACGCGGACGTGGAAGTGGGCGACGTGCTGGTCACTTCGGGGATCGACGAGGTCTACCCGCACGGCCTGCCGGTGGCGCGGGTAGCCAAGGTCGAGCGCGACACCGCGCTCGCCTTCGCGAAGGTCGTCTGCGAGCCGAGCGCCGGCGTGCATCGTCACCGCCAGGTCCTGGTCCTCAATCGGGCGGAGCAGATCCCTCCGCCGCCGCAAGTCGCGAAACCTTCCGGCCGATCGGCGGTCAAGGGCAAACGGACCCGGAGAAGCGAGTGATGCTGGGCAGCGCCAATCGCGAGCACATCCTGCTGCCGGTGAAGGTGAGCTTCATGGCGCTCTCCATCACCGTCGCGCTGGTCTTCAATCTGCTGCCATGGCGCGACCTGCGCGGAGTGCCAGACTTGCTGGCGCTCGTGATCGCGTTCTGGTGCGTCCACCAGCCGCGCAGGATGGGCATCGGCATCGCGTGGGTGCTCGGGCTCGTCATGGACGCAGCGAACGGCACGCTCATCGGCCAGCACGCGCTCGCCTACGCCGTGGTCGCGTTCGGCGCGCAATGGCTTCACCGCCGGATTCAGTGGTTCCCGATCTGGCAGCAGGCGCTCCACGTGCTGGTCCTGCTGCTCGCGAGCCAAGCGCTGATGCTCGTCGCGCGCATGGCGGCCGGCGGAACGTTCCCCGGCTGGTCGTTCTTCGCGGGCAGCTTCATCGCCGCCGCGCTGTGGCCCGGCGTCACGCACGTGCTGCTCGCGCCGCAGCGACGGCCCGAGCTCGTGGACGAGAACCGGCCGATATGAGCATGGGCTCGATAGGCCGCAACCTGTTCACGTCGCGCTCGCGCGGCATGGGCAGCCGGCTCGGCTCGTCGGGCCTCGGCGAGTATCGCGATCCCGAGCGCGAGGTGCGCCGCTTCCATCTGCGGCTCGCCGCCGCCGCGGCGCTGGTGCTTGTCACGTTCGGCGTGCTCTTCGCGCGCTTCGTTTATCTACAGGTCGTCCAGCACGCCTACTATCACACGAAAGCGGAAGACAACCGGATCTCGGTTGTTCCGCTGCCGCCGAACCGCGGCCTGATCATGGACCGCAACGGGGTCGTGCTGGCGCGCAACCAATCCGCGTACACCCTGGAGGTCCAGCTCGCGCAGGTCGCCGACCTCGACGACCTGATCGATTCGCTCGCCACCGTCGTCGACATCCTGCCCCGCGACCGCAAGCGATTCAAGAAGCTGCGCGAGGAGATGCGGGGCGCGGAAAGCCTGCCCATCAAGACGCGCTTGTCGGACGAGGACGTTGCACGCTTCGCGGCGAACGCGTACCGCTTCCCCGGCGTCGCGATCAAGGCGCGCCTATTCCGCGAGTATCCGCACGGCGCGCTCGCGTCCCATGCCCTTGGGTACATCGGTCGGATCAACGACCGCGATCTCGCCTGGCTCGAGGACCGCGAGCTCAGCGCGAACTACAAGGGCACGGACTTCATGGGCAAGACCGGCATCGAGCAGAGCTACGAGCAGGAGCTGCACGGCACGACCGGCTCGGCGCACGTCGAGATCGATGCAGGCGGTCATGGCGTGCGGACCCTTTCGTCGATCGCGCCGACCGCAGGAAACAGCTTGGTGCTCACGCTGGACCTCGGGCTCCAGGAAGTCGCGGAGCGGGCATTCGGCAGCTATCGCGGCGTGCTCGTCGCGATCGAGCCTTCGACCGGCGGCATTCTGGCGTTCGCAAGCCGCCCCGGCTACGACCCCAACCTGTTCGTGGACGGAATCGATCCGCAAAGCTGGGAGCGCCTGGTGAACGATCCGGACAAGCCGCTCAGCAACCGCGCCCTGAACGGCGCCTATCCGCCCGGGTCGACCATCAAGCCGTTCATGGCCCTGATGGCGCTCGAGCTCGGCAAGCGCACTCCCGAGTACGCGATCAGCGACCCGGGGCACTTCTCGCTGCCCGGCCAGACGCATCGCTACCGCGACTGGAAAGTCGGCGGTCATGGCATCGTTAACCTGCACAAGTCGATCGTGATCTCGTGCGACACCTACTACTACGGCCTCGCCGCAGACACCGACGTCGACAAGCAGCACGAGTTTCTCTCGCAGTTCGGGTTCGGCGCCCGGACCGAGATCGACGTCCGGGGCGAGCACATGGGTCTGCTGCCGTCGCGCGCTTGGAAGTTGAAGCGATTTCAGCAGCGATGGTATGCCGGCGATTCGATCTCGGTGGGAATCGGACAGGGTTACAACCTCACGACGCCCCTGCAGCTTGCTCAGGCCACCGCGATCCTGGCGAACAACGGCGTCGTGTACCGGCCGCACCTGGTGCGCGAGCTGGTCGACATCGTCACCGGCGAGCGGCGCAAGATCGAGCCGGAGCCGGTCCGGACCATCCGACTCAACCCGAAGTGGGTGCAGCTCGTGAAATCAGCGATGGTGGATGTCACGCGCCCTGGCGGCACCGCCGCGCGGGCCGGCGCGGGCGCCGAGTACACGTTCGCCGGCAAGACCGGGACGGCGCAGGTCATCGCGATGAAGCAGGACGAGAAGTACGACGAGAAGAAGGTCGCCGAGCGGTTCCGCGACCATTCGCTCTTCATCGCCTTCGCGCCGGTCGATGCGCCGCGCATCGCGCTCGCAGTGCTCGTCGAGAACGGCGGCCACGGCAGCGCCACCGCCGCACCAATCGCGCGCGTCGTGCTCGACTACTTCATGCTCGGGAAGAAACCGGACCAGGCGCCGGCGCTCGACCCCGACGCTCCGGAGGAAGGATGATCGGGCGGCTGTGGCTGCGCTTCGCCGGGAATATCGACGGCGTGCTGCTCGCGATCGTAGCGCTGATCGTCACGGTCGGTATGTTCACGCTTTACAGCGCGACGAACGAGAGCGCGACCCGCATGACGGCGCAGTTCGTCAACCTGGCGGTTGCGCTCGCCGCGATGTGGGTGGTTGCCCAGGTGCCGACGCAGACGCTGCTGCGATCCGCGGTGCCCGTGTACATCATCGGGCTCGCGCTGCTGGTGGCGGTGGCGATCGGGGGCGACGTCGTGAACGGCGCGCGCCGGTGGCTGCACGTTGGCGTCACGCGGATCCAGCCCTCGGAGATGATGAAGATCGCGATGCCGCTCATGCTGGCCTGGTATTTTCACCGCCGGGCGGCGACGCTCCGGCTCGGTGACTACCTGATCGCGGCGGTGCTGCTCGCAATACCCACCGCCCTGATCATTCGACAGCCCGATCTCGGCACCGCGCTCCTCGTGCTGGCCACGGGCTGCTACGTCATCTTCCTCGCCGGATTGTCGTGGCGGATCATCGTCGGGCTCGCGATTGCCGGCGCGGCGAGCCTGCCGCTCGTCTGGACGCTGCTGCACGGGTACCAAAAGCGGCGCATCCTGACGCTGCTCGACCCGAGCCAGGATCCGCTCGGCTCGGGGTACCACACCATCCAGGCCACGATCGCGGTCGGATCGGGCGGACTGGACGGCAAGGGCTGGCTGAACGGCACGCAGACCCACCTCGAGTTCATTCCCGAGCGGCACACCGATTTCATCTTCGCGGTGTACTCCGAGGAGTTCGGGCTCGCCGGCACGAGTCTGCTGCTCCTCCTGTATGCCGCCCTGATCGCGCGCGGACTGATGATCGCGGCGCACGCGCCCACGCCGTTTTCGCGGCTGCTCGCGGGCAGCATCACCTTGATCTTCTTCACCTACGCGTTCGTGAACATGGGGATGGTGAGCGGAATCCTGCCGGTGGTCGGCGTGCCGCTCCCGTTCATCTCGTACGGCGGCACCGCACTGGTCACGCTCTTCCTCGGCATCGGCATCCTGATGAGCGTGGCGCGGGAGCGCAAGCTGGTGCAGACCTGAGCAGAGGAACGAGGCGTGAGGAGTGAAGGGCGAGCAGTGGCAAGTCGGGAGCGCGGTATCCGCGGACTCGTCGCCATGACACTGCTCGCGTGCGCGGTCGCCGCGGGTTGCTCGAGCACTCCGCGGAGCCCGGAGTCGACCGGACGCGGCGGCGGCTATTACCTCGACGATGGGCCGGGGAGCAACCCGCCGCGCGACCTGGACAGCATTCCCGACGCGGTGCCCGTATCGGAGCCGCTGAACCGTGCCGCCACCCGGCCCTACAGCGTGTTCGGGCGCGACTACGTGCCGATGTCCTCGCTCGCGCCGTACAAGGCGCGCGGTGTCGCGTCCTGGTACGGCCGCCGCTATCACGGTCGGCGCACGTCGATCGGCGAGATCTACGACATGTACGCGATGTCGGCGGCGCACCCGACCCTGCCGCTGCCGAGCTATGCACGCGTGACCAACCTGGCCAACGGCCAGTCGGTGGTCGTGCGCGTGAACGACCGCGGGCCGTTTCTGAACAATCGGCTGATCGATCTGTCGTACGCGGCGGCCAACCGACTCGACTACATCAGTCGTGGCAGCGCGATGGTCGAGGTCGAGCTGATCATCCCCGGACAGCCGCTCACGGCGTCCGCGCCGTCGCGGGCGGTGCTCGAGCGGGCGCAGCCGGTGCCGTCCGCGCCGGAGGAGCCCAATGCGTCCGCCCCCTCAGCGCCTTCGCCATCTAACCCGTCATCTAACACGTCATCTAACCCGTCATCCAACCCGTCATCCAACCCGTCATCCAACCCTATTGCAACGGAGGTCGACGCTTCGGGCGTGTACCTGCAGCTCGGCGCGTTTGCCTCGCGCGAGAACGCGGACCTTTTTCGCGACCGGGTCGCGGCCCAGCTGGCATGGCTCGCAGGCGCGTTGCGTATCGAAAGCGGCGCCGGGCTGCACCGTGTGCGCGCCGGTCCGTATCGCGACCGCATCGAGGCGCTCGCCGTCTCCGGGCATATCCGCGACGCGCTGGAGGTGACGCCGATCCTCGTCAGGTAGGTGGGGCCGGGACGGTATAATTGCCGAAGTATGAGCATCGTTACCGCGGTCCGCTAGGGAGGCATCGCTTCGGTCATCCCCGCGCAAGCGGGAATCCAGCCTCTGAATGTGCCCAGTCTGGATTCCCGCGTTCGCGGGAATGAGACTCCGGCGATCCTCGTTCAAACTCTCGTTCATTTGCACCGATCAGGATGTCCATCAAATTCGTTTTCAGACTGGCGGTGCTCTGCGCCGCACTCGTATCGCACGCCTCGCTCGCCGAGGCGCCGCCTCCACCCCAGGTTGCCGCGAACTCGTGGGTGCTCATGGACCTCACAGCCGACCTGCCGATCGCGGCGCACGATGCCGACGCGCGCATCGAGCCCGCGTCGCTCACCAAGCTGATGACCGCCTACCTGACGTTCGCCGCGCTCGAGAAGAAGAGCATCAAGCTCGATCAGCAGGTCCCGGTCTCGGAGAAGGCATGGAAGACCGGCGGCTCGCGGATGTTCATCGAGCCACGCAAGTCGGTCACGGTAGACGAGCTCCTGCACGGTGTGATCGTGCAGTCCGGCAACGATGCAACCGTCGCCCTCGCCGAGCTGATCGCCGGCGCCGAGGACGTGTTCGCGCAGATGATGAACCGCGAGGCGCAGCGCCTCGGCATGAAGAGCACCAATTTCACGAACGCAAGCGGCTGGCCGGACCCAAAGCACTACTCCACCGCGCGTGACCTTGCCACCCTAGCGGCCGCGCTGATCCGCGATTTTCCCGAAGGCTACAAGCTCTACGCGCTCAAAGAGTTCCGCTACAACAACATCACCCAGCAGAACCGCAACCGGCTGCTGTGGCTCGATCCGAACGTGGACGGCGTGAAGACCGGGCATACCGAGGCAGCAGGGTACTGCCTCATCGCATCGGCCAAGCGCGGTCAGCGTCGCCTCCTCTCGGTGGTGCTCGGCGCGCGCTCCGACGCGCAGCGCGCGCAGGAGAGCCAGAAGCTGTTGAACTACGGCTTCCAGTTCTACGACAGCGTGCGCGTCTACGAGAAGGGCCAGCCGGTGAGCACGCTCAGGGTCTGGAAAGGCGCACAGAACGAGCTGAAAGCGGGACTCCCTGCGGATCTTTACGTCGTGCTGCCGCGCGGAGAGGCGGACAAGCTCACCGCGGACTTCGTCAGCCAGCAGCCGCTCATCGCACCGGTCAGCCAGGGTCAGACGGTCGGAACGATCCGATTGTCCCTGGACGGCAAGCCGTTCGGCGAGCATGCCGCAGTCGCGCTCGAAGGCGTGCAGGTGGCCGGATTCTTCGGCCGCATGTGGGATACGATGCGCTTGTGGTGGAACTAGCTTTGCACGCCGAGGAGATACCGAGATGTCGCAGATCGTCTACCTGAACGGGGAGTTCATGTCGCTCGCGGAAGCGCGCGTTCCGGTGCTCGACCGCGGATTCATCTTCGGCGACGGAGTGTACGAGGTCATACCGGTCTACGCGCGCACGCCGCTGCGGCTCGCCGAGCACCTCGCGCGGATGCAGAACAGCCTGGATGCGATCCGCCTGCGCAATCCACTCTCGGCTGAAAAGTGGACGCAGATCGTGGGCCAGATCATCGCGCGCAACCCGTGGGATGACCAGGGCGTCTACGTCCAGGTGACGCGCGGCGTGGCACCACGCGACCATATGTTTCCGGCCGACACCGCGCCGACCGTGTTCGTCATGGCGAACCCGATGTCCCAACCGAGCGCCGAGCAGCGCGAGCGGGGCGTCGGCGTGATCACCGCCGAGGACTTCCGCTGGCACCGATGCGACATCAAGTCGGTGTCGCTGCTCGCGAACTGCCTGCTCCGCCAGCTCGCCGCCGAAGCGGGATGCATCGAAACGGTTCTGCTCCGCGACGGGTTCGTCACGGAGGCTTCAGCGAGCAACGTGTTCCTAGTGAAGCGCGGCGTGATCGTGAGCCCGCCGAAGGACCGCCGCATCCTGCCGGGCATCACGCTCGATCTGGTGCTCGATCTTGCGCGCGAGGCGCAGCTGCCGGTCGAGATCCGGGCGGTGCCCGAGCGCGAGCTCGGCGAGGCGGACGAGATCTGGGTGTCGTCTTCGACCAAGGAAGTGCTGCCGGTCACGACGCTGGACGGGAAGCCGGTCGGAAATGGCAAGCCCGGACCGATGTATGCCCGCATGCACGGGCTCTACCAGAAATACAAGGCGCGGATCGCGCGCGCCAGCGCGGCGCATGCTTGAAGGCACCGAGTCCCTGCTCGCCTTTCCGTGCGAGTTCCCGATCAAGGTGATGGGACGCACCCAGCCCGGATTCGCCCAGGCGGTGGTGGGCGTCGTGCAGCACCACGCGCCCGACTTCGATCCCGGCACCGTCGAGATGCGCTCCAGCCGGGAGGGGAACTACCTCTCGGTGACCGTCACCGTCAACGCGACGTCGCGCGAGCAGCTCGACGAGCTCTACCGCGAGCTCTGCGACCACCCGATGGTGACGATGGTCATATGATCGTGCGGCAGATCGGGCGCGTGGGCTACGCGCAGACTCTCGACGCGATGCGCGATTTCACCGCCGCGCGCGATCGCGCGACGCCCGACGAGCTCTGGGTGCTCGAGCATCCGCCGGTCTTCACGGTCGGGCAGGCCGGCCGCGCCGAGCACTTCCCGCGCACCTCCTCGATACCGGTCGTCCGCACCGACCGTGGCGGGCAGATCACCTACCACGGGCCGGGACAGGCCGTCGTCTACGTGCTGGTCGACCTGTCGCGGCGCGGACTGACCGTGCGCGAGCTCGTGCGCCGCATCGAGGGGAGCGTCATCGATCTGCTGGCGGGGCACGGCGTCGCCGCTGCGCGTCGCTCCGGCGCGCCGGGCGTCTACGTGGACGGCGCGAAGGTTGCCGCCCTTGGCCTGCGCGTGCGCCACGGTCGCAGCTACCATGGTGTCGCGCTCAATGTCGACATGGACCTTACGCCGTATACTGACATCGATCCCTGCGGCTATCCCGGGCTTCCCGTGACGCAACTCGCCGACCTCGGCGTGCGGCTCGCGCCCGGGACGGCGGGCTTGGCGCTCGCCGAGGCTATCGTGTCCGGTCTGGCGTCGAATCTGGCGTCGAGTCCAGCGTCGCAGCCGGCTGGGACGCCCGGATCGCACGCCAAAGTGCGCGCGGAATCGAAACACACGCTACGATGAAAACGCAGAGCGAAACTGACCTCGACCGCGGTGCCGGCCCGCAAGCGAAGCAGAAGGGCGCCGCCAAGACTTCCCGCAACCCGGTGAAGATCGCGCCGTCGGGTCCCGCGCTCAAGAAACCCGAGTGGATCCGGGTCCGCGCGGCCGGTCCTGGATCCCGCTTCTTCGAGATCAAGGAAATCCTGCGCCGCAACCGGCTGCACACGGTGTGCGAAGAAGCCTCCTGCCCGAACATCGGCGAGTGCTTCGGCAAGGGCACCGCCACCTTCATGATCCTGGGCGACCTCTGCACGCGCCGCTGCCCGTTCTGCGACGTGGCGCACGGCCGGCCAAAACCGCCGGATCCGGAAGAGCCGCTGCATCTTGCGCAGACGATCGCCGCACTGCGCCTCTCGTACGTCGTCATCACGAGCGTCGATCGCGATGATCTGCGGGACGGCGGCGCCGGGCATTTCGCGGCATGCATCAACGCGGTGCGGGAGCATTCCCCGGACACCCGGATCGAAGTGCTGGTGCCCGATTTTCGCGGTCGGCTCGCGCCCGCGCTCGACATCCTCGCTGCAGCGCCGCCGGACGTGATGAACCACAATCTCGAAACCGTGCCGCGGCTGTACCGGGAAGCGCGCCCCGGTGCGGATTACGCCCATTCGCTCAAGTTGTTCGCCGCCTACAAGTCGATGCGGCCGGAAGTTCCCACCAAATCCGGCCTCATGGTCGGACTGGGCGAGACCGATGCAGAAATCCTGCAAGTCTTGCGCGATCTGCGCGCGCATGACGTCGACATGGTGACGATCGGGCAGTACCTGCAACCCTCGAGCCACCACCTCCCGGTCACGCGCTACGTGCATCCGGACGTCTTTGCGATGTTCGAACGCGAGGCGCAGGCGATGGGGTTCGTGCATGCGGCGGTCGGACCGCTGGTGCGCTCGAGCTATCACGCCGACCAGCAGGCGCAGCACGCCGGCGTCGCCTAAAAGCGTCGCCATCCTCGGCGTCGGTACGCGACGCCCGCATGCAACTCACTCGGGAGAACCGCTTCATGACTCGTCAGCTATCTGCCACCATCGGATTCACGCTCGCGCTCGCGCTCGCCGCCCCGGCCAGCGCGCTGACCATCGCCGACCTCTCAAATCAGGATGCCGTAGAGGGCCTGAAGGATGCGCTGGTCCAAGGCGCCGATCGCGCCGTCGCGCAGCTCGGCACGGCAAACGGCTTTCTCGGCAACCCGAAAGTCAAGATCCCGCTCCCGGATTCGCTGAAAAAGGTCGAATCGGTGATGCGCATGATGGGCATGGGCGCGCAGGCCGACGAGCTCGTCACCAACATGAACCGCGCCGCCGAGATGGCGGTGACCGAGGCGAAGCCGCTGCTCGTCGATTCGGTCAAGCGCATGGGCGTCCAGGACGCCAAGGGCATCCTCACCGGCGGCGACGACGCCGCCACGCAGTATTTCCGCCGCACCACGTCGGATGCGCTCACGCAGAAATTTTTGCCGATCGTGAAGGAGATGACCAAGCGCGTGAACCTCGCGCAGCTCTACAACCAGTATGCGGGACAGGCGGCGACGTTCGGCGTCATCGACCCGAAGGACGCCAACATCGACGATTACGTCACGCGCAAGGCGCTCGACGGGCTCTTCCTCGTGATTGCCGAGCAGGAGCGCGCGATCCGCAAGGATCCCGTCGGATCCGCCTCGAAGATGGTGCAGAAGGTGTTCGGCGCGATCCGATAGCAGGCCGTTGAGCAACGCCGGCGGAGGTAGCATCGATCGGTGACTACGGCGTGCTACCCTAACCCCGGTCGTACGAACAAGGGGGGAACCCCCCTTGTATATCCCCCAAAACGAACAAGGGGCAAGCCCCTTGTATATCCCCGGCGCGCGCGCTCGAAGTGTTTCTAAGCAGCGTGCTGAGACTCGCTAGCTGCGCGGCTCGTCGTCGAGCCGCACCACGATTCCATCGAGCTCGGGGCGCGGCGCGCGGTAGCGCTGCATGACGAGCGGGTCATGGCCGGGCACCACGTGCTGGGGCGCCGAGGCGAGCGCGCGCAGCCGGCCCCAGCCCTCCACCATTTTCGCGACGTCGATGACGATCGGGAACGGCCGGCCCTCTTCCATGTTCGCGTAATAGTGGCTCGCGTCGGATGCGAGCACGAGCCATCCCACTCGCGTCCAGACGCGCACGGCCTGCAGTCCGAGCGTGTGGCCGCCGATGTGATGCACCGACAGACCGGGCGCAAGCTCGGCGTCGCCGCTGTGAAACGTCACGCGCCCCGCGTAGACGTTGCGGACCATCCCCACGACTTCCTCGACCTCGTAGGCATACGCGAAGCTCGCATGCGCCATGTAGCGGCCGGTGGCGAACTGCATCTCGAGGTCCTGCAGATGAAAGGTCGCGCGGGGAAACAGGTCGAAGTTGCCGACATGGTCATAGTGCAAGTGGGTGAGCACCACCTGCTCGACGGTGGCTGCGTCGATCCCCAGGAGGCCGAGCCCTTCTGCCGGGGAGCGCAAGAACTCGCGCTTGCGCCGGCGCGCCGCGTCCCGGTTGAAGCCGGTGTCGACGACGAAAGTGCCGTGCGCGCCGCGCGCGAGCCAGACGTAATAGTCGAGGCTGGTCACGCTGTCGTGCGGATCACCGCCGATGAAGTTCTCCGCCGCCCTGCGCGCGACGGTCGCGTAGCGTACCGCGTACACCTCGTAGGGTTCCATGCGGGAAAGGGTAACCCGCTTCCTCGACACCTGCCAACGGCCCACGCATGGCGCACCCGACGGGCAAGGGGTCGCGCGCATCTCGCGGGCAAGAATCGGGGCGTGGCTACCGGAATCCGCCCGGTTCGCCTAGAATCCAGCCGGAGCCCACGCTAGAAACGGGCCGGCGGGAGAGTCCCGAGTCCCGATTCCCGATTTGCGATGCCATCTGCGAGGAGGAGACACACCATGACCAAGTCCACATCCATTCCGTTTGCGCTCGTGCTAGGGACGCTGGCGCTCTGCGGCGCCAGCGGGGCAGCGCAGGCGGCGGAGATCCGTCTTTCGACTTTCGTGCCGCCGGTGCACGTGATCTACCGCGAAATCATCACTCCCTGGGCGCAGGAGGTCGCGAAGGCGACCAACGGCGAGGTCAAGGTCACGCTCTACCCATCCATGCAGCTCGGCGGCAAGCCCCCGGAGCTCTATAGGCAGGTGGCCGACGGCGTGGTCGACGCAACGTTCACCTTGCCCGGCTACACCTCGCCGGCCTTCCCGCGCACGCAGATGATCGAGCTGCCGGGGTTGAAGAAGGACGGCATCGCGGCCACCAACATGATGTGGGACATCTTCGACCCGTTCCTCCTGCCCGAGTACAAGGACGTGAAGGTCATCGCGCTGTGGGGCGCCGAGGACGCCGGGCTGATGTCGCGCGGGAAGACGATCCAGACGCTCGACGACATCAAGGGTCTGCGCATGCGCGCGCCGTCGGCGCAGCAGGCGAAGCAGCTCGAGAAGATGGGGGCGGTGCCGGTGGCGATGCCGATCACCGAGGTCTACCAGAGCCTCGAGCGCGGCGTGGTGGATGGCGCGATGCTGCCGTTCTCGACGATCGTCGACTTCCGCCTGGGCGAGGTCGCCAAGGCCTACACGATCCCCGGACCGCTCTTCGGCCGCTCCTCGTTCCTGATCGCGATGAACAAGAAGAAATACGACAGCCTCTCGCCCAGCGCCCGCGACGCGATCGACCGTCTCTCCGGACGCGCGCTCAGCATCAAGGCGACCGACGTCTACGTCAAGCGGTCGGAGCAGGGCGTGGACAGCGTGATGGGCAAGGCCACGGTCACGGAATTCTCGCCGGAAGAGCAGAAGCGGATCGCCGCGGTGCTCAAGCCGATCATCGCCGAGTGGGTGAAGGAATCCGAATCCAAGGGCATACCGGCGCGCGACATGCTACGCAAGGCCGGATATCCGGTCGACAAGCTCTGATCGCATGACGCCTGGCCGCGCCGGCCACCTCTTCGAGCGCATGCTCCGCGCCCTCGCCTATTGCGGGGGCGCGGCGCTATTGGGGCTCATGGGCCTGATCCTCTTCGACGTGGTGATGCGCTACGTGCTGCGACTGCCGTTTCTCGGCGGCTTCGAGATCACGGAGCTCACGATGGTCCTGATCGTCGCGCTCGGCCTCCCATACTGCGCCGCAACCGACGGTCACGTCTCGGTGGACGTGCTGGCGCCGGCGCTCGACCGCCCGTCGCTGCGCTGGATTCCGGTCGTGCTGAACCTCGCCGGCGCGGCGTTGATGGCGGTCATAGCATGGCAGGCGGTGCTCTACGCCCTCGGCTCCATCGAGCGCGGCGAGGCGACCAATATGCTGCGCATCCCGATCTTTCCCTTCCAGCTGGTGATCGCCGCAAGCACCGCCATCTTCGCCGTGGTCCTGCTCGTGCTGGCGTGGAGGGCGTTGCGCCCCTCTTCCCGAGCCGCGGCGCACAGATGAGCCCGACTGCGATCGGACTCATCGGCATGGCTGCGCTGCTGGTGCTGCTGTTCCTGCGCATGCCGATCGGGATCGCGATGGCGCTGGTGGGCGCGGTCGGCATCGGTGTGCTCAATTCCCTCGACGCGGCGCTGGTGGCGCTCGGCTCCTACCCCTATTCGTACTCCGCGGTCTATTCGCTCAGCGTCATCCCGCTCTTCGTGCTGATGGGCAACTTCGCCGTCGTGTCAGGGATGAGCGGCGATCTTTTCGCCGCCGCCTACGCATGGGTGGGACACCGGCGCGGCGGTCTCGCGTCGGCCACCATCCTGGGCAGCGCGGGCTTCGCCGCGCTCTCCGGATCCTCGGTCGCATCGGCCATCACCATGGGCCGCGTCGCGCTCCCCGAGATGCGCAAGTACAACTACGACGATCGGCTGGCCACCGGCACCGTGGCGGCGGGCGGCACCCTCGGCATCCTGATTCCGCCGTCGACGATCCTGGTCGTCTACGCGATTCTCACGGAACAGTCGATCGGGAAGCTGTTCCTGGCCGGATTCCTGCCGGGGATACTGCTCACGCTGCTGTTCGTCGTCACGATCGTGGGCGTCACCTACTTTCGACCGCATTTCGGGCCGCCCGGCAACGTGGTCGCATTCGCCGACCGGATCGCCGCGCTCCGGCGCGCGGGCGCGTTGATCACCGTCGTCGTCGTGACCATTGGCGGCATCTACGCGGGCGTGTTCACCGTGACAGAAGCCGCCGCGGTCGGGGCCGGGCTGACCCTGGCGCACGCGATCTGGCGGCGCCGGCTCACGCGCGCGACGCTTTCCGATGCGCTGCTGCAGACCGTGCGCACCACCGCGATGGTGTTCCTGATCCTGATCGGGGCGCACATCTTCTCGCCCTTCCTGGCAATCACCCGCATCCCGATCGAGCTCGCGGAGTCCATGATGGCGCTCGGCCTGCCGCCGCTCGGCGTGCTCGCGATCATTCTCGCCGCCTACATCCTCCTCGGCATGTTCCTGGAAGGATTCGCGATGATGGTGCTCACGATCCCGATCGTGTTTCCAATCCTGACCGCGCTCGGCTACGACCCGATCTGGTTCGGCATCATCATGGTGATCGTCCTCGAGATGGGCCTCATCAGCCCACCGGTGGGGATCAACGTGTTCGTCGTCAAGGGCGTCGCCGAAGACGTGCCGATGGGCAAGATCTTCGTCGGCATCCTGCCCTTCTGGGTCGCGATGCTCGTCTGCGTGGTGCTGCTGATCATCTTCCCCGAGGTCGCGCTCGTCCTGCCGAACACCATGACCAACTGAGGAGCACCGAAGTGGCCGACATGGCGTTTCCCAATGCGCTCTACCGGCTCCAGGCGCGCGACGGAAAATGGCCTGGGATCCGTCGCAGTATCTGAAGTTTGCCGGACAGCGGCTCCGCCCCGCGCTCGACCTGCTCGCGCGCATCCCGCTCGAGAGCCCGGCTGCGGTCGTCGACCTCGGCTGCGGGCCAGGTAACGTCGCGCGTTACCTGGCCGAGCGCTGGCCGGGGGCGCACATCACCGGAGTGGACGCCTCGCCGGAGATGCTTGCCGAGGCGCGCAAGGCCCTGCCGCAGGCGGAGTGGATCGAGGCGAATCTCGCCGCGTGGCGTCCGGATGCCAGGGTCGATCTCATCTATTCGAACGCGGCGCTGCACTGGCTGCCGGATCACGCCGCGCTGTTCCCGCGGCTGCTCAACGAGCTCGCGCCGGGCGGCGTGCTCGCGGTGCAGATGCCGCGCAACTTCGGTTCGCCCTCGCATACGAGCGTGGCCGAGGCGGCACACGCGGGGCCGTGGCGCGCGACGCTCGCGCCGCTGCTGAAGCCGCCGCCGGTGCACGAACCGGGCTTCTACTACGACCTGCTCGTTGCCGGCTGCTCGGCGCTGGACATCTGGGAGACCGAGTATCTGCAAGTGCTCGAGGGCGAGCACGCGGTCGCCGAATGGACCCGCGGCACCTGGCTCAAACAGTTTCTCGACGCGCTCGACGGCGAAATGCGCGCCGGCTTCGAGCGGGAGTACGTGCGCCTCATGGATGCCCACTATCCGCGGCGCGCGGACGGCAAGACGCTCCTCCCGTTCCGGCGCGTGTTCCTCGTGGCGAAGCGCTGATCTGCGCGCGGAGTGAGCCCGAACGCCCGCTAGAAGATGATGCTCGGATTGTGCAGGCTCTGATCGCAGTCGATCAGGTTCGCCTGTTTCACGAGGATCTCGAGGCGGCCGTCGCGTTCGGCGAGACGATGGCCGTACCATCCCGCCAGGGTGCCGCGCTCACCGGCGCGAAACTCGCTTATGAGGAAGTTCGACCGCACCATCCACACCGCCGCGGCCTCCGTGCGGAAGACCTCGACGTTCGCGATCAGGTGCACGGTCCGCGACTGCGGGACCTGCGACCAGGCGTAGCCGGTCCGCAGGCGATAGATCCGGCTCTCGAGCTGCCGCCGGTCGTCGAACGCGAGGGCGACTTCGCGGCGCGGATCCCCGCCGCCCGGCGTGCCGGGCACCCAGTAGAGGCATTCGGGCGCGTACAGCGCGAGCCAGTCCTCGAAGCGTCCCTGATCGAGCAGCCGCGCCTCCCGCTCCAGTAGCGCGCGACAGCGATCGCGCAGCGCCGGGTCCGGCTCCGCGCGCTCGTCGCGCTGCCAGTCGGAGAAATCCTCGACGAGTGCGCGGTAATACGCTTCATCGACGTACCAGGACGACCGCGATGGGTCACGCTCCGGTTGCATGGCCGGCCTTCACGGCTCGCGCCGGACGTGGAGCGCCGGCCGGGACTGGATGATCCGGCGCCATTCCTTGATGTATTCCCGCATGAACACCTCGTCGGTCGCCGGCGCGGTGATGACGCCGTTCGCGTCCACCTTGATCCGGCCGGGAATATTCATGCCCCGATGCATATAGACCCATTCGTCCTCGCACGCGGCGAGGCCGCGCTGGATCTCCTCGAAGTTCGCGGCGTCGTCCACTTCGCCGAAATTCGGGAAGGACTCCAGGGTCCGCATGCGCAGCGCATTCACGGCGTCGACGGCACCCTCCAGCTCGCCCGCTTCGTCGACCACCGCCGTGCCGTGCCAGACGAGATTCGTCTCGTTTACCGCGAGCGGCTCGATGACCTGGATGTGGTTGCCGAGAATGAGCAGGTTCGGGAACACGTTGATATTGACCGGCTCGGACGCGGCGAGGTCGAGCGCCCGGTCGGCGTTCGCTCCGAGACGCCGTCTGATCTGGTCCGTGAAGTGCTCCATGCCCGGGTGGCTGCCCTCGATCTCCCACAGCGCGCCCGGGCGCTTCGCGACGTTCGGCCGCTTGTCCTTGAAGTGATGGCCGTTGCCGAAGTACCGGCAGTACATCGGAGCATCGTCGGGCTTCGAGCGGTAGAACGACATGCCCTTCTTCGATTCGTCCGCCAGCCGGTTCTCCATCTCGAGGAGCGAGCGGTGCGAGAACACGACGTGGTAGCCGTCGCAGGAATTGTCGTACGCAAGCTTCCAGTTCCCCCGGTACTTGAGGCGGTTGGCGCCCGAGAGCACCACCCGCCCGCCGGGGTGGCGGTCGAGCCATTCGTCGATCGGTTGCGTCACCGGGCCGAGGTGCTCGGCGAGCGACGGCGCGTCGGCGTTCAGGGTCCCGAAAACGAACCCCCGATAGCTCTCGACGCGCGGCACCTGCGCGAGATTGAACTGCGCGTCCTTGAAATCGCACGCATAGCCGTCGGGCCACGGTACCCCGGACAGCTTCCCGGTGTTGAGGTAGGTCCAGCCGTGATATGGGCACTGAAACGCCTTCGCCGATCCGCGATCGTGACGGCAGAGCGTGGTGCCGCGATGCGTGCACCGGTTGTACAGGGCGCGGATCCTTCCTGCGCCGTCGCGCACGACGATGATCGGGCGCAGACCTAGCCGAGTGGTCACGAAATCGTCGCGGCGCGGAACCTGGCTCTCGTGGGCGAGATACACCCAGATCCCGCCGAACACCTTCGTCATCTCCTCCTGGAAGATGCCGGGATCGGTGTAGATCAGGCGGTGGACGCGGTCCTCTTGAACGAGGTGATCCAGGTTGTTGCGCGGCTCGCGCCCGTCGAGGATGCCCGGGGGTGCCGCGGGATGCTCCAGTTTCGACATCGTGCTTCCCTCTACGTCTATGGTTTAGCGTACGCGCGCACCCTTACGGCGTCCAGCGCCGTGCGCGGGCGCACCGGGGATCTACAAGGGGCGGAGCCCCTTGTTCCGATTGGGGGATATACAAGGGGATTCTCCCCTTGTTCGTTTACCCCGCTCTTGCGTTGCAACGGCGCCTGGGCTCGATTCGCTACCTAGAAATAATCGAAGTACTCGTTCTGCTCCCAGTCGGTGGGCTCGTCGCGCCAGTCCTGCACACCGCTCGTCTCTACGTAGCGCAGGAATCTCGCGGCCTCGTTGCGCTTCAGTTTCAGGAAGTAGTCGAAAAAGATGTCGCCGGCCTCCCTGCGAAACAGTGGGCTGCGCTCGAGTGCGTCGAGCGCATCCATGAGCGTGCTCGGCAGCATGGGCCGGTCTGCGGCATACGGTGCGAGATCCGGCGGTCCGGGATCGCGCCCTTGCTCGATCCCGTCGCGGCCCGCGACGATCTGCGAGAGGAGGAAGAGGTAGGGATTGGCGGAGGGCTCTCCGGCGCGATTCTCGAGGCGAGTGCGCGGATCGCCGGCGCCGCCGACGACACGGATCATTGCGCCGCGGTGATCGATGCCCCAGCCGCTGCGGTCGGGCGCGAGCGAGTTCGGTCGGAAGCGCCGGTAGCCGTTGACGGTGGGCGTCGCGAACACGGTCGCCGCGACCGCGTGCTCGAGCAGCCCGGCAAGAAACGACCGGCCGAGAGGCGACAAGGGCTCGCCGGCCGCTTTCGGCGTGAAGAGATTCTTCCCGGTCTGCGCATCGGTGACCGATTGATGCAGGTGCCAGCCGCTCGCGTAATAGCCCTTCAGGGCAGGGCGGGCCATGAAGGTGGCGAAGTAGCCCATGCGCCGGCAGATCTGCTTGGTCGCCGTGCGGAAGAGCAGCATGTCGTCGGCCGCCTGCAGGGCCGGTGAGGCGGCGAACGTGCATTCGAGTTGGCCGGGCCCCCACTCTTTCTCGAGCGACCGCAGCGGGAGTCCGAGGGCTTCGAGGCCCTCCTGGAGCGCCGTGAGCACGGGCTGTATCAGATCCATGTTCGATTCCGAGTGGTATGCATAGCCAGGCTCGACCGGATGCGTCCGCAGCGCCCGTCCGCGCATCCCGGGGACGCCCATGTGCTCCTCGCTCAAGTGCTCTTCGGCGACCCGGGCGAGATACCACTCGACCTCGAGGCCAACGACGTAGTCCATCCCTTCCTCGCCTAGCCGCCGCAGCTGCTTCTTCAGCAGATGGCGGGGAGAGAAGTGGTACGTCCCGCCGCTCGTGAAATACTCGTCGCAGAGCACCCAGCCCACGCTCGGCGCCCACGGCAGGACGCGGAAAGTGCCGGGATCCGGGACGATGACGATGTTCGGCGAGCCGGTCATCTCGTCGAGATCCATGCCGCCGCCGCGCGTGAACGAGCTGAACGTGCGCGCGCCCGATGCATCCAGCGTCGTGGTCGCGACGTTGATGTTGTAGCCCTCGGCGAGAGCTTCGTTGAACGTTGGAATGGTGACCGCCTTGGCGCGCGCCCAGCCGTGCGGGTCGGCCCACGCGAGGCGAATGAGCCGCAGGCCCTGCTTGCGCACCTGGGCGGTCAGCTCCTTCGCCTGCTTCTTCTGATCGTCGGTCCAGAGACCGTGTTTCTCGATGAACCCCTTGCGGGTCATTCTCGTTGTCTCCCTGCTTGCACTTCGCGCAAGTCCGCTCGCGCATCCCGACCCGCTCAGACGCCCTTCTTCGCGGAGATCTCGCTTCCGGCGAGGCGCTCCCAGTGCTTGACCGCCGCGGTGTGATCGGCTGCGGCGCCGAGCTCGCGCTCCACGGCCACCCATTCGGCGAGACAGGCTTCGGCAAGCGGCGCCGGCATCTCGGTCGCTTGCGCGACCTCGAGCGCGATGCGCAGATCCTTGACCATCAGCCCGACGGTGAATCCCGCGTCGAATGTGCGCGGCAGCACGAACTGCGGAAACTTGTTCTCGGTGGAGTTGTTGCGGCCGGTCGCCGCGTTCAGGACGGCGACGATCGTCTCGGGTGCGAGCCCGAAGCGGGTACCTGCGAGGACTGCCTCGGTGGCCGCCGCGAACCCTGCGGCGGAGACGTAGTTGTTCAACGCTTTCATCGCATGCCCGGCGCCGAGCGGGCCGGTCGCGAACACCCTGCCCCCCATCGCGGCGAGCACCGGGCGCACCGCCTCGATGACGGCCGGATCGCCGCCCGCCATGATCGCGAGGCTGCCGTCGATCGCCTTCTTCACGCCGCCCGACACCGGTGCGTCGATGAACGCGATGCCGCGTTCTTCGAGCGCGCTTCCGAGCTCGCGCGTGCCGACCGGCGACGAGGAGCTCATGTCGATGACGATGGCGCCCCGGGCAAGCCCGGCGGCCAGGCTATCGCCGCCGTCCCCCAGCACCACCCGGCGAACGGTCGCGCCGTCGGGGAGCATCGTGATCACCACCCGGCACGCCGCACCGAGCGATCTCAGGTCGGGAGGCGTCTCACAGGACGTACCCGCCGCGAATCGGCGCACCGCATCCGCGGCGGCGTCGGCAGCGGCCAGACGGAAGCCGGCGCGCGCCAGATTCCGCCCCATCGGCGCCCCCATCTGCCCCAGCCCGACCAGCCCGATCCGCTCGGGCGCCTGCACCGTGTCAGTCATCTCGCCTCCCCACTCTGCACTGCTTAGTGTGCCTCGTCCCAGTTGCGCCCGACGCCGACGTCGACGACGAGCGGCACGCGGAGATCCGCCACGCCGCTCATGAGCGGCGGCAGCTCCGCCTTCACGCGCTCGACTTCCGCTTCGGGCACTTCCAGCACCAGCTCGTCGTGCACCTGCATCACGAGCTTCGCGGCGAGCCGCGCGGTATCCAGCCAGCCTTGCACCGCGATCATCGAGAGCTTGATCAGGTCCGCCGCGGTACCCTGCATCGGCGCGTTGATCGCCGCGCGCTCGGAGCCGGCGCGGCGTTGCGCGTTCGCGCCCCGAATCTCGGGGAGCCAGAGCCGGCGCCCGAACACGGTCTCGACGTAACCGCTCTCGCGCGCCTGCATGCGCGTGGACTCCATGTACTTCGCGACGCCGGGGTAGCGCGCGAAGTAACTGTCGATATAGGCCTGCGCGGTCGCCCGCTCCAGGCCCAGTTGCTGCGCGAGCCCGAACGCGCTCATGCCGTAGATCAGCCCGAAGTTGATCACCTTGGCATAGCGCCGCTCCTCGGACGTGACCTGCGCCGGGCTTCTGCCGAAGATCTCCGCCGCGGTGGCCCGGTGCACGTCCTCGCCCGCGGCGAAGGCGCGCAGCAGACTCTCGTCCTCGGAGATGTGCGCCATGATCCGCAGCTCGATCTGCGAATAGTCCGCCGACACGATGACGCTTCCCGCGGGCGCGACGAAGGCCTCTCGGATCCGCCGGCCCTCCGCGGTGCGCACCGGGATGTTCTGCAGGTTGGGGTCGGTCGAGGCGAGCCGCCCGGTCACCGCGGTCGCCTGCCCGTAGCTGGTGTGAACGCGACCAGTCTCCGGATTCACCATGCGCGGCAACTTGTCGGTGTAGGTGGACTTCAGCTTGGCGAGCGCACGGTACTCCAGCAGCGTCTTCGGCAGTGGAAAATCGAGCGCCAGCTTCTCGAGCACCTCCTCGTCGGTCGAAGGCGCGCCGCTGGAGGTCTTCTTCACCACCGGCAGCTTCATCCGCTCGAAAAAGATCTCGGCGATCTGCTTCGGCGAATTCATGTTGAACGGCTGGCCCGCCTCTTTGTGCGCCCGCTCCTCGAGCGCCAGCAGCGCGCGCTCGAGCTCCCGGCTATGCGTCTCGAGGAGCGCGCCGTCGACGAGCACGCCGTTCCTCTCCATGCGGAATAGGATCTCCCGCACGGGCAGCTCAATCTCCGCGTAGACGAACATGAGCTTCTCGTCGGCGGCGATTCTCGGGAAGAGCGCGTGATGCAGACGCAGCGTGATGTCCGCGTCCTCGGCGGCGTAGTCCGTCGCGAGCTTCACGTCCACTTGCTCGAAACCGATGCGGCTCGCCCCCTTTCCGGTCACCTCGTCATAGCTGACCGTCTTCACGCCGAGGTAGCGCTCCGCGAGGGTATCCATGTCGTGGCGCCCGTGGCTCTCCAGCACATAGTGCTCGAGCAGCGTGTCATGCGCCACGCCCGCGAGCTTCACGCCGTGATTTGCGAGCACGTGCTGATCGTACTTGAGGTTCTGGCCGATCTTCTTCCGCGCCGGGTCCTCGAGCCACGGCCGCACAAGCGCGAGCGCGCGCTCGGCACCGAGCTGCGCCGGCGCGCCGGCGTACCGGTGGTCGATCGCGAGATAGGCGGCGCGGCCCGGTTCGGCGCTGAACGACATGCCGACCAGCCGCGCGGCGAGCGGATCGAGCGACGTGGTCTCGGTGTCCACGGCCACCGCCTCCGCACGCTCGATCGACGCGAGCCAGCGCCGCACATCGGCCTCGGTGAGCAGCGTCTCGTAGCGCCGCTCGACCGGGTCGGCGGCCGGCGCCGCGCCGTTCTTCGCCGCTTCCCGAGCCTCGCCCGATATGTCCGACTCCGGACCTTGCACTTCCTTCAGCCAGCTCTTCAAGCCGAAGCGCTGAAACAAGGTGGTGAGCGCGGCGCGATCGCGGTCGCGCGGCACGAGGTCCTCCACTGCGACCGGCAGCGCCACGTCGCATTTCACCGTGAGGAGCTCGCGACCCCTCGGCAGCCAGTCGCGCACGCTGCGCAGGTTCTCGCCCACTACGCCGGCGATCTCGTCCGCATGCGCGATCACCTCGTCGAGCGAACCATACTGGTCGATCCACTTCGCGGCGGTCTTGGGGCCGACCTTCGCGACCCCGGGAACGTTGTCCACGGTGTCGCCGACGAGCGCGAGATAATCCACGATCCGCTCCGGCGACACGCCGAACTTCGAGCGCACGCCCGCGACGTCGAGCTTCTCGTTCGTCATGGTGTTGACGAGCGAGACGTGCCCGTTGACGAGCTGGGCGAGGTCCTTGTCGCCGGTGGACACGATCGTGTCGATGCCCCGCTCCGCCGCCTCGCGCGCGAGCGTGCCGATCACGTCATCGGCCTCGACGCCCTCGATCTCCACGAGCGGCCAGCCAAGCGCTGCGATCGCTTCCTTCAGCGGCGCGATCTGCACGCCGAGGTCGTCGGGCATCGGCGCGCGGTTCGCCTTGTACTCTGAATAGAGATCGTCGCGAAACGTCTTGCCCTTCGCGTCGAACACGCAGGCGAGGAAATCTGCCTTGTAGTCGGTGGTGAGCCGCTTTAGCATGTTCAGCACGCCGTGGATGGCGCCGGTCGGCTCGCCCTGCGCATTGCGCAGATCGGGCAGCGCGTGGAACGCGCGGTAGAGGTACGAAGAGCCGTCGACCAGGAGCAGGGTCTTACTCACGATAGCGGGGCAATCGAAGCAAACTCATGGGACGCAAGCTGACGGGACGCAAACCGGCGGAAAGCTGCCGAAGCTGGCGGCTGCAGGCGTCGTTGCGGGCGCCCATGCCGCCCGCGAGGCGCGGCAGTTCGACGCCATTATGTCAGAGTTCGTCGCCGCGCCCGAACGCCGCGCGTTGGTGCGTTTCCGGCGGCACGCGCGCGGCGTCCGGGCGGCAGAATTCCCTGAACCGCTGACACCTTTCGCGCGGTCATCCGTGCCGATCTGCTACACTCCCTGCCCGATCGCGGTCCTCGTCATGCAGCGCGCGCTTCTCAACTTCGCCCTCGTCGTCCTCTTCGTTCAGGTCGTCGCGTTGCCGGCCGCCGCACAGGCGCCACCGCCCAATCTCGAGTCGGTTCCCGAGCCGCCGCCGGAGATCGGATTGGACACGTCGCCGACCGCACCTGGCGTGACGGTTCAGCCCGGCCCGCAGGACCGGACCGAGGAATACGTGATCGACGGCCGGCGGTATGTCCGCGTCGTCCAACCGAACGGCTACGAGTACTATCTGGTGGAGGATCTCGCCCAGTCAGGACTCACCCCGTCGGCACCCGGTGGCAGCGGCATCAGCGTTCCGCAATGGCAGCTCCTGCAGTTTTGAGGGCGATCCCGGGAACGCGCGTCCCGCGTTGAGACCACGCACAGGTCCCCGGCGATTCGCCCCGCGCACGTAGGCCGGGTGCCCACGAGGCGCCCGAGCAAGCAGGATGTCGGTCTACACCAAGGTCACCGCGGCAGAGCTCACCGAGTGGCTGCGATACTACGCGGTCGGCACCCTCGTCGAGTCGAAGGGCATCGCGGCCGGCATCGAGAACACCAACTATTTCGTCACGACGACCGGCGGACGCTTCGTCCTGACCATCTTCGAGCGGCTGCCGCGCGAAGCGCTCGTTTTCTACCTCAAGCTGATGTCGCATCTTGCAGGCCATGGCATCCCGTGTCCGTCCCCGATCGTCGATCTGCAGGGCGCCATGCTCGGGACGCTGATGGGGAAACCGGCCGCGCTCGTGAAGCGTCTGCCCGGCGCAGCCGTCACGAATCCGCAGAGCGCGCACTGCGCTCAGGTCGGTACGCTCCTCGCGGCGATGCATCTCGCGGGCGCGAGCTTTCCGGATCGGCTCGAGAATCCGCGCGGGCCGCGCTGGTGGCGTGCAACCGCTCCGCAGGTTCGTCCGTTCCTCGACGATGCGCGCGCGCGGCTCCTCGACGAGGAGTTGCGTTTCCAGTCGCTCTACCGGCTGCAGGACATCTCCCGCGGGCCGGTCCATGCGGATCTTTTTCGTGACAACGTGTTGTTCGACGGCGCGACGATCGGCGGCGTCATCGATTTCTACTTCGCCGGCGTCGACGCCTGGCTGTTCGACGTGGCCGTTTGCGTGAACGACTGGTGCGTCCTTGCTGACGGCGCGATCGATGAGGCGCGCGCGGCCGCGCTGCTCGCGGCCTACCACGCGGTGCGACCTTTCACGGCGCTCGAGCGCGGCGCATGGCCCGTGATGCTGCGCGCCGCGGCGTTGCGATTCTGGCTTTCGCGCCTGTACGATTTCCACCTGCCGCGCCCGGGCGAGCTCGTCCACGCGCACGATCCGGAGCACTTCCGGCGGATCCTCGCGCTGCGGGTCGTGAACTCGGACCGGTGTCCCTGGGTTTAAGGCGCGCGCCAGTGGACGAGAACACGATTCGAGACCCGCAGCCAGGCCGGCCGGCCCGAATGGTGGTCGTGCCGACCCATAACGGGCTGCAATGGCTGAACCGCGGCTGGCAACTCTTCCGCATGAGCCCGTTTATCTGGATGGCGCTGCTGTTCGGCTACTGGGTGCTGATGGGGGTGGTCGGCATGGTGCCCTACGCCGGATCGGTCGCGGCAGTCGTACTGATTCCGGTCTTCAGCGTGAGCTTCATGCACGTGTGCCGCGAGCTCGATCAGCGGCGCGCGCTCGAGCTCGGGCACCTGTTCGCCGGATTCCGGGCGAACCTGCCGGCCCTCCTGCTGCTGGGCGGTGTCTACCTCGCAGCGACGACGTCGAGCCTGGCGCTGACGCAGTTCGCCGACGGCGGCCACCTGATGCGCTGGATGATGTTCGGCACGCCCATTCCGGAGGCCGCGTTCCGGGACGGCTCGCTGTCGGGCGCGGCGCTGCTCGGCATGCTGCTCTACGTCCCCATACTCGCCGCGTTCTGGTTCGCGCCCGTGCTGTGCGCGTGGAACGGGATGTCCGCGGTCAAGGCGCTTTTCTACAGCTTCTTCGCGATGCTCGCCAACTGGCGCGCGTTCCTGGTATACGGAATGGTGATTCTCGGCATCGGCACGCTGATTCCCGGAATCGCGATCGCGTTTCTGAGCGTACTGCTGCACGGCTCGCCCAGCGCGCGGACCGTGGTCCCGACCTTCATCGTGATGTTCTTCATCGCGCTCGTGCCGACGCTCTTCGCGAGCTTTTACGCGAGCTACCGCGACGTCTTTCCGCCCCCTGCGCCGCAGCCGCCGCCATTGCCCGATGACGCATAACGACTGCGAGCTTTGCCGCGAAGCCGGAGGAGTCGTGCTGTGGCGGGACGATTTCTGTCGTGTGGTCGCGGCCGACGATCCGGATTACCCGGGCTTCTGTCGAGTCATTCTCCACCGGCACGCGCGGGAGATGACCGACCTTGCGCTCGATGAGCGGCAGCGATTGATGCGGGTGGTCTTCGAGGTCGAATCGGTGCTGCGCGACGTGCTTGCGCCGGACAAGGTGAACCTCGCCTCGCTCGGGAACATGGTGCCCCACCTGCACTGGCACGTGATACCCCGGTTCCGGAACGACCGGCACTTCCCCGCCCCGATCTGGGCCGCACCCGCCAGGGATCGCCCGATGCCGCGGGCCTTTGACCCGGCGGCGGTGGGCCGGCGCCTCGTCGAGCGGCTGGCCTAGAGAGGAAGTCGCGGCCGGGACGGCGCCAGCCCGTAATCGGGGCGCACCATGGGCTTGCCCCCTCGTAGCGTGACAGCTGGCCAGGCGCTCGCCCGCCCGGCAGGCGGCCATCCGCCGCAGGCCCACCGACCGCCAGCCGGGCCGCGAGTGCGCAGCAGTTCCCATCCACGCGCCCGCCGCGGGCTTTATACTCCAATGTCATAGTCCGGAGCCGGTCGCAGAGGAGCCGATTCGTGTCAGTTTCGTGCCAGATCGTGTACAAAGCGGCCTCGGGAGCAGCGACAGGATGCGACCATCCGTAAGAATCAGCGCGGTCCGCAGCCCGTCAGGGAGAATAACGTGAAGACACCCAGCTTTGCGCCGACGCACCAACCGCCGTTGACCGATCTCAAGGGCGCGGAGGCGTGGCTCACGCGCGCGCCGCTCGCCGATCCGCGCCAAGCGTGCCACGAGCTCACCATGCTGCTCGAATCGCTCGAGGATGCGCCGCCGTCCGACGGTCCGATGCTCGAGATCCTGGAGCGGTTGCGCGAGCCGGTGATCGTTGCACAGGCCGAGCACAGCAAGAAATTCTCCGGTCGCCCGCTGCCGCTCAAGGACTTCGAGGCTACGGCATTCGATCAGGTCTACGACCTCTGGAGCTCGCTTGGGCGCGCCTACCGCAGATTGCTGCGCAGCGCTGTGGAGGACCGCTCCGCGGACCTCGTCGGCAAGGAAGCGTTGCTCGCGCAGCGGGCCCTGGACTGCGTGGCCGAGCTGATGCTCGTTCACTACCGCTGCCGGCGCGAGATCGACAGCGACGTCTGGCGGGATCTGCACCAGCTCTATCACACCGCCGAATCGGGCGGATACGTCATGCGCACCGTTGCCGCCGGGCGCAAGTCGAAGTCGGTATCGAGCTGCGCCGAGGTTTACGTGCGGGCATTGCTGCTGCATCTCGCGCACCCGTATGGCCTGGGGGCGCGCGAGCTCGTGTGGACGCGCCGCTGGGCCAGCATGTGGGCCTACAAGGTGGATCTGAGCCTCGCGCCGGAGAAGGATCAGGGCTACGCGGTCGATCTGGCCGGTAACGCCGCGCCCACCTGGCAGGACACCGCATCGGCCAATCCCGACATGCGGTTCCTCGACGTGCACAACCTGCGCCGCAGCGTGAAGAGCCGCGTGAAGAAGCTGGAAGAGGGTCAGGATCCGCAGACGCTCGGGCTCGGCAAGGATTGCGTGCAACCCGATGCGGCGCGATTGTTGAGCGCGCTCCTGCGCGCGTGGATCGAGGCGCCGTCGGCGCGCCAGTTCACGCGCCGGCTGGTGCCGGGCCGCACCGAGCTCACCTGCGGGTTCGAGTCGATCCACGTCGCGATCAGCGGCCGGGTATTTCGGAGCGCGTCACGCCACTGGGACTACTCGCGCCGCGACGCCGAGCAGATTCACATCTACGGCACCGCCGGGCCGGCGACGGATACCGGCGGCACGCAGACCGGTTTCGTGTCGGAGACCTGGGAGACGCTCGACGAGAGCGCCAACGGATTCCGCCTGCGGCGCAAGGGCGCGGGCGAGCGGCTCGCGCAACTGCAGTTGATCGCCCTCAAGCCGCAAGGCGCGCGCAGCTTCATCCTGTGCGAGGTGCGCTGGCTGATGGTCGGCATCGATCGATCGTTGATGCTTGGCGCCCAGGCGCTGCCCGGACTGGCAAACGCGATCGCCGTCCGCTCGGCGACCATGTCCACGCCCGAGCCCTACATGCAGGCATTCATCATTCCCGGCACCTCGGCTGCCCCGGGTGCGCTCGTCCTGCCGTCTGGCTGGTACCAGCGCGGGCGCGAGCTGGAGATGCGGATCGAGGACCACCCGCAACGCGTGAAGCTGACCGCGCTGATCCAGCACGGCTACGACTACGACCGGGTGAGCTTCTCCAGCTCCGGTTGATCCCGCGACGGCGGCGTGATCTGCAGGCGCCGCGCCGGAAATAGCGCGGAGAAGCGGCTGCCGCGTCCGAGCTCGCTCTCGACCTCGAGCCGCCCCTGGTGGCGCGTGAGCACGTGCTTCACGATGGCAAGGCCCAGGCCTGTGCCGCCGGTATCGCGCGACCGGCTGGTGTCGGCCCGGTAGAAGCGCTCGGTCAGCCGCGGAACGTGGCGGCGCTCGATGCCGATCCCCGTGTCTTCGACGCTGAACACCCCTTCCTCCCCGCGTTGACCCCAGGAAAGCGTGATCTTGCCGCCCTGCGGCGTGTAGCGGATCGCGTTCGATACCAGGTTGGCGAACGCGCTCCGAATCTCGTGCTCGTCGCCCACCAGCCGCGCCGGCTGGCCGACGTGCAGCTGGACCTGGTGCCGTCCTGCCGACAGCACGCGCGCGTCCTCCACGATTCCGCCCAGCAGCCTCTCGATGTCGATCTGCGATTCCCGCGCGGGTATCGAGCTCGTTTCCAGCGTCGAGAGCATCAGGAGATCCTCGACCAGCCGCAGCATCCGGTCGGTCTGGCTGCGCATCATCTCGAGCGCCTGGCGGCCGCGCGGATCGTCCGGCCGGACGTTGCCATCAGAGATGGTCTCGAGGAAGCCGCTCACCACGGTGAGCGGTGTTCGCAGCTCGTGCGACACGTTGGCGACGAAGTCGCGCCGCATCGTCTCGATCTTCTCGGCCTGCGTGGTGTCGCGCGTGAGGAGCAGCTTCTCGTCCTGGCCGTAGGGCACGATGTTGACGGCGAGGACGAGCGCCTCGCCGCGCGCGATCCGGAGCGTGAGCGGCTCTTCGTAGGCGCCGCCCTTGAGATAGCCGGCGAACGCGGGGTGGCGGACGAGGTTCAGGATCGGCTGGCCGGCATCCTTGCGCGCGTCGAGATCGAACATGCGCTCCGCCGTGACGTTGCACCAGCTGATTCGATCCTCGTCGTCCAGCATGACCACGCCGATCGGCATCGCCTGCGCCGCGCTCCGAAACCGCGCCAGCTGCCCGGTGACCCGGTTGCGTTGCTGGGAGAACGATCGCACCAGCCGGTAGAGACCGGCGAATACGTGCTCCCACACCCCAGCCCCGATCGGCACCGGGTTCTTGAGCGGGTCGCGCAGCCAGACGAGCAGCGCGTGCAGATTGCGCAGGTGAAACACCAGCGCGGCAGACAGCCCGAGCGCAAAGGTCACGAACGCCCACAGCGCACCGGCCAGCGGCCACACGATGAGCCCGGCCACGAGGGCAGTGCCGAGGATGAGCGCCGTTCGCGTCCAGATGAAGTTCATGCTGAGAACCTAACTCGACGGCAACGGGCTTGTCCGTCGTACGTCTGGGGATATACAAGGAGGAATTCTCCCTTGTTCGTATATCCCTTCTCGCAAGAAGAGGCATGGCCGCATCTTGGGGATAACTTCAGTCCTCGCGCGCCGGCAACGGTAGGATCAGGAGGCACCGGGCCGGATTATGCCGCGATGCACTGCGGCACGTACGACGCCGCGCCGGGGGCGGGGAGCCGCGACGAGATTAGCCCTCGGCAGGCGGCGCTCCCGCCAGGCGGTAACCGCTGCCGCGCACCGTTTCGATCAAGCGGTTGTGGCCGGTCGCCTCGAGCGCCTTGCGCAATCGCCGGATATGGACGTCCACCGTGCGCTCCTCGAGAAAAACATGGTCGCCCCAGACCCGGTCGAGGAGTTGGGTGCGGCTGTGCACCCGCTCGGGGTGCGTCATCAGGAAATGTAGCAACCTGAACTCGGTGGGTCCGAGCTCGAGATTCTTCCCCGCGGCGCGGACCCGATGGGTCGCCGGATCGAGCCGCAGCCCGCCGATCTCCGCGGGCTCCTCCGTGCGCTGGGGAGCTCGCCGCCGCAGCACCGCCGTGATCCGCGCGAGGAGCTCGCGCGGGGAAAAGGGCTTGGTCACGTAATCGTCCGCGCCGGAATTCAGCCCCGCAATCTTGTCCTGCTCCTCGCCGCGCGCGGTGAGCATGATGATGGGCACCTGCCGCGTGCGCTCGTCCCGGCGCAGCTCGCGCGCGAACGCGGCGCCCGACTGGCCCGGCAGCATCCAGTCGAGCAGGATCAGGTCGGGCAGCGCGTGCCGGACGAGCTGCGCGGCCTGCTCCGCGTCGCGCGCGCGGAGGACGCTGTGGCCGGCGTGCTCGAGATTGACCGCGATCAGCTCCTGGATCGCGGGTTCGTCCTCGACGACCAGTATTGCAGCAGGCACCGGAAAGTCCCTGAGAATCCTATGCTGACCGCCAATTGTATGGCGATCAGGTGACAATCTGATTGCAGGGTCCTCGGACGCTGCGGCAGCCTGGACAGGTCGGTT
Source organism: Burkholderiales bacterium (assembly GCA_041617635.1). Classification (GTDB taxonomy): domain Bacteria; phylum Pseudomonadota; class Gammaproteobacteria; order Burkholderiales; family SG8-39; genus JAABRB01. Next base: position 1,836 of record JBFJOO010000008.1, on the reverse strand, counting down.
ATGATGGTCGCTTCGAACACGCCCCAAATGCCAGAGACCCACTTCGGCTACCAGCAGGTCCGCGAGGACGAGAAGGCGGATCGCGTCGCGGGCGTCTTCGACTCCGTCGCGCAGCGCTACGACCTGATGAACGACCTCATGTCGGGCGGGCTGCACCGGCTGTGGAAGGCGTTCGCGGTGGCGAAGAGCGGCGTGCGCGCCGGCAACCGGGTGCTCGACGTGGCGGGCGGCAGCGGCGACCTTACGCGCGCCCTGGCGAAGCGCGCCGGACCGGGCGGGGAGGTCTGGCTGACCGACATCAACCGCGCGATGCTCGCGGTCGGGCGCGACCGGTTGCTCGACGCCGGAAGGGTCGTTCCGATCGCGCAGTGCGATGCCGAGTCGCTGCCCTTCCCGGCGGACTACTTCGACTGCGTGAGTGTCGCATTCGGCCTGCGCAACATGACGCACAAGGAGCGCGCGCTGGCCGAGTTTCGGCGGGTGCTGCGGCCGGGGGGTCGGCTACTCGTGCTCGAGTTCTCGAAAGTGGCGCAACCGCTCGCGCCCGTGTACGACTGGTACTCGTTCAAGGTCCTGCCCTGGATCGGGCGCCGGGTCGCGAAGGACGAGGCGGCCTACCGCTACCTCGCCGAATCGATCCGCATGCACCCGGACCAGGAGGAGCTCAAGGCGATCATGGAACAATCCGGCCTGGAAGGCGTCGAATACTGGAACCTGGCCGCAGGGATCGTGGCGCTGCACCGCGGCTTCAAGTACTGACAACCTGTACAACGTTTTTCCGGCGTTTCGCCAAGATGCGCCGTCGATCATCGGAGGAGACCATGAAAGCTTTCTGGGTGGCGGTGTTCACCGCCGTGATGGTTGCAGGCTTGTTTCCGACCGACGCCGAGGCACGGCGCTTCGGTGGCGCACGCAGCCTCGGCGCGCAACGCCAGGCCGTGACCCCGCAGAAGCCGGCGGCGTCCCCGCAGCAGGCTCAGACGGCCCCGCAGGCCGCACCCAAAGCCGGTGCCGGGCGCTGGCTGGCGCCGCTCGCGGGCCTCGCCGCAGGGCTGGGGCTCGCTTACCTCTTCGGCGACGAGCTCGGCACGCTCCTGACGGCGCTCCTGATCGGGGTCGCGATCGTGCTGCTGCTCGGGTTCGCGATGCGGGCGATGCGCCCGCGCACGGAGCCGCAGGCGCAGGGCATGCAGTACGCCGGACTGGGCCGCGAGACGGTGGCCGCGCCCCCGCCGTCGCAGATGCCCAGCGTGGCGGCAGTCCCCGGCGTCGGCCGGTCCGCGCGGATCCCCGCCGGCTTCGACACCGAGGGGTTCCTGCGCCAGGCACGCAAGAGCTTCATCGCGCTGCAGGCGGCGAACGACCGCGGCGATCTGGAATCAATCCGCAACCTCGTGACCGAGGAGCTGCTCGAGGCGCTCGAGCGCGACGCCACCGCCCAGAGCGCCGCGGGCGGCAAGACGGACGTCGTGACGCTAAACGCGGACCTGCTCGAGGTGGTGACCGAGAACGGCATGCACTGGGCGAGCATCCGGTTCTCCGGCATGCTGCGCGAGGAGCGGGACGGCGCACCGACGCCGTTCGAGGAAGTGTGGAATCTCCAGAAACCGGAGAAGGGCCAGTCCGGCTGGCTCCTCGCGGGAATTCAGCAGGTTTCCTGAGCATATCAATCACACAGAAAGGCCGCCCCCGGGCGGCCTTTCTGTTTCTGACGACTACAAACGCCGTCGCGACACTTGCGCAGAGTTGAAGGTTACGAACAGGAGGGAACCGCCTGGTTCCCTCCTTCGGAGGAACTCGAAGGTCACGAACAGGAGGAAACCGCCTGGTTTCCTC
>JBFJOO010000007.1:0-92052 GCA_041617635.1 Burkholderiales bacterium | reverse complement strand
GCGTCCCGAAGCCTGTTACGTCCTGGAACGGCTGGTGGAAGCGGCATCCGCGCAGCTCGGGATCGATCGCATGGAATTGCGACGGCGAAACTTCATCCCCGTGACCGCGATGCCGTATGCGACGGCGGTCGGGCCGACCTACGATACTGGAAACTTTCCTAAGGTCTTTGCACGCACACTGGAGATCGCGGACTACGCCGGTTTTGCCGCCAGGCGCGCCGCCAGTGAGGGTAAGGGATTGTTGCGCGGATTCGGGATCTCCTATTTCGTCGAGAGCTCGGGTGTCGCACCGTCGAAGTACGCGGGCATGTTCGGCGCCCGAGCCGGTTTCTACGATTCCGCCGACATCCGGGTCGCCGCCGACGGCAGCATTCTCGTCTGCTGCGGCACTCATAGCCACGGACAGGCGCATGCGACGACCTACGCGCAGGTCGTCGCGCAGAAGCTCGGCGTACCGCTTTCCATGATAGAGATTGTCGAGGGCGACACCGGGCGTGTTCCCTATGGGACCGGCACCTTCGGCTCACGGTCCATGGTGATCGCCGGCTCTGCGATCGTGATGGCCACCGCCAAGATCCTCGACAAGGCGAAGCGGGCGGCGGCACATCTGCTGGAAGCGGCGGACCGGGATGTCGAGCACACCGTCGTCGATGGCAAGGGCGAGTTCCGCGTAGTCGGGACCGACCGGCGGATCGCCTGGGCGGAGGTGGCGCGCGCGGTGACGTATGCGCACAACCTGCCCGCCGGCATGGAGCCGGTGCTGCACGAGAATGCGTTCTTCGATCCGACCAACCTCACCTGGTCGAACGGCGCGCAGGCATGCGAGCTGGAGATCGATCCGGCCACGGGAGCGACCCGCCTGATCAGCTACGCCAGCGTCGACGACGTGGGCACGGTGATCAACCCGATGGTCGTCGAGGGACAGTTCCACGGGGCGCTGGCACAGGGCATCGGGCAGGCCATGTTCGAATCGGCGAACTACGACCGGGACACCGGGCAGCTCTATACCGCCTCGTTCATGGACTACGCCCTGCCTCGTGCGGGCGAGATGCCGGACATGCGCGCAGAAACCGACGAGTCGCAGCCCTGCACGCACAATCCCCTCGGCGCCAAGGGCTGCGGCGAGTCCGGCACCATCGGCGCACCCGCGGCGATCCACAGCGCCATGCTCGATGCGCTGCGCCCGCTCGGCGTCACCGACATCGCAATGCCGTTCACGCTGGAGAAAGTGTGGCGGGCGATCCGCACGGCTGGCACGTCCACCGGCCGCGAAAACCGATCCTGACGCTAGCGAGCCCGGGCCTTTCCTCGGCGCCCGCTGCGCCGCTCGCTCGTCAGAAGAACTTGCGATTGCAAATCCGTTCGGCGTTCCTGTAGTAGATCTTCTCGCGCGTCGACTCGGGGATCTCGAGCGCGTCGAGGATCTTGATCGTCTCGCGAATGTACATCTCGCCGCCCTCGGGGTCGAAGGGTGAGTCGGACGAGAACACGACCTTGTCCGCGCCGAAAAACTCCAGACCGCATTTCGTCGCGGGCATCCCGCCGAACACCGCGGTGTCCGCGTAGAACATCTTGAAGTAGTCGAGATGCGGTTTCTTCAGCCCCGTCAGCAGGCCGGAATAATCTTCGTCGGAAGTGCGCGAGCCGAGCTGCGCCCAGCCCGGGCCGACCCGCCCCTCGAAGTAGGGCACCATCCCGCCCATGTGGTGGGTGATGATCTTGAGGTTGGGGTACTTGTCGAAGTACCCGGCAAACACGATGCGCGCCATGAACGCGCTCGTCTCGTAGGGCCAGCCGAACACCCACCAGATCTCGTAGCGCGAGCGCTCCTCGGTCGCGTAGTCCGGCATGTCGGCGCCACGCACCGGGTGGACCCAGATCGGGCAGTCGTAGTCCCTGGCCGCCTTATCGAAGATCGGCGCGAACTCGGGCAGGTCGAGCGGCCGCCCGGCGGAGTTCGTGGCGATCTCGATGCCGAGCGCGCCGAGGTCCTTCATGCAGCGGTCGATCTCGTCGAGCGACGCGTCGATGTTGTTCAGCGCCACCTTGGCTGCAAAGCCGGCAAACCGCTCGGGGTGCCTCTCGCACAGCTCCGCCAAGCCGTCATTCGCCGCTTTCATCAGATCCACGGCCTTGTCCGGGCCCGCCAGCACCTCCGGCGGCGGCATCGGCACGGTGAGGACCTGCCGGTAATCGTCGCCGAACTTGTCCATGCAGCGGAACCGCGCATCGAGGTCGAAGAGCATCTTCACCCCGCGCACGCGCTTGCCGAGATCCTTGTACTTCGGATTGACGGCCATCATCGTTTTCGCGTAGCCGTCGGGAAAGAAATGGTTGTAGATGTCGACCTTCTTCGTCACGCGGTCACCCCGGTTGGTATTCGTCGGCCCAGTGTACCGGATCAGTCGCGGCGATCGTCCTAGGAACGCCCGGGCGGAGTGGGGCGCGCGGCGCGGCCCTGCAGCAGGCGCGGGCCCACGAAGGCTACGGCGCCGAGCGCTGCGCCGGCGGCCGACACCATGACGTTCGGGGCGATGAGGCACAGGCCACCGACCCCGGCCAGTGTCCGGCTCCACCACGGCATCGGAGCGCGCACGTAGCCCTCGATCGCAGCCGCGACGAGAAGCACGCCGGCCGCGGCGGTGATCCCGGCCGTGACCGTCTTCGTCCAGGCGCCGATCAGGAGCAGCTCCGGACCGTAGACGAACGCGAATGGCACGATGAACGCCGCGATCGCGATGCGCGTCGCGAGCACCGCGATGTGCAGAGGATTCGCGTCCGCGATCGTGGCCGCAGCGAAGGCCGCCACCGCGACGGGCGGCGTGAGCGCGGACATCACCGCGTAGTAGAGCAGGAACATGTGCGCGGACATCGCCGGCACCTTGAGTGCGGCGAGGATCGGACCGATCAGTACCGCGGCCAGGATGTAGGCGCTCGGTGTCGGCATGCCGCAGCCGAGGACAATCGTGAGGACCGCGGCGACCAGCAGCGTCCAGAAGAGCTGCCCCTCGGTGATGAGGTTGACGAGATGGCTGAACTTGGGCGCAAGCCCCGTCATCGAGATGCCCGCGATCACCAGCCCCGCCGCCGCGCAGGCGCCGATGATCGGCACCGCACGGGCGGTCGTCTCGCCGAGCGCCTTGAGGATGCCGATCGGTCCGATGCGGCTCCTGCGGTTGAAAGCGGCTGTGACGATGATCGCGACGGTGCCGTAGATGGCGACCATACTCGGGCTGTAACCCGCGAGCAGTGCCCACACCAGCACGCCGAGCGGAACGACGAAAAGCCAGCCGTCGCGCAGCGTCGCGGCGAGCGTCGGGATGCGGCTCATGTCGACGCCCTTGAGCCCCATGCGCATCGACATGAAGTGCACCTGGGAATACACGCCCAGGTAGTAGAGCAGCGCGGGCAGGAGCGCGGCGATCGCGATGTCGCGGTACTCGATCCCCGTGTACTCGGCCATGATGAATGCAGCGGTGCCCATCACCGGCGGCATGATGCTGCCGCCCGTTGAGGCGGCCACCTCGACCGCGCCCGCGAGTGCCGGCTTGTACCCGAGGCGCTTCATCATCGGGATGGTGATCGCCCCGGTCGTGACCACGTCCGCGGTCGGGCTGCCCGAGATCATCCCGTACATGCCCGAGGACACGACCGCGATCTTTGCCGGGCCGCCGGGCCGCTTGCCCGACACCAGCGCCGCGAGGTTGAAGAAGAATTCGCCGCCGCCGCAGATCGCGAGCACGGTGCCGAACAGGACGAACATGAACGCGTAGGTCGCCGCGACGCGCAGCGGCAGCCCCATGATCCCGTCGGTCGTGAAGACCATGATGTCGAGGAAGTGCGTGTAGTCGATGTAGCCGTGCGCGAGGATCCCGGGGAGCAGGTGGCCGAGGAAGTTGTACGCGACGAAGACGAGCACCACCGTGGTCAGCCCGAGCCCCGTCGTGCGGCGCGTGGCCTCGAGCGTGAGAAGAAAGATCCCCGTGCCGACCGCCATGTCCCAGGGCGTGAGCGGGTCGAGGAGCGCCACGCGCTTCGCGATCTCGGAGCCATTCGCGACGCAGTAGGCGAGGAGCGCGACGCTCACCGCGGCCATGAGCCAGTCGAGCGGGTTGGGCCGCTGCTCGTCGGACGTCGGGAACGGCCCGATCGTGAGAAATACGAGGACGAACGCCGCCGTGAGGAAGATCGAGGTGAGCTCCCACGGATCGATGTACGCGCCGGTCGCCGCCCAGACCGCGTACACGCCGATCCCCGTCGCCCAGACGCCGGTGAATGCCTTCAGCCAGCCCTCGGGCCGGCGGCGGATGCCGACCGAGAACCACGTCGCGAGGGAAAGGATGCGTGGGACCGGCAAGCGTGCCTCCCGTGCCGGATGCCCGGACGTTCGCCCGGGGCCGGGACGCGCGTCCCGGCCCCGCCGCCGTTCTGCTCTACTTGATCAGCCCGGCTTCGCGGTAGTACTTGAGCGCGCCGGGATGGAACGGCGTGCTGGCGGGCTCGACGACCTTCTCGGGCGTGACCGACGCCGCGAACACGCGGTGTCCGGCCTTGTACTTATCGATCTGCGTGATCATTGCCTTCGCGAGATCGTACGCCACGTCGTCCGCGAGCGAGGCGTTCGCGGCGACGACGCCGCCCTGGCATACCGACATCGCGTCGGCCACGAGGAAGTCGTAATCCTGCTTGGTGATCGGGCAGGGCTGCCCGCCGACCTTGTCGGCCACGGTCTTCGCCTGGCTCGGGGTGAGCCCGAAGGCGACCAGCGGCACCGCGTTCGCCGCCTGCAGGATCGCGCTGTGCTTCGCGGAGAGCGCGATGTTGATCATGTCGATGCGGCGGTCGGACATGAGCTTCGCCTGCTCGCCGGAGGCGGCATAGATGATCTGCCCGCCCCAACCCTCGATGTCCTTGTTGGTGATGCCGAACTCGGCCATCGCGTACTCGCCGAGCTTGACGTCGAGGTTGCCGCGCCGGTTGAGCGCCATGCGCAGCGGCGGCTGCTTCGCCTTCAGGTCGGCCATCGCGTTGATGCCGTACTTCTCTGCGAACGACTTCTCGAAGACGAGGTGCAGCATCTGGAAGCGCGCCGAGGCCGGGTAGACCCGCGCAATCACGCGCAGGTCCTTGATCGGCGCCTTGAACGGCTCTTCGCCGTTCACCGCGGTGAGCAGCTCGAAGTCGTTGATGATCGCGATCGGCACCTTGCCGTCGGCGAGGAGCTGCGCGTTCGCGAGCCCACCGCCGGAAGTCTGGTAGGTGATCGTCGAGCCGGGATAGGCTGCCGCGACGGTGGAGTTGAACGCCGCGCCGACGATCGACCAGAGCCCGCCGGGACTCGCGCCCGAGAGCGTCAGGTTATAAGGGGGTGCGGCATGCGCGCCGCCTGCCAGAGCCACGGCGAGAAACGTGATGGCCGCGCCGAATACACCAACTGCTCTCGTTTTCATGTTTCGGTCCTCCTCCGATGGTCCTGCACGTTGTTTGCTCCGGATCCTGACGTGTCCATCTTAATGGGTCGCAAGAGTCGCGGCAATGTCGGCTCCTTGGAGCATCGGACCGCGGGCGCGCGTGCGTCTTGCCCCGGCGCGTCGTTACGGCGAACATTGCCCATGCCCTGGCGCGCGCGGATTCTCGCCACGTGAACTCGCTCGCCGTCATCGGAGGCGGATTTAGCGGCGCCGCGCTCGCGGTCCATCTGAGCCGTCTGGCTCCACGGCCGGTCGAGGTCCATCTGATCGAGCCGCGGATGCGCCTGGGCACCGGACTCGCGCATTCGGCAGGACACCCTGACCACCGACTGAACGCCGCCGACTCGATCCATCTGCTCTACCTGGACGAGCCGGACCATTTCAGCGCCTGGCTGAGAGCGAGCGGCACCCTGGAGCGCGATCCCGCGGCGATCGCGGCCTCGGGACGCATCTATCCGCGCCGGGCGGACTTCGGCACCTATGCGAACTTGGAGCTCGCCCGCCACCAGGCGGCGAACCCCTCCGGATCCATCATCCGGCACGTGACGCAACGCGCTTTGCGCGTCTCTGGCAGCAGAGACGGATTCTCGGTGGCGCTCGACAACGGTGCGACGGTGCACGCCGCGGCGTGCGTGCTCGCGCTGGGTCAGGGCCCGCCGCTGCTGCCCGGCTGGCTAAGCAATGTTGCCCGGCAACCGGGCTGCGTCGCCAATCCGTGGGACCTCGATGCGTTGCGCCGCGTCGATGCCGACGACGACGTCCTGATTCTGGGTACCGGGCTGACGACGGCGGACGTCATCGCGACGCTGGTCTCGCAAGACCATCGCGGGCGCATCGACGCGGTATCGCGCCGGGGCATGCGCCCTACATCGCACAGCCCCTTTCCGCCGACCATGCCCCGCCTGCAAGGGTTGATGCAGGAGATACCTGAGTTCGTTGCCCGTCATGGCCGACCGGATACCCTCGCGCAAATCGTCCGGGCGCTGCGCGCGGATATCCGCCGGCTCGATCCGGGGCGGGCGAGCTGGCATGCGCTATTCGACGAGGTGCGGGACGCCTCGCACGTGCTGTGGCCGCATCTGTCGACGGCGGAGCAGCTGCGATTCCTGCGTCACCTCAAGCCGTGGTACGACGTCCACCGATTCAGAGTCCCGCCGCAGACCGAGCGCATCGTCGAGCGCGCCGTCGGCTCCGGACAACTCGCGTTCCATCGCGCGCGCGTGCGAGCGGTGAAGCACGGCCCGCGCGACTTCGCGGTCACGCTCCACGATTGCGGTGTGAAGGGCACGCACGAAGCGAACTACTCGACGCTCATCAACTGCACCGGGTTCGACGGTCGCCTCGCAGCGTTGACCGACCCGCTGTGGCGCGGCCTGGCAGCCGACGGTCTGGTGCGGTCGAGCGCGTGTGGACTCGGCGTGGAGGTCGATCTCGACTCCTGCGCGATCGGTGCGCGCGGTGCGCGCATCCGCGGGCTTTATGTGATCGGCCCACTCACCGGCGGCTCGCTCGGCGAGGCATCGAGCGTGCCCGTCATCACGCGGCAAATTCTGCAGATGATTCCGCGGTTGATCGACGATATGACGGCCACGCGCTAGCAAGGTTTTCGCAAGCCCGTCATTCCCGCGTACGCGGAAATCCAGATTTCATGGACTCGCTGGATCCGCGCTTGCGCGGGGACGACGTCATCGGAGGCTAGGGCAGCGTGTAAGCGGTCTTCACCGTCGTGTAGAACTCCGCGGCATAGCGCCCCTGCTCGCGCGGTCCGTAGCTCGAGCCCTTGCGGCCGCCGAACGGCACGTGATAGTCGACACCGGCGGTCGGGAGGTTGACCATCACCATGCCGGCCTGGGCATGGCGCTTGAAATGCGAGGCGTGCTTGAGCGAGGTCGTGCAGATCCCCGCCGAGAGCCCGAACGGCGTGTCGTTCGCCACTGCCAACGCCTCGTCGTAGTCCTTCACCCGGATCACGCTCGCCACCGGACCGAAGATCTCCTCGCGGTTGATGCGCATGCCGTTGTGGGTGTCGGTGAAAAGCGCGGGCTGGAGGTAGTAGCCCTCGGTCTCGCGCCCGAGGATATCGCCGCCGTACACTTTCGCGCCCTCCTTGCGACCCACGTCGAGGTAGGCGAGATCCTGGTCGAGCTGGGTCTGATCGACCACCGGTCCGATGTCGGTGCCCTGCTTCAGGGCGTTGTCCACCTTGAGCGCGCCCATCCGCTCGCGCAGCGCGGCGACGAACTTGTCGTGGATGCCCTGGGTGACGATCAGCCGGCTCGAGGCCGTGCAGCGCTGGCCGGTGGAGAAGAACGCGCCGTTCACACATGCACCGATCGCCACGGCGAGATCGGCGTCGTCGAGCACGACCATCGGGTTCTTGCCGCCCATCTCGAGCTGGATCTTCTTGCCCTGCTCGATCGCGCGCGCGGCGATCGCGCGCCCCGTGGAGACCGATCCGGTGAAAGAGATTCCCGCGACGTCCGTCGCGGCGACGATCGCTTCGCCGACCACCGAGCCGCGCCCCATCACGAGGTTGAACACGCCTGGCGGCAGTCCGGCGTCGTGCAGGATCGAGGCAAGCGCCCAGGTGCAGCCCGGCACGAGATCCGCGGGCTTCGCCACCACGCAGTTGCCGTAGGCGAGCGCCGGCGCGATCTTCCATGCCGGAATTGCGATCGGGAAGTTCCAGGGCGTGATGATGCCGATCACGCCGATCGGCTCGCGCGTGATCTCGACCTCCACGCCGGGCCGCACGGACGCGACCTTCTCGCCCTCGATGCGCACCGCTTCGCCGGCGAAGAACTTGAAGATGTAGCCGGCGCGTGCGGCCTCGCCGATCGCCTCCGGCAGCGTCTTGCCCTCTTCGCGGGCGAGCAGCTTGCCAAGCTCCTCCTTGCGCGCGAGGATCGCGCTCCCTGCACGGTCGAGGATGTCGGCGCGCTCCTGGATGCTCGCGTGCGCCCACTTCGGGAAGGCGGCCTTGGCCGCCGCGATCGCGGCCTGCGCCTGCTTGGCATCCGCCTGCGCGTACTCGCCGACGACGTCCGCGAGGTCCGACGGGCTCTTGTTCACGTTGACTCCCGCGCCGGGCATCCAGCTGCCGCCGATCAGGTTCTGGTGCAGATTGCTCATGGTCTGGGTCCTCTCGTGTTTGCTCAAAGCAGGCCGCGGCGCGCGAGATTGCTCATCAGCGCCGCGGTGCCGAACGTCCAGCGCTCGATCTCGTCGCAGTAGGCGACGCGGTTCACCAACGCGCCGAGTGAAGGCGTGGCGATCGTCACGAGGTCGCCACGCTTGTGCGTGAATCCCTCGCCCGGCGCGTCGCGGTCCTGGATCGGCGCGAACATGGTGCCGAGATAGAGCGCCAAGCCGTCGGGATACTGGTGGTTGTCGTTCATGGCGTGCCGCACGATCTCGAGCGGATCGCGGCTGATCCTCGCCATCGAGCTCACGCCCTCGAGCCGGAAGCCGTCGTCGCCCTCGACCGTGAGCGCGATGTCGGCGCCGCGCACCGTGTCGATCGTGAAGCGCGCATCGAAGAGCCGGATGAACGGACCGATGGCGCTCGAGGCGTTGTTGTCCTTGGCGCGGCCGAGCAGCAGGGCGCTGCGGCCTTCGACGTCACGCAGGTTGACGTCGTTGCCGAGCGCCGCGCCCACCACCTCGCCGCGGCCGTTGGCGACGAGCACGATCTCCGGCTCGGGGTTGTTCCAGGTCGAAGTCCGCAGAATGCCGATATCCGCGCCGACGCCCACGGTCGCCATCGGCGCGGTCTTGGTGAAGATCTCGGCGTCGGGACCGATGCCGACCTCGAGATACTGCGACCACGCGCCCTGCTCGACCAGCGTCTGCTTGAGCGCCTCGGCCTCCCGGGAGCCGGGTCGGATCGCGCTCAAGTCGCCGCCGACGAGGGTGTCGATTCGCGCGCGGATCACACCCGCCTTCCCCGGATCGCCACGCGCCTGCTCCTCGATCACCCGCTCGAGCAGGCTGGAGACGAACGTCACGCCGCTCGCCTTGACCGGCTGCAGGTCGACGGGTGCCAGGAAGCGGGGCTCGCCACTGCCCGGCACGCTCGCGGCGAGCAGCGCGTCGATTCTCCCGACCGCCGGGAGGTCGCGCGCGTCGCGAATTCGATCGGCAGGCCGCTCGAGGTTGAGGAGATGCGCCATCGTCGGCGCGATTCCCGACAGGTCCAAGACTACGCCTTCGCGCACCAGGACCGGGCTCGGACCGGGCACTTCGCCCGCGACCCACGCCCGGCCGACGATCAGCGCGCCGGCCGCGTCGCGCGGGAGAACGTGGCTTGGGGTGAGGCGATCGTTGATTTGCATCGGGCAGCGCGTCGCACGGGGCACGACGGCATGCAATCGTAGTGCATTTCGCGGCAATCCGACGCGCCTGCCGCCCAAGGGACGCGATGGAACGTCGCCCGGAAATGGTAATCTGCCGGCTGGGTTCTGGCATGCGGAATCCGGCGTCACGAAAGGGGCGGGCGGTGGGCGATCGCGGGACGGCGGGAGTGGGCGAAAGCGTATCCATCCAGGTACGCAAGGTGGGCGTGTTCCTGGGCGCGGAAGTTACCGGGGTGGACTTGGCGAAGCCGCTCGACCCGGCGACCGTGCAGGCGATCGGCAAGGCGCACGCGGCGCACGAAGTGCTCGTCTTTCCGGATCAGAAGATCAGTTCCGCGGATCTGATGCGTTTCGGGCGCTACTTCGGCGCGCTCTCCGTGCATCCGTTCTCGACGAGTGCCGCGGACAACGCCGAGCTCATCATCTACGACAACAAGGAAGGCAACCCGCCGGCCGCCACCGACATCTGGCACACGGACGAAACGTTTCGGGAGTGCCCGCCGATGGGCACGATGCTGTGTTCGAAGATCGTCCCGGCGCTCGGTGGCGACACGGTGTTCGCCAGCATGACCGCTGCATACGAGGGCCTGTCGGACCGGATGCAGCACTTCATCTCGGGGCTCGAAGCGGTGCACGACTTCAAGCCGTTCAAGGAGCTTTTCTCGCAGAGCGAGGCTGGGCGCAAGAAGCTCCGGCACTACGAGGAGGTCTATCCGCCCGTCACGCACCCGGTGGTGCGCGTACATCCGTTGACCGGACGGAAGGCGATCTTCGTGAACCCGCAGTTCACGCTCTACATCAAGGGCATGGAAGAGCGGGAAAGTCGCGCGCTGCTCGACACCCTGTTCCGGGTCACGGCGACGCTGGAGTATCACTACCGGCATCGCTGGCAACCCGACATGCTGGTCTTCTGGGACAACCGGTCGGCGCAGCACTCGGCGGTGCACGACTACTACCCGCAGCGCCGGCTGATGGAGCGCGTGACCATCAAGGGCGATCGCCCGGTCGGCCCCGGCGCGCCCGCGGATCCTGCCGAGATTCGGCGCTTCAAGATGCCGCCGATCACCGCGTTCGAGAGCTCCCGCGCGCCGCGACACCACGACCGCGACTAGCGCCCCGCAGCCCCCACGGAACAAGATCGCGCGCGACCTGTCTCGGCACGCGGACCGTTTCGCGCGCCGACGGCCACCGCCCGCCTAGGAGCCCTGCCATGTCCCCGATCGATCGCCGCTCCTTCCTGCTCGGCTCGGCCGGGCTGCTCGTCGCCGGACGCGGCCTCGCGCAGGGTCACGCCGCGCACGGCGGCTTGTACGAGAGCCTGAAGGAACCCGGTCGCATCGGGTTGCCGGAGAGCGCTGCGACCCAGCACGTGTTCGACAGCCCGGCACCGAAAGCCGCCAGTGCCGGGCGTTGGATGCCGCGCGCGCCGCTCCCCTCGCCGCGCAGCGAAATGGCCTGGGCCACTGCGCACGACGGCAAGATGCACCTCGTCGGCGGCTATGGCGATCAGCGCGTCGATCGTCCCTATCATCACGTGTACGAGGCGGCGCGCGACGTTTGGACCACCGCTGCCCCGCTGCCGCGCGGCGCCAATCACGTCGGCGTCGAGGTCCTGGATGGCACGCTCTACGCCATCGGGGGCTTCATCGAGCAGAACCGCCGGCCGCATGGCGACTGTTTCGCGCTCACGCTGACGGGCAACGAGTGGCGGACCATCGCGCCGCTGCCAGCGCCGTGCGGTGCGGTGGCATGCGTGGCGCTCGGCGGAAAGCTTCACGCCATTGGCGGCGCAGTCGGCGACACGTTCCCCACCAAGAAGTCGGTCGACTGGCATCACGTGTACGACCCGAAAGCGGACCGCTGGGAGCGCCGCGCCCCCATGCCGCTCGGTCGCGATCACACCGGGGCGCTGGCCGTGGGCAATGTCATTCACGTGATCGGTGGGCGCGTCGACTCGTTTCTCACCAACTCCAACCTGCACCATGTGTACGATTCGCTCGCCGACAAGTGGGAGCCGCGCCGTCCGATTCCGACGGCCCGATCGGGCCACGGAGCGGTGCTCTATCGCGGGAAGATCTTCGTGATGGGCGGCGAAGGATATGAACGGGTCTACGGCCAGAACGAGGCCTACGATCCGGCGGGCGACCGGTGGGAAGCCTACGCGCCGATGACGACACCCCGCCACGGGCTGGGCGCGGTGGCGATCGGCGACTTCATCTACGTCGCCGGCGGCGGCCCGATCATGGGCGGCGGCGTGCAGAGCGCCGTGCACGAAGCGTTCACGCTCGGGTGAGCCGGCCGCGCGACGTCAGCACGGCGCGGCCTTCGCGCTTGCGTAGGTCGACCAGGAACTCCGCAAGCGCCTCGAGCTCCGCGCCGCGCGCGGTCGTCTGGCGTGCGGCGAGCGCGATGGTGCGCCTCGGCACCGGCGGCGCAAGCGGCCGGGCGACGAGCCCGGTATTGGTCAGCACGCCGCTCCGCAATGCAAGCTCGGGCACGAGCGCCAGGCCGAGGCCGGACTCGACCATCTGCATCAACGTGAGCAAGCTGGTGGCCTCCAGCCCCGACGCGCTCGGTTTTCGCTCGCGCTCGCAGGCGGCGAGGGTGTGGTCGCGCAAACAATGGCCTTCCTCGAGGAGCAGCAACCGTTCGGCGATCGGCCCGGTGACCGGCGGCCGCTTGGCCTTCAACGCGGGGTCACCCTCGGGACCGGCGAGCCAGAACTCGTCCTCGAAGAGTGGTCGCAACGCGAGCTCGTTCGTGTCATAGGGCAGCGCGATCAACGCGAGATCGAGTTCCCCGTCGCGCAGCCGCGCGAGCAAATTGCCGGTGAGGTCCTCGCGCAGCGCGAGCTTGAGCTTCGGGTAGCGCTCGCGCAGCCCGGGTAGCGCTTTGGGCAGCAAGAACGGCGCGATCGTCGGAATCACCCCGAGCCGCAGCGTTCCGCTCATCGGCTCGGCCGCGCCCGCCGCCAGGTCGACCAGATCCTCTGCCTCGGCGATGAGGGCCGTCGCGCGGTCCGCGATCTCCCGGCCGAGCGGCGTCAGCACGACCGAGCGTCGGTCGCGCTCGACCACCTGGGCGCCGAGAATCGACTCGAGCTCCTTCAGCCCGGCGCTGAGGGTCGACTGTGTGACGAAGCACGCCTCGGCCGCGCGCGTGAAATTGAGATGCTCGGCGATGGCCACGAGGTATTGCAACTGACGCAGGGACGGAAGAGCCCGCATGGACACGGTCAGTTATCGAGATAGTCGATTATAACAAACGACATTCTTCGTTGGACTCGATAACACCCCGCAGGCACACTCACTCCATCGCATCGTGAAACCAGCTAGAGGAGTCAGCAATGAAGCCAGAGTCTGTCACCATCCAAAACCTCGAAGCCGCCTTCGCGGGCGAGAGCATGGCGCACATCAAGTATCGCTACTTCGCCAAGCTTGCGCGCGAAGCCGGTGACGACGAGACGGCGCGCATCTTCGAGGAGACCGCCGCTCAGGAGGTGCAGCACGCGTTCGGTCACCTCGATCTCCTCTTCCCGAAGGCGCAGCTCACGCCCGCCCGGTCGCTCGAGATCGCGATCGAAGGCGAGACATACGAGTACACCGAGATGTATCCAAAGTTTCGCCATCTCGCGGTCGAGGAAGGCAATGCTGCAGCCGTCAAGGAATTCGACGAGCAGATCGCCGAATCCAAGGAGCACGCCGCGAACTTCCAGCAGACGCTCGAGAAGGCCGCACGGCGCTTTGCCGCGCTCGCCAAGGTGGAAGAGCGGCACGCGAATCAATACCGATCGGCACTCGCGAAGGCGCAGGGCTGACTATTCAGAACCGATAGGAGAACGCAATGAAGACATGGCAATGCGTGGTGTGCGGCTTCGTGTACGACGAGGCCAAGGGAATGCCCGAGGAAGGTATCGTCGCGGGAACGCGCTGGGACGACCTCCCGGCCGACTGGGCGTGCCCGGACTGCGGCGTCGCGAAGGCCGACTTTGAGATGGTCGAGGTCGTGGCGGCCTGACGGTGCCACCGAGACACAAAAGGAGACTCATCATGAAGATCGATATTGGCATTGACGAGAAGGATCGCAAGGCGATCGCAGAAGGCCTGTCGCGGACGCTCGCGGATTCGTACGCGCTCTATCTCAAGACACACAACTTCCATTGGAACGTGACGGGGCCGATGTTCCAGACGCTGCACATCCTCTTCATGGAGGAATACACGGAGCAGTGGAACGCGCTCGACCTCATCGCCGAGCGTATCCGGGCGCTGGGGCATCCGGCGCCGGGCTCCTACAAGCAGTTCGCGAAGCTTTCGTCCATCCCGGATGAAGAAGGCGTGCCGACCGCCAAGGAAATGATCCGTCAGCTCGTCGAAGCGCAGGAGGCGGTCGCGCGCACCGCGCGCTCGGTGTTCCCGACGGTCGAGAAGGCGGGCGATCAGCCCACTGCGGACCTCCTCACGCAACGCCTGCACGTGCACGAGAAGAACGCGTGGATGCTGCGCAGCCTGCTGGAGGAGTGATGGGCGGCGCGCCGATCGTCGTCGTCGGCAGCGGCCTCGCGGGCTACGGCGTGGCGCGCGAGTTCCGCAAGCTGGACAGCGAGCGCCCGTTGGTGATTCACATGGCGTGGAGGCGCGCTGCGTCGACAGCGCGGGGCGCGCTCACCGGGTTCGCGCTCGTCGGGGCCGCAACGGCCAGGAAGCAGGCGCTCGCCCGCCAGCTCCCGCCCGTGCACGGCTAAAGCTTGATGCAGACGTTGCGCAGCTCGGTATAGAACTCGAGCGAGTGGACTCCGCCTTCGCGGCCGATGCCCGATTCTTTCGCGCCGCCGAACGGCGTGCGCAGGTCGCGCAGGAACCAGCTGTTGACCCAGGTGATGCCCACGTCAATCTTGGCCGCCACGCGATGCGCGCGCGCGAGGTTTGTCGTCCAAATCGTGGTTGCAAGCCCGTAGGGCGTGTCGTTCGCGAGCCGGATCGCCTCATCTTCGGCGTCGAAGGGCGCGATGTGGCAGCACGGCCCGAAGATCTCTTCGCGAATCACCGCTGAGGTCTCGGGCAGGCCTGTCCAGATGGTCGGTTCGATCCAGGCGCCGTTTGCCAGCTCGCCAGCCATCTTCGGCACGCCCCCGCCAGTGACCACCGTGGCGCCGTCTTCGACCGCCTGCTTGTAGTACCCGAGTACCTTGCGGCGGTGCTCCTCGCTGATCAGCGGACCCATACCAGTCGTCTTGTCTTCAGGCCGGCCGGGCCTCGTGGCTTCGGCCTTCGCTTTGAAGGCTTGAACGAACCGGTCGAAGACCGGCCGCTCGACGTAGACGCGCTCGGTGCCGAGACAGACCTGGCCGCAGTTCGCGAACACGGCGCGCCCTACGCCTTCGATCGCTGCCTCGAACTCGCAATCCGCGAAGACCACCGCGGCATTCTTGCCGCCCAGCTCGAATGACACCGGCCGCACGCCATCGGCAGCCGCCTTCATGATGGCCGTGCCGGTGCGCGTCTCACCCGTGAACGTGATGGCGTCTACGCCACGGTGCCGGGTGAGGAGCTCGCCGGCCGAGTCGGGACCGAAACCGTGAATCACGTTGTACACGCCTTTCGGCACGCCCACCTTGTTCATCACCTCGCCGAGCAGGGTCGCCGTGGAAGGCGTCTCCTCGGAGGGCTTCACCACGACCGTATTGCCGCAGGCGAGTGCCGGACCGACTTTCCAGGTCATGAGCAGGAGCGGCAGGTTCCACGGACAGACCACCGCGATGACGCCCTTCGGCACGCGAATCGCGTAGTTGACGGCGCCCTTTCCGTCGGGTGTCGCCATCTGGAACGCCTCGGCCGGCACGTTCTTGACGATGTCGGCGAAGATCTTGAAGTTCGCCGCGCCGCGCGGGATGTCGATATGGCTCGCGAGGCTCACCGGCTTGCCAGTGTCAGCGACCTCGGCCTGCAGGAAATCATCGAAGCGCCGGTTGATCTCGTCGGCGACCGCGTGCAGCAGTTCGGTGCGCTTCGCGACGTCCATGGTGCCCCATGGCCCGGCGAGCGCGGCGCGCGCCGCCTGCACCGCGGCGTCGACTTCCGGCGCGCCGGCCTCGCACACGTGGCCGATCAGCCGCCCGTCGACCGGCGAGCGGTTCTCAAATGTCTTGCCGGACTTCGCGGCGACGAACTCACCGCCGATGAAATTGAGAATCTGCGTCTCCGCCGCGCGGACGGGCGTCTTGGCAGGTTGCGACATGACGGAATCTCCCTTGGTCGGCTGGCGGGGAGCTAGATCTGCATCGTGCGCAGGACGTTCTGGCCGGTGCGCTCGATGTGCCGTTGCAGGAGCTCGCAGGCGGTGACGGCGTCGCGCGCGAGCGTGGCTGCGGTGATCTCCCGATGCTCGGTCGGAACGTCGCGGTCGAAATCGTGCGCCGAGAGGAACAGCCGTCGATAGCGGTCGCTCAGGTCGTGCAGCTGTCCGCAGAACTGGAGCAGGATGGGCGAGCCGCACGCGCGAATGAGCGCGACGTGATAGGCGCGATGCCAGGTCTCCCATCGCTCCGCCTCCGTCGGATCCATGCGCTTGCTCTCGAGCTTTCCCAGCCGGTGCTGGTGGGCGAGCACTTCCGCTTCCCAAGCGTCGTCGCCCTGCTCGATCGAGCGCTGCAGCGCCATGCTCTCGAGCATCATGCGCAGCCTGATCACTTCGGCGAGGTCGGCGCTCGACACCGGCGCGACGCGGTACCCGCGGCTTTCCTCGGTGGTGATCAGCCCCTCGGCCACGAGCCGCGAGACGGCCTCGCGAATCGGGCTCCAGCTCACGCCAAACTCGGCCTTCAGGTCTTCCAGGCGAATCCGCGTGCCGGGCTTGCGGCGCCCGGCGAGGATGTCGGCGCGAACGCGGTCGCAGATCGAGCCGGCGAGCGTGCCGCCGGGCGGCACCTCGACGCCCGATACGACTTCCATCAGCGCCTGATCGGGTTCGCGTCTGCTCATGCGCGGCGCGCTACAGCGATTTGTGAGTGCTGTCGCAGATGGGTTGCTTGCCGGATCGCTTGCACCCGCACAGCGGCACGATCGCATCCTTGTCCTGCACCCAGACGATCGGCTTGATGCCCGCCTTCGAGCTCGTGTGCGATCCATCGCAGAACGGCTGCGACTTGCTCAATCCACACGCGCACCACGCATACCGATACGTGGCCAGCAACTCGATCCGGTAGGGGCCCTTCTGGGCAATCACCGGTTCTTCGGCATCGGGCATCGAGTTCTCCAATTTCTAGCGGGCATGCAGGCGCGCTGCCACGAGCTGCGCGACGCGACGAAACGCCTGACACGAAACGCTTGACCGTCGTCAGCCGAATCGACTATCGTTATTTTGCCACGTTATCGGAATCGGAAGTCAAGGGGAACCCATATGCGCGTCGCCGCCGCCGTAAATGCCGACCCGACCCAGTGCACCGTGGTCAACACGAACGAGGTCCCATGGGAGCCGACCGAGTACCCGGGAATCTCGCGCAAGGTGCTCGAGTTCGTGAACGACCCGAAAAAGGGCCGCGAAACCTCGCTCCTCAAGTTCGAACCCGGCGCTTCAATGCCCGCGGAAACGCTTGCCGATCGGCTCGACGTCTTCGTCATCGAGGGAACGTACTCCGACGGGCACGCCGACTACGGCCCGCATACATTCATCCGCAACCCACCAGGGTCCCGTCACACGCCTGCATCCAAGGACGGCTGCGTGATTTATGCGAAGTGGCGCGTTCCGATCCGCGCGGGCGCCGCCGAGCGCATCGTGATCGACGCGAAGACCGCGCAGTGGATGGCCTTCCCACACCGCGGTGCCGATGTTCTGCACCTCTATCCGAACAAGGACGGCATCGAGACGAGCCGCGTCGGAAACGTGCATCCGAACCGCAAGATTCCCTCGCACGACCATCAGATCGGCGAGGAGACATTGGTGCTCGAAGGCGCGCTCAAGGACGAGCGCGCGACTTACACTACCGGGTTCTGGTTCCGCATGCCCTGCGGCGTACCGCACGCACCGTACACGGAGAGCGAGAACTGCAAGATGCTCATCCGCGACGGTGACCTGGACTGGTGATTCACCCATCCCCGGCATAGCACCGGGGTCTACAAGACCGAAGGAGGAGACCCATGCGTATACACGCGCTTCGTTCGTTCGCCGCTACGGCGGCCATAGCAGCCTTTGCAGCCGTCGGAACGGTCGGCTCGATCGCGCCGGTCCATGCCGCCGACTACACCATGAAAATCGGCCTCGGCACCCTCAACGATGTCCAGCACCAATGGGCGAACTGGATGAAGGAGGCGATCGAGGCCCGGAGCCAAGGGCGCATCGAGGTCAAGGTGTTTCCGCGCAACCAGCTCGGCACGATCGCGAGCCATATCGAGGGCATGCAGCTCGGGACGGTCGAAGCGTTCATCGCGCCGGCCGACTTTTTCGCCGGCGTCGACCCGCGCTTCGGCACTTTCAGCGTCCCGCTCCTCTTCAAGAGTCCCGAGCAGGCGGAAAAGGTGCTCCTCGACCCGGCGATGAACAAGTCGATTCTCGCGCTCGGCTCGGACAAGAACCTGCAGGTCGTGACGGTGGTGTCCTACGCGTTCGCGCACTACTTCGGCAAGGAGCCGCTCCGCAGCTTGGACGACTTCAAGGGTAAGAAGCTGCGCGTCAACGCCACCGACGCAGAGCGCGCGAAGATGCGCGCATTCGGCGCCACGGCGGTCGCCATGGATCTCGGCGAGGTCGTGCCGGGCCTGCGCCAGGGCGTGATCGACGGCACGATGAGCGCGACCGCCGTCTACGTGATCTTCAAGTTCTACGACGTCGCGAAGGTGCTGACCGAGGTGCACGACACGATGATCATCTCGACCGGCGCCATCAGTCGCCCCTGGCTGGACAAGCTGCCCCCCGACCTGCGGCAAATCGTGATCGAGGAAGGCGCCAAGCTGCAGCCGCGCCTGATGGCGCATTCGCGCACCTTGGATGAGGCGATGCGCAAGAAGTGGGAAGAGGTCGGCGGCAGCTTCGTGAAGCTGCCCGCCGCGGACCAGGCCAAGGTGAAAGGACTGCTCGCGAACGTGGGCGAGGACGTCACGAAGGACAACCCAGCGGTGAGTGCCTTCTACAAGCAGCTGAAGTCGACGTCCGAAAAGTACTGACGCCGCTGCAGGCAGGGGGCGAGCCCGCATGACCCGATTCGCGTTCGTCACCCTGCCGCACTGGATCCTCGGCACGCTCATGCTGCTGGGGATCGCGATCAATTTCGCCAATGTGATCGGCCGGTACGCGTTCGGCTACGCGTTCTTCTGGGCCGAGGAGACGATGGTCTTCATCACCATCTGGGGCGTCTTCATCGGCCTAGCAGCGATCACCTACAACGGCGACCACCTGAACATGGATCTGTTCTCCGCGGCGATTCGCGGGCGCTGGCGGGCGGCCGTGAACGGCCTGACGGTCGCGGCCATGATCGCGTGCTGCGTGTTCGTGGTGATTCAGTCGTATCAGGTCGTGACGCTATTTGCCCAGGCAAATCAAGTCAGCGTGTCGGCGGGCGTCCCAAAAGCCGTTCCCCATGCTGCGCTCCTGGCGGGATTCGCGCTCGCGGCGGTGGCGGTCGTCGTTCGCATCCGGTCGTACCTGACGGGCAAGTTCTAGGAGCCCATCACGATGGGATGGGTGATGGCGCTCCTGCCGATCGTGCTGCTGGCGCTCGGCTTCCCGTTGTTTCTGATCCTCCTCGCCACTTCCGCGGTGGTGCTGGTGTTCTTCTCCGATGTGCCCGCGACCGCGGTGCACCAGGTGATGTTCAGCAGCATCGACAAGTACGCGCTGCTCGCCGTGCCATTCTTCATCTTCGCCGGCGACCTCATGGGCAAGGGCGGCGTTTCCGAGCGTCTCTTGCGCTGGGTCACGTCGATGATCGGCGGCGTTCGCGGAAGCCTGCCCCTCACGGCGCTCGGCACCACCACCGTGTTCGGTGCGATCTCCGGTTCCACCGCGGCCACCGTCGCGGCCGTGGGCGGGCTGACCTACCAGCGTCTGCGCGACGCGGGATACAACGAGAAGTTCTCGACCGGCCTGCTCATTTCCGGGGCGGCGATCGACAACCTGATCCCCCCGTCAATCGGCTTCATCCTCTATGGCATCGCCGCCGAGGCGTCCATCGTGAGGCTGTTCGCGGCCGGGATCTTCCCGGGGCTGCTGCTCGCAGCGGCGTTCGCAGCGTACATCTTCATCTACACCGCTCGGCGGGGCGATCGCGGCGTCATGCCGTTCAGGCTGGCGGAGTTCTTTGCGGCAACCCGTGCGGGAATCTGGTCGATCGCCGCGCCGGTGATCATCCTGGGCGGCATCTACACGGGCGTGTTTTCCCCGACGGAGGCCGCCGGCGTGGCGTGCGTCTACGCGTTGATCGTCGTCGGACTCGTGTATCGCGAGCTCGGACCCCGCGAGATCTTTCGCACCGCGGCGCGCTCGATGTACCTGACCGCGCAAATCTTCATCATCGTCGCATGCGCGGGCGTGTATTCGTGGCTGTTGACGGTGAGCGGCGCCGCGCAGGCGGCGGCGGATTTCATCAACGCTCTGGGCTGGCCGACCTGGGCAGTGCTGCTCGCGATCAACGCGTTTCTCCTGCTCGTCGGCATGGTGCTCGACACGGCCTCATCGATCCTGGTGCTCGCGCCGCTCCTGCTGCCGATCGCCATGGCGGCGGGCGTTGACCCGATCCACTTCGGCGTGATACTGGTGATGAACCTGAGCATCGGCACCTTCACGCCGCCGTTCGGCCTCAACATCTTTGTCGGGCAGGCGATTTTCAAGGCGCCCCTGTCTTCCATCTATCCCGGACTGGCACCGTTCATCGCGGTTGCGGTGGCGGCACTCATCGTGGTGACATTCGTTCCTCAACTCTCTCTTTGGATCGTCCAGTTCCTGAAATGAGCGCAGCACACGCACCGCATGCTCCCGGCCCGGTGGACGTTCATGCCCACTGGTATCCGAAACCCTTTCTCGACTTGCTCGCAAAGCATGGTCCCGCACACGGCGTGGAATGGCGCGAGGTGGAGGGCAAGGGGCCGCAGTTCAAGGTCGGCTACCTGACCACCGGCCCGGCTGGTCCGCGATTCGTGGACCTCGACGCGCGGCTCGCCGCGATGGACGAACAAGGCGTCAAAGTCCACGCCCTCTCGCTTTCACAGCCGATGGTGTACTGGGCAGGGCGCGATCTCGGGGAGCGCCTGGCCGCCACGTTCAACGAAGAGCTTGCACGCGCGCACGAGCACGCGCCGCAGCGGCTGGTGGGGCTCGCCGCGCTCCCGATGCACGAGCCGGACCTCGCGATGAAGGAAGCAGAGCGGGCGGCGCAGCTGCCCGGGGTAAGGGGCTTCTACATCTCCACCCGCGTGAACGACCGCGAGCTTTCCGATCCGTCGTTCTTTCCGGTCTACGAGCGCATCGAGGCGCTGGGGCTGCCGGTCTTTCTCCACCCGGTCTTCGTGATCGGGCACGAGCGCTTGCAGAAGCACTACCTCACCAATTTGCTCGGCAACCCGTTCGAGTCCGCGATCGCGGCGGCGCACCTCATCTTTGGCGGCGTGCTCGACCGCTGCCCGCAGCTCACGGTCGTCCTACCGCACGCGGGCGGGGCATTTCCATGGCTCGTGGGACGGCTGAGCCGCGGCTGGGACAAGCGCCCGGATCTCAAGAGCACGAGCCGCCAGGCGCCGGTCGATTACCTGCGGCGGTTCTACTACGATACCGTAGGGTACTCCGACGACGTGCTGGAGTACCTGGTGCGCGTGATCGGCGCCGACCGCATATTGATGGGCAGCGATTACTGCTTTCCGATTGCGTACGAACGGCCAGTCGAGAACGTGACCGCGCATCCGCAGCTGGACGAGGCCGCAAAGCGCGCGATCACCGAGGCGAACGCGGCGCGCCTGCTCAAGCTGTAGCGACAAGGAGGTCGACATGCGAAGAACCGAACTTCCCAGGCCGCGGCTCGCGCCGCTGCCTGCCGATCACGACCCGACGCTCGCGGAGTACTTCGCGAAGCTCGAGCAGCGGAACGGCTACCTCCCGAACAGCCAGCTCACGATGCAGCGGCGCCCGAAGCTACTCAAAGCGTACGCCCAGCTTTCGGCTGCGGTCTGGGACCCGGAAGGAAGCGTGGACCTCGGACTGCGGCGACTCGTGGGTCATGTCGCGAGTCGCGCGGCCGGGTGCCAGTACTGCATGGCGCACACCGCCGGCCATGCATTATCCACGGGTGTGGACGATGCGAAGCTGGCGGCCGTTTGGGAGTATCGAACGAGCCCGCTCTTCAACGATGCGGAGCGCGCAGCGCTCGATGTGGCGCTGGCGGGCGGACAGGTCCCGAACGATGTGACCGACGAAATGTTCACCGAGTTGCGCAAGCACTGGGACGAAGGCCAGATCGTGGAAATCGTCGCTGTGATCGCTCTGTTCGGCTTCCTCAACCGCTGGAACGACACCATGGCGACCCCGCTCGAGTCGGACCCCGTCGAGGTGGGCGAGAGGCACCTCGCCGGGATGGGCTGGGGCATCGGGCGGCACGCGCGGACCACCTAGACGACCGATACTCAATGCGCAATCATTCAGGCGACGACGTAACGGGACCGGTCAGGCTCACATCGCGGCCCCGCGTCCCGGCGCAAGTCAGAGTCCTCCAGATTACGGGGTAACCATACGATGCAGCTTCAGGGAAAGACCGCCGTTGTGACCGGCGCCGCCTCCGGAATCGGACGCGCGACCGCGGAGAAACTCGCCGCTGCGGGTGCGCACGTGCTGCTCGGGGACATCGCCACCGAAGCCGGCGAGGCGGTAGCGGCGCGCGCGCGCGAGAAGGGCCAGCGGGCGGACTTCTTTCGCCTCGACGTGACCGATCCCGAATCGATCGATGCATTCCGGCGCGACGCCCTCGTTAAGGCGCAGCAAGTGGATATCATCGCGAACGTCGCGGGCTGGGACAGGACGGAGCCGTTCATCAAGAACACGCCGGACTTCTGGCGCAAGGTCGTCGACCTCAACCTCATGGGACCGATCATGGTGACCCGGGCGTTCATCGAGCCGATGATCGAGCGCAGAGCAGGCAAGATCGTCTCGGTGGCGAGCGACGCCGGGCGCGTCGGGAGCCTTGGAGAGACGGTGTACTCGGCGGCCAAGGGCGGTGTGATCGCATTCACCAAGTCGCTGGCGCGCGAGATGGCGCGGTACAACATCACCGTGAACTGCGTGTGTCCGGGTCCCACCGATACGCCGCTGCTCGCCACGGTGCCCGACAAGATCCGCGAGGCGTTCGTCCGCGTGACCCCGATGCAGCGGCTCGCGCAGCCGGCCGAGGTCGCCGACGCAGTCGTCTTCTTCTCCAGCGATGCATCGAGCTTCGTCACCGGCCAGGTCCTAAGCGTGAGCGGCGGATTGACGATGGTCGGCTGAGCCGGTCGGGACCGGCAAGGTCACTTTTAGGAGGAACGCATGTACAAGCTGAAAGGCGCCGAATGGCGGCCGGAGCATTTCAAGTGGGAAGTGAAGGATCGCGTCGCGACCATCACGCTCAATCGTCCCGAGCGCAAGAACCCACTCACATTCGAGAGCTACGCGGAGCTCCGCGACACATTTCACAAGCTGCAGTACGTGGACGACGTGCGGACGGTGATCGTCACCGGCGAAGGCGGCAACTTCTGCTCGGGCGGAGACGTGCATGAGATCATCGGCCCGCTAGTGAAGATGGAGATGGACGAGCTGATGGTGTTCACACGCATGACCGGAAGCCTCGTCAAGGAAATGCGCAATTGCCCGCAGCCGATCATCTCCGCAGTGGACGGCATCTGCACTGGTGCGGGCGCAATCATCGCGATGGTTTCGGACTTTCGCTATGGAACACCGGAATGCAAGACGGCGTTCCTGTTCGTGCGCGTCGGCCTCGCCGGCTGCGACATGGGAGCCTGCGCGATCCTGCCGCGCATCATCGGCCAGGGACGGGCGTCCGAGCTCCTCTACACGGGCCGCGTGATGAAAGCCGAGGAAGGCCTTGCGTGGGGCTACTTCAGCGAGCTTGTGCCGCAGGACAAGCTGCTGGCGCGGGCGAACGAAATGGCGCTGTCGCTCGCGAACGGTCCGGCTTTCGCGCACTCGATGACCAAGAAATGCCTGCACCAGGAATGGAACATGTCGATCGAGCAGGCGATCGAGGCCGAGGCCGAGGCCCAGGCGATCTGCATGCAGACCCGCGACTTCGAGCGTGCCTACAACGCCTTCGTGAAGAAGGAGAAGCCGAAGTTCGAGGGCAACTAGTCGGACCACCCACCCCAAGCGCCGCCGATGTCTGACTCGACTTATCTCGCGTGGCCGTTCTTCGAGGAGCGGCACCGCCGCCGCGCCCGGGAAGTGGAGCAATTTGCGGCGAACGAGCTGACCGCGCATGCCGAGGCGCACGACGACGACTCCGTCGACGCGACCTGTCGCGACATCGTGGGCCGCCTGGGCCGCGCCGGGCTGCTCGAATCCTGCTGCGTAACGGCTCCGGACGGGGCCTTCGACGTTCGCAGCCTCTGCTTGACCCGCGAGATCCTGGCGCGGCACGCGGGGCTCGCCGATTTCGCCTTCGCGATGCAAGGCCTCGGCACCGGACCGATATCTCTCTTCGGGACCGCGGCGCAACGGCAAGCGTATCTTCCCCCGGTGACGCGCGGCATACGCATCGCAGCCTTCGCGCTTTCCGAGCCGCAGGCCGGCAGCGACGTCGGGGCCATCGCCACGACGGCCAAACGCGACGGCGATGGCTACGTGCTGAGCGGCACCAAGACCTGGATTTCGAACGGCGGAATCGCCGACCACTACGTGGTGTTCGCTCGCACCGGCCCCGAATCCGGCTCGAAGGGACTGTCGGCGTTCGTCGTAGACGCTGGGACGCCCGGATTTAGCATCGCCGCGCGCATTCGCACGATCGCGCCGCACCCGCTCGCGACGCTCGCGTTCGTCGACTGCCGCATCCCGGCGCAAGCCCTGCTCGGCACGGAGGGCGAAGGTTTCAAGATCGCGATGAGCACGCTGGACGTCTTTCGCACCACCGTCGGTGCGGCGGCGCTCGGGTTCGCGCGCCGCGCGCTCGACGAGGCGCTGCGACGGTGCGCCGAGCGCGAGGTGTTCGGCAAGCGCCTCGGCGACTACCAGCTCACGCAGGCAAAGATCGCCGACATGGCGCTTGCGGTGGATGCCGCGGCGCTGCTCGTGTATCGCTCGGCGTGGACCCGCGACACGCAGGGGCGGCGGGTCACCCGCGAGGCATCGATGGCGAAACTCTACGCAACCGAGACGGCGCAGCAGGTGATCGACCAGGCCGTGCAGCTTTTCGGCGGGACGGGTGTGGTGGCGGGGACGACGGTCGAGACGCTCTACCGCGAGATCCGCGCGCTGCGGATCTACGAGGGTGCGAGCGAGATCCAGCGGCTCGTGATCGCCAACGCGGTCATGGCGGGCGACGGCGCCCGCTGAGCCGTGACGTGGTGCAGGTCCGCAGCCAACTCGTCCCCTCGGGCGCTCGCGGACGATGTTAGGCTTTACGGCATCACCTGCGCTTGCTGCCGGATCACGCCGCCGGCGAACTGCCGATGACGCCTAACCGCCTCGCACGCCTCGTCGCCGTGATGGCAACCACGTCGATCCTTGCCCTCGTGCCGGGCGCCGCGCTCGCCCAGGCCGCGGCGAGCTTCATCGTCGCGATCGGCGCCGTACAGGTGGTCGACTCCGGAGGCCGCGCTCGCGCGGGTGAGCGCGGCGGCTCGCTCGCGCCCGGCGACCGGGTGATCACGGGCGCCGACGGGCTCGCCCAGATCCGGTTCTCGGACGGCGCGATGCTCTCGGTTCGCGCGAACTCGGACCTCAAGATCGAAGCCCATTCGTTCTTTGGCGAGAGCGACACGCTCGCCACGACCGTGCTGCAGCTCTTGAGGGGTGGCCTGCGCGCCATCACGGGGGCCGTGGCGCGGGTGAATCGCGCCGGCTACAAAGTGGTGACGCCGACCGCGACGATCGGCGTCCGCGGCACGGACTTCGAAGCCTTTTACATTCCGGCGCCCACCCCGGGCGGTGCCCCGCCGCCCGGCGAGCCCGGCACCTACCTGCGCGTCACCCAGGGGGTCGCGTTCCTGCAGACGCCGCAGGGAATCCTGGACGTGCAGTCCCAGCAGACCGGATTCGCGCCCGGTGCGGCGGTGGCGCCGCGACTCCTTCCCCAAGCACCGCAGTTCCTGCTGCAGCCGCCGCGGCCAGCGCCGGCGCCGAAATCCCAACCGCCGCAACGGAGCCAGGACGGTGGTGGCGGGCCGACGGTGCGCCAGGTACAGCCCGGGAATCTGCAACAGATCGACCCTAGCCGTGCGGCGACACCACAAACCACCGCGCCGCAGATCACGCCGGAAATGACCAGTCCGTCAACGATCTCGCCGACGCTGACGCCCGGCGTGACCAGCCCGTCGACCGTCGCGCCATCGATGACTGCGCCGTCCACATCACCGGCGCTATCGCCCGGCATGACCAGCCCGTCGACGATCTCGCCTTCGATGACCGCACCCGCGACGTCGCCGATGCTCACGCCGGGCATGACCAGCCCGTCGACGGTTTCCCCATCCATGACGGCGCCGGCGCCGCGTTAGTCTCCTCTTAGGTGGCGGCGAAGCGCCGCAGCAGTTCGAGCAATGCCCCGCGCTCGGCCTCCGATAATCGGCCAGCGAGCCGCTCTTCGTGCGCGCGGATGCGCTCTTTCATCCGCCCGACGAGCGACTTTCCGCGGCGCGTAAGCCAGAGCCCGTTGGTGCGGCGGTCCGCGCCGCGGCGGCGCTCGAGGAGGCCGCGTTCCTCGAGCTGGTCGAGGACCGCCACCAAAGTCGAACGATCGAGCCCCACCGCTTCTGCGAGCCGGGTCTGGGTGACACCGGGATTCGCCTCGATCAGCACGAGCATTCCGAACCGCCCCGGCGACACGTCGAAGTCGCGCGCGCTGGCCGCAAAGTCGTTGAACACTGCAATCTGCGCAAGCCGCAGCTGATAGCCGAGCAGCGTCGGGAGGATCCCGTGGTCGAGTCCGGGCGACTCGCGAGGTGTCTCGTTGCGCTTGGCCGGCATGTGGTGCGGCAGGTTCCGTTTTGAACGCTGATTATTGCGGGTCCAAACAATCCGCTTCGCGGAATGCTAGCCGAACCCGAGACACAGCGCCAACCCGCGCGCGCAACGCGCGCGGGTCGGGTCGATGTTTCGAGTGTGGGAGTGCGGGCGCCTCCCGCGGCGGCGGCCTGCGGCTGCCCCGCGCGGGAGGGGGCTCTTACTTGCGTCGAATTTCCTGCAGCGCCTCGTTCATCCTGAACAGAACGATCAAGAGCTCGCACCAGATCCGCGCGCCGATCGCGCCGAGAACGATCACCAGGATTCCCATGAGAAAGCTAACGAAACCGGATCCGCCCATCCCGCCGAACATCGTTCCCAAGCCGCCTATCACCGCGGCCAGGAGCACCAACCAATAGATGAACGTGATGATCGTCGGTGTGATCATCCGGTCCAGGAAGAACAAGTCCCTCATCTTCTCCTCCGTTGAGTTTATTCACGACTCTGGATGCCGGGAGCACGGAGACGATGTCCGTCGAGCCAAGTCTCCGCGCCAAGAACGAGAATCATCGAACGCGCAAAGTGGTACAGAAAGTACCGAAAGAAGGGTCTTTGCCACCCAAGAACTATTCGCGGAACCCGATGTAATCGCGCGGATTCCTGCGACCAGCGCGAAGCGCCGCGGAGTGTACCCTAAGGTTTGGAGCGCCGAGCGGCGTCAGGAAAGAATGGCGAACACCGAACTACACCTGCTCCCACGGCAAGCCTTCGAAACGCCAGCCGTTCTTCGCGTTGCGGTGGTGACTCTCGTCCAGATCGCCTTCGAACCCATGCAAGACGTTGTAGACGTCGGTGAATCCGGCGCGCTCGAGTGCCTCGCCCGCCTCGATCGAGCGATTGCCGCTGCGGCAGATGAGGACGATGGGCCGATGCGCGTGGTTGGTTCCCGCGACCTTCTTCACCTGGCCGACGAAGTGGGGGTTCACCTCCCAGTCGGCCCCGTCGTTCCAGGAGACGTGCAGGGCGCCTGCGGGGTGCCCGACGAACAAGTACTCCATTTCGCTGCGGCAATCCACGAGGAGCGCCTGCGGCGTGTTGTGCAAGAACTCGAATGCGTCGCGCGGGGGGAGGTGCTTCATTGCTAGCGGCCGGAAGGATGGAAAGGGATGCAGTATATCGCGGGCAACGGGCGCGAACCGCCTTGGTTGACAAAGAGTTAGGTGCAAAGTAGCCTTTCCGACCAGCGCCGATTTGATTGCCAGCTTGCGGGCGCTCTAGAAATTCGGCTAAAGCGGAACGACCCGATCCGCGCTTGGCCGATCGGGTTTTGTTTTTTCGTCGCGTGACTTACCGATAACTGAGCATGCAGCCGGACCGCACCGCCGAAATCCGCGCCCTCCTCGAGCGCCGCATCCTGGTTCGCTGCCACGATGTGCCGGCAATCCAGGGAAAGTCGCACGAACACGGGGAGCGCTCCCCTTGTATATCCCCCGCTCCGGATCAAGGGGGCAAGCCCCCTTGTAAATCCCCCGCGCCCCACCGCGTGACTTGCTTGTAGTTCAACATGCAACCGGACCGCACCGCCGAGCTCCGCGCCCTCCTCGAGCGCCGCATCCTTCTCTTGGACGGCGCCATGGGCACCATGATCCAAGACTACAAGCTCGACGAGGCCGGCTACCGCGGTGCGCGCTTTGCCGACTGGGCGGCCGACGTCAAGGGCAACAACGACCTGCTGTCGCTGTCCCGACCGGAGATCATTGCGGCGATCCACCGGGCTTACCTCGAGGCCGGCGCCGACATCATCGAGACGAACACTTTCAATTCGAACGCCGCCTCGCTCGCTGATTATCGGATGGAGGCGCTTGCCTTCGACCTGAACGTCGCCGCAGCCACACTCGCGCGCGCAGCCGCGGATGAATGGAGCGCCCGATCGAATCGCCCGCGCTTCGTGGCGGGCGTCCTCGGACCCACGAGCAAGACCGCGTCGATCTCTCCGGACGTCAATGATCCGGGATTCCGGAACATCACCTTCGACGAGCTGGTGGCCGCGTACACGGAGTCGGCGCGCGGGCTCATCGACGGTGGCGTCGACTTGATCCTGCTCGAAACGATCTTCGACACGCTCAACGCAAAGGCCGCGATCTTCGCCGTGGAGAGCGAGTTCGAGCGACGCGGCCAACGCCTGCCGGTGATGATCTCCGGGACGATCACCGACCAGTCCGGCCGGACCCTCACCGGGCAAACGCCGGAATCGTTCTGGAACTCGGTTCGACATGCGCGACCGCTTTCGATCGGCTTGAATTGCGCGCTCGGCGCAAAGCTCATGCGTCCCTATATCGAGGAGCTCGCGCGCTGCGCCGATACCTGGCTTTGCTGCTATCCCAACGCGGGTCTGCCGAACCCCCTCTCGGAGACCGGATACGACGAGACCCCGGAGTACACCTCGGGCCTCCTGCGCGAGTTTGCCGAAAGCGGTTTCCTCAACATCGTCGGCGGCTGCTGCGGTACGACACCGGAGCACATCCGGGCGATCGCTGCTGCAGTTGCCGATCTGCCGCCGCGCAAGGTGCCGGCGATCGAGCGTCGGACGCGACTTTCGGGCCTGGAGCCGCTCAACATCGGGCCGGACTCGCTTTTCGTGAACGTCGGCGAGCGCACCAACGTGACCGGCTCGAAGGCCTTTGCGCGGCTGATACTCGCCGGCGATTACTCAAATGCGCTGGCCGTGGCACGCCAGCAGGTCGAAAACGGCGCGCAGGTGATCGACGTCAACATGGACGAAGCGATGCTCGACTCGCAGGCGGCCATGGTGACGTTCCTCAACCTCATCGCCTCGGAGCCCGATATCTCGCGCGTGCCCGTGATGATCGACTCCTCGAAGTGGGCGGTGATCGAGGCGGGGCTCAAGTGCGTGCAGGGCAAGTCGATCGTGAACTCCGTTTCGCTCAAGGAAGGCGAGGAATCCTTCGTGCGCCAGGCGACGCTCGCGCGCCGTTACGGCGCCGCGGTCGTCGTGATGGCGTTCGACGAACAAGGCCAGGCCGACTCGCTGGCGCGCCGCAAGGAGATCTGCCGGCGCGCCTACGATCGCCTGGTCGAGCGCGTCGGCTTCGCGCCCGAGGACATCATCTTCGACCCGAACATCTTCGCGGTCGCGACCGGGCTCGAGGAGCACAATTCCTACGGCCTGGACTACATCGAGGCGACGCGCTGGATCCGGGCGAACCTCCCGCACACCCAGGTGAGCGGCGGCGTGTCGAACCTCTCGTTTTCGTTCCGCGGCAACGATGCCGTGCGCGAGGCGATGCACACCGCCTTCCTCTACCACGCCATCGAATCCGGCATGACCATGGGGATCGTCAATGCCGGTCAGCTGGGAGTCTACGCCGAGATCTCCAAGGATCTCCTCGAGCGCGTGGAGGACGTGATCCTCAATCGGCGAGCCGACGCGACGGAGCGGCTCGTCGCCTTTGCCGAAACGGTAAAAGGCGGGGCGCGGCGCACGGAGGAAGATCTCGCGTGGCGCAGCGCACCGGTAGAGGAGCGGCTGGCGCACGCGCTCGTCCAGGGCATCACGACCTGGGTCGTCGAGGACACCGAGGAGGCGCGGCTCAAGTTCGACCGGCCGATCCAGGTGATCGAAGGACCGCTGATGGATGGCATGAACATCGTGGGCGATCTCTTCGGCGCCGGAAAGATGTTCTTGCCCCAAGTGGTGAAATCGGCGCGCGTGATGAAGCAGGCCGTCGCGCACCTGGTGCCCTACATCGAGGCGGAGAAGGCCGTATCGGGCGATGTCAAGCCCAAGGGCAAGATCGTCATGGCCACCGTGAAGGGGGACGTGCACGACATCGGGAAGAACATCGTCGCGGTGGTGCTTCAATGCAACAACTATGAAGTGATCAACCTCGGCGTGATGGTGCCGGCGCAGAAGATCCTGCAAGTGGCGCGCGAGGTGAGCGCCGACATCATCGGCCTGTCCGGGCTCATCACCCCGTCGCTCGAGGAGATGGCGCATGTCGCGCACGAAATGGAGCGCGAAGCGTTCAAAGTCCCGCTTCTGATCGGAGGCGCCACGACTTCGCGCGTGCACACCGCAGTAAAGATCGCGCCCGGCTATTCAGGGCTCGTCGTCTACGTGCCGGACGCGTCGCGGAGCGTGGGCGTGTGCGCAAGCTTGCTTTCCGAGGATGCGCATACCAGTTTCGTCGCGGGAGTGCGCGCGGATTACGAGCGGATCCGGGCGCAGCACGCGGCCAAGAAGGGCCAGGCGCCGATGGTCAAATTGAGCGAGGCGCGCGCGAACGCCTGCAAGCTGGACTGGTCGGGCTACACGCCGCCGGCGCCGCGGCTGACCGACCGAAGGGAGTTTCGCGGCTACAACCTCGCGGAAATCGCGAACTACATCGACTGGTCGCCGTTTTTTCAGGTCTGGGATCTCGCGGGCGCCTATCCCAAGATCCTCGACGATCCGGTGGTGGGCGAAAGCGCGCGGAGCGTCTTCCGCGACGGGCAGGCGATGCTCGCGCAGATCATCCGGGAGCGGTGGCTGACCGCGAACGGCGTGTTCATCATCGTGCCCGCCAATTCGGTCGGCGACGACATCGAGCTCTACACCGACGAGTCGCGCAGAGACACCGCGGCGGTGATCCACATGCTGCGCCAGCAGAGCCGGAAGGCCGAGGATCGATTCAACCTCTGCCTGGCGGACTATGTGGCGCCGAAAGCCACGGGCGCGCGCGACTATCTGGGTGCGTTCGCGGTCACCGCGGGCCTGGGATGCGAGGAGCGGGTCACCGCATTCGAAGCGGCGCATGACGATTACAATGCAATCATGCTAAAGGCGTTGGCCGATCGGCTTGCCGAGGCGTTCGCCGAGCTCATGCACCTGAGAGTGCGCCGCGATTTCTGGGGCTACGCGGCGAACGAGGATTTCGCGAGCGTCGAGCTCATTGCGGAGCGTTATCGCGGCATCCGCCCCGCCCCCGGCTATCCGGCCTGCCCGGACCATACGGAAAAGGGCGTTCTGTTCGAGATTCTGCGCGCCGCGGATATCGGGATGACGCTGACCGAGAGCTACGCAATGCTGCCCGCGGCGAGCGTGTCGGGTTTCTACTTCTCGCATCCGCAGGCCCGTTATTTCGCGGTGGGCAAGATCGACCGCGACCAGGTCGAGGATTATGCGCGACGCAAGCGCGCGGACCTCGCGAAAACGGAGCGCTGGCTGGCGCCCGCGCTCGCGTATGACGCCTGATCGAAAACGCGATGGCGACCCGATTTCCCCAAGTGAAACAAGGAGCACGTAGACGATGCAACTCAAACGTCATGATCCGGGCAAGTTCCTGTCCGGCGCGGTAGAGGCCAACGGATTTGTGTTCGTCGCAGGCCAAGTGCCCGACGATCTCGATCAAGGCGTGCGCCGACAGACCGAGCAGGTGCTCGCGAAGATCGATGCGTTGCTCGCCAAGGCTGGTACAAGCAAGTCGAACATCGTATGGGCGAATGTATGGGTGGCAGATATCCGCGCGCGCGACGAGATGAACGCGGCCTGGATGGCGTGGATGGACCCGAAGAACCCGCCCGCGCGCGCAACCGTCGAGGCTAAGCTCGCCGACCCGCGCATTCTGGTGGAGATCGCGTGCACCGCCGCCAAATGAGCAGGGAGAAGGCCGGGTCTTGATGACACGCTCGCTCGGCCCGAGCGCGCGCGCGTTCGTCTTGGCCGTTGCGTTGCTGCTTGCCGCCTGCTATCCCGAGCTCGACTGGCGTGAGGTGGTCTCGGCAGACGGCCGCTACACCGTGCTGATGCCGGCGCGGCCCGAGCACCAACAGCGCGAGGTCGTCGTCGGGGGCGTCACGCTCGCGATGTCGATGGCGTCGGTGCGCAAGACGGGCATGGCGTTCGGCGCGGCGTACGCGGACATCCCTGACGGCCACGCGCGGCGCGCCGAGCTGGTCGCGGCGGCGCGCGATGCGCTCGTGCGCAATATCGACGGGCGGATCACCGCGGACCGCGAGCTCCAGATCGACGGGGCCGCAGGCCGCGAGTTCTATGCAGACGGAACCGCCGACGGACAGCCGATGCGGCTTGCGGCGCGCGTCCTAATTGCCGGTCCCCGCTTTTATCAGGTGGTGTTCGTCGGGCAGATCGACCGGCTGGCAGAAGCGGACGTGAATCTCTTTCTCAACTCGTTGCGCCCGGCAGCCGACTGAATCGTTGCGCAGCCACTAGCAGCGCGATGCAAGGCGCCGGGATGCTCGGCCGCGACGCATCGGAGGGGGCCCCTCACCGCTTTGTCGCTTCTCTTGCATCAACCCGGCTAGGCGCGCCAGAACCGTCGGTTGAGCACCACCACGAGCGTGAAAAGCTCCAGCCGGCCAAGCAGCATCGCGGTGGTGCAAACCCAGATCTGGAAAGTGGTCAGACCCGCGTAAGTCGACGCCGGTCCGACTTGTCCTAACCCCGGACCCGTGTTGTTGAGGCAAGCAACCGCGGCCGCGAGCGCGGTGAGGAGGTCGAGCCCGGTCAATGTGAGCAGAAACACCACCACGATCAAGCTTGCCCCGTAGAACGACATGAAGGCCAGCACCGCGAACACCACGCGCGGCGGGATCACCTGCCGGCCGAGCCGGACCGGAATCTCGGCGCGCGGATGGACGAGGAGCGATGTCTCCCGGAACATCTGCTTGATGAGGAGCCGCGCTCTCACCAGCTTGATCCCTCCGCCGGTCGACCCAGAGCAGGTGACGAACCCGCACAAGAAAAGCATCCACAAGGGCGCGAACACCGGCCATGCGCCGTAGTCGGTGCTGGAGAACCCCAGTGTGGTGGCCACCGAGGCCGTGTTGAAGGCCGCGTAGCGCAGCGCGGTGGAGAACTCGGCGTAAACGCCGTTCGCCCAGAGATACGCCGCGATACCCACGCAGCTTCCTGCCAGGATCAGCACGAAAGCCTTCGCTTCCGGGTCGCGCAAGTAGGGCAACGCCGACCGGCGCGTCAACGCGAGGAAGTGGGTGCCATAGCTCAACCCGGCGATGAACATGAAGCCGATCGCGACCGACTCGATCGCGACGGAGTCGAAATATCCGATGCTGGCGTCGTGCGACGAGAAGCCACCGAGCGCGAGCGTCGAGAAGGCGTGGACGACCGCGTCGAGCCAGCCCATTCCGGCGATGCGATAGGCGATCGCGCACGCCGCAGTAAGGCCGACGTAAATGAACCAGAAGCCCTTTGCCGTCTCGGCGATGCGCGGGGTCAACTTCGTGTCCTTCATCGGTCCCGGCGTCTCCGCGCGATAGAGCTGGCGGCCCCCGACGCCCAGCATCGGCAGGATCGCGACCGCCAGCACGATGATGCCGAGGCCGCCTATCCAATGCAGGAGCGTGCGCCACAGGTTGATTGACCCCGGCAGGCTATCCAGACCCACCAGCACCGTCGCCCCGGTCGCGGTGAGGCCGCTCGTCGCCTCGAAATAGGCGTCCGAGAAGGACAGTCCGGGTATCGCGATCAGCAACGGCAGCGACGCGACCGCCGGCAGGATCACCCACACGCTGATCACCAGCAGAAAACCGTCGCGTACGGCAAGGTCGCGCCGGAACCTTCGCGTCGTCCCGTAGACGAGCGCTCCTGCCCCGACGCTCAAAACCAGCGCTTCGTCGAAGGCACCCAGCGCACCATCCTCGATCCACCAGGACACGGCGATCGGTACGATCACCGATAGCCCGAAGATCAGGACGACGAGCCCGAGAACGTTTAGGACCGGAAGAATTCGGCCCATGACCCTACTCGGAGAGGCGGTGAACGACCGTTCTCAAGGTTTCGACTAGAACCTTCTTCAAGATGCGACTGCCCCCACGTGCGAAAGAACATACAAACAAGGGGGAAATCCCCCCTTGTTCGTGCAAACCCTCTCGCGCGCACGGCCGAAATTTCGAGATAGATACTAGATAAACGCAAAACCGACCTGGAACAGCTTTTCCACCTTGGGAATCATCCGCTTGTTCGCGACGAACATGATGACGTGGTCGTCGGGCT
The DNA here is from genome assembly GCA_041617635.1 of Burkholderiales bacterium. Classification (GTDB taxonomy): domain Bacteria; phylum Pseudomonadota; class Gammaproteobacteria; order Burkholderiales; family SG8-39; genus JAABRB01. The sequence continues at coordinate 57,073 of JBFJOO010000007.1, read as the reverse complement.
GGATCGTGATGTCATGGTGGCCCATGATCACCTGGCTGTCGCGGGTCGTGGCGACGAGATCGTTGACGCGCTCGGTCTCCGGCCGCTCCAGCCGGCGCACGATCGCCCCGATGGTCGCACCGCGCGGGAGCTGGATCTCTTCGACCCGCTTGCCAATCACCTTGCAGGTCTTTTCATCGCCGTGCGCGATCAGCTCGAGCGCCTCGGCGGCCCCGCGGCGCAGGCTGTGCACCGCGACGACGTCGCCACGCCGAATGCGGGTGAGCAGCTTGCCGATCGTCGCTTGCGCGGGTGAAATCGCGATGTCGATCTCGCCGCCCTGCATCAGCTCGGCGTAAGAGCGCCGGTTGATCAGCGCGACGACCCGGCGCGCGCCCATCCGCTTAGCGAGGAGCGCCGCCATGATGTTGTTCTCGTCGTCGTTGGTGAGCGCGAGAAAGAGATCCATCTCGGCGACGTTCTCGCTCTCGAGGAGCTCCTCGTCAGTCGCGTCACCGTGCAGGACCAGCGCATCCGAGAGCTGTCCGGCAATTTCGCCCGCGCGACGCTTGTTGAACTCGATCAGCTTCACCTGGTAGCGCGATTCGAGGGCCTTGGCGAGTCGCAGCCCGATGTTGCCGCCACCGGCGATCATCACCCGCTTCACGGGCTTGTCCATCCTGCGCAGCTCATGCATCACCTTGCGAACGTGATCGGTGTCGGCGATGCAAAACACCTCGTCGCCCGCCTGAACGAGCGTCTCCCCGTCGGGAGTGATCGCCTGGTCACCGCGAAAGATCGCGACCACGCGCGCGTCGACCGAGGGAATGTGCCGGCGCAGGTCCTTGAGCGGATGCCCGACGAGCGGCCCGCCCTGGAAGGCGCGCACCGCCACCATCGTGACGCGCCCGGCGGCGAAATCCAGAACCTGCAGGGCCTCGGGGAACTCGATCAGCTTGGAGATGTTCTCGGTCACGATCTGCTCGGGGCAGATTGCGAAATCGACGTCGAAGCCGTCCTCCGACAGGATCTCCGGGCGACGCATGAAGCCGGTGGCGCGCACCCGTGCGATCTTGGTGGGCACGTTGAAGAGATTGGATCCGATCTTGCAGGCGACGAGGTTCGTCTCGTCGCTCTGCGTGACCGCGATCAGCATATCCGCATCCTCGATGCCGGCTTCAGTGAGGATGAACGGGTCGGCCGCGCTGCCGAGGACAGTGCGCAGGTCGAATCGGTCCTGGAGATCCTTGAGCGTGGCGGCATTCAGGTCGACGACCGTGATGTCGTTCTGCTCGGAAACAAGGTTCTCCGCAAGGGTCGAGCCGACCTGGCCCGCGCCCAAGATGAGGATCTTCACGGCGCTCCCTGGAGTTTGCGCGCGCGGATTGTAGCTTGTTCCAACATGGCGAGCGAGTGTGAAGACCGCGTGCGAGCGGTCGGCCCCCGGCGGCTGTTCACTCGTCCTTGCGTCCGAGCGGAATGCCGAGCGCCTTCAGCTTCCGGTAGAGATGCGTGCGCTCGAGCCCCGATTTCTCCGCGAGCCGGCTGATCGACGGATCGCGGGCGAGGTGATGCTCGAAGTATGCGCGCTCGAAAACGTCGCGCGCCTCGCGCAGCGGAATATCGAGCGGAATGCCGATTCCGGAGCTCCTTGCGGCCGGCCGCATGAGCACGCGATCGATGTCGGCTGCGCTGATCTCGTCCTCGAGCGCCGCGAGTCCTGCACTCTTGACGGCCTGCTGCAATTCCTCGAGATTCCGTGGCCACTCGTATTGCCGGAGCGCATTCAGCGCCGCGGTCGAGAAGGTGCGCGGCGGACAGAAGCGAGACTCCACGAGCTGGGCAAGCAACGTTGCGGCGAGCTCCGGAATCTCCTGCGCGAAGTCACGCAAAGCGGGCAACACCAGTACCAGTTCCGACAGTCGTGCGAGCAGATCGGCATCGAACCCGTGCTCTTCGACGAGGCGGCGCGGATCCTCCGAGCTGAACGATACGTACCGGATCTGGCTGCGATCGGCGCGCCCCAGGAGAAAGGTGAGGTTGCGCTGCTGCGACTTGTTCAGATTTGCGAGCTCGTCGATAAAGAGAATTCCGCCGGCCGCCTGGGCTAGAAGCTCCTGCGGTGCCTCGGAGAGCGCCTTGCCGGCCCCGACCCACGGCGTGTTGGGACGTTGCAGCTCTCTCGCGTAGAGCTCCGGCATCATGCCCGGCTCGCCGCGCAGGAGCAGCGGGGCGCTCGCGTTGGCGAGCTGCGCGAGGCGCTTGCGTGCCTCCGCGATCACCGGCGCGCGGCCGAGACCGGCGAGGGTGAGGCGGGACTCCGGGCGTGTCTCGCCGCTGCGCAGCGCGCGCTTCACCGCGCCGAGCAGCTTCTGCAGCGCGATCGGCTTCTCGAGAAAATCCATCGCGCCGATCCGCGTGGCCTCCACGGCCGTGTCGATCGTGGCGTGGCCGGACATCATCACTACGGGCATGGTGAGCGCGCCGCTGGCGGACCATTCCTTAAGCAGCGAAATTCCATCGATATCCGGCATCCAGATATCGAGCAGCACGAGCTCCGGCCGCTCGCGAGCGCGGAGCTCGCGGGCGGCCGTGGCGTTGTGCGCGAGCCGGACCGTGTGCCCCTCGTCGGTCAAGATTTCCGACAGGAGCTCGCGGATCCCGATCTCGTCGTCGACTACCAGTATCTTCGCCATGCGCTCCGCCTCACGCCGCCAGCGGCAATGCGACCGTGACGGCCGCGCCGGACTGGGGGCGATTCTCGATCGACACTGTACCGTGATGCTCTTCGATGATCTTCTTCACGATGGCGAGCCCGAGCCCGGTGCCCTTGGGCTTGGTGGTCACGTAGGGTTCGAAGACCCGCTTCAGGATGTTCTCGGCGAAACCGCCGCCGTTGTCGGCCACGCAAAGGCGGGCGCGATCTCCCGCGTGCTCGGTGCGCAGCTCGATGCGCGGGTCGCGCCGGCCGGCAAGCGCGTCCTGCGCATTCTGGATCAGGTTGTGGATGACCTGCCGCAGCTGGGCCGGGTCGCCGCGCACCGGCGGAAGGTCCTGACCGAGCCGGAGCTTGACCGGCACGTCGGAATGCTCGTATAGCGCGTACACCTCGCGCACGAGCCCGTTCAAGTCCAGCGTATGGAGCGTCGGCGTGGGCAGCCGCGCGTACTCGCGAAACTCGTCCACCATGTTCTTGAGCGCGGCGACCTGATTGACGATGGTGCTCGTGGCCCGCTCGAGCGCCTCCGCGTCCGCCGCCGGAAGCCGGCCCGCAAGCTTGGCCTGCAAGCGCTCCGCGGAAAGCTGAATCGGGGTCAGCGGATTCTTGATCTCGTGCGCGAGGCGGCGCGCGACTTCCCCCCAGGCGGTGGCGCGTTGCGCGGCAATCAGCTGCGTGATGTCGTCGAACACCACGACGAACCCGCCGCCTGCAGGGGCAGGCAGCCGCGAGCCCCGCGCGAGTATCACCTGGCCGCGCCCCGCGAGCTCGATCTCACGCTGCCACGAGCCCTCGCCCGATCCCGCGAATGCGGCGCCGATCTCCTGCGCGAGCGGACCGAGCGTCGCGGACCCTGCAAGCGGTGCGCCTTCGTGGCGTGCCAGGTCTTCGCCGAGGATCGCTCCGGCGCCCGCGTTCGCGATCAGCAGCCGAAACCGCTCGTCGAAGGTGAGCACGCCCGCGGACAAGTTGGCGAGAATGTTCTCCAGGTACGCCCTGGCGGCTTCGACCTGCTCGCGGTTCGCCTCGGCCGCCGCGCGTGCCTGACCAAGCTGGGCGGTCATCGAGTTGAACGAGCGCGTCAGCACGCCAAGCTCGTCGCGGCTCGTCACCTCCGCGTGGCGGCTGAAATCTCCGCGCGCCACCGCCTCGGTACCTTCGGCAAGCATCGCGAGCGGGGCAGACAGCCGCCGGGAAAGCACGAATGCGAGCGCAATCGAGGAGAACAGCGTGAGCAGCAGTGTCAGGGTCAGCGTCAGGAGATAAATCCGCTTGAGTCCGACGCGCAAGAGCGAGAGCTCCCGATAATCTCCATACACTGACTGCACGGTTTCGGCGCTGTCTACGAGACCCGGGGGCACGGTGTCGACCAGCTGCAACCACCGCGTCTCCTCGGAAATGGCAGCTGCCGACAGCGGGACGATCGCGCGAAGCAGCAGGCCCCGCTCGCCGACCCCCTCGATGGTCGCGTAACCGCGCGCGGCGCGCGCGACGCGCAGCACCGCAGCGGGCGGGGGCTCGGCGACGAGTCGGGTCACATTTCGCGATGCGCTTGCGATGACCGAGCCGTTTCCGGCGATCAGGACGGCTTCGGTGGCACCCGCCTGCTCGCGCATGCGGTTCAGCGCGACCGACTGAAGCGCGGGCGGCAGCTCGGAGAGCTCCAACGCCATGGTGGTGGCCTTGCCGCGTAGATCGGCAAGGCGGCTGTCCAGCAGGTTGCGCGCCAGGTCAAGCCCCTTTTCCAACGCCGCGTCGACCCGGACGTCGAACCAGGACTCGATGCTGCGGGTGAGAAACTGGACCGAAACCGTGTACACCAGTGCCCCTGGCACCAGCGCCATGACCACGAAAATCGCGAGAAACCGCAGTGTCAAGCGCGACCCGAATGCGCGCGCCCTCAGGGCGCGCCACAATGTGATCAGCTGATATCCGACGAGGAGGAACAGGCCAAACACCATTGCGCCGTTCAGCACGAGGAGGAGCGGATAGTGCTCCGCAAAGAACGTCGTCTGTCCGCTCGCCGCGGCAAGCAGAAACAGCAGGATCCCGGCGAGGGCGGCACTGGCGACCAGGACGTAGGTCATTTCGCGTTGGCTCCCGGCGGCGTGATCTCCCAGCGGATCCATTCGGACGCAAGCGTCCACTCACGATTCGCCAGGGCGCTCACCTGGAAAGGCTTCGGGAGCTGCGATACATCCAGTCGCATCCGGGTCGAAGCGACGTAGCTCATCTCGGGCCGCAGCTGATCGTTGGCGAGCACGATCCAATGGCGCACGCGGCCGAGCACATGCAGCGCCTCGTCGAGGGTGGGAAAGCTCTGATGCAGCGCTCCCGTGCTGAGGCGATAGGTCCGCGTCAGCACATGAAACGACACGCGCGTCGAGCGCGATACCGAGGCGATCCGGTCATCCAGCCAGTACCAGCGCGGACGTGTCAACTCGAACTCCGTAGTGAAGTAAAGCGCGACGCCCATGTGCAGGGCGTTTTCGAGCCGCGGGGTGAGCGTGACGTCGAAATCGGCATGCAGTGCAACGCCCTCCTCTCCCGCGACGAGGCGGGCGTCGCGCACCGCGATCTCGTCGGCCCGCGCGCAGTCAGCCACGAGCATTCCGGCCACCGCAACCACCAAGAACAACGCTCGGCGCAGACGCTCGGCGAATCGCGGGGCTGGCATCCCCCGGCTCGCCTGCATCGCAGAATATGAGAGCAAGATCTTCCCGTTCCTGGTCAGCGCATCGCTGTGGTCGTCTGCCCCGCGCGAGCCGGGCGGCCTGCTCCGTCCTCGCACGAGTACCCGCCGGACGCCGTCAGGCGCGTTCTTTCTCCAGCAGAGCGTAATAAAAGCCGTCGTGGTCCCCGTTGGGCAACAACTGTCCGCTGGCGAGTCCCGGAATGGCGATGCGCGCCGCATCCGACTGCTGTCCGACAAACCATTCCACCACCGCGTTGCCCTCCTCGTCGAATACCGAACAAGTGGCGTAGAGCAATTTACCACCCGGCTCCAACACCCGCCACAAAGCGGCAAGCAGTCTGCGCTGAAGGGCCGCGAAGCCCGCGATGTCCTGCGCGCGCCGCAGCCACTTCACGTCCGGGTAGCGGCGGGCGACGCCCGAGGCGGTGCATGGGGCGTCGAGCAGAATCCGATGGAACGTGCCACCGTCGGCCCACTGCGCAGGCTCGGCGGCATCGCCCTGGAGCGCCCGTGCCGTGAGGCCGAGGCGTGCGAGCGTCGCGCGCACGCGCTCTAGCCGGGTAGGATCGATATCGAGCGCGGTGAGCTCTACGTCGGCAAGCTCGAGGACATGCGCCGCCTTGCCGCCCGGCGCGGCGCACGCGTCGAGCACGCGCTGTCCTGGGGCAGGAGCAAGCAGGGGCGCCGCCAGCTGTGCCCCGGCGTCCTGGACCGACACGATCCCGTCGGCGAATCCAGGCACGTCCTCGACGGGAAGCGGGGTCGCGAGGAGAATCGCCACCGGTCCGACCTGCCGCGCCGCGATGCGCGCGTCCGCAAGCAAATCGAGGTATTGGGCCACGCTGGTCCGCCGAACGTTGACGCGCAGGGTCATCGGCGGGTGCTGATTGCCTGCCTCGAGGGCGCGCTCCCAGTCGTCCGGATACTGGGCACGCAGCCGCTGCACCCACCACTGCGGATGGCAGTGGCGCCCGACATCGGACGTCGCGACCCGCGCCTCGAGTGCCTCTCGTCGGCGCAGATAATTGCGCAGGACCGCGTTCACGAAGCCTTTCGCCGCGGCGACGCGCAGCCGCCCCGCCGCCTCGACGGCCTGGCTCACCAGAGCATGCTCCGCGCGCCCGGCGCGCAGACCGCGCAACGCGACGAGCAGCAGCGCGCGCACGGTCGGATCGGGATGCGCACGCTCCGTGAGCGCTTCGATCAGAAGATCGCCGCGTCCGAAATCGCGCAGTGAACCGTACACGAGATCGAGCACGGCGGGACGCAGCGGCCCCCGCGCACGCACGGAACTTAGACTCTCGCCGGCGGCGATTCGCGCAACGACCCGGCTCGCGTCAGCAAGGTCTTCGGCCAGGCTCTTGGATTGGGGCGCGGCCATGGCAGGGGCGCGAATTATATCCGGCGTGCCAGGCCGCGCGCTTCACGTTCGCGCGTGTCCCGCGAGAGAACGGATGGCTCGGTCAGGCCATCGCGCGCAGGCGCGCGATTCTTTCTTCCGTTGCGGGATGAGTGCTGAACAGTCCGCGCAGACCCGCACCCGACAGCGGATTGATGATCATCATCTGCGCCGTGGCGGGGTGGGTCTCTGCGGTTGCGAGCGGAATGCCGCGCGCGTAACGATCGATCTTCCCCAGCGCATCGGCGAGCGCGTTCGGATCGCCGGAGATCTCCGCGCCGCCGCGATCCGCGCCGAATTCGCGGGTGCGCGAGATGGCGAACTGGATCAGCATCGCGGCGATCGGCGCGAGGATCATCACTAGGATGGCCAGCAGGGGATTGCCGCCCTCGCGATCGCGCCCTGCACCGAAGAAGAGACCGAACTGGGAGAGCACCGAGATCGCGCCGGCCACAGTGGCGGAGATCGTCGAGATCAATATGTCGCGGTGCCTGATGTGCGCGAGCTCGTGGGCCATGACGCCGCGCAGCTCGCGGGGCGAAAGGAGCTCGATGATGCCGGTCGTCGCCGCAACCGCCGCATTGTCCGGGTTGCGGCCGGTGGCGAACGCGTTCGGCTGAGCCTCGTCGATGAGGTAGACGCGCGGCATGGGCAACCCCGCGCGCGCGGCGAGTTCCCGCACCATGCTGTAAAGGTACGGTGAAGTGGTCTCGTCGACTTCCTGTGCCTTGTACATGCGCAAGACCATCTTGTCCGAGAACCAGTAGGCGAAGAAATTCAGCGCGCCGCCGATGGCGAGCGCGATCAGCATCCCCTGGGTGCCACCCAGCGCACCACCGACCGCGCCGAACAACGCGAGGATGCCCGCCAGGAGAATGGTTGTCTTGAGCCAGTTGCCGATCATGGATTGATTGCTCCGTAATCAACGTGTTCTACGAACGCTTAGATGGGGATCTCGGACCGGAATTCAACTCGCCCGGGGCGGCAAACCGCTCGCCGGCCGCAAGCTGGAATCCGCGCAGCAGATCGACTGCGGCAAGCCGTTTGCCGCCCGGGCGCTGCAACTCGGTCAGCGCGAGTGACATGGTGCCGCACGCCACGACGATTCCGTCGGCCCCGGCGCGCAGAATCGCGCCGGGATCGCCGGCTTCCGTGCCCAGCGCAGCGCGCCACACCTTGATTTCCGTGCCGCGAATACGGGTGGTCGCACCCGGAAAGGGGTTGAACGCGCGAATCTGACGGTCGATCTCCAGGGCCGATCGCGTCCAGTCGATGCGCGCTTCCGCTTTGGCGATCTTAGGGGCATAGGTGGCACCTGCGATCGCTTGCGGCACGGGCGAAACAGTGCCTCGCCCGATGCTCCGCATCGTTTCGAGCAGCAAATCCGCCCCAAGCGTCGCCAACCGATCGTGCAGCATCCCCGCCGTGTCTTCGGGAGCGATCTCCGTCTCGGCCCGCAGCAGGACTGGACCGGTATCGAGCCCGGCGTCCATCTGCATGATGCACACACCGGTGACCGAATCCCCGGCCAGAATCGCCCGCTGAATGGGTGCCGCACCGCGCCAACGCGGGAGCAGCGAGGCGTGGATGTTCAAGGCGCCGTGGGCGGGGATATCGAGCACCGCCTGGGGAAGGATCAGGCCATAGGCCGCCACGACCAGGACGTCCGGCGCAGCGGCGCGGACGCGCGCCTGGACCGTGAGATCCTTGAGTGTCGCGGGCTGCAAGAGCGGCAGTCCGAGGCGCTCGGCGGCGTCTTTCACCTTGCTCGACGTGGGCTCCAGGCCGCGTCCGGCCGGGCGGTCGGGCTGCGTCAGCACGAGTAGAACTTCATGGCCGGCCGCGCAAAGCGCCTGCAAAGCCGGCACGGCGAAGCCGGGCGTGCCCGCATAGACGACTCGCATGTGGAACGGCCGGCGACCGGCGCTCAGGCCGCCGCGCGTCGTTGCTGCTTCTGGAGCTTCGCGCGGATGCGCGCCTGCTTCAGTCGCGAGAGATACTCGACGAAAACCTTGCCCTCGAGGTGATCCATCTCGTGCTGGATGCACAGGGCGAGCAGCCCCTCGGCCTCGATCTCGTAGGGCTGCCCGTCGATTCCCAGGGCGCGCACTTTGACCTTCTCCGCCCGGGACACGATTTCATAGACTCCCGGGACGGACAGGCAACCCTCCTCGCACTCCTGGATGCCCTCAGCAGCGAGAATTTCGGGGTTGATCAGCACGTTCAGTTCATCACGGGTGTCGGAAACGTCGATGAGGATCACGCGCAAATGGACGTCGACCTGGGTGGCCGCCAAGCCGATGCCCGGCGCCGCGTACATGGTCTCGGCCATGTCCCGCACGAGGGCCCGGATCTGGTCGTTGACTTCCTGGACCGGCTTGGCGACCGTATGGAGCCGCGGGTCGGGGTAGCGGAGGATGGTCAGCTGTGCCACAAATACTTGCTGCGTGAATTAATTACGTGCAGAATCTAAACAATTCCCTGAGACTTGCGCCGCACCGGGAGCAAAATCAAGCCCTTGGCTAGGGATTCGACGGGGTCGAGGTCAACCATGTTCAAAAAGTCTAGCATAGCGGTGCTGTTCGCCTGTGCCCTCGCCATCCCGGCGCTCGCGCAACAGCCGGATCCGCGTGTCAGCGGAAACGTCCTCGAAATACGGTCGGATGCGCCGGACCGCTATACGGTCCGCAAGGGTGACACGCTCTGGGGCATATCGGGCAAGTTCTTCCGTGAGCCGTGGCGCTGGCCGGAGATCTGGCGGCTCAACAAAGAGCAGATTCGCAATCCGCACCTCATTTTCCCTGGCGACGTGGTCGTCTTCGACCGCGCGACCGGACGGCTAACCATCGAGCGCGCGACGCCTCGCATTCGTGAGGAGCGGCTGGCCGGCGAAGCCATACCGAGCATCCCGCCCAAGCTGATCGAACCCTTCTTAAGCCGTCCGCTCGTCATCGAGCGCGAAGGGCTGAACCGGGCGCCCGAGATCGTCTCTACCGAGCTTGGTCGCTACAACGTCGGCCAGGGCGGAAAGATTTACGTCAACGGCATCAGCAAGAGTGACGAGGAGCTCTGGTACATCTACCGCGAGGGTCGCCCGATCATCGATCCGGACTCCGATCGAACGCTCGGATTCGAGGCAGTGAATCTGGGAGTGGCGCGCGTCATGAAGCGCGGCGAGCCAAGCACGCTGGTGATTACGAGCTCGACGCGCGAGGTCAGCCGTGGCGACCGGCTGGTCGCTGTCGGACCGACGGCCATTTTCAGCTATATCCCGCGCAAGCCCGACCGCCAGATCGACGCGCGGATCGCGGGGATATCCGATGGCGAGTTCGACACACGCAGCGAGATATACGGCGAGAATCAGTGGGCGTATGCGGTCGAAGAAAAGGTCGGCACGTTCCGTCGCGAAGCTGGCCCCCTGCAGATCGTCATTCTGAACAAGGGTGCCGCGGACGGGCTCGAGTTGGGCAATGTACTCGCTCTGTACCGGAGCGTGACGGTCACGAACGACAAGAGCGTGGGGCCCTACTACATGGGTAAACCGCGTGAGCCGGCTGTCACGCTTCCCGAGGAGCGCTACGGTCTCGTGTTCGTGTTCCGGGTCTTTCAGCACGTGTCCTATGCGCTGGTCGTGCAGTCCGGGGAACCGGTCACGCCGCGCGACATCGCCCGGACGCCCTGATTTCCAGCGCCGACCGGGCGGCAGTGGAGCGCGACAGCGATCTCGCCGCCTGGATACGGCTCACGCTCGTCCCTGGGCTCGGCGGCCAGGGACTCCGCAAGCTCCTCGCGGCGCATGGCCTGCCGCAACATGTGCTCTCCGCCGGGCGACGCGCGCTTGCCGCACAAGTCGGCGAGGACCTCGCGGACCGCATTCTCGAAATTCCGGACCGGGATCTGCTCGAGCGCACGTTCGACTGGGTGGCGCAGCCAGGTCACAGCATCATCACGCTTGCCGATTCCACCTACCCGCCGCAACTCCTCGAGATCCCGGATCCACCGCCGCTACTCTACGTGCGCGGAAACGCAGCGTTGCTCCCGAAGCGAAGTCTCGCGATCGTCGGTAGCCGGAACGCCACGCCTCAGGGCCTCGCAAACGCGGAAAGCCTCGCCAGGCATTTCAGCGCTGCGGGCTTGCCGATCGTGAGCGGGCTCGCGCTCGGCATCGATGCGGCGGCACACCGCGGTGCGCTGGCCGGTCGCAGCAGCACGATCGCGGTGCTCGGGACCGGAATCGACGTGGATTACCCGCCGCGCAATGCGCAGCTCGCCGAGGAAATTGCCACGCTCGGGGTGATCGTGACCGAGTTCCCCATCGGCGCGCCGCCTGCCCGCGAGAATTTTCCGCGCCGAAACCGGATCATCAGCGGCCTTGCGCGGGGAGTGCTGGTCGTCGAGGCCGCGATATCGAGCGGATCGCTCATCACCGCACGCATGGCCGCGGATCAGGGGCGCGACGTGTACGCGGTACCCGGCTCGATACATTCCCCGCTCGCCAAAGGCTGTCACGCGCTCATCAAGCAGGGCGCAAAGCTTGTCGAGAGCGCGGACGATGTGCTGAGCGAGTTCGGCGCCATCGCCGCTCACGACGCAACGCCTGCGAAGCCCAGTGTGACAGATGTCCCACTGCTCGAATACATGGGATACGACCCGTGCAATGTTGACACCCTCTGCGAGCGCAGCGGCTTGACGCCCGACAAGGTATCAGCGATCCTGTTGCAGCTGGAGCTCGATGGGCAGGTGATGAGCCTGCCCGGCGGCGCATACCAACGCGTCTCGTAAGGAGTGACGCAACACGATGTTCGAAGTGCTCGTCTACCTGTTCGAGAACTATTACCAGTCCGAGAACTATCCCGACCAGGATTCGCTTGCCCGCAAGCTGACCGCGGCCGGATTCGAGAACGACGAGATCACCGAGGCGCTTGACTGGCTGAACGGCCTGGTCGGCCCGGGAGAGGGCGCTGCTTACGAGCACATCGATGCCCCCGGAACCTTCCGCGCTTTCACGCACGCCGAGCTCGCAAAGCTGAGCGCGGAAAGCCGCGGATTCCTGATTTTTCTGGAAAGCGCGCGCGTCCTCTCGCCCGGTCTGCGCGAGCTGATCGTTGACAAGGCGATGGCTGTCGAGGACGACATCGTTGAGCTCGAGAAGCTCAAGGTGGTCGTGCTGATGGTCCTCTGGACACGCCGGGGTGACGTGGACACCCTGATGCTCGAAGAGCTGCTTCCCAGCGGCGGTCCCCAGCATATTCACTGAGTCGGGTGCACTCGCGTCCGGGGCGCCTTGCTTCGCCCGCCGCGACTCCTTATCATTGCCGCCTTTCGCGCCCCGGGGCAGCCTGCTCGGTTCCCGGCCATGCACGCCGCCTTCGAGAGACCGCGCGGCCGACGCGTGCTCAAAGGGAAAGGCCTTGCCGCATCCACACTTGCATCGCCGGCCGTCGCCGGTGTCGCTTTCAGAAAGCGCGCACGTTAACATCCCGTCCCCGATGATCGAGAAACCCTTTACTGCGGAGCGACCCTGCGTCGTCGATGACATCGCGCGCGATGCGGCTTACGAGCACGCGCGATAACCGATATGGCACTGAAGCTCATCATCGCCGAGAAGCCCTCCGTCGCCAACGACATCGCGCGCGCGTTGGGCGGGTTCACGCGGCACGGCGACTATTTCGAGAGCAGCAAGTACGTCCTGTCGTCTGCGATCGGCCACTTGGTGGAAATCGCCGCTCCGGAAAAATACGAGGTGAAGCGCGGCAAGTGGTCGCTCCAGAATCTTCCGGTGCTGCCGCCGCACTTCGATCTCAGACCGATCGAGCGGACTGAAGACCGCCTCAAGGTGCTCACGCGGCTCATCAAGCGCAAGGACGTCACCGGGCTGATCAATGCGTGCGACGCCGGCCGCGAAGGTGAGCTCATCTTCCGGTATATCGTTGACCATGCCGGCGTGAAGAAACCGATCGAGCGCTTGTGGCTACAGTCGATGACGCCGGGTGCGATTCGCGAGGGCTTCGAAAGCCTGCGCTCGGACGCGGCGATGCGGCCACTCGCGGACGCCGCGAAGAGCCGCTCGGAATCCGACTGGCTCGTTGGCATCAACGGCACGCGGGCGATGACCGCCTTCAATTCGAAGGACGGGGGCTTCTACAAGACCACCGTCGGGCGCGTCCAGACCCCGACGCTCGCGATACTGGTCGAGCGCGAGCAGCGCATCAAGAGCTTCGTCGCGCGCGACTATTGGGAAGTCGAGGGGACGTTCGGCGGCAAGGGCGGTGAATACCGCGGGCGCTGGTTCGATGAGGTCTTCGAGAAGGATAAGAAGGCCGAGGATCCCGACCTCAGGCCGGAGCGGCTTTGGGAGGCGGCGCGCGCCGCGGCGATTCGCGCGAAATGTCTCGGCAAGCCGGGCATCGTCACCGAGGAGTCGAAGCCGACGACCCAGGTTTCGCCCCTCCTTTATGACCTCACCAGCCTCCAGCGTGAGGCGAACTCCCGATTCGGCTTCTCTGCAAAGGGCACGCTCTCGATCGCGCAGGCGCTCTACGAGAAGCACAAGGTGCTGACCTATCCGCGAACGGATTCCCGCGCGCTGCCCGAGGATTACTTGGCCACTGTCAAGTCGACCCTGGAGATGCTGAGCGGCGGGAAAGGGAAGAAGGGCGCCCGCACCGGAGAGTCCGCGTTGGTCGCCGCCTATGCGCCGCACGCCGAGCGTGTGCTGAAGGAGGGCTGGTTGCGGCCCAACAAGCGCGTATTCAACAACGAGAAGGTGTCGGACCACTTCGCGATCATTCCGACGTTGCTGGCGCCCAAGCATCTCAGCGAGGCCGAGGCGAAGCTCTATGACATGGTGACCAAGCGTTTTCTGGCGGTGTTCTTTCCACCGGCCGAATACCTCGTCACGACCCGCATTACCCGCGTCGCGGAGGAACCGTTCAAGAGCGAAGGCCGGGTGATGGTGAATTCCGGTTGGCTTGCCGTGTATGGCCGCGATGCAGACTCGGCCGACACGCCGACGCTTGCGCCGGTGGCGGGCGGCAAGGTCGACACGCTTGCCGTCGAGGTGCAGGCGAACCAGACCAAGCCGCCGGCGCGCTACACCGAGGCGACGTTGCTCAGCGCCATGGAAGGGGCCGGGAAGCTCGTGGAGGACGACGAGCTCCGCGAGGCGATGCGCGAGAAGGGACTCGGTACGCCGGCGACCCGGTCGGCGATCATCGAAGGGCTGATCTACGAGGAGTATGTAGTCCGCGAGGGGCGTGACCTTCATCCCACTGCCAAAGCGTTCGATCTGATGTTCGCGCTCAACAAGTTCGGAATCGAGGAGATCTCCTCGCCCGAGCTGACCGGAACGTGGGAGTTCAAGCTCAAGCAGATGGAGCAGGGCAAGCTGCGGCGCGCGGAGTTCATGGAACACATCGTGGACACCGCCCGCGACCTCGTGGCCCGAATCAAGCGGGCAGGCAAGCTCGATGAGCCGATCTCGACCCTCAAGACGAAGTGCCCGAAGTGCGGTGCGAAGGTGATCGAGAACTACAAGAAATTCGCGTGCACCGAATGCGATTTCGCCATGTGGAAGGTGATCGCCGGACGGCGCATCGAAGCCGAGGAGGCGGAAGCGCTTATCAAGGCGCGGTCGATCGGTCCGCTGCAGGGTTTTCGCAGCCGGATGGGCAAGCGCTTCGCCGCGATGCTCAAGCTGAAGGATGACTTCACGACCGAGCTCGATTTCGGACAGGGTTCGAACGACGAGCGCGACGCGCAACCCGTCGACTTCTCGAATCGAACGCCGCTCGGTGCGTGTCCGAAGTGCGCGTCGCGGGTGTACGATCATGATCTCGCGTACATCTGCGAGAAGTCGGTTGGACCCGACCGCAGCTGCGATTTCCGCACTGGAAAGATCATTCTGCAGCGGCCCATCGAGCCCGAGCAGGTCAAGAAGCTGCTGGCAACCGGCAAGACCGACCTGTTGCATCGATTTATCTCGAAGAAGGGCCGCCCGTTCTCCGCCTTCCTCGCGCGGCAGCCGGACGGCAGGATCGGCTTCGAGTTCGCGCCGCGCGCGCGCAAGACGCCGATTCCGAAGCCGGAGCAGCAGGCATCGGCCGCGTCCGAGTCCCCGGTCCGGGCCGCAAAGCCCGCGCGCGCGGCCAAGGCAGCTTCCCCCGGCGCAACGCCCCGGAAAGCGCCGGCCAAGACGCGGAAGCGATCTGTGGCCCGCAAGCAACCTGCTGGCGTGGCCAAACCCCCGCCGAAAAAGCCGTCTCGAAAGCGCAAGACGGCAGTCAAGCGGAGCTGAGTTCCGCCTGGCCCCAGCCGGATGAGCGCCGACCCACACGCTCCCAGAATCGATCAGCCCTTCACACGCGCAGATTTCGGGCGCAACGTCCCGCGTATCCTCAACAAGGGCCGGTGGGCGAATGCGACCGTGTTCGTGCACGAACAGGCAGACGCGCAATGGGTCGTCAAGGATTTCCGCGACTGCCCGCTGCCGTATCGGGAAACGCTCGGCAGGCTGATGGTGAGTCGCGAAGTATCGGCGCTCGAGCGCCTGCGCGATCTGGCCGGCGTGCCCTCCGGCGCATTCCGCATCGACGCCTATGCGCTTGCCTACCGCTTCGTCCCGGGCATCGAAATGGCCGATGCCGGGCCGGATCGCGCGACACCCGACTTCTTCCGCGCGCTTGAGGCCGCAGTCCTCGCCATGCACCGCCGGAACATCGCGCACCTCGACCTGCGCTATGGCGGCAACATCCTGGTCAGCGACGCCGACGAGCCGCTCCTCATTGACTTCCAATCGCACATCAAGCTGGACGGATTGCCAGGCTTCCTAAAGAGGATCCTCGAGAACGCGGACCTCGCCGGCGTCTACAAGCACTGGTCGCATCGCCACCCGGATTCGCTCGGCGCGGAGCGGCTGGCATTTCTGGGTCGCGCCAATCGCTGGCGCAGGCTCTGGGTGTTGAAGGGATATTTCGGGCTGAAGCCGCACCACCACAAGAACAATCCCCCCGGGGATACGTAGACCCGTCGATGGCGACCGGCGTTCACGGACTGTTCAATCACCCCGCACTGCGTCGGACGCTGGTGCGCTTGCGCGTGCCGTTGTTCGTCGCGTTGGGCTTCGCCCTGATCTGGTATGCGAACCGCGAGTGGTTTGTGCCCGCGCTCACGGTGTCGCTCGTCGGGGAAGCGATCCAGCTCTGGTGCTTCGCCAGCTTGCAGAAGAATCAGGTGCTCGCGGCGAACGGCCCCTACGCGCTGGTGCGAAACCCAATGTATCTGGGCCGCTACTTCCTACTGCTCGGCATGCTGATGCTGCTGGGGAATGGCTGGCTGCTCGCGGCATTCACAATCCTGTATTACTTCTACATGGTCAACCGCGTGCGTCGCGAGGAAGCGCTCCTCGCGCCGACTTTCGGGGACGATTATGCGCGCTACTGCGCCGCAGTGCCGCGGTTCCTCCCGCGCATCACTCCCCACGCCGGGGGGCAGATAGCGTTCTTCGATTGGAGCACATTTCTGCGCAACCACGGTTTGCGCAACCTGGCGCAAGTGGCCGTCTTTTACGCGCTGGCCGGCTATTTCGCCTTTTTCGCCCGCTGACCGGCGCGGTTCAGGTTCCTAGACGTCCAGGCGCGCAACGAGGGCGTTGCGCTCGATGAACTCACGACGCGGCTCGACCTCGTCGCCCATCAACTTCGTGAAGATCTCGTCGGCCGCAATGCCATCCTCGATCTGAACCTTCAGCAGTCGCCGTGACTCCGGGTCCATCGTCGTTTCCCAGAGCTGCTCCGGGTTCATCTCCCCAAGCCCCTTGTATCGCTGCACGGTGGCCTTCTCCTCCACCTCCTGCAGTAACCAGCGGATCGCGTCGCCGAAGTTGCTCACGGCATGCTGGCGCTCGCCGCGGACGACATTTGCTCCCGTGCCGATCAGTCCCTGCAGGATCTGCGCAGTGTCACGAATCTGATCGCAGTCACCGGACTTCAGGAAGTCGTCGTCGATTACACTCGTTTTCACGTTGCCGTGGTGGATGTGCTCAATGACAAGCTGCCAGCGCTCGTGCTTCTCCAGGTACCGCTCCTGGACCCGCGTCTCGCCGTTGCCCAGCGCGGCGCGTAGCGCGCCAGCGCTTGCCCGGGCGTGGTCTCCGTCGGACATGTCGAGCTCAAGCCCTGCAAGCAGAGCGTGCAGAGCACGCTCGTCGATGATGCGGGAAAGCCTCTGAATCACGGCTTCTGCGAGCAGGTAGGCGCGCGCGATACGTTCCAGCGCCTCGTCCTGGATCGGAGCCGCGCCTTCGCTCGGATAGAGGATGGCGCCCTGCAGTGCTTGCGTGAGCATGAAGTGCTCTCGCTCGTGATCGTCCTTGAGATAGCGCTCCTCCTTGCCGAGCTTCATCTTGTAGAGCGGCGGCTGCGCAATGTACACATGCCCGCGCTCCACGAGCTCGGGCATTTGGCGATAGAAGAACGTGAGGAGCAGGGTGCGTATGTGCGCGCCGTCCACGTCCGCATCCGTCATGATGATGATGCGGTGGTAGCGCAGCTTCTCGACGTTGAACTCGTCCTTCCCGATGCTCGTGCCGAGCGTCTGGATGAGGGTGGCGATCTCCGCGGAGGAAAGCAGCTTGTCGAAGCGCGCTCGCTCGACGTTCAGGATCTTTCCCTTGAGCGGCAGGATCGCCTGGAACTTGCGATCCCGGCCCTGCTTGGCCGAACCGCCCGCAGAGTCGCCCTCCACCAGGTAGAGCTCCGAAAGGGTCGGATCTTTCTCCTGGCAGTCCGCAAGCTTTGCGGAGAGACCGAACGAGTCCAGCACGCCCTTGCGGCGAGTCAGCTCGCGCGCCTTGCGAGCCGCCTCGCGCGCCCGCGCCGCATCGACGATCTTGCCGGTGATCGTTCGCGCGTCCGCCGGCTTCTCGAGCAGAAACTCGGTGAGCTTCTGCCCGACGATCTCGCTCACGACCAGCTGGACTTCGGAGGACACCAGCTTGTCCTTGGTCTGAGACGAGAATTTCGGCTCGGGGACCTTGACCGAAAGCACGCAGGCGAGCCCTTCGCGCATGTCGTCGCCGGTAGTCTCGACCCGCGCCCGCTTCGCGATCTCGTGCTGCTCGATGTATTGGTTAAGCGTGCGCGTCATCGCCGCGCGGAGCCCGGTCAGGTGGGTGCCGCCGTCACGCTGCGGAATGTTGTTGGTGAAGCAAAGCACCGACTCCTGGTAGGAGTCGTTCCACTGCATGGCGACCTCGACCGTAATTCCGTCCTTCGTTCCGGTAGCATGGAAAATGCTCGGGTGCAGGACCGACTTGGTGCGATTCAGATACTCGACGAAGCCCTTCACGCCCCCGGCAAACGCGAAATCCTCCTCGCGGCCATCCCGCTGATCCACTAGCCTCACCCGCACGCCGTTGTTCAGAAAGGAAAGCTCGCGCAACCGCTTCGCCAGGATCTCGTAGTGATACTCGACTTTCCCGAAGGTCTCCCCGGATGCGAGGAAATGGACTTCGGTCCCGCGCTTCTCGGTCGGCCCCGTGACCTTCAATGGCTCGATCAGGTTTCCCCGCCGAAACTCCAGCACATTGACTTTGCCATTGCGCCGCACGATCAGCCGCAACCACTCCGAGAGCGCGTTGACCACCGAGACGCCGACACCGTGCAAGCCGCCCGCCACCTTGTATGCGTTGTTGTCGAACTTCCCACCCGCATGCAGCTCGGTCATGACGATCTCGGCGGTCGATCGGCCGGCCTCGTCGTCCGGATGGACTTCGGTCGGAATGCCGCGCCCGTTATCGATCACGCTGATCGAATTATCCGTGTGGATCGTGACGATGATCTCGTCACAGTAGTTCGCGAGGGCCTCGTCCACCGCATTGTCGACCACCTCGAAAACCATGTGATGCAGGCCGGTGCCGTCGGACGTATCTCCGATGTACATCCCCGGCCGCTTGCGCACGGCGTCCAGGCCCTTGAGCACCTTGATGCTCGAGGAATCGTAGTCGGTGCCGTTTGCGGCGGGGTTCTCTTCGCTCATTTCCGGTCGACCTCAGATCCGCATCGGCATGACGACGTACTTGAAATCGTTGCGCCCCGGCAAAGTGAAGAGCGCGCTCGAATTGGCATCGCCCAGCGCGCATTCAATCTCCTCGACGTCGAGGTTGTTGAGCACATCGAGCAAGTAGCTGACATTGAAACCGATGTCGAGCGCCTCTCCCGAATACCCCACGTCCAGTTCCTCCTGCGCTTCTTCCTGCTCGGTGTTGCTGCAGCTGATCTTCAGGCTCCCCGACGTGAGAACCCAGCGCACACCGCGGAACTTGTCGCTGGTGAGAATGGACGCGCGCTGCAGCGCCTGCTGGAGCGGGGCGCGGCCAAGCTGCAGGTGCTTGGGCTGCTGGGCCGGAATGACCCGCTGATAATCGGGAAACTTGCCATCCACCAGCTTCGAGACCAGCACGATCTCTCCGAACGTGAATCGAGCCTGGTTGGCCGACAATTCGATGGCAACCGGGTCGTCGTTGTCCGCCAGCAGTCGGGAGAGTTCCAGAATCGTCTTGCGAGGCAGAATCACCTCCTGCCTTCCGATGTCCTTCGACGCCACGGCATGCGTGGCCAGGGCCAGTCGGTGACCATCGGTCGCGACGACCCGCAGTTCACCCGCGTCGATCAGCATCAGGAGCCCATTCAGGTAGTAACGGATGTCCTGCTGAGCCATCGCGTACTGCACCAGAGCAAAGAGCGCCTTGAGGAGTTTCTGGGGCAACTCGATCCGCACGCTCTCGCCTTCGGGCGGCGCGAGGCGCGGAAAATCCTCGGGCGGAAGAGTTTGCAAATTGAAGCGGCTCTTCCCGCTCTTCACCTGCATCCGCTTGTCCGCCGCCGTCAGCGAAATCTCGGCGCCGTCCGGTAGGGCGCGCAGGATGTCCAGAAGCTTGCGCGCCCCAACCGTCACGCCCTTCGCTTCCGAAGCTGTCTCCAACCCCACCGCTGCGGTGATCTCGATCTCGATATCGGTGGCGACGAATGCCATTCGCTCGCCGTCCCGCTGGAGCAGAACGTTGGAAAGAATCGGCAACGTGTGTCGCCGCTCGATGATTCCGGAAACCGCCTGCAATGGCTTGAGGAGCACCTCGCGTGTTGTCTTTACTAGATTCATATTCTTTTCCTGATGATGATGATGAAGCGCTGCATCAGCTGGGGTAAGTGGAAGGATTGGCGCGGCTTCAACGGCTTAGGTTGTGGAGCAGCTGTGGACGATCCTGTGGGCGCGCAGTGTGCAACGCGGGCGTTCGCCGGGGCGTGTGATGGCGGAAGAAGAAGGTGTCCACAGCGAATCACAGGATATCCAGCGGTATTCAACCCTTGAGTGTCTGCTCCAGAACATGAAAGTCCCGATTGATCTCGGTGTCCTTCAGGCGCAGAGCCGCAATCGTGCGGCAGGCGTGGAGGACGGTCGTATGATCACGATTGCCGAAGGCATCACCGATCTCCGGCAGGCTCATCTGGGTAAGATCCTTCGCGAGCGCCATCGCGATCTGGCGCGGCCGGGCAATGTTGCGAGTGCGCTTCTTTGCATGCAGATCGGCAACCTTGAGCTTGTAGAACTCGGCGACGGTTTTCTGGATGTTCTCGATCGAGATCTGCCGGTTGTTAACGGTGAGCAGATCGCGCAGGGCATCCTTGGCGAGGTCGATGGTGATGTCACGGCCGTTGAATCGCGAAAAAGCGATGACATTCTTGAGCGCGCCTTCGAGCTCGCGGACGTTCGAGCGGATGTGCTTCGCAATGAAGAATGCGACCTCCTCGCTTAGCGTGATGCCCAGTACCTCCGCCTTCTTGAGAATGATGGCGACGCGCATCTCCTGCTCGGGCGGCTCGATTGCGACGGTCAATCCCCAGGAGAACCGCGTCTTGAGGCGCTCGTCGATGCCGGATATGTCCCGCGGATAGGTATCGCAGGTGATGATGATCTGCTTGTGCGCTTCGATGAGCGCGTTGAAAGCGTAGAAGAACTCCTCCTGGGTTCGGTCCTTGCCGGTGAAGAACTGGATGTCGTCGATCAGCAGGATGTCGAGGGAGTGGTAGTAGCGCTTGAATGCGTCGAATGAGCGCTGCTGATACGCCCGGACCACGTCAGAGATGTACTGCGCGGCGTGCAGGTAGCGCGCTCTGGCATTGGGCTGCCGCGCGAGCAGGTGATTGCCGACGGCATGGATGAGGTGAGTCTTGCCAAGTCCCACGCCCCCGTAAACGAAGAGCGGGTTGTAGGAGGTGCCGGGATTCTCCGCGACCTGGATTGCCGCAGCGCGCGCGAGCTGATTGGCCTTGCCCGGTACGAAGCTCTCGAACGTGAACTCACCGATTAGATTGGAGCGCTCGAGCTTCGCGCGAATCGGCGCAGCGGGCTTGGGCTGGCTAGGAACCGGTGCGCTGGGGAGCGGTTCGACCGGTGCCTCGCTAGATGGCTCGAGTGGCGCCTCGACTGCCGGGAGGCCGAGCGATAAGCGCACCGGGTGTCCGGCCAATTCGCTTGCGAGCGCCTCGATTTTCGGGACGAACCGGTCCTTGATCCACTGCAGCACGAAGCGGTTGGGCGCGATGAGCGCCAGCTCGCTCTCGGCGAGCGGTTCGGCGCCCGGTCGCAGCGGCCGAATCCAGGTATTAAACTGTTGAGAAGGAAGCTCTTTTTGCAGCCGAGCGGCACAGGCTTCCCAGAGTGTTTCCATCATTGCGAAAGGCTCGGCCGGACCTGAAATCAACGTTCGTTGGACTACCCGAATGATACGCTGATTGACTTGAGTTATCCACAGGCGGGGGTCGCTTCGTTGACAGGATTTGCAGCTCCTTGGTTTAATAGCGGGTTCTGTCCGACGTCAGGAATATCCCATGAAGCGCACCTACCAACCTTCGCGCGTCCGGCGCAAGCGAACCCACGGTTTCCTGGTCAGGATGCGAACCCGCGGCGGCCGAGCGGTGATCCGAGCCCGCCGGGCGAAAGGGCGCGCGCGCCTCGCTGTTTGACGAGCGGCGCACGCTTACGGCGAACTCAGCGGCTCCAGTCCGCCGCCGTTGCCGCGGCGCTGAAGTCAGGCCGCTCCGCGCGAGCCCCGCGATTCGTGCTCCACAGCATCGCAAATCCGATCGGCTATCCGCGCATCGCGCTGGTCGTGCCGAAGCGGCTGGTGAAAAGTGCGGTCGGACGAAACCGCATCCGGCGCCTGGCGCGAGAGGCTTTCCGGCAACGGCAAGCAGAGTTGGGAGGCCGCGATTTCGTCCTGCGCCTGACGCGCGCACCCGAGCGTCGTGCGGTAACGTTTCTCGAACTAGACGCGTTGTTTGCGTCGTATCGCGATGAGTAGATTCCTGATTGCGCTCGTTCAGGTGTATCGCTATGCCCTGAGCCCGCTGCTCGGGCAGCATTGCCGCTTTTATCCTTCGTGTTCGACATACGCGGTCGAGGCCCTGCAGCGACACGGCGCTTGGCGGGGTAGTTGGTTGGCGGCGCGTCGGCTGGCGTGCTGCCATCCGTGGCACCACGGCGGGTTCGACCCAGTTCCTCCGGTCGGCCTCTCCGACGGCCCGTCGCGCCGCAGCTGAATCCGGGGTGTAACGCCAGAGAGATTTCCCGAGCCCCAACCGGACCTCGAGTGGCATTCACTCCGGTCGGGCGCGCCCGCAAGTGATCAAGGCCGATGGATACGCAACGTTTAATTCTGTTCATTATTTTCTCCTTCTCGCTGCTCATGCTGTGGGAGGCATGGCAACGCGAGAATCGACCGCCGCCCACGCCTGCGGCGACTGCGGAGCAGCCGGGCAAAGCGGTCACTCCGCCCGGCGTGCCGATGCCGTCCATCCCTACCGACGCTGGCGGAAGCGTCCCGCCGCCGGGACAAGCGGCGGTGCCGGCCCCGGCAAGTTCGGAGCCCGCACGGCAGGAGCTCATCCGGGTGCGAACGGATTTTCTGGAGATGGATGTGAGTCCGATCGGGGGCGACGTGGTCCGGCTCGAGCTCCTCAAGCACAAAGATACGGTGGACCTCAAGAAGAACTTCGTACTGCTGAGCCCTACGTATCACAGCGCTCTGCAAAGCGGGCTGATCGGCAAGGACTTGCCGAATCACAAGACACCGTTTACCTCGGGCGCGAAAGAATATTCGCTCAAGCCGGGCGAGGACACGCTCGAGGTGCGGCTGGAGGCTGCCAACGCGCAAGGCGCGCGCGTGACCAAGATCTATACCCTCAAGCGCTCGAGTTACCTGGTAGACGTCACGCAGGAGATCTCGAACCAGGGGACCGAGCCGATCAGCGCCCACGCGTACTTTCAGGTGACGCGCGACGATCAAGCGCCGCCGGGCGACACTTTCATGCTGAGGACGTTCGCCGGGCCGGCGGTCTATACCGAGGTGGACAAGTACGTGAAAGTCGATTTCGGGGACATCGAGAAGGGCAAGACGTCCTTCGCGAAGAGCGCCGACAACGGCTGGATCGCAATGGTCCAGCATTATTTCGTGACCGCGCTCGTCCCCGCGGGGAAAGTGCAGCGTGAGTTCTACACGCGCAAGGTTTCGGACGGCCTGTTCAGCGCTGGAGTCATCTTGCCGGTCGCCGCGGTCGCGCCGGGCGAGACCGGCAAGGTCGTCATGCCGGTATATGTCGGCCCGCAGGATCTCGAGCAGCTTGAGAAGCTCGCCCCGGGGCTCGAGCTGGTCGTGGACTACGGGTGGCTCACGGTGCTTGCAGCGCCGCTCTTCTGGCTCCTTAACTGGATTCACGGACTCGTAAAGAACTGGGGGATCGCGATCATCCTGCTCACGGTCCTCATCAAGCTGGTGTTCTACCCGCTGTCCGCGGCGAGCTACAAGTCCATGGCCCGCATGAAAAAGGTGACGCCCCGGCTCACGAAGCTCCGCGAGCAGTACGGCGGCGACCGCGCCAAGATGAACCAAGCGATGATGGAGTTGTACAAGGAGGAGAAGATCAATCCGCTCGGTGGATGCCTCCCCATCGTGGTTCAGATTCCGGTGTTCATCGCCTTGTATTGGGTATTGCTCGGCAGCGTGGAGCTGCGGCAGGCGCCGTTCTTCGGGTGGATCACGGATCTGTCGTCGCCGGATCCCTGGTACATCCTGCCCGTGTTGATGATGGCGTCCATGGTCTTCCAGACCAGGCTCAACCCGACTCCGCCCGATCCGGTGCAGGCGAAGGTGATGATGATCATGCCGTACGCGTTCGGCGTGATGTTCTTCTTCTTTCCGGCAGGCCTAGTGCTGTACTGGCTTGTCAATAACATCCTATCGATCGCCCAGCAGTGGCACATCACACGCATGATGGATCACGCCACGAAGAAGAGTGGCTAATCGGGTACCCCCACTGGCGACGGTTGTGAGGTGAGTGGCTCGCCGCGGTCGCGAAGCCACAGCCGAAGTGGTCGGTGTGCTGGACGTGAGCAGCTCTTCAAACGACATCATCGCCGCCATCGCGACTGCGCAGGGCCGCGCGGGAATCGGCGTGGTGCGCATCTCTGGGCCGGCGCTCGCCAACCTCGCGACGCAGCTGATCGGCAAGGTTCCCTTTCCGCGGCGCGCGACCCGCGCAACCTTTCGCGACGCTGCAGATGCCGCGATCGATGACGGGATCGCGCTCTTCTTTCCCGCGCCGCATTCCTACACCGGCCAGGATGTGCTCGAGCTGCATGGTCACGGCGGGCCAGTCGTTCTGCAAATGGTGCTTGCTCGGTCGCTGGAGCTCGGCGCGCGAATCGCGGAGCCGGGCGAGTTCACGCGACGGGCGTTTCTCAACGACAAGCTGGATCTCGCTCAGGCCGAGGCCGTGGCGGACGTCATCGAGGCGGCTACGGACGCGGCCGCGCGCTGCGCAGTTCGCGCGTTGCAGGGGGATTTCTCGGCTGCGGTGCGGGCGCTGGCTGACCGGCTGATCGAGCTGCGAATGCTCGTCGAGGCGACCCTTGATTTCCCCGAGGAGGAGCTCGATCCGCTCGACCGCGTCGATGCGCGGCAACGCTTGGCCGAAGTGCGCGCCGAGCTCGCGACCGCTCTCGCGCGCGCGCGCCAGGGAAGCCTGCTGCGAAGCGGTCTGAACATCGTGCTCGCCGGTCAGCCCAACGTCGGCAAGTCCAGCCTGCTCAATCGGCTCGCCGGCGAGGAGCTGGCGATCGTCACCGCGATACCGGGAACGACCCGCGACACCGTTCGTCAGGCCATCCAGATCGAGGGGGTGCCGCTGAACATCGTGGATACCGCGGGACTGCGGGACGCGCTCGACGAGGTGGAGCAGATCGGCATCGCGCGCACCTGGGGCGAGATCGAGCGGGCGGATTTGCTGCTTTTGATCGTGGATGCTCGCACGGGGGTCACCGCTGCCGACGAGGCGATCGTGGCCCGAATCCCGACGCGGCTGACGCGTGTGGAGGTGCACAACAAGGTGGATCTCGTGCCCGAGCGCGCGCGCAACGGGGACAGCGGCGACGCCGTGCGCGTATTCACTTCCGCCAAGACGGGCGAGGGGCTGGACCGCTTGAAGAAATCGCTGCTCGCGCTGGTCGGTTGGGAGCCCTCGGGGGAGAGCGTGTTCATGGCCCGGGAACGGCATCTGCAAGCGCTGCGCGACGCGTCCCGGCGGCTAGCGGCCGCCGAAGGCGTGCTTGGTGAGGCCGAGCTTTTCGCCGAGGAGTTGCGGCTTGCTCAGCGCGACCTCGAAGGTGTCACCGGCGAGTTCACCGCCGACGATCTTCTCGGCGAGATCTTCTCGCGGTTCTGCATCGGCAAGTGACGGGCCGGGAGCGGCACGTGAAACCGATGCTCACCCGCTGGCTGAGCAGATCGGTCATCGGCGGTCTTGCGGCATGCGGTGCTGCCGGGGCGCTCTCCCAGACGATCGGGACGCCGCTGCCGTGGATGATCGGGCCGCTGCTCGCGATGGCGCTGCTCAGAACCTCCGGAGCTGCAGTGACGGCGCCGCTCGGCGGGCGCGAGACGGGCCAGGTGATCATCGCCACGGCGCTCGGGCTCTACTTCACGCCGCTCGTCGCGCGGGAAGTGCTTGGACACTGGGAAGTGCTGGTCGCGGCGGCGCTCTTCGCCACCGCGCTCGCCTACATCATCGCGATTCCGATCGCACGCTTGACCGACACCGACCGGACCACGGCTTTCTTCGCAAGCGTCCCCGGCGGGGCGACCGAGATGGCCATACTCGGTGAGCGTTTTGGCGCCAAGCCGGACCGCATCGCATTAGCGCAGTCGCTGAGAATTCTCCTGGTCGTCGTGCTCGTGCCCTTTGCATTCACTTTTCTCGGTGTGCATGGTTCGGATTTGACCGCGCCAGTTGCCGGAAAAGTGATCGCGTCCGGACTCGCCATGCTGTTCGCCTGCACGGCGGTTGGCGGATTCCTCGTGTCCAGGCTCAAGTTGCCGAATGCCTGGCTACTCGGCGCGCTGGGCGTTTCCATCGGGCTCACCACGTCGGGACAGCAGTGGTCAGCGGTTCCCACGCCCCTCAGCAACGCGGGCCAGCTGCTGCTCGGCTGCGCGCTCGGATCGCGCTTCGAGCGCGAGTTCATGCGGCGCGCGCCGAGGTTCGTCCTCGTCGTATGCATCAGCACCATAGCCGCCATCGGGCTTTCAGCCATCTTCGGGGCCGGAATCGCGCAGGCGAGCGGCCTAGCCGTGCCGGCCATGATCCTGGCGACCGCGCCGGGAGGCATCGCCGAGATGTGTATCACCGCCAAGGTGCTGCAGCTTGGCGTTCCGATGGTCACGGCCGCCCATGTGACGCGGGTGATCATGCTGGTGACGACGACGGCACCGACGTTCCGACTCGTGCGACGGGTGTGGCGCGCCGCCCGAGCTGGCGCGTCAAAGGGCTAGCGCCATTGAGCCCGCGACCGCGGGAATGCGGGATCGTGCTAGGATTTAAGGCCCTACTCCCTGTACGGCGGCCTAAGGCGCGTTTCTGCACCGCCGCCGCCCAATCAATAGCCTGCGCTACAGCGTGCATCCGCATTTGACGCCTGAGGCCATCGCCATGAATCAACCCTATACGCCGCATATTGATGTGCCTCCGCACGTCCGCAATCGTCGCGCGATCGAGTGGGTCGCCGAGATCGCAGGTCTGACCAAACCAGACCGCATCGTGTGGTGCGACGGCAGCAAGGCGGAGTACGACCGGCTTTGCGATGAGATGGTCGCGTCCGGCATGCTCCAGAAACTGGATCCCGCGAAGCGGCCGAACAGCTTTCTCGCCCTCTCCGATCCGACCGACGTGGCGCGGATGGAAGACCGCACGTTCATTTGCAGCGAGAAAAAAGAGGATGCCGGCCCAACCAACAACTGGGTTGCGCCTAAGGAAATGCGCGCGACACTCGCCGGACTGTTCGACGGATGCATGCGGGGTCGGACTATGTACGTCGTGCCGTTCTCGATGGGACCGCTCGGCTCGCACATCGCGCACATCGGGATCGAGCTCTCGGATTCGCCCTACGTCGTCGTGAACATGCACATCATGACGCGCGTGTCGACCAAGGTCTGGGATCTGCTTGGCCAGGAGGGCCGGTTCGTCCCATGCATTCACTCGGTGGGAGCGCCGCTGAAGTCCGGGCAGTCCGACTCCCGGTGGCCGTGCAACAAGGACCACAAGTACATCGTGCATTTTCCCGAGACGCGCGAGATCTGGTCGTTCGGCTCGGGCTACGGGGGCAATGCCCTGCTCGGCAAGAAGTGCCTTGCGCTGCGCATTGCATCAGTGATGGGGCGCGACGAGGGATGGCTCGCTGAGCACATGCTGATCCTCGGCGTGACTGCCCCGTCGGGCGAGAAGACCTACGTGACTGCCGCTTTTCCGAGCGCGTGCGGCAAGACGAACTTCGCAATGCTCGTTCCGCCCCCGGCGTTCAAGGGTTGGAAGGTCACCACGATCGGCGAGGATATCGCCTGGATCAAGCCCGGCAAGGATGGGAAGCTGTATGCGATCAACCCCGAGTCGGGACTCTTCGGCGTCGCGCCCGGCACGTCGGAAAAGACCAACCCGAATTGCATGGCGGCACTCAAGTCGAACGTTATTTTCACGAATGTGGCGCGAACGCCCGACGGCGACGTGTGGTGGGAAGGCATGACGAAGGAGCCGCCGGCCAAGCTGATCGACTGGCGCGGCGATACCTGGACGCCTGATTCGGGCCGTCTCGCCGCGCACCCGAACGCCAGGTTCACGGTGCCCGCCTCGCAGGTTCCGGCGATCGATCCGGACTGGGAGAATCCGGACGGGGTGCCGATCTCGGCATTCGTCTTCGGTGGCCGGCGTTCCAACACCGTGCCGCTCGTCGTGCAGGCATTCAGCTGGACCGATGGCGTTTACATGGCTGCCACGATGGGGTCCGAGACCACCGCTGCGGCGACGGGTAAGGTCGGCGTCGTGCGCCGCGATCCATTCGCGATGATTCCTTTCTGCGGATACAACATGGCGGATTACTTCAGCCACTGGCTCAAGCTTGGCTGGACCGCCCCCCAACGGCCGCAGATCTTTCAGGTGAATTGGTTCCGCACCGACGCCAACGGTCGATTCATCTGGCCGGGCTTCGGGGAGAACATGCGCGTGCTGAAGTGGATCGTCGAGCGTGTTCGCGGTCAAGCCAAGGCGGTCGAGACGCCGCTCGGGTGGGTGCCGGACTACGACGATCTCGAGTGGTCCGGATTGGATGCATTCACCCGCGAGCAGTTCGAGGCGGCGACTACGATCACGAACGACGAATGGAAAGCAGAGCTCGCATCACACGATGAGCTCTTCGGAAAGTTAAAGGACCGGCTGCCCCGGCAGCTCGCGCTGCGCCGCGAGACGTTGCATCTCGATCTGCAAGCCTGAGGCGCAGACGATCGCGTAACGTTCGCCGCGTAGCACGGCCGTGCTGCACTCTACACGGGCAGCCTTGCCTCGACACGAATCGGCGAGATGACTCACGTCTTTCACCGCAGTCTTCGACAGGACTACCCGCTGGCGGTCGGCGGCGACGGGATGTACGTCGTGGACGCGGCCGGCAAGCGCTATCTGGATGCTTGCGGTGGCGCCGCGGTGTCCTGCCTGGGACATTCCGACCGGACCGTCATCGACGCGGTCAAGGCCCAGCTCGACCGCCTGCCCTACGCGCACACGTCGTTCTTCACGAACGAACCGATGGAAGCGCTGGCCGATGAGTTGATCGCGAGCGCGCCCGCCGGCATGAGTCACGTCTACTTCGTCTCGGGCGGCTCCGAGGCGGTGGAGGCCGCGCTCAAGCTCGCGAGACAATACTTTCTTGAAGCTGGCCAGCCGCAGCGTCGGCACGTGATCGCGAGGCTGCAGAGCTATCACGGCAATACGCTCGGCGCGTTGGCGACTGGCGGGAACATATGGCGCCGCCAGCAATACGAGCCGCTGCTGTTTCCCGCGCAGCACGTGTCGCCCTGCTATGCCTATCGTGGCAAGAACCGAGGCGAGAGCGATGACGCGTATGGCACGCGGCTCGCGGGCGAGCTCGATGCGGCCATTCGGGCGCTCGGCCACGGCAGTGTCATGGCTTTCTGCGCCGAGACGGTGGTAGGGGCCACGCTCGGGGCGGTACCCCCGGTGCCCGGTTACTTTCGCAAAGTACGCGAGGTTTGTGATCGCCACGGCGTGCTACTCATCCTCGACGAGGTGATGTGCGGGATGGGGCGCACGGGCACCCTGTATGCGTGCGAGCAAGAAGGCATTGCGCCGGACATCGTTTGCGTGGCCAAGGGTCTCGGCGCCGGTTATCAGCCCATCGGCGCGGCAATCGTGTCGGCCCGTATTTACGAGGCGATTCGCGCCGGAACCGGGTTTTTCCAGCATGGCCATACGTATCTGGGGCACGCCGCAGCCTGTGCCGGGGCGCTTGCCGTGCAGCGCGCCATCCGCGACCGGCACCTGCTGGGGAACGTCACGCGGATGGGCGCATTGCTTGGCGAAAAGCTTCGTGCGCGCTTCGACGGTCATGCGCACGTCGGGGATATCCGCGGCCGGGGTCTGTTCTGGGGGCTGGAATTCGTCCGTGATCGGAAAACGCAGGAACCGTTCGATCCCGCGCTCCGCCTGCATGCGCGGATCAAGGCGCAAGCCATGGAGCTGGGGCTGATGTGCTATCCAATGGGCGGGACGCTGGACGGACAGCGCGGTGACCATGTCCTGCTGGCACCGCCGTTCATCATGGAAGCGGGCCACGCCGACGAAATCGTCGCCAAGCTCGCCGCCTCACTGGATCGAGCCCTCGCGTCCATGTCCGTGGCGGGCTGACCGAGCCGCGGGCGCGCCGCGCCGTGAAGGGGGCTGTCTAGCTAGGCCGCGCCGCGGACCACCAGCACGGAGCACTTCGCATGCTGCACGACGTACGTCGCATTGGATCCGAGCAGATAGTCCGCGAGCTCCGGGCGATGTGAAGCCATGACGATCAGGTCCGCGCCGATTTCCGCGGCCGCACGCAGGATTTCCCGGTGCACCTTGCCATGGCCCACGATGTGCTGGACTGAGATCCCGGAGGGCACCTGGTCGCGGGCGAATGCGTGGAGCCATTGATTGGCCTTGTCCAGAATCTGCCGCTCGTATCCCATCGGCAGGAAAGACGACACGTCTCCAACGCCGAGCCCCGGCACGACCGTCAGGACGTGTAATCTCGCACCGAACGTTCTGCAA
The DNA here is from genome assembly GCA_041617635.1 of Burkholderiales bacterium. Lineage (GTDB taxonomy): Bacteria > Pseudomonadota > Gammaproteobacteria > Burkholderiales > SG8-39 > JAABRB01. The sequence continues at coordinate 26,585 of JBFJOO010000007.1, read as the reverse complement.
TGCTCGATCGCGACGGGGAGGGCCTTCTGCCAGGACGCTTCATGCTCGCGATCGACCGCAAGCAGGATGTCTTTGAACATGTTTCGTCTCCTCACGCAGCAGCGGGGCCGGGCTGCGGCCGGCGCCGCCGCTGCAACAGCACGACGCCCGCAAGCAGGATAAAGCCGAGCGCCCACATGAGTTGCTTGGGCGGCTGATCGGCCGCTATTCGGGCGCTCAATATCTTCTGGTCGAATTTTAGGCCGGCTTTCTGCGCATCGCTGCCGAACGCGACCGCGTCGATGACGAGAGCGCCATCCGCTTCGATCACTTCTAGGCCCATCGCGCCAAGCCGCGTCTTTCCGTTCTCGCCTGCGCCGAGCGTGAGCGGTGCGTAGAAGACTTTCGGATTGCCGAAATCGTCCTCGCCGGAGATCTGCAGCCGTATCTCGGTGCCTGGCGCGGCCGATCCGGATGCCTCAGTCACTTGCGCGCCGGAAACGTCGTGATACGGCGGCGAAACTATGTCCATCCAGAATCCAGGCCGGAACAGGGTGAAGGCGACGAGGAGGAGGATCGCCGATTCATAGATGCGACTCCGGATCAGGAAGTATCCCTGCGTGGCGGCGGCGAAGAGGAGCATGGCGATCGTGGCGGTCACGAACGTGGCGAGCGCCGTCAGCCAGTCGACATCGATGAGCAGCAGATCGGTGTTGTAGATGAAGAGGAACGGTAGCGCAGCCGTGCGCAGGCTGTAGAAGAACGAGGTGAGGCCGGTCTTGATGGGATCGCCGCCGGAGATCGCGGCGGCCGCAAACGCCGCCAGGCCGACGGGCGGAGTGATGTCCGCCATGATGCCGAAGTAGAAAACGAACAGGTGCACGGCGATGAGCGGCACGATCAAGCCTGCCTGCGCGCCAAGTTCGACGATGACGATGGCCATCAGGGAGGAGACGACGATGTAGTTGGCGGTCGTCGGCAGCCCCATGCCGAGGATGAGGCTAATCACGGCGGTGAGGAAAAGCACCGCGATGATGTTCCCGCCCGAAAGCGCTTGCACGGCGTCGACCATGACGGCGCCCAGGCCCGTCAGGGTGACCGTTCCCACGATCACCCCGGCGGTGGCCGTCGCAATGCCGATCCCGATCATGTTGCGTGCACCGGTGATCAGGCCATCGATGAGCTCGGCAACACCCTGTCGCAGCGCGGCTCCGATCTGTCCGCGGCGGCGAAAGAGGGCGATCAGCGGACGCTGGGTCAGCAGGATGAAGACCATGAACGTGGTGGCCCAGAACGCCGAGAGACCGGGCGACAGCTGCTCGACCATCAGAGCCCAGACAAGGACCACGACCGGCAGCAGGAAATGGAGTCCTGCCTTGACCGTGGGTCCCACCTCGGGCAGCTCCACGACCGGTGCGTTGGGATCGTCGAGTTTCAGCTCCGGATAGCGTGCGGCGAATCCGACGAGTGCGACATAGATCGCGACGAGCAGCACTGCGATGATCCAGCTCGCGGCAGGGCCGAACGCCGGTCTCATCCAGGCGACCGCGTAGTAAGAGGCCCCGGCCACGGCGAGCATACCCGTGACGACCAATCCCCACGTGATGAGCCGCGGCACGAGCCCGCGTGCATGGCGCTTGGGCAGTGCCTGCATGTCGGCCTTGAGCGCCTCGAGATGAACGATGTAGACGAGCGCGATATACGAAATAAGCGCCGGGAGGAAGGCGTGCTTGATGACTTCCGTATAGGAAATGCCGACGAACTCGACCATCAGGAAAGCGGCGGCCCCCATTACCGGTGGCATGATCTGGCCGTTCACGGAGGAGCTGACTTCCACCGCACCCGCCTGCTCGGCGGTGTAGCCGACCCGTTTCATCAAGGGGATGGTGAACGTGCCGGTCGTCACCACGTTCGCAATGGACGAGCCGGAAATGAGGCCGGTCATGCCGGAGGAAACCACTGCCGCCTTGGCCGGACCACCTCGCAGGTGCCCGAGCAGCGAGAACGCGACCTGGATGAAATAGTTGCCGGCGCCGGCCTTGTCCAGCAGCGCGCCAAACAGAACGAACAGGAAGACGAAGCTGGTCGAGACACCAAGGGCCACGCCGAACACGCCTTCGGTCGTGATCCATTGGTGATTGACCACGGCATTCAGCGAGAAACCGCGATGCGAAATCACGTCCGGCATATAAGGGCCGAAGAACGTGTAGCCGAGAAATACGGCAGCAAGGATCGTGAGCGGCGGACCCAGGCTGCGGCGCGTGGCTTCAAGCAGCAGGACCATGCCGACGCAGCCGACGATGATGTCCTGCAGGATCGGCGCGCCGGGCCGGGCCGAGAGCTGCACGTGAAAAAGGAACAGATAGGCGGCGCAGAAAGCGCCGACCACCGCGAATATCCAGTCCTGGACTGGAACGTATGCGCGCGGGGAACGCGTGAGTGCAGGGTAGGCGAGAAACGCGAGAAAGACCGCGAACGCCAGGTGGATCGAGCGCGCCTCCGTGTCGTTGAAGACGCCGATTCCGACCATGAACGGAATCGGAGAAGCGATCCATAGCTGGAAGAGCGACCAGAGGAGCGCAGCGCCTAGCAGCAGCTGCTTAACTATGCCGCGCGGATTTCGCCCGCCCGTGTCGGCCTGGGCAACGAGATCCTGCAAGCCCTCTCCGGACGCAACTTCGCCGGCGCGCGCCTCCGCGGCCATGTTGGCCTCCCCTTATCCTCGCGGGACTGGCGGGAAGCGCTGCGCTCCCCGCCGTGAGACTGACTACATCCAGCCTTTCTCTTTGTAGTACTTGATCGCGCCGTCGTGCAGCGGGGCGGAGAGATTGCGGGTGATCATCACCTTCGGATCGAGATTTTCGAAGGCGGGATGCAGCTTCTTGAAGCGGTCAAAATTCTCGAACACGGCCTTTACCACTTGATAGATCACTTCGGGATCGGTCTTGGCCGAGGAAACGAAGGTTGCCCCGACGCCGAACGTTACGACGTCCGCGTCGTTGCCCTTGTACATCTTGCCGGGAATGGTGGCCATCCCGTAGTACGCATTGCCCTTGACGAGCTTCTCGATCTCGGGTCCGGTCACCGGCACGATGACCGCGTCGCAGGAAGTGGTGGCTTCCTGGATCGAACCGTTGGGGTGGCCAACCGTATAGACGATCGCGTCAACCTTGTTGTCGCAAAGCGCGGCCGATTGCTCGGCCGCCTTGAGCTCGGACGCGAGCTTGAAGTCGCTCATCTTCCAGCCTTTGACTTCCATGACGACTTCCATCGTGCCGCGCTGTCCCGAGCCGGGATTGCCGATGTTGACGCGTTTGCCCTTGAGGTCGTCGAAGCTTTTGATGTTCGCGTCCTTGCGGGCGACGACGGTGAAAGGCTCCGCGTGCACCGAGAAGACCGCGCGCAGGTCCTTGAGCGGGCCCTGCTCCTGGAACTTCGAGGTGCCGTTGTAGGCATGGTATTGCCAGTCGGACTGTGCAACGCCCATCTGCATCTCGCCGGAGCGAATCGAGTTGATGTTCGCCACTGAACCGCCGGTGGATGGTGCGGTGCACTTGATGCCGTGCTCCTTGTTGCCGCGGTTCACGAGCGAGCAAATCGATTGGCCCACCACGTAGTAGACACCCGTGGTCCCGCCGGTGCCGATGGTGACAAAGTTGGTCTTCTGCGCGAGTGCAGCGCCGGAGGCGATCAGGGCAGTCGCCAGGATCGCGGCCGCGCCGGCCTGAATGCTGTACTTCGACATCTTTTCCTCCTCGTTTCGTGTGCTGGGGGTACTGGACAGAGCACGATCGGCCGCGCATTAAGAGCTGAAAAGCAACCGACTGCTCGCAGGCTTCGGGCGACAGGGTTGGCGTTGGCATTTCGCCACCAGTCTCGGCCCTGGGAAGGCCTAGGGTACCACCGTCAGGAAAATTACGTCTAAAGGGCCCGGTGTGGCCACTCCTATAGGCATCGAGGATCGATGTCGGAGAGGCAACTGAAAGCGAGCGCACACTCTCGTGCAGACGCCTTCCATGGAGGCGGTTTTTGTAGCTAGCGCAGGTGGGGCGCCGGCGCGCGGAATGCGTGAAGCAAGGGTGTTTCACGTGGAACAATGTGCCTAGCTCGAAATCGATCCAACAAGTTTCACGTGGAACAAGTCTCTAGCGCAGGGCCCGCCCTCAGCGTGCACTTTCAGCATGGGCCGGCCAAAGCGCGTAAGATTGCGGCCTTCCGATGGCCTGATTCATGCAGTTCACGAGGCATTTCGACGTCATTGTCGTAGGGGGCGGCCACGCGGGCACCGAGGCCGCGCTGGCGGCTGCCCGGTCGGGCTGCGAAACCCTGCTCCTGACTCAAAGCATCGAGACGCTTGGCCAGATGTCCTGCAATCCGTCCATAGGCGGAATAGGCAAGGGCCACTTGGTCAAAGAAATCGACGCTTTGGGAGGGGGCATGGCCCTCGCAACCGATGCGGCAGGCATCCAGTTTCGGACTTTGAACGCTTCGAAGGGTCATGCCGTACGGGCGACGCGCGCCCAAGCGGATCGGATGCTCTACAAGCAAGCGGTGCGCGCCAAACTGGAGAATCAGGCGCACCTGACACTCTTTCAGCAGGCCGTTGACGACCTGATTCTGGAGGGAAACTGTGTCGCAGGCGTCGTGACCCAGCTCGGGATTCGATTCAGCGCCCGCACGGTGGTACTGACCACCGGCACTTTCCTAGGCGGACTGGTGCACGTGGGCCTCGAAAACTACCGCGCCGGCCGGGCAGGGGAAGCGCCTGCAAACAGTCTCGCCGCGCGGCTTCGGGAGCTCGCGCTGCCAGTCGGACGGCTAAAAACGGGTACGCCCCCGCGAATTGACGGGCGGACGATCGATTTTTCGGTGTTGACCGCTCAGCCTGGCGACGCTCCGGAGCCGGTTTTCTCTTTCATGGGCAGCCGGGCCATGCACCCCGTTCAGCTGCCCTGCTGGATTACCCATACGAACGAGCGCACGCACGCGATCATTCGCAAGGGACTGGATCGTTCGCCGATGTACACCGGCAAGATCGAGGGTGTCGGGCCCCGCTACTGTCCATCCATCGAGGACAAGATTCATCGGTTCGCGGGGCGCGCCAGCCACCAGGTGTTCCTGGAACCCGAAGGGCTTACCACAAACGAGTTCTATCCCAACGGAATCTCGACCAGTCTCCCGTTCGACGTCCAAGTCGACCTCGTGCACTCCATCCCTGGGCTCGAGAATGCCCATATCCTGCGACCGGGCTATGCGATCGAGTATGACTATTTCGATCCGCGCGCCCTCAAGGCGTCGCTCGAGACCAAGGCAATTTCCGGGATGTTCTTTGCTGGGCAGATCAATGGCACCACCGGCTATGAGGAGGCGGCCGCACAGGGGCTCCTCGCCGGGCTCAACGCCGCCAGGCTGGTAAAGAATCAGGATCCCTGGTGCCCGCGGCGCAACGAGGCCTATCTCGGTGTCCTGGTAGACGATCTTGTCACCCGCGGTGTTACCGAGCCCTACCGGATGTTCACCAGCCGCGCCGAATACCGGCTCATGCTGCGCGAGGACAATGCCGATCTGCGCCTGACCGAAACCGGGCATAGGCTTGGGATCGTCGATACGGCACGCTGGGACGCGTTCCAGCGTAAGCGCGACGCGATCGCGCGCGAGCACGAGCGGCTGAAACGGAGTTGGGTCGTTCCTCGAGCGCTTTCCAATGCCGACGCCCAGCGTGTTCTGGGACAGCCCATCGAACGCGAGTACACCGCACTCGATCTTCTGAAGCGACCCGGAGTGACCTACGCAGCGCTCCTGTCCTTGCCCGGTCTAGGCGCGCCCGTAGACGATTTGGCGGTTGCCGAGCAGGTTGAGATTCAGGCTAAATATCAAGGGTATATTGTCAGGCAGCAGGCCGAGGTGGCACGTACTGAGGAGCTGGAAAACACGCCCTTGCCGGCCGGCATTGACTACGCCGGTGTGCGCGGGCTCTCGATCGAAGTTCAGCAGAAGCTCGCGCGCCATCAACCCGAGACGATCGGCCAGGCGTCGCGAATATCCGGCATTACCCCGGCCGCCATATCCCTGCTTCTGGTGCATTTGAAGCGCGGCAATCGCGGAGATTGGAATGGCTCGCCATCCCAGCAATCGAACGCAGCATGAGCTCGGACGCCGCACTCGCGGCCGGCATTGTTAATCTTGGTCTTGCATTACAGGCCTCTCAGCGAAAGCAACTGCTCACTTTCATAGCTCTGCTAGCGAAATGGAACGAGGTCTACAACCTTACCGCGATACGGCACGAGCCTGAGATGCTGACACATCACTTGCTCGACTCGCTGGCGCTCGTCCCGCACTTGGGGGGTCGGAACCTACTCGACGTTGGTAGTGGGGCAGGCCTGCCAGGGATCCCCGTCGCGATCGCCCAACCGGAGCGCGACGTCACGCTGCTCGACAGCAGCCGAAAGAAAGTCGCGTTCCTTCAACAGGCCGTCATCGAACTGGGGTTGGGCAACACAAGGGTCTGCGCAACGCGCGTCGAAGCGTGGCACCCGGCCCAGCGCTTCGACGTCATCGTCTCGCGAGCCTTCGCGGAGCTCGCGGAATTCGTCGGACAATCGCAGCATCTGCTCGCCGAGCAGGGGACGCTTGCGGCGATGAAGGGAGCGTATTCCCGCGCGGAGATCGAGCGGTTGCCGGAAGGTTTCAGGGTTCGGGACGTGATACGCCTCGCGGTACCGGGCCTTGATCAAGAACGCCATCTCGTCCTCGTGGAGCGAGCCAGGCCATGACGCGCATCATTGCGATCGCCAATCAGAAGGGCGGCGTCGGCAAGACCACGACGACCGTCAATCTCGCCGCCGGACTCGCCCTTTCCGGCAAGCGCGTTCTGCTGGTGGATCTCGATCCCCAAGGCAACGCCACCATGGGCAGCGGCGTGGACAAGCGCGCGCTCACGAATACCGTCTATCACGTGTTGCTCGGCTTGAGTGCCGTCGAGCAAGTGCGCATACGCCCCGAAGCAAGCGGCTACGACGTGCTGCCGGCGAATCGCGAGCTGGCGGGCGCCGAAGTCGAGATGGTCGAGCTCGAGAATCGCGAGGTGCGGCTCAAGGCCGCTCTTGCATCGATCGCGCCGGACTATGACTTCATCCTGCTGGACTGCCCGCCGGCGCTGAACCTCCTGACCCTGAACGGCTTGGTAGCCGCTCACTCGGTCATGATCCCCATGCAATGCGAATACTACGCGCTCGAGGGGCTCACCGACCTCGTCAACACCATCAAGAAGGTGCGTGCCCACCTCAATCCGCGCATCGAGATCGACGGGTTGCTGCGCACGATGTTCGATCCCCGGAACACGCTCGCACTGCAGGTATCCACGGAGTTGCAGCAGCATTTCGGTGCCAAGGTCTACGAGACCATCATCCCGCGCAACGTCCGTATCGCCGAGGCGCCGAGCTACGGCAAGTCGGCCATCGATTTCGATCCGACCTGCAAAGGGTCACAGGCCTACGTCGCATTGACGGCCGAACTTCTGTGGCGCGCAGACGCGGCGCAGGCCGCCGCCTGACGATCGCGCGACGTCGCTTCGAGACTGAGGGAGATCCCACGATGATCAAAGCGAAAGGGCTTGGCCGCGGTCTCGATGCCCTTCTGAACAGTGGCGGGGAAGCGCAAACGCAGGAGACGCTCGCGACCGCGCGTGTCGAGCAGCTTCGACCCGGCCGCTTTCAGCCTCGTACGCGCATGGACGAGCAGTCACTCAACGAGCTTGCTCAATCGATCCGGAACCAGGGACTGATGCAACCGATACTGGTGCGCAATGCCGGCCCCCAGGGATTCGAGATCATCGCAGGCGAGCGACGCTGGCGCGCGGCACAGATTGCCGGACTTGCGGAGGTGCCGATCGTTGTGCGCGACGTCCCGGACCAGGCCGCGCTCGCGATGGCGCTGATCGAGAACATTCAGCGCGAGAATCTGAATCCACTCGAGGAAGCCACCGGAATACAGCGGCTCATTGACGAGTTTAAGCTCACGCACCAAGAAGCGGCCGACGCGGTCGGCCGCTCCCGCACGGCAACGACCAACCTGCTGCGGCTCTTGAACCTAGAGCAGCCCGTGCAACAACTCCTCATGGACGGTCGCATCGACATGGGTCACGCACGCGCGCTGCTTGCTCTCGCGGGGCCGCAGCAAAAGGAGCTAGCGCGCAAGGTGGATCGCGAGGGCTACTCGGTACGCGACACCGAGCGGTTCGTTCAGGCCATTCTGAATCCGAAACCGAAAAGCCCGCCGGCCCGCGTCCGAACCGATCGCGATACCGCGCGCCTGCAAGAGGAAATCGCGGAGCGGCTGGGAACGTCCGTCGAGATCAAGGCCGGCAAGAAGGGCTCCGGAAAGCTCATCCTCAGCTACATGAGCCACGCCCACCTGGACGAATTGCTGGGCAAATTGACCCGGTGACGCCCTTCTATGCGCCTGTCATAATATTGGCGCTGCACAATTGTGCACTCTGCCCGCTGCGACGGATCCAGGCGGTGGCGGGCAACGTATCTAAGCGCAGAATACAAAAAGGAGTCGGTATTCCGGCCAGCTACCAAGAATAGCTGACTGGGTCAGGAGGCAACATGAAGCCGCGGATCGTTGTTTGCAGCGTCATGATCGGCGCGCTCGCCGTGGGCGCGAATGCCACTGCCCAAAGCGGCAGCGATCTGCCGGGCATGCAGGGGATGGGCTTCATGCTCCCGGCACAAGCAGAAGCAGAATCCCCGGTCATTCGGCCCATCTCGGGGTTGCGCCTCGACACTGCTGAGACCTGGTGGGGACTCACCGGCGCCGGGCGGCATGTTCAAGTCGGGATGTCGGTGGCGCCGCGACTCGGCACGGGGTTCCCGTTTCCTGCACTGGCGTTCCCCGAAAAAGTTCAGGATCCCGTCGAACTCGGGCCCGGGCTACGGTGGCGGTCGCTCGCGGGAACGCTCAGTGCGAGTTTCCGCTTCGATCCGACGGGCGCCACCCAGGGCGACAGCCTCCGACTCAGCTTCAGCCGACCGCTGCTCTCCGGGCAGGGATTCCGTCTGCTGGCCTATGTCGGGGCTGAATGGCAAAGCGGCCGCACTGCGCAAGTCGTGCCGGGATTGAGCGAAACGAGCATTACACGACCCTTATTTTCCACTGGAGGTGCCGCCAACATCGGTTTCGGGCTCGATACACACTACCAATTGACGCGCTCGAGCGCGATCGTAGTGGGCGCGAGCGGGTTGCGATTCGGAGGCGCGCCCGTTGAAGGTGCGCTGTACGCCGACCGCTGGCAGGCGACCCTGTACGGCGGCTACTCGTTCCGGTTCTAAGTCCAGTCCCTGTTCTGCGGCCCGCGACGGGGTCGGACCTTCTTACGCGGCACTCAATCGTCGCGCAGCAACTCGCTGAGAACCTGCGTCCACGCGGCGGCGAGGTTGTCCAGGTCGTAGCCCCCGCCGCCAAACACCATCATCCGCCCGTTGGCCGTCTCGTTCGCCAAGCGGGCGAGATCACGTGCCGCACGGCCATGAGCCGCGGGCGTGAGCCGCAAGTCGGCAAGCGGGTCACCCTGCAGACTGTCCGCGCCGCATTGCAGGATGACAAATTGCGGTGGGCGCGCCTGCAAGTGGGCAAGCCCGAGTTCCCAGGCGGCAAAGAAATCGTCGTCCCCCGCGCCTGGGTTTAGGGGCAAGTTGAGCTTGGTGCCTGCTGCCGCGCCCCGGCCGGTCTCGTCAGCGTGTCCAGTCCCCGGATAAAGGAAGTGCCCACTCTCGTGGATATCCACGACTGTCAACCCTGGATCCGATTCGTAAGCGTAAAAAACACCATCGCCGTGGTGCACGTCGATGTCCACGTAGGCAATCTGGTCGATGCCGAAATGTGATCGCAGGGTGTCGATCACGACGCCCAGATCATTGAAGACGCAGAACCCGGCGGATTGGTCCCGGCGCGCATGATGCAGGCCGCCGATCGGTTGGAACGTCTTCGCGGTCTCGCCCGCCATGATCCGCTCCAGCCCCTCCAACGCGGTCCCGGCGACCGCGGCTCCCGCATCGAATACGCCTGGAAAGGCTGGCGTGTCGCCATAGTCGAGGTATCCCTCGCCAACCTCCGAGCGCGATTTGACCCAGTCTACGTGCTGTGCCGTGTGAAACCGCTCGAGTTCCGGGCGGGTGGCGACCCGGGCATCGCGCACGGCGACCCGGCGGTGCAGGTTGCGCTTTCGCGCCGCCGACCAAAACGCAGCCTGGCGATCGACGCCTAGCGGATGCCCCGCCGGAAAGCCGTACTTCGCCAGCGCATCGTCCACAAACAAACAAACGCTTTCCGCCATGATGCCCGCCCCGCGCTGAGACACGCCATCCCATTATCCCAGTCCGCGTCGGATCGGACGCGATACGTGTGTTCGATGCACAATCCGGCCACCCTCCGGCTGGAACACTCGCCATGAAGCTTTGCAGATTCGATCGCGATCGCCTTGGAGTCGTCGAAGGCGAGCAGGTCCTGGACGTCAGTGACGCCCTCGATGCGATTCCTTCTGCGCGGTGGCCGCTTCCTCTTGGCGATCCGCTGATCACGCATCTCGAGCCGGTGCTCGCGCGGGTGCGAACACTCGCAGCGGCGGCGCCACGCAGGCCGCTCGCGGAGGTGCGGCTGCACTCGCCAGTCGCAAACCCGACCAAGATCATCGGCGCGCCGATCAATTACGTGGCGCACATCGACGAGGCACGACGTGACCCGGGCTTGTCCCACGGCCGCGAGATCAAGACCATCGGCGACTGGGGGCTCTTCCTCAAAGCCACGAGTTCGCTCATCGGGCCGGGCGAGCCAGTGCGCCTCCGGTTTCCCGACCGGCGTAACGACCACGAGGTCGAACTCGCACTTATCATCGGCAAGCGTGGAACACACATCTCGCGCGCGCATGCGCTCGACCACGTGTGCGGATACGCGATCGGCTTGGACATGACGGTTCGGGGACCGGAGCTGCCCAGCTTTCGCAAGTCGGTCGACACCTATAGCGTGCTCGGGCCCTGGCTCGTCACACGCGACGAGATCGCGAACCCGAACGATCTCGAGCTTTCACTGGCCGTCAACAGCAAGATTCGACAACGAGCGAGCACCCGATTGCTGGACTACGATTGCGAGCGGTTGATCGAGTTCGCGTCGAGCTATTACACACTCTACCCCGGGGATGTGATCATGACCGGCACGCCGGCCGGCGTAGGCCCGGTGCAACCCGGCGACGTGATCGTCGCGGAGGTCGCCGGGATCGGGCGCATGGAAGTCCGGGTTGCAGCGGACGGCGCCCCATGATCACCTCGCTTCGGGTTTGACGCACCGCGGCACACCCATTTACAATCCAGCGGCTTTTCTGCGGGCAGGAAGGGGGGCCTTCGCACCGCGCGCGGACACGGGCTCTAGCGCCCGAATTCGCGGGCGCATGCGCGACTTTCCAACGATCGGGGTTCGATCCGTGCGGCGGATTATTCGCCTAGACGAGCGGACGAACGTCGGGACAGCGCGGGGGCGTGTTACCGATTCACCTGTGAGTGTGGGACGTTGTGCAACTGAAGCCTTTTCGCACCGTTCTTCGCTGGCAAGTCGTGGCGACCGTCGTGATGGCGTTGCTCGGCGCCCTGTTGGCCGGGCAGCACGGCGCGATCTCCGCGTTACTGGGCGGAGCGGTGATCAGCACTGCGGCGTGGGTTTCGATGCTCGTGGCATTGCTCGGGGCGCGCGCCGGCACAGGCCCCGGCGGTGCACTGCTGGCGTTGCTGCGGGCCGAAGCGGTGAAGGTCGCGGTCATCGTCCTCCTGCTCTGGGTGGTGCTGTCGTCTTACAAGGATGTGGTCGTATTGGGTTTCATCGGATCCTTCGTCGTCTCGCTAGGGATCCTTGGAATGGCAATTTTGGTGCGCGAATCGAAGCATGAATAGGCGACGCTGATGGCGACGGAAGCACTCACCCCTACTTCGTACATTACCGGTCATCTGACGCATCTTGCGCAGCCGGCCGCGGACGCCGGGTTCTGGGCATTGCACGTCGACACGGTCGTGACGTCGCTTCTGCTCGGTGTGCTTGGAATCGGTTTTCTTTGGTGGTTTGCGCGCGGCGCGACGGCGGGCGTGCCGACGCGGCGGCAGGCCTTCGTCGAGCTCGCGTTCGGTTTCATCGACGGCCAGGTGAAAGAGGTGTTTCACGGCGACCGCAATCGTCTGGTGGCGCCGCTTGCTCTCACCGTATTCGTCTGGGTACTGCTTCTGAATTCGATGGACTTCCTGCCGATCGACATCATGGCAAAGGCGACCCATGCCGTCGCACCCCACTGGCGATTGGTGCCGACCGCCGACGTCAATACCACGTTCGCGCTGGCTATTTCGGTTTGGGCGCTGATGATCTTCTATAGCGTGAAGGTCAAGGGCTTGGGTGGCTGGATGCACGAGCTGTTCTGCACGCCCTTCGGCTCGAACCCGCTCCTGTGGCCGGCCAACCTGCTGCTGAATATCGTCGAGTACCTCTCCAAGCCCCTCTCTCATTCCCTGCGACTCTTTGGCAACATGTACGCGGGCGAGATCATCTTCATGCTGCTCGGCCTGTGGGCCGCGACCGGAATCGTCGGGACGTTCTTCGGTTCGATCCTGCACCTCGGCTGGGCCATCTTCCACATACTGATCGTGGTCCTGCAGGCGTACATCTTCATGATGCTCACCATCGTGTATCTGGCGATGGCCCACGAGAGTCACTGACGCAAACCCTCAACACCCTTAACACACGCGAACGCGAAAGGAACGCGCAATGGAGAAGCTCCAACTTCTGGCGATGATCCAGGCCTATACCGGGGTCGGGATCGGCCTCATGATCGGTCTCGGCGCTGCCGGCGCCTGTATCGGCATCGGCATCATGGCGAGCCGCTTCCTGGAGGGCGCCGCGCGTCAGCCCGAACTGATGCCGGCGCTGCAGGTAAAGGTATTCCTGCTGCTAGGCCTCATCGACGCGTCGTTCATCATCGGCGTCGGCCTCGCGATGCTTTTCGCGTTCGGCAATCCGCTGCTCGCCGTCATTCAGCAGGGATAGGCGGCCACTGCCATATTGCGCCGTAAGGGGAAGGCATGAACATCAATCTCACACTGCTCATGCAGGCCGTGGCGTTCGGGCTGTTCGTCTGGTTCACGGCCAAATTCGTCTGGCCGCCCCTGCTGCGCGCGATCGAGCGCCGGCAGAAGGAAGTGGCCGAGGGTCTTGCCGCCGCCGAGCGCGGGCGCAATGAGCTCGCAGAGGCCGGCAAGCGGTCCGAGGCCGAATTGTCCGACGCCCGGGAAAAGGCACAGGACATCATTAGCCGAGCCGAAAAGCGCGCGGCGCAAATCGTCGACGAGGCGCGGCAGGCCGCGCGCGCCGAGGGCGAGCGCCTGATCGCAGGCGCGAAGGCCGAGACGGACCAACAGGCCACGAACGCGAAGGAGCAGCTCCGCGAGCAGGTGGCGGCCCTTGCCGTTGCCGGTGCCGAGAAGATTCTGCGGCGCGAGATCGATGCGAAGGCCCACGCCGAGCTCCTCGCGCAGCTGAAACAGGAGCTCTGAGCCGTCATGGCCGAGATCGTCACGATCGCGCGCCCCTATGCCGAGGCGGTGTTCAAGCTCGCCGAGGCCGGCGGGCAGTTCGACGCCTGGTCCGCGCTGCTCGAGCGGCTGAACGCGGCGGTCGAGAACGGCGAGGTGCGGGCCTGCGCGAACAATCCCAATGTTCGCGCCGCGCAGCTCACCGATCTGCTGGTCTCCGTGATGGGTGACGGCGTTTCCGTTGAGGCGAGGAATTTCATTCACCTGATTGTTGCCAATCGGCGTCTCGCGGCCGTGCCGGAGATCCACGAGCTCTACGAATCGCTGCGACGCGAGCGAGAAGGCGTGGTGGAGGCCGAGATAGCCAGCGCGTTTCCGCTCGCGGACGCTCAGCTCACAGCGCTCGTGTCAGATCTGGAGCGCCGTTTCAAGCGCAAGGTGGAGCCGCACGTGAGCGTGGACAAGGAGCTGATCGGCGGCGTCCGGATCGCGGTTGGCGACGAGGTCATCGACGGCTCGGTGCGCGGCAAGCTCGCTGCAATGTCCACCGCTCTGCTGAAAGTTTGATTTCAAGGAGTGACCATGCAACAACTCTCCCCCGCTGAGATCAGCGACCTGATCAAGAACAAGATCCAAAGCCTCGCGCTTGCGGCCGACGTCCGGACCCAGGGCACGGTGGTTACCGTGACCGACGGCATATGTCGGATCCACGGCCTGTCCGACGTCATGCAGGGCGAGATGCTCGAGTTTCCGCGCAACACCTTCGGCCTCGCGCTCAACCTCGAGCGCGATTCGGTCGGCGCGGTGATCCTCGGCGAGTACGAACACATCACCGAAGGTGACACGGTGAAATGCACCGGCCGAATTCTCGAGGTGCCGGTTGGTCCTGAACTGATCGGAAGGGTGGTGAACTCGCTCGGGCAGCCGATCGACGGAAAGGGTCCGGTCAACGCCAAGGAATCCGACGTCATCGAGAAAGTCGCCCCGGGCGTAATCACGCGCCGGTCCGTAGGCCAGCCGGTACAGACCGGGTTGAAGTCGATCGACTCGATGGTGCCGATCGGCCGCGGCCAGCGCGAGCTCATCATCGGCGACCGCCAGACCGGCAAGACCGCGGTGGCGGTTGACACGATCATCAACCAGAAGGGCAAGGATCTCTTCTGCATCTACGTTGCGATCGGTCAGAAGGCATCCACCATCGCGAACGTGGTGCGCAAGCTCGAGGAGCACGGCGCGATGGACTTCACGATCGTCGTCGCCGCGTCCGCCTCTGAGTCGGCGGCATTGCAGTACATCGCACCCTATTCAGGCTGCACCATGGGCGAGTACTTCCGTGACCGTGGCCAAGACGCGCTGATCGTCTACGATGACCTCACCAAGCAGGCGTGGGCGTACCGGCAGATCTCGCTACTGTTGCGTCGACCGCCGGGCCGCGAGGCGTATCCCGGCGACGTGTTCTATCTGCACAGCCGCTTGCTCGAGCGCGGTGCCCGCGTGAATCAGGAATACGTCGAGAAGCTGACCGGCGGCAAGGTCAAGGGCAAGACCGGATCGCTTACCGCCCTGCCCGTGATCGAGACCCAGGCCGGCGACGTGACCGCGTTTGTGCCGACGAACGTCATCTCGATCACCGACGGCCAGATCTTCCTCGAGACCGATCTCTTCAACGCAGGAATCCGGCCGGCGATCAACGCCGGAGTTTCGGTTTCGCGGGTAGGCGGTGCGGCGCAGACCAAGGTGATCAAGAAGCTTGGCGGCGGCGTGCGATTGGCGCTTGCCCAGTATCGCGAGCTCGCAGCGTTCGCGCAGTTCGCGTCCGATCTCGACGAGGCCACCCGCAAGCAGCTCGAGCGCGGACGCATGGTCACCGAGCTCATGAAGCAGGCGCAATATCAGCCGCTGCAGGTTTGGGAGATGGCGCTGACGCTCTTTTCCGTGAACAACGGCTACTTCGATGATGTCGACGTCAAGAAGGCGCTCGCGGCCGAGCGCTCGATGCGCGACTACATCAAGGACAAGTACACCGCGCTCTGCGACCGGATCGAATCGACGAAGGATCTCTCCAAGGAGGACGAGGAGACCCTTCACGAGGCGGTCAAGGATTGGAAGAAGAACGGCACCTATTGATCCCAGCACGTTGACGCAGGTCGTTCGGCAGCCGCGTTGATCGCGCGGCGCAGAAAGAATCGGACACGATGCCCGGCACACGCGAAATTCGGAACAAGATCAAGAGCGTTCAGAACACGCGCAAGATCACCAAGGCGATGGAGATGGTCGCCGCCTCGAAAATGAGGAAGGCGCAGGAACGCATGCGTGCCACGCGGCCGTACGCGGACAAGATTCGCAATGTCGCCGCAAACATCTCGCACGCCAACCCCGAGTACAAGCACCCCTTTCTGGTCGAGCGCGATTCGGTGAAGGGAATCGGCATCATCGTGATCACCACCGACAAGGGGCTATGCGGGGGGTTGAACACGAACATCCTGCGGCTCGCGCTCGGCAAGTACAAGGAATGGGAAGCCGAGGGAGAGCGCATCGAGACGTGCGCGATCGGCAACAAGGGCTTCGGTTTCATGCAAAGGATCGGCGCCAATGTCGTCTCGCACGTAACGGGCATGGGTGACGCGCCACAGCTCGAGAAGCTGATCGGCGCGATCAAGCTGATCCTGGATGGCTACCTCGCCGATCGCTTCGATCGCGTGATGCTGTTCTACACGCGGTTCATCAACACCATGAAGCAGGAGCCGGTGATGGAGCAGCTCCTGCCGCTGTCCGGCGAGCGACTGGGCGCGCCGGAAGGCTCGTGGGACTACATCTACGAGCCGGACGCGAAGGAAGTGCTCGAGCACGCGATCACGCGTTACATCGAGGCGATCATCTATCAAGCGGTTGCCGAGAATCTCGCGTCCGAGCAGTCGGCCCGGATGGTCGCCATGAAGGCGGCTTCGGACAATGCGGCGAGCGTGATCGACGAGCTCACGCTCATCTACAACAAGAGCCGCCAGGCGGGCATCACCAAGGAGCTTGCCGAGATCGTGGGCGGCGCGGCTGCCGTCTGACCGGACTCCGACCAAGCAATCTTAAGAGCTAGGATAGAACCATGGCACAAGCACAAGCACAGGGCACCATCGTTCAGTGTATCGGCGCGGTGATCGACGTCGAGTTCCCGCGCGAGGCGATGCCGAACATCTATGACGCGCTGGTCCTTGCGGACACGGGCTCTTCGTTTGCCGAGAGCGGTCTCACTTTCGAGGTGGAGCAGCAGCTCGGCGACGGCGTCGTGCGGTGCATCGCACTCGGCTCCTCGGACGGGCTGCGCCGCGGCATGAAGGTGACGGGCACCGGCGCGCCGATTTCCGTGCCAACCGGTGCGGGCACGCTCGGTCGCATCATGGACGTGCTGGGGCGCCCGATCGACGACGCGGGCCCGATCAAGTCCGACGAGCTGCGGTCGATCCACCAGAGGGCGCCGGTGTTCGCCGAGCTCTCTTCGGCAGTCGAGCTGCTCGAAACCGGCATCAAGGTGATCGATCTCATCTGCCCGTTCTCGAAAGGCGGCAAAGTCGGTCTGTTCGGCGGCGCCGGTGTCGGCAAGACCGTGAACATGATGGAGCTCATCAACAACATCGCCAAGGCGCACTCCGGTCTGTCGGTGTTCGCGGGGGTCGGCGAGCGCACGCGCGAGGGGAACGACTTCTACCACGAGATGAAGGACTCGAACGTCCTCGACAAGGTAGGGATGGTGTTCGGCCAGATGAACGAGCCGCCGGGCAACCGCCTGCGCGTCGCGCTCACCGGACTCGCGATGGCCGAGCGCTTCCGCGACGAGGGTCGCGACGTGCTGCTGTTCATCGACAACATCTACCGCTTCACGCTCGCCGGAACCGAGGTGAGCGCACTTCTCGGGCGGATGCCCTCGGCGGTCGGTTACCAGCCGACGCTCGCCGAGGAGATGGGGCGGCTCCAGGAGCGCATCACCTCGACGAAAACCGGCTCGATCACGTCGATCCAGGCGGTGTACGTGCCGGCGGACGACCTGACAGACCCGTCGCCGGCCACGACCTTCGGTCACCTGGATGCGACCGTCGTGCTCTCGCGCGACATCGCATCGCTTGGCATCTATCCGGCGGTGGACCCGCTCGATTCGACGAGCCGGCAGCTCGATCCGCTGGTGGTCGGCGAGGAGCACTACGGCGTTGCTCGGGCGGTGCAGGCGACGCTGCAGCGCTACAAGGAGTTGCGGGACATCATCGCGATTCTGGGCATGGACGAGCTCTCGCCCGAGGACAAGCTCGCCGTGGCGCGCGCCCGCAAGATCCAGCGCTTCCTCTCGCAGCCGTTCTCGGTCGCGGAGAACTTCACCGGCCAGAAGGGCAAGTACGTTTCGCTCAAGGAGACGATCAAGAGCTTCAAGGCGATCGTCGACGGCGAGTATGACAGCCTACCCGAGCAGGCCTTCTACATGGTGGGGCCGATCGAGGAGGCAATCGAGAAGGCGAAGACGCTGCAGTAGGGAGCAGGAGCCGAGCATGGCGAGCACTATCCAGGTCGATGTGGTCAGCGCCGAGGAGGCGATCTTCTCCGGCGCAGCGGAGTTTGTCGTGCTGCCCGGGGAGGCGGGAGAACTCGGCATCTATCCACGCCACACGCCCCTCATGACGCGGATCAAGCCCGGCGCGGTTCGCATCAAGCAGCCGGGGCGGGACGACGAGGAGCTGGTGTTCGTCGCCGGCGGCATCCTCGAAGTCCAGCCGGGTCTCGTGACGGTACTGGCCGACACCGCGATTCGGGGCAACGATCTGGACGAGGCGAAGGCCATCGAAGCCCAGCAGCGTGCCGAGGAAGCACGGCGCAACGCCAAGGACCGGCAAGAGATCGCCACGGTGGAAGGCGAACTCGCGATGGTCGCCGCCCAGTTGGCCGCCATCCGAAAGCTCCGCGGTCGGCGGAGTTAACGGCTTTCTATTTCCGCGCGCGGCGCCCAGCCCGCGGTCCGGCGCGTTGGCTCAAGCATGACGCCCATAGAGCGCTATGACCTCGTCGTCATCGGCGGGGGCATCAACGGTGCGGGCATTGCGCGCGATGCGGCGGGCCGCGGGTTGAGGACGCTGCTTTGCGAGCAAAACGACCTCGGTTGGGCTACCTCATCTGCGAGCAGCAAGCTCGTGCACGGAGGGCTGCGCTATCTTGAGCACTATGAGTTTGGCCTCGTCGCCGAGGCGCTCGCCGAGCGCGAGACGCTGTTGGCAATTGCTCCGCACATCGTCTGGCCGCTCGAATTCGTGTTGCCGCACGAACGGCATCTGCGTCCCCGTTGGACGATCCGGCTCGGGCTATTCCTCTACGACTATCTCGGGCGCGCTCGGCTCGCGCTGAGCGGGCGCCGCTCCAGTCTGCCGAAATCGCGGTCGATCCGGCTCGATGCGAACGTCTTCGGTCGCGCGCTGCGGCCTGATTTCCGGAGGGGATTCGCGTATTTCGACGCTTGGGTGGACGATGCGCGACTCGTCGTGCTCAACGCACGCTCCGCCGCGGAAAAGGGTGCGGTCATCCTGCCGCGTACCCGCTGTATCAGCGGCGCCCGATCCGGCGAGGCGTGGCGGGTCGAGCTTCGCGACGTGCGGACCGGCGTTGCGCGTGCCGTCGAGGCGCGGGCGGTGGTGAATGCATCCGGGCCCTGGGTGAAGCGGCTGCTGGAAGGCGCGCTCCGCACACCGTCGCGACACGGCGTCCGGCTGGTCAAGGGCAGCCACATCGTGGTGCCGCGTCTCTACGCTGGCGAGCATGCCTACATCCTGCAGAACGCGGACCGTCGCGTCGTTTTCCTGCTGCCGTTCGAGGATGCTTTCACCGTGATCGGCACGACCGAAGTGCCAGTGAATGACCCGGACGAACTGCCCGAGTGCTCACGTGAAGAGACCGAGTATCTGTGTAACGCGGCGAGCCGGTACACGGCGCAGCCGGTCACGCCCGAGCAGGTCGTCGGGACCTGGAGCGGGGTCCGGCCGCTCTTCGACGACGGCGAGGGAAACGTGTCCTCTGTGACCCGGGATTACACGCTGCACCTCGACGCAGACGGCCCGCCGTTGTTGTCAGTGTTCGGCGGCAAGATCACCACCTATCGCGCGCTTGCCGAAGCGGTCCTCGAGCGACTCCACCCTTGGTTTGGCGACCGGCGTGCCTGGACGGCGAACGAGCCGCTGCCGGGCGGAGATTTTGGCGGTGCAGGCTTCACCGCGCTCCTCGAGTCGTACCGACAACGCTATCCTGCGCTGCCGGCCGCTTGGCTTGCTCGATTCTTGCATCGGCACGGCACGTGCGCAGCCGAAATCCTCGGTGCCTCGGCATCCGAAGCGGACTTGGGACGATCCTTCGGCGCCGGTCTGTACGAGTCCGAAGTGCGCTATCTCGTCGAGCGCGAATGGGCGAGTGAGCCCGAGGACATCCTGTGGCGGCGGACCAAGTGTGGCCTGCAAATGAGCGACACGGAGCGCCGCGCGCTTGGGAAGTGGATGGCCGATAACCGTCCGACCTCCGAACCATGAACCCATGAACCTCGCGCACTCGGGATCTATAATCGGCCGTTATCGCGCAACGTGCACGCGGGGACACATCGGGAGCGCAACGCGCCATGAGCGCAGCGAAGCTGGAGTTCTGGTTCGAGTTCGCCAGTACCTATTCCTATCCGGCTGCCATGCGCATCGAGGCGCTCGCGCGCGACGCTGGCGTGACGATCCAGTGGGAACCGTTCCTGCTCGGCCCGATCTTCCAGGGCCAGGGATGGAACGACTCGCCGTTCAACCTCTATCCCGCCAAGGGTCGCTACATGTGGCGCGATCTTGAGCGTACCTGCGCGCGCCACGGCCTGCCGTTCCAGCGACCGGCGATTTTTCCGCAACGCTCGTTGCTTCCCGCGCGCATTGCGTGCGTTGCGAAGCGGGAATCCTGGTTGCCGGAGTTCGTGCGTGCCGTCTACCGCGCCAACTTCGCCGAAGGGTCGGACATCTCCAATCCCGAGGTGATGGCTGCCTGTCTGCGCAGCGCACGGCAGGATCCGGACGGCTGGCTCGCGCGGGCGCAAGACCCCGAGAACAAGGGTCTGCTGCGTGCACAGACCGACCGGGCGGGTGGGCTGGGCATCTTCGGCGCGCCCAGCTTCGTCTCGGGCACTGAGCTGTTCTGGGGCCATGACCGCCTCGAGGATGCGCTCGTCTGGCACCGGGAGCACGCGTGACGCCGCTCGCCGCGTTGTCGCGCGAGGCCGCGCACGCAGTGCGTGGCGTGCTGTGCGACATCGATGACACGCTGACTACCGAGGGGCAACTCACGTCGGACGCGTTTGCTGCGCTTGGCCGCCTGCGGGCGTCCGGTCTCCTGACGATTCCGATCACCGGCCGGCCGGCGGGCTGGTGCGATCACATCGCGCGCATGTGGCCAGTGGATGCGGTCGTGGGCGAGAACGGCGCGTTCTACTTCTGCTACGACGCCTCTGCCCGAAAGCTCCTGAAGCGGTTTCGCGACGACCCCGAGACCCGCGCGACGAACCGCGCCCGGCTCCGGGCGGTGCGCGACCGAATTCTCGCGGAGGTGCCGGGTGCGGCACTCGCGTCCGACCAGCGCTACCGTGAGGCCGATCTCGCCATCGACTATTGCGAGGACGTGGCGCGGCTGCCCGACGCGGCAGTCGACGCGATCGTCGGGATCATGCACGCCGCCGGAATGACCGCGAAAGTGAGCTCGATTCACGTCAACGGCTGGTTCGGAGAGTACGACAAGCTCGGCATGACCCGTGTCTTGCTGCGGGAGCGCTTCGACATCGACATCGATGTCGAGCGCGAGCGACTGATTTTCGTCGGCGACTCGCCGAACGACGCGCCGATGTTCGCGTTTTTCCCGAACGCCGTCGGTGTGGCGAACGTCCGCGCGTTCGCGGCCCGACTCGAGCACCCTCCCGCCTACGTGACCCAAGCCGCGAGCGGGGCCGGATTCGTCGAGTTGGCAGAGTTCTTGTTGGACGCGCGCGGGCCAGGCGGCTGACGGATCCGCCGCGGTCCGTACGATCATGGAATGGCTCATCGGGTATCTCGCCATCGGTACCGTGATGGGGTTCTTCGCGGGTATGCTCGGCATCGGCGGCGGCGCCCTCGGCGTGCCGCTGGTCATCATGCTGTTCGAGGCGCAGGACCTGCCGAATGAGCACATTCTGCATCTGGCCGTCGGCACCGCGATGGCCGGTGTGCTCTTCACGTCGGTTTCGAGTCTGCGCGCCCATGCCGCGCGCGGCGCGGTGCGCTGGGAGGTGTTCAGGCGCATCACGCCGGGCATTCTGCTCGGCGGGCTGATCGGCGGCCTGATCGCCGGCATGCTTCCGACGCGCTGGTTCGCACTGATCTTCACGGCGCTCGTCTACTACGCGGCGACGACCATGCTCTTCGAGTTCAAGCCCAGGCCTTCGCGTCAGCTGCCCGGGCCCGCCGGAATGTTCGTTGCCGGCATGGCCATCAGCGGCTTTTCCGCACTCGTCGCGATCGGCGGCGCCGTCATGTCCATCCCTCTGATGGTGTTCTGCAACGTTCCGATCCTGCAGGCGATCGGCACGGCGGCGGCCATCGGTTTCCCGATTGCCGCGTCGGGCACGGCCGGCTACGTGTTGAGCGGCTGGCACGCCACCGGGCTCCCCCCTTACTCGCTCGGCTTTGTCTACCTGCCGGCGCTCGCCGGGATCGTCGTGGCGAGCACCCTTACGGCGCCGGCCGGGGCCGCGGTCGCGCACCGTGTTCCGGCCCGGCGATTGCGGCAGATTGTCGCAGTGCTTTTCTACATCCTGGCTACGCGGATGCTGCTCAAGCTCTGGTAGAGGCGCAGGATTCGCCTCCCGGCGGTTCATTGTCACCGCGCCGCTCTTGTGGGATCATGATCTTGCCCACAGGCAATAATTCAAAACCCGCCCGTTTGGAGGAGAAGGAAGATGAGATTTCACCGCGAGTTGCTGGTCACGGGCGCGGCGCTAGCCGCGTTCGCCGGGTTCATGGCGCCGGCCGCACACGCCGAGACGACGCTCACGCTCGTCTACCCGTTTCCCGACCAGCTGATTTACACGAAGCAGTGCAAGGAACTGGTGGACAAGATCAACGCCGGCGCCAAGGGGCTAGTGAAGGTCGATGTGAAGCCGTTCAACTCGATCACGATGTTCGAACAGCCGACCGCGGTCTCGAAGGGCGTGGTCGACATCGCCTGCACGCCGGCCGCGTTCTACGCTCGCGCGATTCCCGAGAACGAGGCGTTTTCGACCTCGAACTCCTCGCCGGCGAAAGTGCGCGCCAACGGCGGCATGAAGATGATGGACGATCTGCACCAGAAGCTCTTCAACATGAAGTATCTCGGCTGGACCGAGTCGGGCGGGCGGTTTCGCATCTACCTCAAGGACCCGCCCAAGTTCACTGCGCAGGGCATGCCGGACTTCGCCGGCATCAAGATGCGCGACAACCCGATCTACGGCGCGTTCTTTCGCGCGCTGAACGCCAGCACTCACAACATGCCGTCGACGGATGTCTATCCGGCGCTTGAGAAGGGCGTGGTCAACGCAAGCGCCTGGGCGACGATCGGCCTCCAGGATTTCAAGTGGGACAAGTTCCTGCGGCACGGGGTCGAGCCCGAGTTCTACCAGACCGACATCGGCTGGATCATGAACCTCGATAAATGGAAGTCGCTCAGTCCCGATGCGCAAAAGCGGCTCATGGAGCTCGTGATCGAGCACGAAGGCGCGTCACGCGCCAAGCTCGAGGCAATGGCGCGTGAAGAGCGCGCCACGCTCGTGAAGGAGGGCATGCAGTTCCACACCGTGCCCAACAGCAAGGCCTACCTCGACCTGGCGGTGAGCTCGGCATACGACCGGATGACCCAGCGCATCAAGGACTCCAAGCGCGACACCGCGGATGTCGCCAAGCTCAAGGAACTCTTCATCGAGTAGTCCGCGCGCGCGCCATTCGGACTGGAGCCCCGGGGCGGTTCGCCCCGGGCCATACGCTAACGCGCCGCGCGGGCCGAAATGGTGAGGACACTTGGCCGGTTGTACGAGCGCCTGCTCTGGCTGATGATGGCCGCAGCTGCGGTCTACGTCGGCCTGATGATGCTCGGCATCGTGTACTACTCGAGCTTTCGCGCGCTCGGCTGGTCCTACAACCGCTACACCTTTCCGCTCATCGAGTACGGTTTTGTCTACGTGCTGATGCTCGGCGGACCGTGGCTGGTCCGCACACGCGGCCACATCCACATCGAGCTGCTCACCGCCGCCGTGCCCGAGCGGGCGCGCGTTGTGCTTTCTCGTTCGGTCGCAGCATTGTCCGCGCTCATTTGTCTGGTGCTCGCCTGGTACACGGGCGTGCTCACCGTGGAGGACTTCACAGGCAACCGGTATGACGAGTTGCGCGCCCAGCTCAACCTCAAGCGCTGGATCGTCACCGCCTCCATGCCGCTAGGCTTTGGTCTGATGGGAATCGAGTTCCTGCGCTACGTCTTCGGCAGGCAACTCCTGCATACCGGCAAAGCCGGCGTCGTCGGCGAGACCTAACAGGCGCGCCCCGGCCGGGAAGAACGACGAATGGAGTGGTATTGGGCGCTCTCGATTCTTCTCGGCGCAATCCTGCTGTTGATGGCGCTTGGAACGCCCGTCGGCATTGCGTTCCTCGGCGTGAACGTGGTCGCGGCGGTGCACTACTTCGGGGGCAGCGGACCGCTACCGGCGCGCGTCGTCAACGGAATCGGCACGCTCGCAGGCAACGCGTTCGAGTCGATGGCAAATTTTGCCATCGTCCCGATCCCGATGTTCCTGCTCATGGGGGAGCTCTTCTTTCACACCGGACTTGCCGCACGCATGTTCAATGCGGTGGACAAGCTCATGGGTAAGGTGCCAGCCCGGCTCTCCTACGTGACGGTGGCTGGCGGCACGGCCTTCGCGACCCTGTCCGGATCTTCCATGGGGTCCACCGCGCTGCTCGGCACCCTGATGGTGCCCGAGATGTCCCGGCGCAAGTACAAGAAAAGCATGTCGATCGGGCCGATCCTCGGCACCGGCGGCCTCGCGATGCTGATTCCTCCCTCCGCGCTCGCCGTGCTGCTCGGCACGCTCGCAAAGATCGATATCGGACGGCTGCTGGTCGCGGGCATCATGCCGGGACTGATCCTGGCAGTCATGTACACGGTGCTGATCTATGTCCGCGCCCGCCTGGATCCCGAGGCCGCGCCGGTCTACGAGATCGAGTCGATCCCGGCGCGCGCCAAACTGCGGCTCTTCGCTTTCGACGTTCTCCCGATGATCTCGATCGTCGGCATGGTCATCGTCCTCATCATGGGCGGCATCGCCACGCCCTCCGAATCGGCGGCCTTCGGCGGGCTGGGGGTAGTGGTCCTCGCGTTCGTCTATCGCTGTTTCAGCTGGCGCGCCATGTGGAAGTCTCTCGAAGGCGCGACACGGGTCACGGTCCTCGCACTCCTGATCCTTTTCGGGTCGCAGACGTTCAGCCAGATCCTCTCGTTCTCCGGCGGCAGCGCGGGACTCATCACGTGGGTGACCGGGTTCGACGTCGACCCGGTCACCATGCTGCTGATGATGTTCGGGATCTTGCTGCTTCTCGGGATGTTCATGGATCAGCTCGCAATGATGCTGCTGACGGTGCCGATCTTCTTCCCGATCATCGCGACGCTTGATTTCGGACTGCCACATGAAATGAAAATGATCTGGTTCGGCGTGATCATGCTGCTCGCGCTCGAGATCAGCTTCACCACGCCGCCGTTCGGCCTGTTGCTGTTCGTGATGCAGGGCGTTGCACCACCGGGAACCACTTTCGGCGAGATCTGCCTCGCGGCAGTGCCCTTTATGGCGTGCGCAATGCTGATGGTTGCGCTGATCATCGCGTTTCCCGGCATCGCCACCTGGCTGCCGTTCCTGAGCTGAAGCCGCGTAGTGAGCTAAACCCAGACCTGCAACACGTAGTCGTACGCAGCCTGGGCGTTCGTCATGTCGACGCGCTGCAGCTTGATCCGGTAGCCGTCCGTGGTTCTGCTGAGGTGGTGGATGTACGAGCCCGCGAAATGGCGGACGTCGTCGCGGCGCAACTCCAGCATGTGAAAGCGCGACCGCGCCACGACGTCGCCGTTCGCCTTCTCGCTCTCGATCATCACGTTCCCGACGACGTGGTTGGTGCCCCACAGCGGGCGCTGGGACCAGGCGTCCGGATGCAGGACCCGGTTCATCCGCACCGTCATCAGGTTCTTGTCCTCGGCGAAGATCGCTGGCATGCCGTCCCACGTCTCGTGCGACGGCTCGGGCGGCATCCAGTAGATCCCGTCCGCGGCGAAAAGGTCGATGTATTCCTGCCAGCGCTTGCTGTCGAGCAGCTCGGCCTGCCGGAACAGGAACTGTTCCACGGCGTGCTGGGTATCGCGTCCGTTCGTGCCTCCCGCGGCCGCCCTGCGCACCGGGCTGGCGGGTTGCGCTGCCTTTTTGGCGGTTGCCTTCTTGGAAGCAGCCCGTTTGCGTTTCGTTGCCATCGATCGGACCCCGTTTCTCAATCCTGAGTCATGTACTCGGACCACGCCTTCATCTGGTTGCGCATGGGCGCCTCCGAGGTGCCCATGTTCGGTCCGGTCTCGACATGGCCGTCCTTCTGGATATCGTGGCCATAGTGGCGGTGAAAGCTCACCCAGTCGCCGCCCTCGGAAGCAAGACCCTGCTGGCACTTCCAGAAGTTCTCCAGATCGTCCGCGTTGATCATAGTCGCCGGAGAATTGACCAGGTTGTAGTACGCCAGCGAGCGCCGGTAGATCGGCTCTGGCGCCCCTTTCAGCCGGAAGTGCCAAATCTCGGTAAGCGTCTTGTCGGCGCCGAGCGGGCGCACCGCGCGCAGTTGCTGCAGGGGCGACTGGACCGAAAGCCCCGGATAGATCAGTACGTGGTGGATATTGACGCCGAGGATCTCCTCCATGCGGGCTTTGCCATAGGCCTTCTCCATCACCTTCTCGTAGGCGAGCGTGTCGGGGTCCTTC
>JBFJOO010000006.1:0-93199 GCA_041617635.1 Burkholderiales bacterium | reverse complement strand
TGGAGCGACAGCGACCAGAAGTACAAGGGCACGCACATCATCTTCACCGACACCGAGTCCTCGAACTGGACCTGGGACCCGGTCGCGAAAGCCTACTTCTGGCATCGGTTCTTCGGTCACCAGCCGGACCTCAATTTCGACAATCCGAACGTGCTGAAGGCGATCTTCAAGACCATGCGCTTCTGGCTCGACATGGGTGTGGACGGCTTTCGGCTGGACGCCATCCCCTACCTCGTGGAGCGCGAAGGCACGTCGAACGAGAACCTGCCCGAGACGCATGCGGTGATCCGTGAGATTCGCGCCCTGCTCGATGCGAGTTACGAGAACCGCCTGCTGCTCGCCGAAGCCAACCAGTGGCCCGAGGACGTGCGCGAGTATTTCGGCAACGCCGACGAATGCCACATGGCCTATCACTTTCCGCTGATGCCGCGGATGTACATGGCCATCGCCCAGGAGGACGCACACCCGGTCGTCGAGATCATGCAGCAGACGCCCGACATTCCCGACTCCTGCCAGTGGGCCATTTTCCTCCGCAACCACGACGAGCTCACGCTCGAGATGGTGACCAGCAAAGAGCGCGACTACATGTACCGGATGTACGCGGCCGACCCGCGTGCGCGCATCAATCTCGGCATCCGGCGCCGGCTCGCTGCGTTGCTGGAGAACGATCTCGACCGGATCAGGCTGATGAACAGCCTGCTCCTCTCGATGCCGGGCTCTCCGATCATCTACTACGGCGACGAGATCGGCATGGGGGATAACATCTTCCTCGGCGACCGCAACGGCGTGCGCACGCCCATGCAATGGAGCCCGGACCGCAACGCCGGCTTCTCGCGCGCCGATCCGCAGCGCCTCTACCTGCCTCCCATCATGGATGCGGTCTACGGCTACGAAGCGGTGAACGTCGAATCGCAGCAGCGCGATCCGTCATCGCTGCTGCACTGGATGAAGCGCATGCTCGCCGTGCGCAAAGGCAGCCGGGCATTCGGGCGCGGCAAGCTCACCTTCCTCAAGGCGGGCAACCGCAAGATCCTCGCCTACCTGCGCGAGTACGGCGACGAAGTGATCCTCTGCGTGGCGAACGTCGGGCGCTCGGCGCAACCGGTGGAGCTGCAGCTCGAGCGCTTTCGCGGGCGGGTGCCCGTGGAGCTGCTCGGCCGCACGGCGTTCCCGCCGGTCGGCGACCTGCCCTATCTCCTCACTTTGCCCGCGCACGGGTTCTACTGGTTTCGACTCGCCACCGACGTCGATGTCCCGCGCTGGCACGAGGAGCATCTCGCCCCCGAGGACTTGCCGGTCGTCGTGCTCTTCGACGGCTGGTCGAGCTTCTTCCGCGACCGCGTCGTGCCGTGGCGCATCGGCATGGCGGAGAAAACCAGCGCGCAGCTCGAGACCCAGGTGCTCCCGCGCTACATCGAGAAGCAGCGCTGGTATGCGGCGAAGGGCGTGCCGATCAAGCGCGCACGGCTTGCCGATCACGCGCTGTGGCAGGTAGGCAAGCATACCTGGCTGATTCCGCTGTTGGACGTCGAGGGGCCGCCGGATCAGGCCACTTACCTGATGCCGCTCGCGCTCGGCTGGGAGGACGGCGAGGACGAGCGCCTGCGTGGGCTCGCGCCCGCGACCATCGCGAAAGTCCGCCAGCAAGCGAACGTCGGCGTGCTGGCCGACGCATTCGCCGACGAGGCCTTTTGCCACGCGGTCGTCGCGGCGATCGGCGCAGGCAAGGAAATCGCCACCGCACACGGCAAGCTGCGCTTCGTGCCCACCAAGGCGTTCGCGGAGCTTGCCGGGAAGGACCACGCCAAATTGCCGGTGGGCCGCCCGCACGCGCAGAGCAGCAACACGATCGTGACGCTCGGGGAGCGCCTGTTCCTGAAGGGCTATCGTCGCCTGCGCCCGGGGGAGAATCCGGAGCTCGAAGTCGGGCGATTCCTGACCGAGACGGCGCGCTTTGCCAACTGCGTGCCGGTGGCGGGCGCCATCGAATATCGCCCCAACGACGGAACGGTCATGACGCTCGGCATGCTCCAGGCGTACGTGGCCAACCAGGGCGACGGCTGGGCCTACACGCTCGATTACGTCGAGCGATTCCTGGAGACCCATCGCACGGCGACGGAGCCCCCTCCGATCGACGTGCACGGCGCCTATCTGGCGCTCGCCCACACCCTCGGTCAGCGCACCGGCGAGTTGCACTGCGCGCTCGCCTCGCATGCCGGCAACCCGGCCTTCGATCCCGAAGAGATCACGCCCGCGGACGTGACCGAATGGAAACGCCGCGCGCACGCGGAGGCGGTCGATACGCTCGAGCTTCTCGCGCAACGGGTCGAAACGCTGCCGGAGCCCGCGCGCAGCGAGGCGCGATCGCTCGTCGAGCGGTCCGGCGACGTCGCCTCGCACGTCGAGTCCTTTGCCGCCCCCGCCCAGGCGATGCGCAAGATCCGGTTCCACGGGGACTACCACCTCGGGCAGGTCTTGCTCGCAAACAACGACTTCGTGATTATCGATTTCGAGGGGGAGCCGGCCCGGCCCCTCGAGGAGCGGCGCATCAAGAGCTCACCGCTGCGCGACGTCGCGGGCATGCTGCGCTCTTTCAACTATGCGCGTTGGGCGGCGCTCAAGCGCGCTGCGCAGAACGATGAGGAGCTCGAAAAGCTCGCGCCGCTCGCAACCGCCTGGGAGAGCGAGACGCGCAGGGTGTTCCTCGGAGCATACGAGGAGAGCGTTCGTGCCGGTGGTCTGTACGGCTCCCTCGAGGAGGCACGCGCGCTGCTCGGGCTTTTCGAGCTGGAAAAGGCGCTCTACGAGCTGCGCTACGAGATCAACAATCGCCCGGACTGGGTCCGCATTCCGCTGGCGGGCATAGTCGCCCTCGCCCCTCGATCGTCGCAGTAGACGCCACGCAATAGGCAAAGGAGGTTCTTATGGACAACGTCGACATGCTCCTCGAGTCGGTGCGCGCGTTCCTCGCGCAGGTCGGCGCCTTCCTCCCGCGGCTTGCCCTCGCCGTGGCGGTGCTGATCGCGGGATGGCTGTTGGCGAAGTTGGCGCGGTTCGCGGTCGCCAGAGGGCTGCGCGCGATCAACTTCAACGTCCTGACCGAGCGCGCCGGCGTCGACGGTTTCCTCCAGCAGGGCGGGCTGCGGAGCGACACGAGCGGAATCTTCGCGCTGCTGGTGTACTGGCTGGTGATCCTGGCAGCCTTCCTCATCGCGTTCGACAGCGTCGGCCTGACCTACATCGCCGACCTGCTCGGCAAGGTCGTGCTGTTCGTGCCCAAGGTCATCGTCGCGCTCCTCATCGTGACGTTCGGCGCTTACTTCTCGCGCTTCGTCGCGAACGCAGTGATCACGTACTGCACGAACGTCGGAATCCAGGACGCGGCGCTCCTCGGCACGCTCGTACAGTACGCGATCATGGCGTTCGTGGTGCTCATCACGCTCGACCATTTGGCCGTGGGTGGCGACATCATCCGGGAGAGCTTCCTGGTGATCCTCGCGGGCGTGGTATTTGCGCTGGCGCTCGCCTTCGGGCTCGGCGGCAAGGACTGGGCGGCCGAGCGCCTCGAGCGCTGGTGGCCAAGAGACAAGAATCGGAATAGCGACCAGTGATTGGAGCAGGCCGCAAGTGAGCCCCATCACCGCCGTGTGGCCGGGCCGACCGTATCCGCGTGGCGCGAACTGGGACGGGGAAGGCGTCAATTTCGCGCTCTTCTCGGAGCACGCCGAGCGCGTCGAGCTGTGCGTCTTCGACGACGCAGGACGCCGTCAAGTCCAGCGCGTCGAGCTGCGCGAGCGGACCGACCAGGTGTTCCACTGCTACCTTCCCGAGGCACGGCCCGGGATGCTGTACGGCTACCGCGTGCACGGACCCTACAAGCCCGAAGAGGGTCACCGTTTCAATCCGAACAAGCTGCTGCTCGACCCCTATGCCAGGAACATCGTCGGAGCCATGCGCTGGAGCGACGCACTTTTCGGCTACACGATTGGCAGCCGGCGCGAGGATCTGGGGATGGATCGGCGCGACAGCGCGCGCGGAATGCCGAAGTGCAAGGTGATTGACCCGGCGTTCACGTGGGCCGACGACCGGAGCCCGCAGATCCCTTGGCACGACATGGTCGTCTACGAGACACACGTGCGCGGCTTCACCAAGCGGCACCCCGAAGTGCCTCCGGCCCTGCGCGGCACCTATGCGGGACTCGCGAGCACGCCGGCGATCGAGTACCTGAAGCGGTTGGGCGTGACGACCGTCGAGCTGATGCCGGTGCACGCATTCGTCGACGATCGGCATCTCCTCGAGCGGGGGCTCCACAACTATTGGGGCTACAACACCATCGGCTTCTTCGCGCCCGAAGCGCGCTACTCGGCCTCGGGCAAGGTGAACGAGTTCAAGACCATGGTGAAGACGCTGCACTCGGCCGGCATCGAGGTCATTCTCGACGTGGTCTACAACCACACCGCGGAGGGGAGCCAGCTCGGGCCGACGCTCTGCTTCCGCGGCGTGGACAACGCCTCCTACTACCGGCTCGTCCAGGGCGACCGACGCCACTACATGGATTACACCGGGTGCGGCAACACCCTTAACATGCAGCACCCGCGCGTCTTGCAGCTCATCATGGACTCGCTGCGCTACTGGGTCACCGAGATGCACGTCGACGGATTTCGGTTCGACCTCGCTGCGGCGCTCGCGCGGGAGCTCCACGAGGTGGATCGGCTCGGCGCGTTCTTCGACATCCTGCGCCAGGACCCGATCCTTAACCACGTCAAGCTGATCGCAGAGCCCTGGGACCTCGGCGAGGGCGGCTACCAGGTGGGCAACTTCCCCACCGGCTGGGCGGAGTGGAACGACAAGTACCGCGACACCATGCGCGCGTACTGGAAGGGCGACGGCGGCCTGATCGGCGAGTTCTCGAGCCGCCTCACGGGATCGAGCGACCTCTACGGGCGCAGCGGGCGGCGGCCCCATGCCAGCGTCAATTTTGTGGCGGCGCACGACGGCTTCACGCTGCGCGACCTGGTGAGCTACAACGGGAAGCACAACGCGGCGAACGGCGAGGAGAACCGCGACGGCCACAATCACAACCTCTCCTGGAACTGCGGCGTCGAGGGGCCTACCGACGACCCGGCGATCAACGCGCTGCGCGCGCGGCAGAGCCGCAACCTGCTCGCTACGCTGCTTTTCTCCCAGGGCGTGCCGATGCTGCTCGCGGGGGACGAGATCGGCCGCACGCAGCAGGGCAACAACAATGCGTACTGCCAGGACAACGCCATCTCGTGGCACGACTGGGAGCTCGATGACGCGCAGCAAAAGCTCCTGCGGTTCGTGCAGCGTCTGATTGCGCTGCGCCGCGCGCACCCGGTGTTCCGGCGCCGCGACTTCTTCCAAGGACGCCCGCTGCGGGGCCGCGACGTGAAGGACATC
Organism: Burkholderiales bacterium; assembly: GCA_041617635.1. GTDB lineage: Bacteria > Pseudomonadota > Gammaproteobacteria > Burkholderiales > SG8-39 > JAABRB01. The sequence goes on along the minus strand of JBFJOO010000006.1, from coordinate 87,778 downwards.
GTCTGGCTCACCGACGCGGGCCACGAGATGAGCGACGAGGAGTGGGAGAAGCACCACGCGCGCGCGCTGGGCGTGTATCTCGCCGGCGAGGGGCTTACTGAGACCGACGCGCGCGGCCAGCTGCTGCGCGACGACAATTTCCTGCTGCTCTTCAACGCCCACCACGACGTGGTTCCGTTTCGCATGCCGGAGTACGGAGGGCGCTGGGTGGTAATGCTCGACACGAGCCATCAGGACGGCCTCGCGCCGGGCGGAACCATCGATTCCGGCACCGAGTACACGCTCAACGGGCGCTCGCTCGCGCTGCTCTTGCACGCGAAGGCCGGGGGCTGACGGCACCGCCGCGCAACCCCGACGAAAGGAGATCTGACGCATGAAACGCAGCCACTCAATGCCTTTCGGCGCCGAGCTGCGCGCGGACGGTACAACCCGATTCCGGCTCTGGGCCCCGGGTGCGAAGCGAGTCGAGATCGCGCTCGGATCCGGCGACGCTGCCACTATTCGTGCAATGCCGGCGCTGCCGGATGGCTGGTACGAAACCGTCGTTGGCGATGCGCCGGCTGGCACCCGCTATGCCTACCGCATCGACGGCGATCTAAAGGTCCCCGACCCCGCATCGCGCAGCAATCCGGACGACATCCATTCGCCGAGCATGGTGGTCGACCCGCGGGCGTTCACCTGGCGCGATGCAGGCTGGCAAGGCCGTCCGTGGGAGGAGGCGGTGATCTACGAGCTGCACATCGGCACCTTCACACCGGAGGGCACCTTCACCGCCGCGATCGGCAAGCTGGACTACCTGGCCAGTCTCGGCGTCACCGCGCTGGAAATCATGCCCGTGGCCGATTTCCCCGGAACCCGTAATTGGGGTTACGACGGCGTGCTGCCCTACGCCCCGGATTCGGCGTACGGCACCCCCGAGGATCTCAAGCGACTCGTCGATGCGGCGCACGCGAAACAGCTGATGGTGCTCCTCGACGTCGTCTACAACCACTTCGGGCCCGAGGGCAATTACCTGCACGCCTATGCGCCGCAGTTCTTCAATCCGCGCCACCAGACACCGTGGGGCGCGGCGATCAACTTCGACGCCGACGGCTCACGGGTGGTGCGCGACTTCTTCATCCACAACGCGCTCTTCTGGCTCGAGGAGTACGGCATGGACGGCCTGCGGCTCGACGCGATCCACGCGATCGCGGACGACTCGCAGCCGGATATCGTCGCGGAGCTGTGCGTAGCGCTGCGCGCGGGCCCCGGCCGCGACCGGCACGTGCACATCGTGCTCGAGAACGACAAGAACCAGTCCCGCTACCTCGCACGCGACGCGAAGCTCGCGCCGGTCCAGGCCTCCGCGCAGTGGAACGACGACATCCACCACGCGTTTCACATCCTCGTCACCGGCGAGCGCGACGGCTACTACGACGACTACGCGGAGCGGCCGCTCTGGTATCTCGGCCGCTGCCTGGCGGAAGGATTCGCCTACCAGGGCGAGGTCTCGGCGTATCGTGACCACACCGCGCGCGGCGAGCCGAGCGCCCAGCTACCGGGAATGGCGTTCGTGTCGTTCGTCCAGACGCACGATCAGGTCGGCAACCGCGCGTTCGGCGAGCGCATCGCGCAGATCGCCGACCCGCGGGCGCTGCGTGCCGCCGTCGCGTGCTTCCTGCTCTCCCCTGCGCCGCCGCTCATCTTCATGGGCGAAGAGTTCGGCGCCGGGAGCCCGTTTCAGTTCTTCTGCGAGTTCGGGCCGGAGCTCGCTGCAGCGGTCACCAAGGGCCGCCGTGAAGAGTTCGGCAAATTCGCGCGCTTCCGCGATCCCGCGGTGCAGGCCACCATTCCCGACCCGAACAGTCCCGCAACTTTCGCCGCGTCGAAGCTGGACTGGTCCGAGGTCGATCGCGCGCCGCATGTCGAGTGGCTCGCGCTGTACCGCGAGCTGCTCGCCTTGCGCCACCGTCACATCGTGCCCCGCCTCGCCGGCATGCGATCGGGCGGCACGTTCGCGCTGATCGAGGGCGGCGCCCTGCGCGTCGACTGGACGCTCGGCGACGGCGCGCGGCTGCACCTCGTCGCAAACTTCTCGCCGGCCCAGTGCGGCGGCGTCGACGTTCCGGCGGGAGACGTGCTGTACGCCTCCGACGCCAAAACGAAGAGCGCCCTCGCGCGCCGGGAGCTGCCGGCCCAGTCGGTCGCGGTCACGCTGGAGATGCCCGCATGAGCGGTGCGGGAGGACCGGCAGCGCTCGCGCGCCTGCACGGCATCGCATCAGACTACACCGATATCTGGGGCAAGCGCCACGACGTGGCTGACGCGACGCTCGTCGCGCTGCTCGCCGAGTTCGGCGTCCATGCTGCCACCCCCGAGGCGGTCGAAGCGGCGCTCCGCGCGCACGAATCGGATCGCTGGCGCGCGATCCTGCCGCCGGTGATCGTCGTGCGCGAGGGCGACGCGCCGTGGCCGCTACGCCTGAATCTGCCTGCGGCGCTCGATGCGGCGCCCCTTGCCTGGCAGCTCGTCGAGGAGAACGGTGCGCATCACGCCGGCCAGTTCGCGCCCGGTGAGCTGCCGAGCCCCGAGCGCAGCGAGGCATTCGTCGCACGCACGCTCGCGCTGCCGATCGCGGTCGGGCCCGGCTATCACCGTGTGGCGATTCGCCACGCCGATGCAGCCGTGGCGGAATCGTTGCTCGTGGTGGCGCCCCCCGCGTGCTTCCGTCCGGTTGCGGTCCAGGGCGAAGGGCGCGTCTGGGGCGCCGTCGCGCAGGTCTACGCGCTCCGGTCGGAGCGCAACTGGGGGATCGGCGATTTCACCGATCTGCGCACCGTCCTCGAGCAGTGGGCGCATCGCGGCGCCGCGGTCGTGGGCGTGAATCCGCTGCACGCACTGTTCCCGCACAACCCGGCGCACGCGAGCCCCTACAGCCCGTCATCCCGCCTGTTCGTGAACGTGCTCTATATCGACGTCGAGGCGGTGGAGGATTTTCGCGAGTGCGAAGCAGCCGTGAACGAGGTCTTCTCGGCACCGTTCCAAGCCCGGGTTCAGAAGCTGCGCGAAGTGCCGCTGGTCGACTATCCAGCGGTCGCGGAGTCGAAGCTCGCAGTGCTCGAACGCCTGCACGCGCACTTCCGCGATCGGCACCTGGGGGCGGACACCGCCCGTGCGCGGGCGTTTCGCGCATTCCAGGCGGAACGCGGCGAGCACTTGTGGCGCCACGGGCTCTTCGAGGCGATCCAGGAGCATTTCCACCGCGAAGATCCGAGCGTCTGGGGTTGGCCCGTATGGCCGGAGCCCTACCGCAATCCCGACTCGCAGGAGGTCAAGCGGTTCGCGGAAGAGCATGTCGCGCGGGTGGAGTTCTACCAGTACCTGCAGTGGCAGGCCGAGCTGCAGCTCGCGCAGGTCGGCAGACGTTCGTACGAGCTCGAGCTGGGCGTCGGGCTGTACCAGGACCTGGCCGTCTCGATCGATCGCGGCGGCGCCGAGGCCTGGGCGAATCAGGATCTCTACGCCGTGACGGCGAGCGTGGGTGCACCACCCGACGACTTCAACCTGGCGGGACAGAACTGGGGCCTGCCGCCGCTGCGCCCGGAGCGGCTGCGCGAGGTTCGCTACGAGCCGCTCATCGCCACTTTGCGCGAGAACATGCGCCACGCAGGCGCATTGCGCATCGACCACGTCATGGGCCTCGCCCGGCTGTACTGGATCCCGCAGGGCAAGTCGCCCGCCGACGGCGCCTACGTGCATTACCCGTTCGCCGACCTGCTCGGGATCATCGCGCTCGAGAGTCATCGCAATCAGTGCATGGTCATCGGGGAGGATCTCGGCACCGTCCCGGACGAGGTGCGCGACGCGCTCAGTGCCTACGGGATCTTGTCCTACCGGTTGCTCTTCTTCGAGCGCAATGCCGAAGGCGACTTTCTCGCGCCCGCGCAATACCCCGCCGATGCGCTCGTGGCCGCGAGCACGCACGACCTCCCCACGCTCGCCGGCTACTGGGAAGGGAGCGATCTCCTGCTGCGCGACCAGCTGGGCCTGATCCCGGTCGAGGCGCAGCGCCAGAGCCGCATCGTCGAGCGCGCCCAGGACCGCGCGCGACTGCTCCTCGCGGTCGAGCGCGAAGGGCTGCTGCCGCAGGGGGCGACCGTGAACCCGGTGTCGCTGCCCAACATGACGCCGGAGTTCGTGCGGAACCTGCATGTCTATCTTGCGCGTACGCCCGCGAAGATCCTGGTGGTCCAGCCCGAGGACGTGCTCGGGATGCGGGAACAGGTGAATCTGCCGGCCACCACGGACGAGCATCCGAACTGGCGCCGGAAGCTCGCGCTCGAGCTCGAGCGCTTCGGCGACGACGAGCGCTTCGTCGCGCTCGCCAACGCTCTGGCGGAGCTGCGCGCCCGCGCGCAGCCTGCGCGGGCGCGCCGCGGCGCCGCGGCGGTCGCGCCCATTCCGCGCGCGACCTACCGCCTGCAGCTCCATCAGCATTTCAACTTCGCGCAGGCGACCGAGCTCGTGCCTTACCTCGCCGCCCTGGGCGTGAGCCACGTGTACTGCTCGCCGTATCTGCGTGCGCGACCGGGCAGCACGCACGGCTACGACATCATCGACCACGCCTCGCTCAACCCCGAGATCGGCAGCCGCGACGACTTCGAGCGCTTCGTCGCGGTGCTGCGCGCGCATGACATGGGCCAGATCCTGGACATGGTCCCCAACCACATGGGCGTGATGGGCGCGGACAACGCCTGGTGGCTGGACGTGCTGGAGAACGGACCGGCGTCGGTCTACGCCGGCCACTTCGACATCGACTGGCAACCGGTGAACGTGCACCTCGCCAACCGGGTGCTCATCCCGGTGCTCGGCGACCATTACGGGCTGGTGCTGGAACGCGGCGAGCTCAAGCTCGCGTTCGACGCGCCGGGCGGCACGTTCAGCGTCTTCTACTTCGAGCACCGCTTCCCCGTGGATCCGCGCGAGTATCCGCGCATCCTCGAACGGGCGTTGCGCACCTTGGGACCCGCCGATCAGACGGGCCCGAGCGGGGCCCAGTTATCGAGTCTGATCGCCGCGTTCGGACACCTGCCGGAGCGCGAGAGCACTGCTACCGAGGCCGTCTCGGAGCGCCACCGCGACAAGGAGCTACACAAACGCCGGCTCGCGCAGCTCGCCGGTGAGGCGCCGGCCGTGCTGGAGGCCATCGAGCGCGCAGTGCGCGTCATGAATGGCACGGCGGGCGATGGCGAGAGCTTCGAGACCCTGCACGAACTCCTTGAGCGGCAGGCTTATCGCCTCGCCTACTGGCGGGTCGCGTCCGACGAGATCAACTACCGCCGGTTCTTCGACATCAATGAGCTTGCCGGGCTGCGCATGGAGAACGAGGCGGTGTTCGAGGCCACGCACCGCCTCGTGCTCGACCTCCTTGTCGAGGGCAAGGTGGACGGGGTGCGCCTCGACCATCCGGACGGTCTGTACGATCCGGCGCAGTACTTCCGTCGACTGCAGGAGCGCTATGCCCAGCACGCCGGCATCGACATTCCGCCGCCCGAAAACGGCCGCCCGGCCTGCCCGCTCTACGTGCTGGTCGAGAAGATCACGGCAGGTCACGAGCACGTGCCCGACAGCTGGGCAGTGCACGGCACCACCGGCTACCGCTTTGCCACGGTCGTTAACGGCCTCTTCGTCGACGGCTCGGCGCGCAGCAAATTCGACCGCATCTACCGAGCGTTTATCGGCGAGGCGCTGGAGCTGGGCGAGATCATCTACCGGGGCAAGCGCACGACGATGCGCTCCGCGCTCGCCTCGGAGCTGACGGTTCTCGCCAACGCGCTCCTGCGCATCGCGCGCGCGGACCGGCGCACCCGGGACTACACGTTCAACACCCTGCGCGAGGCGCTCACCGAAATCGTCGCGTGCTTTCCCGTCTACCGGACCTACATAGCCGATGGCGTCACGCAGCAGGATCGGCGCCAGATCGACTGGGCGATTGCGCACGCCAAGCGCCGCAGCCGCGCGGCTGACATCAGCATCTTCGATTTCGTGCGGGTCGCCATGCTCGGCCGCGCACCGAAGGGCGCGTCGCCGGAGCACGCGGCGCAATTTCGCGCGTTCGCGATGAAATTCCAGCAGTTCACCGCGCCGGTCACCGCAAAGGGTGTCGAGGACACGGCCTTCTACATCTACAACCGTCTCGTGTCGCTGAACGAGGTCGGCGGTGACCCGGACCTGTTCGGCTTCACGGTCACGGCATTCCACGGCGCGAGCGCCGATCGCGCAGCACGCTGGCCGCACACCATGCTCGCCACCTCGACGCACGACAACAAGCGTGCCGAAGACGTGCGGACGCGCATCGACGTGCTGTCGGAGATGCCCGCCGCCTGGCGGCTGGTCCTGCGCCGCTGGAGCAGGATGAACCGCGCCCGCAAGCGCACCGTGGATCGCGCTCCCGCGCCCTCGCGCAACGACGAGTACCTGCTGTACCAGACGTTGCTCGGAACGTTTCCCCTGGAGAGCCTCGACGATGCGGGGCTCGCAACGTACCGTGAGCGCATCGAGCGCTACATGGTGAAGGCGATCCGCGAGGCAAAAGTCCGATCGAGCTGGATCAGCGTGTCGGAGCCTTACGAGGCCGCGGTCACCGAGTTCGTGCGTCAGCTGCTCGGTCGGCGCGAGGCCAACCTGTTTCTTGACGATCTCGCGGCGCAGGTCCGTTCGATCGCCTGGTTCGGGATGCTGAACAGCCTGTCGATGACTGCGATCAAGCTCGCTTCGCCCGGCGTGCCCGACATCTACCTGGGCACCGAGATCTGGGACTTCAGTCTCGTCGATCCCGACAATCGGCGCCCGGTGGACTACGCACACCGCAAGGCGATGCTGGAGGGAATGACGGCGATCGCAGGATCGGAAGGCATGGCGAACGCGGCTCGCGAGATGGCCGAGGCGCCCGACGATGGGCGCGCCAAGCTCTGGGTCGTGTGGCGCGCGCTCGGGTTGCGACGGCTGCATCCGAAGCTGTTCGAGCAAGGCGACTACGCGCCGCTCGCTGCGAGCGGTACACGCGCCGATCACGTCGTCGCGTTCGCGCGCCGGCACGCGGACGCCGGCGTGATCGCGATCGCGGGCCGGCTCTGGGCATCGCTCGGCGTCGATACGCGCGTGGCGCCGATCGGCGCGGCGGTCTGGGGCGACACGACTATCGACGCTCACGCGCTGCCAGCGGACGTGCAGCTCGTGAACGCGCTCACCGGCGAGCGGGTGGCGGTGCGCGATGGCCGGATTCTGCTTGCCGACGCGTTCGCAAACTTTCCCGGCGCGCTGCTTACGTATAACATCCAACCTCGAAAGTGAGCGAGCCGACCGCCGAACCGCCGCCCGATCGGCCGCCGACCGATGGGGCCTCGCCCGCTGCCGCGAGTGGTGAGACTCGCCCGGGAAGCGCGCCCACGCCGCCGCGCGTCGAAGGGACACAACTTCAGGAGCTGTGGTCGCGCCGGATCTGGACGCAGCGCGTCGCGTTGTGGGTCGCCGCCGCAAGCGTGGCCGGCACGGCGATCTTCTTTGCCCTCGCCGCCGACTTCGTGGAAGCGTTCTTTCGCCGGCGCATCGATCAGTCGCCTTACCTGCCGCTGCTCGTCACGCCCGTGGGCGTGGCGCTCGCCGCGTGGCTCGTGCGCTTCTTTCCGGGCACCGCCGGCAGCGGCATCCCACCCGTGATCGCCGCGCTCGCGGTGACCGAGCGCTCCGCACGCTCCGGACTCATCAGCCTGCGCATCGCATTCGGCAAGATCGCGCTCACGCTGCTCGGCATCGGCGCCGGCGCATCGGTCGGCCGCGAGGGGCCGATGGTCCAGATCGGCGCCTCGATCATGCACGCGCTCGGCGGTGTCGGCCGACCCGCGTATCCGGGCCTGGAGCGGGGCTTGATCGTGGCCGGCGGTGCGGCCGGGATCGCGGCCGCATTCAATACACCGCTCACCGGCATCGTATTCGCGGTCGAGATGAGCCGATCGCTCGAGGAGCGCACGAGCGGCACCATCCTCACGGCAGTGATCCTCGCCGGCTTCATCGCGCTCGCGGTGCTCGGCGACTACACGTACTTCGGCCGGACATCCGCCGAGGCGAGCCTGGGCGAGGCCTGGATCGCGATCGGGGTGGTCGGTGTGGCCGGCGGTCTCGCCGGAGGCTTGTTCAGCCGGATCCTGAGCGGCGCCGCGCGGGGCCTGCAGGGACGACTCGGCGAATTCTCCCGCATGCGCCCGATCGCGTTCGCCGCCGCGTGCGGGCTGGTGATCGCGCTGATCGGGCTGGCGTCGGACGGCACGAGCTACGGTACGGGCTACTACGAGGCGCGCCAGATCATCGAGGGCACCGCCGATCTTGACTGGACCTACGGCCTCTACAAGCTCATGGCGACCATCGTCTCGGCGGTGAGCGGCATCCCGGGCGGCATCTTCGCGCCGTCGCTCGCCATCGGCGCCGGATTGGGCGCCAACCTCGCGGTGCTCATGCCCTACCTGCCGACCGCCGTGGTCGCGCTGCTCGGCATGGTCGCGTTCTTCGCGGGCGTGCTGCGCGTGCCGATCACCGCGTTCGTGATCGTGCTGGAGATGACCGACAGCCAGAGCATGCTCATGCCGCTCATGGCCACCTCCCTCGTCGCGACCGGCATGTCGCGATTGGTGTGCCCGGTGCCGCTCTTCGAGTCGCTCGCCGCGGGCCTCATCCCGGCGCGCGCGCCTGCTGCCTCCCGCCTGCCCCCGGTGGGTTGACCGGCGCGGGCGCCATGAGCCGGCCGACGTCCGCAGATCACGCGCTCACCGAGGAATGCCGCCGGCGCTCGATCGAGCTCCTGCGCGCCAATCTCACGCCTCCGGGCATCCTCGCGGCGGCGCCCGCCGCACGCGCGCGGGCGCGCGGTTACACGGCGATCTTCGGGCGCGATGCCGCGGTGTGCGCGATGGGGATGGCCCTGTCGGGAGAGCCGGACCTCGAGCACGCGGCAGCAGCAGGGCTCGTCACGCTCGCACGCCACCAGGCGCCGAACGGCCAGATTCCGAAGTTCGTGGACGTCGAGCGCGCGGAAGCCGATTTCTGGTACCTCGGCTGCATCGATGCGACCCTCTGGTGGCTCGGCGGCCTGGCGTTCCTCGATCTCTGCAACCCGCGTGGGCGGCTGCGCGACCGATTCGCCGGCGAGATCGGCCGCGCCATCGCATGGCTCCAGGCGCAGGAGCACCAGCGGTTCTTCCTGTTGCAGCAAAACGAGGCGAGCGACTGGGCCGACATCATGCCCCGCTCCGGATTCGTGCTGTACACGAACGCCCTCTGGCACTGGGTCAAGCGCCTCTTCCGCCTGCCCCAACAGCGGGAAACCCGCGCGAACGCAAACCACCTGTTCCATCCGTTCGGGGCCGAGCTGGCCGAGTACCGCCGCGCGCGGCTGCTCGTGCACTACGTCAAGCGCGATGCACGCAATCGCGGTCTGTATCTCTCGTTCGTCAATTTCGCTTTTTTCGGCAACGAGGGCGACACGTTCGGAAACATCCTCGCCGTCCTGTGCGGGCTAGCCGACGGCGCCACACGCTCGCGCATTCTGCGCTCGCTCGAACGCGCCGGCGTCGCGGACCCGTATCCCGTGCGCGCGGTATGCGAGCCGATCCGCGAAACCCATTTCCTCTGGCGGCCGTACATGTCGCGGCACCGGCAGAATCTCGCCTGGCAATACCACAACGGCGGCGTCTGGCCGTTCGTCGGCGGGTTCTGGGTGACCGCGCTCGCCGAAGCGGGCTTGCGCGATCGCGCGCAGCGCGAGCTCGCGAAGGTCGCGCGTGCGAACCAGATTGGCGGCTGGCAATTCAACGAGTGGCTGCACGGCCGGACACTCGAGCCCCACGGCATGCCGCGCCAGTCCTGGAACGCCGCGGCGTTTCTGATGGCGCATCGTGCCGCGTACGGCGGGGCGCGGCCGTTCCGCGTTTCCGCCTAGACCGGTCTGGAAGGCTGCGAGCGTCGCCGCGCGCGCTCGTCTGGTGTTACCCTCGGGGACACACAAGGCCGGGCCCCCCGGCCAGCGCCTTTTTTCTTGCCGGTCTCCGCGGGTTTTAAGCCGCCCTCTCCGATCTCCTGAAATGTTTCCATCCATCCCGCCCGCCACACAGCTGCTGATCATCGTCAATGTCGCAGTCTTCCTCCTCGAGACAGTCGCCGGCGGAACGCTGATCCAGCTCTTCGCGCTATGGCCGCTCGCGTCCGGGTTCCTGCCCTGGCAGATCGTGACGTACGGCTTCCTGCATGCGGGACTCACTCATCTGCTCCTCAACATGTTCGCCCTCTACATGTTCGGCGGCGAGATCGAGCGCGTGGTCGGCCAGCGGCGTTACCTCGCGTTCTATTTCGTATGCGTGCTGAGCGCGGCAGTCGCCCAGCTCGTGGTGACGGCGGCCCTTGCCGCACCGCCCTACCCGACCGTCGGCGCGTCCGGTGGCGTGTTCGGCTTGCTGCTGGCGTTCGCGATGTACTTTCCGAACCGCCGGGTCCTACTCATCATCCCGCCGATTCCGATGCCGGCCTGGCTCTTCGTGACGCTCTTCGGCATCCTCGAACTCTACTTCGGAGTCACCGGGACCCAAGCCGGCGTCGCGCACTTCGCGCACCTCGGGGGCATGGTCGGGGGCTATCTGATGATCCGCTGGTGGCGCGGCCGGGGGCCGTTCGGCCGCCGGCGACTCTGACCGTCCGCGGAGATCGTCGCCGAACTTGCCCAGCTTCGAGAAGCCAACTCCGAGTCGCGATTCGGTTCTCGTCCGCGTTGTCGCGGCAACGCTATATGATCTGGGTCAATCCCGTCCTCACCCGCGAATCCACAATGCCTTCAGGCCGGATGCCGGCATTCGCACCGGTTAGTCGGCGAATGAGCGCGATCGCGATCGATCCGCTCGCCGCGATTGCAACGAGGAAAGGAGATCTACATGGCGAACGAGGGCTACCACGAGCTGGCCAACGAGCTGCGCGACGAGACGCGCGACATGCACCGCGCGATCGTCTCGCTGATGGAGGAGCTCGAGGCGGTGGACTGGTATAACCAGCGGGTCGACGCGTGCAAGGATGCCGAGCTACGCGCCATCCTCGCGCATAACCGCGACGAGGAAAAGGAGCACGCATCGATGGTGCTCGAATGGATCCGCCGGCACGATCCCGCGTTCGACCACGAACTGCGGGATTACATTTTCACCGACAAGCCGCTGACGCACGACTAGAGAATCGGCCGCGAGTTGGCGGCTCGGTCAAGGGGATTGAACGATGGAAATCAAGGTCGGGCAGGTCATGGAGTTCGTCGAGCCGGCCGATGTCGACGGACGGCAGATTGCGCGGGGTACGCGCGTGCGTGTCGCACACGTCATGCACGAGGTGAAGGAAGAGCGGATCACGCTCATCCTTCTTGGCAAGGCGGAGCCGGAGGCGATCGTCGTCGACCGGCACGTCGTGGGCGTCCACTGCCGCCCGGTGAGCGAATAGTCCGGTCGATCGCGCGAGCACACCCTGACGTCAGCGATGAGCGCGGGTCATCCGATCCCATCGGCACTAGATCGGATCGGAGAAATCCTGGCCATGGCGCGCGGGAAACGCCTCGCCGTGTTCCTCGACTACGACGGCACACTCACTCCGATCGTCGACCGTCCCCACGATGCCGTCATGCAAGAGCGCATGCGTGCGACGGTCGCACGCCTTGCGACGCGCTGCCCGGTGGCCGTCGTGAGCGGCCGTGATCTCTTGGACGTTCGCGAGCGGGTGGGGCTCGCGAATCTGATCTACGCAGGAAGCCACGGGTTCGACATCGCGGGCCCTGCGGGCCTGCAGCAGGCGCTTCCCCAGGCCCAAGGCGCGATACCGACGCTCGATGCCGTCGAGCGCGACTTGGGCGCTGCGCTCGGCGGTATCGACGGGGTGCTTCTCGAGCGCAAGCGGTTCACGATTGCCGTCCACTACCGGCTCGTGCGCGAGGCCGAGGTGCCAGCGGTGCATCTTGCGGTGGACGCGGGGCTTGCGGAGCATCCCGGCCTGCGCAAGCGTCACGGCAAGAAAGTCCTGGAGCTGCAACCCGATCTCGCCTGGGACAAGGGCGCCGCGGTGCGCTGGCTGCTCGACGCGCTCGACCTCGACGGGAAGGACGTGCTGCCGATCTATGTCGGCGACGACCTCACCGACGAGGATGCGTTTCGGGCGCTGGCCGGCCGTGGTATCGGCGTCGCCGTGCTCGATTCGCCGCGCGCCACGGCAGCAGCGTACGCGCTGCGCGATCCGGACGAGGTGGGCGCCTTTCTTGACGCATTGACCGCCGCGCCGGAGACCGCGCCGTGAACGGTTGGCTGCTCGTATTCGAAGGCTTCGATCCGGGGCAGGAGGGTCTGCGCGAAGCGCTGTGCACGCTCGGCAACGGCTACTTCGCCACGCGGGGTGCGGTGCTCGCCGCCAGCGCCGATGACGTGCATTACCCGGGCACGTACCTCGCCGGGGGTTACAACCGCCTCGCCACCGAACTCGACGACCGCACGGTCGAGAACGAAGATCTCGTCAACCTGCCGAACTGGCTCAGGCTCGACTTTCGGGTGGGTAGCGAGTGGTTCGCGCTCCGAGACGTGGAGCTGCTCGAGTATCGCCAAACGCTCGATCTGCGTCGCGGCATGCTGGAGCGCAACCTCCGCTGGCGCGATCACGCGGACCGGGTGACCCGACTCGCCGAGCGCCGCCTGGTGCACATGAGCGCGCCGCACCTCGCCGCGATCGAGATCGCGCTGACCGCGGAAAACTGGTCGGGCGAGTTCGCGGTGCGGAGCGCTCTCGACGGGCGGATCGAGAACTCTGGCGTGGCGCGCTACCGAGCGCTCGCCCGCCGCCATCTGGAGCCGATCGCCGCGGAGGCGGTCACCGCGGATACGATTTATCTCAAGACGCGCACCAGTCAATCGCGTCTCGAGATCGCGCAAGCCGCGCGCATCCGCGTGTATCGCGACGCGGACGAACTCCAACTCGAACCCGAGGTCTTGCGCGGTGATGGATTCGTCGCCCAGGAGTTTTCGGTCGGCATCGCGCAAGGCGAGACGGTGCGCCTCGAGAAGGTCGCCTCGCTCTACTCCTCGCGTGATCGCGCGATCTCCGAATGCGGGGTCGCCGCCCGCGAGGCCCTCGGCCGGCCCCTCGGATTCGCGGCGCTTGCGGCCTCGCACGCGCTCGCCTGGGAGCAGCTCTGGCGCCGTTTCGACATCACCATCGAAGAGCGGGACGAGCACGCCGGGAACCGAACGCAGCTGATCATCCGCCTGCACATCTTCCACCTCCTGCAGACCGCGTCGCTGAACACCTTGGACCTTGACGTCGGCGTTCCCGCTCGCGGCTGGCACGGCGAGGCCTACCGCGGGCACATCTTCTGGGACGAGCTGTTCATCTTCCCCCTCATCAATCTGCGCCTGCCCGAGATCACCCGAGCCCTGATCAGGTACCGGTACCGCCGGTTGAACGAGGCCCGGGCCAATGCCCGTGCCGCCGGCTACCGCGGCGCGATGTATCCCTGGCAGAGCGGCTCGAGTGGCCGCGAAGAGACCCAGCTGCTGCATCTGAACCCGGTGTCGGGGCGCTGGCTCCCTGACCACACCCATTTGCAGCGGCACGTCAACGCAGCGATCGCGTACAACATCTGGCTCTACTATCAGTCGACCCGCGACATGGAGCTGATGTCGTTTTACGGCGCGGAGATGCTCCTGGAGATCGCACGCTTCTGGGCGAGCGTCGCCACCTACAACGCGGAGCTCGACCGCTACGAGATCCGGGGCGTGGTGGGGCCGGACGAGTTCCACACCACTGAGCTGGGCGCCGACCGACTGGGCCTGGATAACCACAGCTACACGAACATCATGGCCACGTGGGTGTTGTGCCGGGCGAGCGAGGTGCTTGCGCTACTACCCAAGGAACGCAGCCGGGAGCTCCGCGAGCAGCTCGACCTGCACGACGACGAGCTGGCGCATTGGGACGAGGTGAGCCGCAAGATGCGGGTGGTGTTCCACGACGACGGGATCATCAGCCAGTTCGAAGGCTACGAGGAACTCGGCGAGCTGGACTGGGAGCGCTACCGCGAGAAGTACGGCGACATCCACCGCCTCGACCGCATCCTCGAGGCCGAGGGCGATTCGGTCGACCGTTACAAGGTGGCGAAGCAGGCTGACGTGCTCATGCTGTTCTACCTGTTCTCCGCAGAGGAGCTCGGCGAGCTCTTCCAGCGGCTCGGGTATCCGTTCGAGTACGCGACCATCCCGCAGAACATTGCGTACTACGCGCCGCGCACTTCGCACGGCTCGACACTGAGCCGCGTGGTCGACTCCTGGGTGCTGGCCCGCTCGAGCCGTGCCCGCTCGTGGGAGCGTTTCAAGGAAGCGCTGGAAAGCGACATCGCCGACGTCCAGGGTGGCACGACGCCCGAGGGCGTCCACCTGGGAGCCATGGCGAGCGTCGTCGACCTGCTGCAGCGGGGCTACGCCGGCATCGAGACGCGCAGCGATACCTTGTGGTTCAACCCCTGCCTGCCGGATGAGGTCACGCGCCTGGAGATGGCGATCCGCTACCGCGGCCAGGGCCTTGATCTTCGGTTCACCCAGGACGCGTTCGAGGTGCACGCGCACCCCTCCAACGCCGCTCCGATCAGGGTCGGCGTGGTGCAAGCGCTGCATGAAATCGCGCCCGGGGAAATGCGGCGATTTCTGGCCGATGGAAACAGCGCCCCCCCGCCTTAGATCCACGTGTTCAGCGCCGCCGCCCCTCCGCACGGCGCAGAAAATCGTACAAGAGCGGCCCGCTGTCGAGCAGCAGGCTCTCTCCGGGCGGGTGGAACTCCGGATGCCATTGCACGCCCATCACGTCGCCCGCGCCGGTATAGCGGATCGCCTCGATCACCCCGTCCGCCGGCGAGCGCGCCTCCACCACCAGGCCGTTTCCCAGGCGGTTGACGCACTGATGATGGATGCTGGTCACGCGCGCACCGGCGGCCGCCGGATAGAGCCGCGCGAGCTCCGATCCCGGCTCGATCTCGATGTCGTGCGCGAGCAGATCGTAGACGGCCCGGTCGACATGCAGGGTTGCGGCTGGCACCTGCGTCGCGATGTCCTGGTAGAGCGTGCCGCCAAACGCGACGTTGATCAGCTGGGCACCGCGGCACACTCCGAGCACCGGCCGCCCCTGGATCACGCATTCCCATAGCAGCTCGATTTCGTAGAGATCGCGGACACGGTCGCCGGCCCACTCGGCACGCAGCGGCTCCTCCCCGTAGCTCGTCGGGCTGACGTCGGCGCCGCCCTGCAGAACCAGCGCGTCGATCTCGCGCACGTAGTCGGACACGTGCACGGCGGCGCGCCGCACTTCTGCGGCGCTCTCGAGCGTCGGCACCATGAAGACCAGCGCACCTTGCGACATGATCCAGTGCGCCACCGACTGCTCGAGGTATTGGAGGGTTTTGTCCCGGAACCCGAGCTCCGACGGGGGCTGGTGCATCAGCCGGGCGGAGAGCCCGATCCGGAGCGGTCTGGGTCGGCTCATCTCGCTTGCGGCGGCGCGTCGCTCAAGAGTCTCCGCGCCACTTCCGGCATTGCTGCCAGACCAGATCCTGCAGCGACCCGGTCAGTTGATAGCGAGCGCGCATCCAGCGCGAGTCGGTGGTGCCGTCGCGCGCGACCGCCGCGAGATCCTCGAGCGGCCCCTCCGTGTCGAGCTCCGTGGCGTGCGGCTTCAGCCGCGCGAGCGTCGCCGCGATATCGTCGCGCAGCGCCACGTGGGACTGCACGAGCGGGTCGATAAAATCTCCATCCATTCCGAAACGGCAGGCTTGAAATCGGTTGTAGCCGTACGGCAGGTGCAGGTCCTCGGAAACCTGGAACGGCCGCTCGATCAGCAGGAAGCGCGCGAGCGTCTGGGCGTAGGCCGCCAGCACCGCGGCCCGTTCGGCGGTGAGCGGCGTGTCGCACACGCGCATCTCGACCGTGCCGTACTCGGGCTTCGGACGGATGTCCCAGTAGAAGTCTTTCATGCTCTCGACGATGCCGAGCCCCTGCATCTTTGTGAAGTAATCGATGAACTCGCTCCAGCGCAGGACGAAGGGCGCACGCCCCGAGAGCGGAAACGCCGACACCGCGTTCAGCCGCGAGGACTCGAACTGGGTATCTGCACCCTGGAAGTACGGCGAGGATGCGGCAAGCGCGACGAAGTGCGGCACGTAGCGCGACATCGCGTGAACCAGGTAGAGCGCGTCGTCGCCGTGCGGCACACCGATGTGGACGTGCTGGCCGAACACGGTGAACTGCTTGGCGAGATAACCGTACAGCTCGGACAGGTGCTTGAATCTGGGCCGGTCATAGATCTGGCGCTCGGTCCATTGCTGGAACGGATGCGCGCCGCCGCCGCACACCAGGACGTTCAGCGTCTCAGCGGCGCTGCTCACCGCGTCGCGGATCGCTCTGAGCTCCGTGTCGAGCGCAGCGTGAGTCTGATGGATCCCGGTGGCGATCTCGATCATGCTCTCGGTGATCTCGGGCTTGATCTCCCCGGGATGCGGTTTGCGCGCGGCGAGCGCGATCAGGTCGGAGGCCGCGTGCGTCAGATCGCAACCGAAGGTCTCGACCAGCTGCAGCTCGAGCTCCACGCCGATCGAAAGCGCCGCGGACTGCTTGAAGTCAAGCTGTTCCACGCCTCACCTCCTCTCCGGCGCGTCGCCCGCCCGCCGCAGCGCGAACTGGACCGCGAGCGGGCCGAGCAGCTCCATTATCAGAACCGCGGCGAGCACGACGGCGCCGAGCTCCGGTGCGAACTCCGGCCAGATCGTTCCGGCTTCGTGCACCATGACCACGGCGACCCCGGACATCGGCAGTAGACCCACTGCGAGCAGCGAAGCCTTGCGGTAAGAAAGTCCGCTCGGGCGCGCGAGCCCCACTACCGCCACACCCTTGCCGAGCGCTCGCGCTGCGGCGAGACCCAGACCGGCGGCAAACGCCGTTGCGCCGAAGTCGAGCGGCAGCGCGGTGCCGGTCAGCGCGAAGAGGACGATGACGAAGAGCTGACCGACATAGCCGAAGGAAACCGCCTGAAAGCGACGGTCCCGGTCGAGCGCGCGCGTCAGGATCCCGAGGGCGAGCATGGCCATGACCACCGAAAGCTTGAGCGCCATCGCCACCGCGACGGTGACGATCACCACGCCGACCGCCGAAATCGTCTGCACGTCGCCGCGCGGGCCGAGCCGCGCGAGGAGCGTGAGGAGCGCCTTGGCGGAAACCAGCGCGAGCAACGCCGAGCCTAGGACGATGTAAAGCGGATGCAGCGTGAAGAGCCCGACGTTGCCGCGTTCCTCCAGGTGCAGCCACGCGTACAGAATGCCGAACACGACGAACGAGTAGACGGAATTGAGCGCGGTGAGGAGCTGTAGCCGGCTGGTCACCTGGCCCTGGGCACGCAGTTCCCGCGAGACCGTCAGGACGACTGCCGGCGAGGTCGCGATCGCGATCGCCCCTGCCGCTGCGGCGACGAGAGGGCTCGTTCCGACCACCAGCAGGATCCCGAACACCGCGCCAAACGCGAGCGCCGACTCGACGCCGCTCGTTACCAGCAGCCACGGATTGCGGCGCAGCCAGCCCGGATCGACGCGCGTGCCGAGCTCGAAGAGGACGATTCCCATCGCCACCTCGAAGAACGGCCGCAGTCCCCGCACTTCGGTGTACGACAGGAGACCCGTCGCTTCGGGCCCGAGCACGGCGCCGGCAATCACGTAGCCGATGATCCGCGGCAACCGGAAGAGCCGGTCGACGACTTCGCCGAGCAGCGTCGCCCCGAGCAGCACGACGCCGAGCCAGAACAGCTGCGGGATCTCCAGCGGCCAGCTCGGCAGGAAGAAGTACTCGCCCATGCGTTCCGCTCGAGGTTTGGAGTCCGATGTCCGAGCGATGCCCGCGCTCGCGGGCCGCAAGCGGCCCCACTACGCGGGACGTCCGCCCACCAGAATCAGATGCACGCGATAGGGACCATGCGCACCCAGGATGATAACCTGCTCGATGTCCCCGGTTCGCGAAGGCCCGGAGATGAAGTTCACCGCGCGCGGCAACTGGCCCAGCTCGGCGCGCACGAGATCCCAGGCGTCCTCCATGTGCTTGACGATGCGGCTCGCCTCCACGATCGCGATGTGCGTCTCGGGGAGCAGGCTCGCGCTCGCCGGCGTTTGCGGCCCGGAGACGACCAGGAGCGTCCCGGTCTCCGCAATCCCCGCGAACGCGCCGGTCACGCCGACGAGGTCCGTGCCGACGGCCTCGCGCGCCGCAAGCTCGAAACCCGCGCCGCGCCAGTCGAGATGCGCGAGCTGCGGCCAGACGCACCCCGTCATCGGCAACTCCCCCGCCCGCAGATAGCGTGCCGCGGCGGCCGGGGCCTCCCGCATGGCTCCGACCGTGTCGGTCGTCGTCTGCATGGACTCCGCGCGGGTGCGAAATCGCGTGACGACGTCGTCCTCCACGCGCGGAATCGGACCGCGCGGGTGCGCCCGGATGTACGTCTCCACCTCCGCGCGCTCGTCGCTCGTGGGCGCCTTTCCACCGTGCCCCTGCGCCCGCCGGATACGCCCGAGGATGGTCTTTCTCGCGTGATCTGATTTCCCGATGCTCATAAGCGTTGGCAGATACTGACGGTTCTCAGTTCAGCGAGAAGGAGGGTAACGGGAGGAAACCAGCCGGTTTCCTCCTGTTCGTGACCTACCGGTTTCGGCCCGCAAGAACCACCTGCTTCCCCCTCGCTCAATCCAGGGACTTGACGACGTCCTCGATCACCTTCTTGGCGTCGCCGAAAACCATCATGGTCTTGTCCATGTAGAAGAGCGGGTTGTCGAGCCCCGCGTAGCCGGCCGCCATGGAGCGCTTGTTGACCACGACCGTGCGCGCCTTGTGCGCCTCCAGGATCGGCATGCCGTAGATCGCGCTGCCCTTCTCGAGCGCAAGAGGGTTCACCACGTCGTTCGCGCCGAGAATGAGGGCGATATCGGTCGTGCCGAACTCGTTGTTCACGTCCTCCATCTCGAACACCTGGTCGTACGGCACCTCGGCCTCCGCGAGCAGCACGTTCATGTGCCCGGGCATCCGGCCCGCCACCGGGTGAATGGCGTAGCGCACGTTCACACCCTTCTCGATCAGCTTTTCCGCCATCTCCTTCACGGCGTGCTGCGCGCGCGCCACCGCGAGACCGTAGCCCGGGACGATCAGGACGCTCTCGGCGTTCGCTAGCAGGAACCCGAGGTCTTCGGCCGACCCCGACTTCACCTGCTTCTGCTCGGCGCCTGCCGCAGCCGCGCCTTCCGCTCCACCGAATCCGCCCAGGATCACGCTGAAGAACGATCGGTTCATCGCCCGGCACATGATGTACGAGAGGATGGCGCCCGACGAACCGACCAGCGAGCCCGCGATGATCAGCATCGTGTTGCCGAGCGAGAAGCCGATGCCTGCCGCCGCCCAGCCCGAGTAGCTGTTCAGCATCGAGATCACCACCGGCATATCCGCCCCGCCGATCGGGATGATGATCAGGACGCCCAGCACGAAAGCGACCGCGGTCATCACGACGAACGGCATCCAGCCTTGATCCGATGCCATGAAAAAGGCGATCCCGAAGCCGATCATCACGATGGCCAGAGCCAGGTTCAGCAAATGCTGGCCCGGAAAGACCACCGGGGCGCTCGAGAACAGGCGGAAATGCTTCCCAAGGCCGGCCAGCTTGCCGAAGGCGATCACCGAGCCCGAGAACGTGATCGCCCCGACAAACGTTCCGATGAATAGCTCGAGGCGGTTGCCCGCCGGCATCGGGACTATCATCCCGAAGGACGACGGATTGTGGACGGCGGCGATCGCGATCAGCACGGCAGCCATGCCGACCAGCGAATGCATCGCCGCGACCAGCTCGGGCATCTGGGTCATCTCGACCCGCCGCGCCACCACCACACCGATCGTTCCACCGATCACGATGGCGAGGACTATGAGCGTGTGGTTCTTGACGATCGCCATCGTGAACGCGACCGCGATGAGCATCCCGACGATGCCGAAGAGGTTTCCGCGGCGCGCGGACGCCGGGCTGGACAGCCCCTTGAGGGCCAGGATGAAGAGCACCGAGGCGACGAGGTACCAGAGTGCGAGCTGATTGCCGGTCATCGTCGGATCCTCAGCCCTTCTTCGCGCCGCCCTTGGGCTCTTTCTTCTTGAACATGTCGAGCATGCGCTGCGTGACGAGGAATCCGCCGAACGTGTTGATCGCGACGAGGCCCACGGCCACCGCGCCGATGATCGAGCCGAAGTCGGTCTCCTCCGGACCGGCGGCGAGGATCGCGCCCACCATGATCACCGAGCTGATGGCGTTCGTGACGCTCATCAGCGGCGTGTGCAGCGCCGGCGTCACGTTCCAGATCACGTGGTAGCCGACGAAGATCGCCAGCACGAAGACGATCAGGTAGAAGACGGTCGGGTCGATGGTTCCGGTCATTTCTCGTTCCTCACTGTTTCTTGACGACTGCGCCGTCGATGCACACCAGCGCGCCCGCGATGATCTCGTCTTCGCGGTCGAGCTTGCGCTCCCCGGTCTTGGGATCGGCGAGCAGCGCGACGAAATTGAGTACGTTGCGCGCATAAAGCGCGCTCGCGTCCGCGGCCAGCAGCGCTGGCAGATTGAGGAGCCCGACGATCTTGACGCCGTGCTTGACCGCGATCTTGCCGGCCTCGGAGCCCTCCACGTTGCCGCCCTGCTCGACCGCCAGGTCGACGACCACCGACCCCGGTTTCATTGCCTTGAGAGTGTCCTCCCGGATCAGCCGCGGCGCCGGACGCCCGGGGATGAGCGCCGTCGTGATCACGATGTCGGCCGCCCGCGCGCGCTGGTCGACGAGCTCCGCCTGGCGGCGCATCCAATCCGCCGGCATGGGCCGCGCATAGCCGCCCACGCCCTCCGCGATCTCGCGCTCCTCGTCGGTCAAGTACGGAACGTCGAGGAATTTCGCGCCGAGCGATTCGATCTGCTCTTTCACCGCCGGCCGCACGTCGGACGCCTCGATCACCGCGCCGAGGCGCTTCGCGGTCGCAATGGCCTGCAGACCCGCCACACCCGCGCCGAGGATCAGCACGCGCGCGGCCTTCACGGTGCCGGCAGCAGTCATGAGCATCGGCATGAACCGGCCGTATTCGTTCGCCGCGATCATGACGGCCTTGTAGCCCGCGATGTTCGCCTGCGAAGACAGCACGTCCATGGATTGCGCGCGGGTGGTCCGCGGCAGCGATTCCAGCGCGAAGCCGGTGACGCCGGTTTTCGCGTAGTTCTCCATGGCGCCGCTGTCGAAGGGATTCAGCAGGCCGACGAGCATCGCGCTCTTCTTCATCTGCCCGACCACGCTCGCGTCCGGCCCACGCACCACCAGCACGACATCGGCCTTCGCGAAAACATCGGCTGCGGAGCCCGCGATCGTCGCGCCCGCCGCCGCGAACTCGGCGTCCGGGATGCTTGCGCCCACGCCGGCTCCGGTCTGCACGAGAACCTTGTGGTGTCCGCCGGCGACGAGCTTCTTTACCGTCTCGGGCGTCGCGGCGACGCGCGCTTCGCCCGCACGGGTCTCGGCGGGAATACCGATGAGCATGCTTTTCCCCCTTGCTGTCTGCTGCTTGCGCGCCGGGCGAGGATCGTTCTAGTGGCCGTTCTGATGGCCGGCGCGCCGAGTGCACCGATGATACAACAGCGCCCGTGGCCCCGGTCAATGCGCCAGAACGACTGCGCTCACGAACCGGCGCCGGCCCGCGCGAGCGGACTGGCAAGTCGCTCCAGCACATCGAAGACGATCTGCACGAGTATCGCCAGCGCCGCCGCCGCAGATCTTACGAACCGGCGCCGGCCCGCGCGAGTGGGCTTGCCATTCGCTCCAGCACGTCGAAGACGATCTGCACGAGGATCGCCAGTGCCGCCGCCGGTAGGGCCCCGGCGAGCATGAGAGTGGTGTCGTTCAGCGCGAGGCCTTGCACGATGCGCTCGCCGTAGCCGCCGGCACCGATGAAGGCGGCGATCGTCGCGGTGCCGACGTTGATGATGGCCGAGGTCTTCACGCCGGCGAGAATCGTCGGCGCCGCGAGCGGCAGCTCGACGAGCAGGACGCGATCGCGCGCTGAGAGTCCGAGCGCCATCGCAGCGTGGCGGAGGCTCGCGCGGACACCCGTGATGCCGGCATGCGTGTTGCGCACGATCGGCAGGAGCGCGTAAAGGAACAGCGCGACCAGCGCAGGGAGGATCCCGATCGCCTCCATCAGCGCGATGAGGAAAGCGAACAGCGCGAGCGCGGGGATTGTCTGGATCACGCCGACCACCGCGAGAATGCCGTGCCCAGCAGCCGGAAACTTGGCCGCGACGAATCCGAGGGGCACGCCGATCAGAACCGCCACGGCGAGCGAGGCGAAAACGAGTACGAGGTGCTCGCGCGTGAGACGGACGAAACCCGGCCCCCATACCGCGTTCCACAGCGTCCCGCGTCCAGCCGACGCCGGCTTGGTCGAATCGTCGAAGTAGAGCCGCGCCGCCTCGGCGAAAGTGCGGCCTTCCAGCTCGGCGGCGGCATTGAGCCGGATCATTCGGGTGGCGTCGATTTTCCCTTCCAGCGCGAGGAGCGCCTGCCACGCTTCAGGAAAGCGCTTCGGGACATCGATGCGGTACAGGAGTACGGCATCGTACTTGGGAAAGAAGCCACGGTCGTCGTCGAGTGTGCGCAGGTCAAACCGCTCGATCTTGGCGTCCGTGGAGTAGATGTCCATGACGTCGATGCGGCCCGCGCCGATCGCCTCGTACGCGAGCCCGTGATCGAGCGCCGGCGGCGTGCGCTGCGGCAGACCATAGGCCGCCTTGACGCCGGCCCAGCCATCGGGCCGTGCGATGAACTCGGGCCCGAACCCCAGGCGCAGCTCGGTATGCGCCGCTAGGTCGGAGATCGAGCGAATGCCGAGCTCCTGGGCTTGGCCGTTGCGCATCGCGAGCGCGTACGTGTTGTTGAACCCGAGGGGCACGGCGACTGCGAAACCGCGCGGCGCGAGGGCACGGTTGAGCTCTTCGATCGTCGGGCTACCTTCCAGCCTGAGGATCTCGCGCGCGATCGTGCCAGTGTACTCGGGATAGAGGTCGATCGCCCCCGCTTCGAGCGCCGCGAACACGATGCCGGTGCCTCCGAGACCCTGGCGGTGCGCGGCGCGCGCGCCGGCGCGCACCGCGCTCTGGCGGATGATCTCCCCGAGGATGTACGACTCGGTGAACCGCTTCGACCCGACCTTGAGGACGTCATCCTGCGCCTGCAACCCGCCACTGGTCGCGCACAGGAGCGCAAGCAAAGCCGCGCGCAAGATCATGCGGTCTCGGCCTCGGCCATGAACTGCAGCGCCGCGAGCCGAGCGTAGAGCCCGCCGGCCCGCATGAGCTCGGCGTGCGTGCCGGACGCGACGATGCGACCCTGGTCCATCACCACGATGCGGTCCACGCCCTGCACAGTGGCGAATCGATGCGCGATGATGAGCGTTGTGCGGCCCTCCATGAGACGCCCGAGCGCCAGCTGCACGTATCGCTCGCTTTGCGCGTCGAGCGAGCTCGTCGCCTCGTCGAGCAGCAGCACTGCGCGATCGGCGAGCAGGGCGCGAGCGATCGACAGCCGCTGCCGCTGCCCGCCCGACAGCCGCACACCACGCTCCCCGAGGTAGGAATCGAACCCATCGGGGAGGCGCTCGATGAACTCCATCGCATACGCCGCGCGACAGGCTTCGAGCACCTCGACGTCGGCTGCGTCGGGCCGCGCATAGCGAACATTCTCCCGCACCGATGCGGCGAAGATCACGGGGTCTTGCGGCACGAGCGCGAAGCGGCTGCGGACCGCGCGCGGATCGGCGCGCCGGACGTCGTATCCGTCGAGCCGGATCTCGCCCGCGCCCGGCTCGTAGTAGCGCAGCAGCAGCTGAAACACCGTGGACTTGCCCGCCCCCGACGGCCCCACCAGCGCGACGCGCTCCCCGGAACGCACGGCGAGCGTGAAATCGGCGAGCGCCGGATCATCCGGACGCGACGGATAGCAGAACGTCACGCGCGAGAGATCGAGTTCACCGCGCGGCGGATCGGGAAGCGCGACCGGATCGGCGGGCGCGCGGATCTCGGGCTCGGTGGCGAGCAGCTCCAGCAGCCGTTCGGTCGCGCCGGCGGCACGTTGCAGGTCGCCGACGACCTCCGAGATCGCCGCCGCCCCGCCGGCCACCAGCACTGCATAGAACACGAACGCGGACAGCTCTCCGGCGCTCAAGCGCCCGGACAGGACGTCGTGGCCGCCGATCCAGAGAATGACCCCGACCGCCCCGAACGACAGCAGGATCACCATCGAGATCAGCGCCGCTCGCTGGCGAATGCGCCGCAAAGCGGTGCCGAACGCGTTCTCGACACGCTCGGCGAACAGCCGGCGATCGTGCGGCTCGTGGCCATAGGCCTGGACGGTACGGATCTCGTGCAGGGCCTCGTCGACATAGGCGGAGAGGTCCGCGACCCGGTCCTGAGTGGCGCGCGACAGCCGCCGCACGCGCCGCCCGAAGAGCAGGATCGGCACGACGACGAGAGGCACGCCGAGGACCACCAGCGCGGTGAGCTTGGGGCTGGTGACGATCAGCATCACCAGGCTGCCGGTCGTGATGAGAAAGTTCCGGACCGCGAACGACGCCGACGAGCCGATCACGACCTCGAGCAACGCAGTGTCGTTGGTGAGCCGGGAGATCACTTCTCCCGTGCGGGTCGCCTCGAAGAAGCCGGGCGGCAGATCGAGAATTCGGCTGAAAACGGCGCGCCGCAAGTCGGCGGTGACCCGCTCTCCGAGCCACGACACCGAGTAGAAGCGCGCGTACGTCGCGATCGACAGGACTCCGACCACTGCGAGCAGGCCGAAGAGCGCACGGTCGAGCGACGTGGGATCGCGGGCCGCGAACCCGGCATCGATGACCTGCCGCAGGCCCTGCCCGAGCACGAGCACGCAACCGGCGGCCGTCAGAAGCGCCACCACCGCGACGGCGATGCGGCCTCGGTACGGCTTCAGGAAGCCGCCGATTCGCACGAGCAATCGCAAGTCCCGGTTCGCGGGTCGATCGGGGATATCGTCGCGTCTGCGCGCCATGAGATAGGTTCTAGAGCCGTGTCCGGCGCTGCGTGATCAGGCCGGCCGGGCCTGATTATCGCCAATGGCGGCGGCACGCGCGGCCGCCGTGCGTGCCGCGCGCCGCAGGTAGACGTTGTTCGCCGCGAGCGCGCCGATCACGATCGCGGCGCCGGCCAGTTCCGACGCGACGAAGCGCCGGCCCTGCATGAACCCGATCATGAACGTGACGACCGGAATCAGATTCATCATGAGCATGGTATTGAGCGTCCCGATCCGCCGGCTGCCGGCGTTCCAGCAGATGAACGAGGCGGCCACGCCGACGACCGCGAGAAAGGCGAGCTCTGCGCCGACCGCCTGGATGCCGCCCCAAGTCGGAACCGTCGCGACGCCGAGCGGGACCAACGCCGCCGTCACGAGCACGAGTCCGATCGAACCCGGGATGAGCGTGAGCGCCGTCAGCTTGAGCGCCGACCAGCCGCGGAACATCTCGGTGCCCATCGTGTAGACCACCCAGCACAGCGCGCCGGCCAGGACGAGCACATCGCCCAGCAATGCATCGCGTCCGGGCGCCAGCGCGGTGCCGCCTTGCGTCACGACCAGCACGACGCCGACAAAAGCGGTCACGATGCACACGAGCGTGAAGCGCGCGGGCCGGCGACCGTGCACCAGCCAGTCGGCGATCGCCGTCATCGAGGGTTGCAGCGAAACGATGATCGCCGTGTGCTCGGGGCCCGTCATCGACAGACCCGTAAACACCAGGAGCGGCGATCCGGTCATGCCGATCAATCCGAGCAGCGACGCCGGCCACAGGCGCCCGTAGTAACGCAACGATTGCGGGCCCTGGAGCGCCGCGACAAGCGGCACCAGGAGCAGCGTACCGAGCGTGTAGCGGATGGCCGACACGTGGTACGGATCGACGTACGCGAACGCGCTCTTGGCGATGGGAAACTGCGCGCCCCAGACGATGACCGCGGCCATCGCGAGCGCGACGCCGCTGGCGAACTGTGGGTGCATGAAATCGGGAGGCTAGTGGAACGTCGAAGCCTACACGCGACCGCCGGTCTCCGCCGTCCGGAGTCAGGACGCGAGGCGCCGGTCCAGGGCGACGATCCAGTGCTGCACAGGGACCTGTGACCCGCCCGCGAGATGCGCGAGGCATCCGATGTTCGCCGTGGCGACCAGGTCGGGCATGCCCGACTGCAGCGCGACGAGCTTGTTCCGCTTCAGCTCCTTCGAGAGTCGCGCCTGCAGAATTGAATACGTCCCCGCCGACCCGCAGCACAAGTGTGCGTCGGGCACCGGCGCGAGCCGGAAACCGGCGCGCGCCAGAATGCGCTCGACGACACCCCGCACCTGCTGCCCGTGCTGCAGCGTGCAAGGTGAGTGAAACGCCACGCGCGGCCCTTCGTCCCGCGCGGGCCCGAGCCGGTCCATCTCGGGCTCCAGCACTTCGCACAGGTCGCGCGTGAGCGCGCTGACGCGGCGCGCCTTGTCGGCGTATTTCGGATCGCCCGCCAAGAGGTGAGCGTAGTCCTTGACGGTCACGCCGCAGCCGCTCGCCGTCATGACGATCGCCTCGGCGCCGGCCTCGACGTGCGGCCACCACGCGTCGATCATCGCCCGCATGTCGTCGAGGCCGTCCGCCTGGTAGTCGAGGTGATACCGCACGGCACCACAGCAGCCCGCGCCCGGGGCCTCGACCAGGGAGATGCCGATGCGGTCGAGCACGCGCGCAGCCGCCGCGTTGATGTCGGGCGCGAGCGCGGGCTGCACGCATCCCGCGAGCGCGATCATCCGGCGGGCGTGCCGCGCGGACGGCCACGTTCCCGGGTTCCCGGCCGCGGGCACTTTTTCCTTCAGCACGCCTGGCAGCAGCGGGCGAACGATTCGGCCGAGCGCGAGCAGGAAGGTGAACAGCCCGCGTCGCGGCAGCACCGACGCGAGCGCCTTGCGTTGCAGAGTGTCGATCGTCGGTCGGTCGACCCGTTCATTGACGACGCTACGGCCGATGTCGAGCAGTCTCCCGTACTGGACACCCGATGGACAGGTCGTTTCGCAGCTCCGGCAGGTCAGGCAGCGATCGAGGTGCAGCAGGGTCTTCGTCGTGACCGGTTGCCCTTCGAGTGCCTGCTTCATCAGGTAGATGCGCCCGCGCGGCCCGTCGAGCTCGTCGCCGAGCAGCTGATACGTCGGGCAGGTCGCGGTGCAAAAGCCGCAGTGCACGCACTTGCGCAGGATGGACTCGGCCTCCCGGCCCGCAGGCGTGTCCTTGATGAACTCGGCAAGGCTGGTCTGCATGAGACTTAGAAACCCGGATACATCCGGCCGCGATTCAGCACGCCCTGCGGATCGAACTCGCGCTTGAGGTTCGCGTGGATCCGGGCGATCGTCGTTGGGAGCGGGTGGAACACGCCCACCGTCTTGTCTCCGCCGCGAAAGAGCGTGGCATGTCCGCCGGCCTTCGCGACCCGCTCACGAATGATCCGCGCGTCGGCTTCGGTCGCGAGCCAGCGCAGGCTGCCGCCCCACTCGATCAACTGGTCGCCGGGCAGCTCGAGCGTCGCAGCGGA
The DNA here is from genome assembly GCA_041617635.1 of Burkholderiales bacterium. GTDB lineage: Bacteria > Pseudomonadota > Gammaproteobacteria > Burkholderiales > SG8-39 > JAABRB01. The sequence goes on along the minus strand of JBFJOO010000006.1, from coordinate 60,031 downwards.
CGAAGGCACCGATACGCGCCACAGCGAAGCACCGCCGCGAAAGAAAGGGGCCGTGTGCTCGCGAACGCCGGTCCAGAATGCGGCCGCCTGGGCGGCATCGACGACGGCGCCACCGATCTTCTCGCGCGCAGCACGCACGGCCGCCTCGGCCCCGGACAGCCGCACTTCCAGGTCGCCACCAGCCCACGCCGTGGCACTTATCGGGAGCGGTTTGCCGCCCCAACGGTTCATGGTCTCGACCGCCTTGTCCTGGGGAAACTCGAGGCGCAGCGTCGTCTCCGTCACGGGGATCGGCAGGACCTTGAGCGACACCTCGAGAATCAGGCCGAGCGTGCCGAGCGATCCCGCCACCAGCCGCGAGACGTCGTAGCCCGCGACGTTCTTCATCACCTGGCCACCGAAGCTCAAGTCACGTCCCCGGCCGTCGAGGATGCGCGCGCCCAGCACGAAATCGCGCAGTGCACCGGCGGATTGTCGCCGCGGGCCGGAGAGCCCGGCCGCCACGGCACCGCCGACCGTCGCGTCGGCCCCGAAGTGCGGCGGCTCGAAGGGGAGCATCTGCCCCTTCTCCGCGAGCGCCGCCTCGAGCTCCGCGAGGCGCGTGCCGCCGCGCACGGTGACCACAAGCTCCGTCGGCTCGTACGCGACGATACCGGCGTGGCCGCGCGCGTCCAGCACGTCACCATCCAGCGACTGGCCGTAGAAATCCTTGGTGCCACCACCGCGCAAGCGCAGGGGACGCCCCGCTTCCGCGGCACCGCGTATCGTCTCGGCAAGCGCTTTCACCTCGTCCGGCATCAGCTGGCGCTCGCGACTTCCTTCAGAACCGGGGCAATTCGGGATGCGGCAGCTGCCCGCGATGCACGTGCATCTTTCCGTACTCGGCGCAACGGCGGAGCGTCGGGATGTTCTTGTCGGGGTTGAGCAGTCCGGGCGAATCGAATGCGCGCTTCACGCCGCGAAACATCTCGAGTTCGTCGGGCGAGAACTGCACGCACATCTGGTTGATCTTCTCGATGCCGACGCCGTGCTCGCCGGTCACCGTGCCGCCGTACGCGATCGAGAGCTCGAGCACCTCGGCGGCAAACTGCTCGGTGCGGTGGAGCTCGTCAGGGTCGTTCGCATCGAACAGGATTAGCGGGTGCAGATTGCCGTCGCCGGCGTGAAAGACGTTCGGGCACCGCAGTCGGTACTTCTTCTCGAGCTCCGCGATGGCGCTCAGCATGGCACCGAGCCGCTTGCGCGGAATGGTACCGTCCATGCAGTAGTAGTCGGGCGAGATGCGCCCCACCGCCGGAAACGCGGCCTTGCGCCCGGCCCAGAACTTCAGCCGCTCGGCCTCGTCGCGCGACACCCGGATCTCGGTCGCGCCCGTTCGCCTGAGCACCTCAGTCATCCGGTCGATCTCTTCCGCGACCTCTTCCGGGGTGCCATCCGACTCGCACAGCAGAATGGCCTTCGCATCGAGCGGATAATTCGCGTGCACGAATTCCTCGACCGCGCGCGTCGCGGGCTGGTCCATCATCTCCAGCCCGGCCGGAATGATGCCGGCGGCGATCACGCCGGCGACCGCGTCGCCGGCCTTCTCCACGTCGTCGTATGCGGCCAAGATGCAGCGCGCGAGCTCGGGCTTTGGGATCAGACGCACGGTCACTTCGGTGGTCACCGCGAGCATGCCCTCGCTCCCGATCACCGCCGCCAGCAAATCGTAGCCGGGCGCGTCGAGTGCTTCGGAGCCCAGCTCGATCACTTCGCCCGCAATTGTCACCCCGCGCACCCGCATGACATTGTGCACGGTCAAGCCGTACTTGAGACAGTGAACGCCTCCCGCATTCTCGGCGACGTTGCCGCCGATCGTGCACGCGATCTGCGACGACGGGTCGGGCGCGAAATAGAGCCCGTAGGGTGCTGCGGCCTCGGTGATCGAGAGGTTTCGTACACCCGGCTGCACCCGCGCCGTGCGGGCAACCGGATCGACCTGGAGGATCTTCCCCATCTTCGCGGTCGAGAGCAGCACGCCTTCGCCCGACGGCAGCGCGCCGCCGGACAGCCCCGTCCCCGCGCCGCGGGCAATCACCTTGACACGGAGCTCGCTGCACACCTCGAGGACCGCCTGGATTTCGCGCTCGTTTGCGGGCAGGACGACGACCATCGGCAGCTCGCGGTACGCCGACAGTCCGTCGCATTCGTACGGCCGAGTGTCCTCCTCGTGGTGCAGCACCGATGTCTCGGGCAGCACCTGCAGGAGGCGCTTGGTCACTTCGGCCTGGCGACTCGCGTCGACCGGGCTGCTGGGCGCATTCATCTTGCCGAGCCTACCCGATTCTGCCCGGGCCGGTCGAAGCGAAGGACCGGGCCGCCCGGCGCGCGCACGGCAATCGGGTGCGTCCACGGAACGACCGCGTTCGATCGCTCGCCGGGCCGGGACCGTTTGCTAACATGGTGAATTGCGCTCCCGGGAGCGCAGGAATCCGGCCCATGTTTGCCATCCGCCTGCGTTCGATCGCCCGCGTCCTCCCGCCGCTGCGCTGGTGGCCGCTCGTCACGCGCGAGACCTTCCGCGCGGACCTGTTTGCCGGACTGATTGGCGCAATCATCGTGGTTCCCCAGGGGGTCGCGTTCGCCACGCTGGCCGGTATGCCCCCCGAGTACGGGCTGTACGCGGCGATGGTGCCGACCGTCGTCGCGGCCCTCTTCGGATCGTCGCTGCATGCCGTGACCGGCCCGACCAATGCGGTGTCCCTGTTCGTGTTCGCCACCGTGGCGCCGCTCGCAGTGCCGGGCTCGGCGCAGTACGTGAGCCTGGTCCTCACGCTGTCGTTCATGGCCGGTCTGATCATGCTGACGATGGGCGTGCTGCGCCTGGGCGCGCTCGTCAACTTCATCTCGCACACCGTCGTGGTCGGATTCACCGCGGGCGCCGGCGCCCTGATCATCACCAGCCAGCTGAGCAATTTCTTCGGGATGGCGATCCCGCCCGGTCAATCCTTTCTGCAGACCTGGGCGGCGTTTCTGCTGGATCCGCTTCGCGCGAACCCGTACGTCGTGCTGGTGGCCGGCGTGACCTTCGCTGCAGGAGTCATGGCGCGCCGGTGGATTCCGCGGTTTCCGTACATGATCGCGGCGCTGCTCGTGGGCAGCGTGCTCGCCTACGGCATCAACTACGAGCTGGGCGAGACCCATTCCGGGATCCGCACGCTGGGAGCACTCCCGGCAGCGCTCCCCGGGCTTTCCGCGCCCTCGTTCGACCTCGACACGTTCCGGAAGCTGCTTGCGATCGCGCTCGGGGTCGTCGTGCTCGGCCTCACGGAAGCCGTGTCGATCGCCCGCGCGATTGCGCTCAAGTCCGGCCAGCGCATCGACGGAAATCAGGAGTTCATCGGTCAGGGGCTTGCGAACATCGTCGCGAGCTTCTTCTCCGGCTTCCCGACCAGCGCCTCGTTCAACCGATCGGGCGCGAACTACGAGGCCGGGGCGCGAACGCCGCTCGCCGCGGTCTTCGCAGCGTTGCTGCTCGTCGTGATCGTCCTCGCGATCGCGCCGCTGGTCGCCTACCTCCCTGTGGCGTCCATGGCGGCAATCCTGTTCCTGGTCGCGTGGCGGCTCTTCGACTTCGCGTCCATCCGCACCATCGTGCGCACCAGCCGGGCCGAGACCGGGGTGCTCACGCTGACTTTCGTCTCTGCGCTGCTCCTCGAGCTCGAATTTGCGATCCTGCTGGGCGTGTTCGTGTCGCTCGTCCTCTATCTCCACCGCACGGCGCGGCCACGGCTGATCGGTCTCGCTCCCGATCCTGCGCGGACGAGCCGCAAGTTCACCGACCTGCGCGAGAACCTGCAGGAATGCCCGCAGTTGAAATTCCTGCGCGTTGAGGGCTCCATCTACTTCGGCGCCGTCAACCATGTGGAGACCTATCTCGACTGGCTTCGCGAGCGCTCACCGGACCAGAGGCGCCTCGTGCTGATGGTGAAGGGCGTGCGGTTCGTGGACGTGGCGGGCGCCGAGCTTCTGGTCCGGGAGGCACGCATGCGTCGCGCGCTCGGCGGGGGGCTGTACTTCCACGGCGCGCGCGCCGAGGCGGAGGAGTTGCTGAAGAAGCCGGAGTTCCTCGGCCAGATCGGCGCGGAGAACTTCTTCTCGACCAAGAGCGATGCGATCACAACGCTCTTCCCAAAACTCGATCGGCAGATCTGTGCACGCTGCCGGGCGCGTGTGTTCGTTGAATGCGCAAGCCTGCCGCCCCCGGAGCCTGGGGACGACTCGCAAGGCGGCGACCCGGACCGCGTGAAATAACGATTCGCCTCACGGCGATCGCGGCCTGCGCTGGCGCGTCGCGGGCGGTTGCGCTGCAGAACACCTTATCGCGCCCTTCAAACTCGCTATACAGTCAGCGCTTGGCGCCGTGCTACCATTTTCCCGTTGCACGGACGGCGGGCGCGGCGGGGCATGATGCCCCGTCACGGTGGCGGTGGGCGACGGGATCGCAGCCGCCGGCGCGGCGACCCGAACCGGATGGGAGGTCGGAGCGTTGGCAGGCACGGGAAGCAGCAGGAGCAGGCAGCTCGTCAAACTGGTGTTCCTGGGCCTGACAAGTGTCGTCCTGTACGCCGGTCTGTACGCCTTCGACGAGCCCATTCTCGAGAGTTCCGCGCGCGGGGGCTGGTACTTTCTGATTCCGGTGATCATCGCGTTCGTCTTTTCGATCGCGCACGGCACGTTCACCGGCCATTTCTGGGAAGTGCTGGGCGTCAGGGCCAAGCGGTAGTCCGGGAAACCGTCCGTGGACGCCGCGACCAACTTCATCCAGCTCGATCCGTTCAACGTCGCCTACCTGTTCGTCGTCGGATTCATTGGCGGCCTGGTGAGCGGGTTCATCGGCTCGGGTGGCGCGTTCGTGCTGACGCCCGCAATGATGAGCCTGGGCGTGCCCGGCATCGTCGCGGTCGCCTCCAACCTCTGTCACAAGTTTCCCAAAGCCCTGGTCGGCGCGATCAAACGGGCGCGGTACGGTCAGGTCGACGTGAAGCTCGGCCTCGTGATGGGCGTCTCCGCGGAGGCCGGCGTGCTCTACGGCGCCCAGGTGCAGGAGAACATCAAGCGCGCATACGGCGATGCCGGATCGAATCTCTACGTCAGCATGGCGTTCATCGTCGTGCTCGCCATCGTCGGCGGCTACGTCCTTCGCGACGCGATCCGGACCTATCGGAGCGGGGCCGGCGCGGCACGGGAGGTGACCGGGCGGCTCGCGCGCTGGGTGCAGTCGGTGAACATCCCGTACACGATGATGTACTTCAAGAGCCTCGACGCCAGGGTGTCGGTGCTCTTCACCATTCCGCTCGGCTTTGCCACCGGCATGCTCGCCGCCACCATCGCGGTCGGGGGGTTCATCGGCGTGCCGGGCATGCACTATGTGCTCGGCGCTCCGAGCCTGATGGCATCGGCCACCGAGCTGGTCATCGCGTTCGTGATGGGCCTCGGCGGGACGATCAAGTTCGCCTGGAGCGGGCTCGTGGACATCCGCCTTGCCATGATCATTCTCGCCGGGTCGCTGTTCGGCATCCAGCTCGGCGCGATCGGCACGACCTACGTGAAGCCCTACATGATCAAGCTCGTGATGGGCGTCATCATGGTGATGGTGCTCGTCAGTCGTGGATTCGTCATCCCCGTGTATCTGTCCGAGCTCGAGCTCGTCGACCGTCTGAGCGCCGGCACCGCGAAGCTGCTTTCCGGCACGAGCTTCGGGATCATGGTGCTCGCCCTCGCCACCGGAGCATTGATCATCCTCGCGGCGCTGCGCGTGGGGATTCGCGAAGATCGTGCGGCCGAAGCGCGTGCCGCGGCCGTCGCCCCGGCGCCTGTGGCCGCGCCCGTGCAACTATCGCCGGTGGGTCGATTCGAGCGCTTTCTCGTGGCGACCGATGGATCCGAATCGAGTGAGGGTGCCGTGCGCGAGGCGCTGCGTCTCGCGCAGAAGTGTGGCGCGCGGGTCTACGTTCTCTCGGTCGTCGCGGGTGGCGTGGAGCACGAGACGCTGGGCGAGCAGCTGCTCGACAAGGAAATGGACTCGGCGCGCGCGCGCCTCGACGCAATCAAGGCCCGCGCCATCGCTGCCGGCGTGGAATGCGAAAGCCAGGTCGTGCAGGGCACCAAGCGCTATGAGCAGATCATCGGCGAGGCGGATCGGTGGCACGCGGATCTCATCTTCATGGGTGGCCGTAGCGAGCGCGGCGTGACGCGCTTCCTGGCGGGAAATCCGACCCGGGACGTCGTACAGCGCGCGCACTGCGCGGTTCTCGTGGTGCCGGCCTACGCGGAGATCACCGGCCGGCGATTCGTACTGGCCTCCGATGGCTCGCGGTTCGGAGACGCGGCCGCGGTCGCCGCGCGAAACCTTGCCAAACTGTGCGGCGCGCCGGTGACGGTCATCTCGATCGACGTGCCCACGCACAGCGAGGATCGCCGCAAGGAGGCGCCGGTGGTCGTCGACCGGCTGGTCACGCTGCTCGGCAAGGAAGCGATCGACACCGAGGGCGAAGTTCCCGTGGGGCCGGTGCCCGAGATGATCGTCGATACGGCGGAGCGCAAGAATTCGGATCTCGTCATTCTGGGCAGCCATGGCCGCACCGGATTCGAGCGTCTGCTCCTTGGCAGCAATGCCGAGCAGGTCCTGGATCGGATACAGTGCGCGGTGCTCATCGTGAAGACGGCGTGAAGTCGAGCCACCCTGCGTCGCGTGCGAGCCCTGCTGGTCGGTTGATCCGTCCGATCGTGCCATGACCGCCCCGCTCGATGCGCACGCGATCGCCGTCCTGGCGCTGACCGGGATCGCGTTCGCGCTCTTCATGCGCGAGCGGATCCCTATCCAGACGACCAGCATCGGCGTGCTCGCCGCGCTCACGCTCGGTTTCCAGATCTTCCCGTACGCGCGCAACGGCGAGCAGTTCGCGCCGGTTTCGCTCTTCCTCGGGTTCGGGCACGAGGCGCTGGTGGCGATCAGCGGGTTGATGATCATCGGCAAGGGCCTCGCCGTCACCGGAGCGTTGGATCCCGTCGCCGGCGCCATCGCGCGGCTCTGGGCCCGCTCGCCGCGCGTGGCGCTCGTCACCGTGCTCGTATTCTGTTTCGCGGCGAGCGGCATCGTGAACGACACGCCCGTCGTCGTGGTGATGATGCCGATCCTGCTGGGGGTCGCATTGCGGACCAGCACGCCCGCGGGGAGCATGCTCCTGCCCATGAACTACGCCGTGCTGATCGGCGGCATGGCGACGTCGATCGGAACTTCGACCAATCTGCTCGTCGTGTCGATCGCCGCGGACCTCGGGGTGCGGCGGTTCACCGTGTTCGAGTTCTATCCGGTCGTGATGCTGGCCGGTATCGGCGGACTCCTCTACCTCTGGCTCGTCCTGCCACGGCTGCTGAGGAACCGGTCGAGCCCGATCCAGCAAGAACCGCCGCGGCGCTTCGCTGCGGTGCTGAACGTCCGCGAGGACGGGTTCGCCAACGGCCGCAAGCTGAGCGAGATGTACGAGAAGACCGACGGACGCATTCGGATCGAGGATATCGAGCGGGGTGACAACATGTTCCTCGCCAGGCTGCCCTCGCTCACGCTGCGCGCCGGCGACCGGCTGCACGTCAGCGACACGCCGGAGAACCTGAAGGAGTACGAGCAGCTCCTGGGCGCAACGCTCTACGATCCGGGCGATCAGGAGCATCCGGTGGACAACGAGCACCCGCTGCGCATCGGCGATCAGCGGCTCGTCCAGGTCGTCGTGACGGACGACTCGCTCGTCGCGCGCACCACCCTGCAGCGCCTGCGCTTCTCGGACGTCTACGGCGTGGCGGTCCTCGCGCTGCACCGGCCATCCGGGGCCCGGGCGGTGAAGCCGAAGGACGTCAACGAGACCGTGCTGGAGGTGGGAGACGTCCTGCTCGTGCAAGGCAACGAGGAGCGCCTGAAGGAGGTTCGGGACTTCACGGGCCTGCTCATGCTGGATGAGACGATCATGCTGCCGCGCTCGCGGAAAGCGCCCATCGCCATCGCCGTCATCGTGGCCGTGGTGGCAGCCGCGGCGACGCAGCTCGTGCCGATCTCGATCGGTGCGCTCCTGGGGGTGACCCTGCTCGTCGCCACCGGTTGCATCAACTGGCAGGAAGCGCGCGCCGCGCTGAGCTCCAAGGTCGTGCTGCTCGTAGCGGCGAGTCTGGCCCTCGGTCAGGCGCTGAATTTCACCGGCGGGATCGATTTCCTGGCAGCTGGCTTTCTGCGGCTAGTCGAAGGACTGCCGCCGCAATGGATCGCTTCGCTGCTGATGCTGCTCATGGCGCTGATCACGAATTTCGTGTCGAACAACGCCGCCGCTGCGGTCGGGACTCCGATCGCGATCCAGATCGCGAACGGGCTGGGCACAGCGCCGGAACCGTTCGTGCTGGCCATCCTGTTCGGCGCCAACCTGTGCTACGTCACGCCGATGGGCTACCAGACCAACCTGCTCGTGATGAGCGCCGCGGGCTACCGGTTCGCGGACTTCGTGCGGGGCGGCCTGCCGTTGCTCGTTATCATGTGGGTCTCGCTGTCGCTGCTGGTGCCGCACTTCTTCCCGCTCTACTGACGATGCCATCCCACCTGCTGCGTGCCATCGCCTACGCGGGGATGCTTGCCCTTGCCGGCGCGCTCGCCGGCTGCGGGAAATCGGTGCCGCGGCTGGCGCCGCTCGCCCCCGATGCCGTGGTGCTCGCCCTCGGGGACAGCCTGACGTTCGGCACGGGTGCCGCGGCGGCGCAAAGCTATCCCGCAGAGCTCGAGCGGCTGATCGGTCGCAAGGTCGTCTCGGCGGGCGTGCCGGGCGAGGTGAGCGCGAGCGGGCTCGCCCGCCTGCCTGCCGTTCTCGACCAGGTCCACCCGCAGCTCCTCATCCTCTGCCATGGCGGCAACGATATCCTGCGCAAGCTTGACTCCGCTGCGCTCGCCGCGAACCTGCGGGCGATGGTGCGCCTCGCCCGCGATCGCGGCATACCCGTGCTGCTCATCGCGGTGCCGAAGCCCGGGCTCTTCCCCTCGGCACATCGGGTCTACATCGAGGTTGGCGAAGAGCTCAACCTCCCGGTCGAGCGGGATGCACTCGCAGAAATCCTCACCGACAACGAGCTCAAATCGGACCCGATCCATCCGAACGGGCGCGGGTACGCCCGTCTGGCAGAACGGGTGGCGCAGCTCCTGAAGGAGGCGAAGGCTCTCTGATTGCGCCGCGCTGCAGGGCGAGCGCGACCGTTCGCCCCCGAAGACGCCGCCGTCCGACCGGTCAGACCGCCTGGGTCGCGCGGCGGTCGCCCCGGCGGGTGCGCTTTTGCTGACGCGGAATCCGCGGCATCGGCGCGCCCTCCTTCTCCATGAGCTCCGCGAGCGCCTGGCGCAGCCACGCGCGCGCGGGATCGCGATGCGTCCGCTCGTGCCACACCTGCGCGATCGTGTAAGGCGGCAACTCGAAGGGGATCTCCATGACGTGCAGTCGGTCGGCATGGGCGCGCGCGAGGCGCTCCGGCAATACGGCCATCATGTCGGACCGCGCGAGAATCTCGGGAATGAGGAGAAAGTGCGGGACCGAGAGCCGCACGCTGCGGCTGCGGCCGAGCGCGGCTAGGGCGGCGTCGGTCTGCGCGACGAAGGCACCGCCACTCGGTGAGATGAGCACGTGCTCGAGCGCGCAGAACTCGTCCAGCGTGATCTGCTTCGCCGCGCGCGGATGGCCGCGCCGGACGGCACAGACGAAACGCTCGGGGTAGAGCGGCCGCAGCCGTGCGTTCTCCGGCGCGTTGGTGGCGCTCACCAGCGCGAGGTCGACTTCGCCCCGCTCGAGCTGCTCCGGCAGGGACGCAAAGTTGATCGGCCGAACGGCCAGCCGGCAGCCGGGTGCACGGGCTTCGACGTGGTCCACGAGGCGCGGCAGGATGGTGAACTCCACGTAGTCGGACGCCGTGATGGTGAACGTCACTTCCGCGCGCGCCGGATCGAACGCCTCGGCCTGCCGGACGATCCGTCCAATCTCGTCGAGCACCTGCTTGACTGGCGCCGCGAGCTCGACGCCCTTGGCCGTGGGGAGCATTCCGCGCGCGGTTCGCAGCAGCAACGGATCGGTGAACAGGATGCGCAGCCGTGCCAGAGCCGCGGACATCGCCGGTTGGCTCAGGCTCAACCGCTGCGCCGCGCGGGTGACGCTACGCTCGGCGAGCAGTGCATCCAGCGCCACCAGCAGGTTCAGATCAACGTCGCGAATATCCATACGGGCAATACTCTAGCTCGGTTCGATCACGCCGATCAATGTCGTACCCGCGAAACGTCGGGTCGGGCGACGTCGCTCGGCCACCCTGAGCGCCCATGGCGCGAATTCCAAACGCCCTGGGATGTTTTCCGGGGCGTGGGGCCGCAGATATCAACCAGGATGATTATCCTGATTGCCCGGATCGATTGGACAGATAATTAGACAGTCTCTAAGCTTGGAATCAGTCGCGGGGCGCGCCGCAAGGCGGGCCCCTCGATGCTTGGGTGCGATGTCTCGCGCAATGCAGGCAGCGCACTCCGGCAGTTTCATTCTCTCCTGTGGACCCTCGGGGCGGCGCACCCTCCTCCTCAGCCGCCTCGAGGATTTTTTTGCCCGCAGGCTTTATCGAGCTCGGAGCAGCCGCGACGTCCGCGCCACGCTCTTCGGGTTGACCCAGAACACTGCTCCGTACCGGCCCTTGCCGGCGATGACCGCATCGAGCGCCCTGACGTTGATACGCGCGGCCGCCAATCGCTGCAACGTGTTCGCGAGCGCGCCCACCCGATCGTCACCGCGAATGATGAAGCACGTCTTGCGCTTGCCCAGGCGAAGGTTGAGCTTTTTCGCCGCGCGGCGAAGCGTCGCGGTGCGCTCTGGAACCAGGTCGACTTGCGCCGTCTTCCCGTTCGGAAACGCCGTGAATGCAATCAGGTTGACGCCCTCCGCCTTGAGCCCGGCGAGGACGCGCGCGCCGGAACCCGGGCGGTTCGGAACCTGAATCGCGAAGTAGTCGGTCTTGCGTATGGTGTCGGCCATGTGCTGCCTCCTCTGATAGGTGCCCCGTTGACGACGTTTGGCTGAGCGCCACCTTCTCGATAGCATCTTGCCGCTTGCCGCGCAAGTTGCGCGTGTCGCGGGCGCGGATCGTATGACGCGTTCACGTCTCGCCTTGCTCCAGTGCGGCGGTGTCCCTAGCTCCCAGCGAGCGTTGCATGAGCACGCTGTCCACCCAACGCCGATGCTTGTAACCCACGCTCCGCAATAACCCGGCGCGCGTGAAGCCGCATGCCTCGTGCAGCGTGATCGATGCCGTGTTTTGGCTATCACCGATCACCGCGATCATTTGCCGATAGCCGAGCGTCGCGCAAGTCGCGAGCAGCGACTCGAGGAGCGCGCGCCCGATGCCGCGCCGGGCCGCTGATGGATCGACATACACCGAGTCCTCCAGCGTGTAGCGATAGGCAGCACGCGCCCGGTATGGTCCGGCGTAGGCGTAGCCGGCGATGTTGCCATCGAGCAAGGCCACCTGGTAAGGCAGGCCGCGGGCGAGTATCGCATCACGGCGGCGCGCGATCTCCGCTTCGTCCGGCGCGACGGTCTCGAACGAAGCAAGCCCGTTGAGAACGTGGTGCGCGTAGATCGTGGTGATCGCGGGCACGTCCGCGAGCACGCTCGCGCGGATCGTTGCCCGACCGGGAGCAGCCTCGGTTACACCCGCGCGCGTCTCGCGCCTCACTCCTCGCCGGCGAACCCGACGACTACGCGCCGGTTCTGCCGCCCCTTGTTCTCGATCTTGAGCACGACGACCCGGCCGATCTCCGCGGTGTTGCCGACGTGCGTGCCCCCGCAGGGCTGCAGATCGATGCCGCTCACTTCGAGCAGTCTCACGCGACCTTGTCCGGTCGGCGGCTTGACCGACATCGTGCGCACGAGTTGCGGGCTCTCCGCGAGTTCCGACTCGGTGATCCAACGCGCCCCAACCGGCGCGCCCTGCGCAATGAGCTCGTTCAAGCGCGTCGCCACGGCGTCCCGGTCCAGCGGATTGCCCTGCGTGTCGAAATCGAGTCGCGCTTTGTCGGCCGCGATCTGTCCACCCGTGACCGCGTACGGGACCGCGGCGCACAGGAGATGCATGCAGGTATGCAGGCGCATGTGCCGATACCGCCGCTGCCAGTCGATCTCGGCTTGCACGCCCATTCCCACCGACACTGGCGGGCTGTCGGGCGCCGGAACGTGGACCACTTCGTCGGGTCCATTCCCCTTGACCGTGTCGATGACACGGACCTCCGTTCCGTTCTCGAGCCGGAGCGTGCCGGTATCGCCCGGCTGTCCGCCGGAATTCGCATAGAACACGGTCGCCTCGAGGCGGATGCCGCGTGCGTCGACGCCCGTGACCCGTGTCTCACAAGCGCGCAGATATGCGTCATCGCGGAAGAGAAGTCGTGACATGACAGCTCTGAGAAAAAGAGACCGGTCGAGCGCATTCCACGTCGGCGCTCCCGGCAGTTTGGCCGATCCTTCAGAGCGAGGCAACGCTCGTCCGTCACGTCGCCGACGCGGCGCCCGAGCAAGAAGGGGCGGCAATCGCTCGGTCTACCTGCTGCTTGGCGAAAGCCAGCGACCGGCTCTCGTCTGCGCGCTACACGTCGTAACGCCGCATGAACCTGCGGTCCAGCCAGTCCTTCCAGCGCCACACCCAGGCGCCTTTAAGCGCCCAGGTGCCGCGCGACAGGATTGCGTAACGATTGCCCGTCGAGATCAGCGCCAAGGCGTCGCGCTGCGGAACGAACCGCTCGAGCCGCTCGCCGGCGAGCACGCGGCGGAGGTTGCGCACCAGGGGCGGGCCATGACGGACCGCGTGCACGCCGGATTTCGGACGCGGGTGGCCGCGGATCGTGGCGATATCGCCGGTCGCGAACACCCTTGGATGCGACGTCGATTGCAACGTCTCGTCGACGAGCACGAATCCGCTCGGATCGACGCTCAGACCCGACTCTCCCGGCCACGGCGCGGCGGCCGCACCGGTTGTCCAGACGAGTGCGTCGAAACCGATTCGCTCGCCCCCTTCGGTCAGCGCCACGCCCTCGTCGACGCGCACGACCCGGCTGCGCGCGTGAACGCGCACGCCCCGGTCGGCCAGGACGCGCGCAAATGCGGCGCGAACCCGTTCGTTGTGACCGGGCAGCGGCGCATCGGCATCGATCGCGAGCAGCATCTCCACGCTCCGAAATCCCTCGGTCGCCAAGCGGTGCTGCAACGCGAGCAGGACCTCGACGCCCGCCGCTCCGCCTCCGACAAAGAGGATCCGGCGCAGGGAACCGTGGCGTGCCCGGACCGCAACGTCCTCCAGCGCAGCGAGCAGGCGGTGTACGGGTTTCACGGCGATCGCCCGCTCGCGCGCACCCGGTACGCCCGCCATGGCCGGGCTGGAGCCGATGTCGAGCGAGATGACATCCCAGGCATGCTCGCGACCGTCCGCCGCCACGGCGATCCCGCGCTCGAGATCCAGCATCGTGACGGTCGCCTCGACACGCTGGCAATGGGCGAAGCGGGCAAGCGCGGCGAGATCGATGTGGCATTCGCGGTGCGCATAGTGGCCCGCGATGAGCCCCGGGAGCATTCCCGAGTACGGCGTGAACCGCTCCGGGCTGACGAGCGTCGCCTCGACCTCCGGCATCGGATGGTCGCCGAGACTGCGCAGCACCGCGACATGGCTGTGACCGCCGCCGACAAGCAGTAACCGCTTCATCGTGCCGCGCGCACCGACGCGCGCCTCGGAAACCTAGGCCCCGGCATTCATCGCCGCTGCAAGGTAGCGTGCGCCGTCCTCGATGCGCTCGGCGAGCCGCGCGAGATCTGCGGGACGATCGACGTCCCAGAGCTCGGCGAGCTCGTGCCATCGCCAGCCTAGCGCTGCGAGCCGCGCGCGCGTCTCGCACATCACGTCCGGCCCGCCCCATTCGATTCCTTCGAATACGCGAGGCGAGGCGCGCAGAAGACCTACCAGAACGTAGCCGCCGTCCTCGGCCGGGCCGAACACGGCATCGCGCCCCGCCGCCAACGCGGCCGCGGCTTCGCGCAGGTGTTCGGGCGTGAGCGCCGGGCAATCCGACCCGATGAGCAGCGTTGCACCGCGATTTGGCACCACGCGGTCGAACGCGCTCAGCATTCGCGCGCCGAGATCGCCGGTGGCCTGCGTCGTGAGCGCCACGCCGTATCGCTCCGCGCATGTCGCAAAGAACGGATGCTCTGCGTCAGGCGCGCAGCATAGCTCCACGCTGCCGAGCGCCGCCTGCTGCGCAGTCGCGAGCGCGCGCTCGACGAGCGCCGCGTGGAGCCGCGCGGCGCCTTCGGGGCCGAGACGCGGTATGAGGCGCGTCTTGGCCGCTCCCGGTACCGGTGCCTTGGCGAACACAACCACAGTTGCAACGACGCTTGCAACCTCGCTCTCGACAACGGGCGCCTGGCTAGTCACGCGCGTCATAGCTCCGCGCAAGGCGATCGGGCGACGCGCCGAGGAAGAATCGGAATCGCAACCACCACATGAGCGCGATCGTGCGCAGCACGCCGGCCGATTCCCATCGCCGGCCCGACGTGACGACGCGATCCCGCAGACAAATCGGCGACGAGCGGCGCTTGAGACGGCGGGTCATCGCGACGTCTTCCATCAGCGCGAGGCGCGGGAAACCGCCGACCGCCTCGAACTCGGCGCGCCGCATGAAGATCGCCTGGTCACCGGTGGCGATGCCGGTGATACGGGACCGCGTGTTCATCGCCCACGCGACGCAGCCAAGCAGCCAGCGGCGGCTGTCGATCAACACGTCAAAGCGGCCCCATGCTCCATCTGGGCTGGCCAGCCCGCGCGCGATCGCGAGATCGGCGTCAGCGGGTAGCAAAGTGTCCGCGTGCACGAAGACCAGAATGTCCGCCGACGCCACCCCCGCACCAGCGTTCATCTGGTCCGCCCTACCGCGGGGCGCGGTGATCACCCGGTCTGCCTTGCCGGCGGCGATGGCCAAGGTGGCGTCGGTCGATCCGCCGTCGACCAAGATCACCTCGTGCCCGCGCGCACGGAGCGGGGCGAGCGCGCCGAGCGTGGCATCAATGACCGCCGCTTCGTTCAATACCGGAACAATGGCCGAGATGCGCACGCGGTCAGCGCCTCGCGTCGTTCAGGTCCCAGTCGTATTCGAGGAACCTGATGGGCGCGGCGCCGGAGGCGATCACCTGCCGTCCGGACGGCGAGTCGGCGAGCAGGTGCGCGTGCGCAGCGAAGAAGCTTTCGCGGGACTCGATCCCACGCAAGCCCATTTCGAAGTCCTTACGATACCAGTCGAACAGCATCGAGACCTCAAGCACCCCGCGCTGCGGGTCATAGCGGTTCCGCGACCGATCCGAAAGGAAGCGCACCGTCTGATCCTCGAGCTGGGCATCGAGGCGCGGCGCGACATAGGCCTCTGCGCGCAGCATCGGGCAGCCCACCGATGCGCAATTGACGGCGAAGTGGATGCGCGGCTCGTCGAATACGCCGGGCTCGCGGATCATGTCGTGCTCGATGGCGTCCAGATGCTGCTCCCCGCCGAGCAGAGTGAAGAAGCGTATACGCCATGGGCTGCGGAGCAGATTGCCCAGGTCGCGGATCGACTCGATCCCCGGATAGTTGCGCACGATCAGCTCGACCGTGAACGCGTTGTACACGTTGATCAGGAACGCGAGCTGCTCGGCCTTCGACCAGCCGTCGAATTCCGCCCGCTTGACCGCGGAGAGCGAGTCGAGATACCCGCGGAGCGCCGCACGATCCTTCTTGAATCCCGCGTAGCGAACCTGCGACGCTTTGCCCCCATCGATCACCTCGACATGGCGCGCGACGAGCGCGTTCCAAGCCGAGTGCGAATGGTCGAACTGCGCTTGCACCGCGCCGGGCGCCAGAGCCATCAGGGCAGTGAAGCCAGCCTGCAGGATCCGCATGACTAGGCCTGCGCCGAGCGCCCGGCCCGAGCGCCGGCCTCGCGGGTTCCCGCGTCGCCGCCGCGCCGCCATGCGTGATAGCGCTCGAGCCACCTCAGCACCGTCGCAGGCGCGTGCGCGCGCTTCCAGTTGCCGGCCGCGTACTTGTTCGCCTCGACAAGGGTCGGATAGATGTGGATCGTGCCGAGGATCTTGTTGAGCCCCAGACCGTGCTTCATTGCCGTCACGTACTCGGCAATCAGGTCTCCCGCATGCTCGCCGACGATGGTGACACCGAGAATCTTGTCCTTTCCCGGGACCGTGAGCACCTTCACGAAGCCGTGGGCCTCCTCGTCCGCGATTGCCCGATCGAGATCGTCGATGCCGTAGGTCGTGACTTCGTGGGCGACCCCTTTTTCGCGGGCCTCGATCTCGTTCAGCCCGACCCGCGCCACCTCGGGCTCAGTGAACGTTGCCCAGGGAATCACCGAGTAGTCCGCCTTGAACTTGCGAAACGTGCCGAAGAGCGCATTGACCGCCGCAAACCAGGCCTGGTGCGCCGCAGTGTGGGTGAACTGAAACGGCCCCGCCACGTCCCCGCAAGCGTAGATGTTCGGATAGATCGTCTCCAGATACTCGTTCGTCTCGACAGTCCGCGCCTTCGTCGTGCCGATTCCGAGCTCCTCGAGCCCGTATCCCTGAGTGTTCGCCACCCGCCCCACCGCGACGAGGACCGCGTCGAAGGGGATGCGCACTTCGCGCCCCGCGTGTTCGGCGAGCATCACTTTCTCGCCGTTCTCGACGCGGAAGGCCGTCGCCTTATGGTCCACCAGCACCTCGATGCCCTCGGCGCGGAAGCGCTCGGTGACCATTTCGGAGACCTCGGGATCCTCCCGGATCAGGATGCGCGGCAGCATCTCGACCTGGGTGACCTTCGATCCGAAGCGCGCGAAGGCCTGCGTGAGCTCCGAGCCGATCGGCCCGCCGCCCAGCACGACCAGGCGCTTCGGCAGCGTGCGCAATTCCCACACGTTGTCGGAAGTCAGGTATCCGACCTCCTTGATCCCCGGAATGGGCGGCACGAACGGGCGCGCGCCTGCGGCGATCACGATGGCGCGCGTGGTCAGCGTGCGCACGCCGTCCGCGGTCTGGACGTCGACGGTCCACGGCGACGTGATGCGCGCGTCACCAGCGATGACCTCGACACCGAGCCCGGTATATCGCTCCGCCGAGTCGTGCGGCTCGACTGTCCGCACGACGCGCTGCACCCGTTCCATGACGTCGGCGAAGTCGAAATCGGCCGAGGCCGATCCGATCCCGAACTCCTTCGCCCGGCGGATGTGCGACAACAGTTTCGCCGAGCGGATCAGCGCCTTCGAAGGCACGCATCCCGTGTTCAGGCAGTCGCCACCCATCTGGTGCTTCTCGACGAGCGTCACCTTGGCCTTGACTGCAGCCGAGATGTAGGCCGACACGAGCCCTGCGGACCCCGCGCCGATGACGACGACGTTCCGGTCGAAGGCCGCGGGCTTACTCCAGCGGGCGTACACCTTGCGCGAGCGGAAGAACGCGACAATGCGCTTGGCAATGAGCGGAAACACGCCGAGCAGCGCGAACGAGATCAGCAGGCCTGGCGACAGGATGCCCTTGAGAGACTCGATGCGCGCGATCTGGGTCCCGGCATTGACGTAGACGATCGTCCCGGCGAGCATTCCGAGCTGGCTCACCCAGTAGAACGTTCGCGTCCGCAGGGGCGTCAGGCCCATGACGAGATTGATGACGAAGAACGGGAACAGCGGCACGAGCCGCAGCGTGAACAGGTAGAACGCCCCTTCGCGCGCAACGCCTTCGTTTATCGCACGCAGCTTGTCGCCGAATTTGCCCTGCACCCAGTCGCGAAACAGGAACCGGCTCGCCAGGAACGCGAGCGTCGCGCCGATCGACGAGGCGAAGGAAACGATCACGGTTCCCCACAGCAGCTGGAAGATCGCCCCGGCCACCAGCGTCATGAGCGCCGCGCCCGGCAGCGACAGCCCGGTGACTGCGACATAGACCGTGAAGAACACTGCCACCGTCGCAAATGGGTTCGCCCGGTAGAACTCGTCGAACGCGGCCTGCTGCGCCTTGAAATACTCGATGCTGAAGAAGCGGCCGAGGTCGAGCGCAAAGAACGCCGCGATCAGCACGGCGATTGCTACGATCAGCACGATCCGGCCCTTGGTCATCGGTTCCTCCTTGGTTATCCAGTCGCGCCTGCGAACTTTACGGCCGCGCGGCCCGCGCTGGCTGAGCGACCTATCTCACGGTCGCGCGAGACGTCCGAACATTACACGCCGCGCCTACCCGTGCCCAGCGGCTGCGTAACGCGCTTCCGGCAAGATGGTAACCACCGGTTGAGCGGAAGATCGGTCATACGACGGGCCGGCGACGATCCGCTGGAAGTAGGAGCGATGCGCAGGCGATCCTTCCGGCCACATCGAAAGGAACCGGCGCACCCAGTCGTCATGGTCGTAGTCGAGGCGCACCGCGTCGACCCGCAGCGCACCGACACGCACGCCGTAGAGCGCGAGCTCCGGAGGCGCGGGACGCCGCGAGATTCGCGTCGCGATGCCGAATCGCGTGCCCGCGAAATTGGGCATTCCCGCCGCGCCGTTGTTGATGACCACCGACCGCCGGGCGCGGGCGACCAGCTCCCGGCACACCGGCAGGCAGGTGTGGCTCGACGCAAAGACGTCCGCACGCGCCGCTGCGCACCACGCTGCGATTCGTTCGGCGTGGCGTGGGTCGGCGAGGCGATCGTGCGCGAACCCCCATCCCGCGAGCGATTCCGGATCGCCATGCACGACCACGATGCGGGCTTCGCCGACGCCCGCCACTGCGTTCATCGGCAGCCCCGCCAGCGCGGCCCGCCGCGCGGCAACGCTGCGCGCAGTCGCGCGCAACCGGACGAGGATCTCGTTCGATCGTTCGACGTCGGCATCGCTCACCGTCGTGGGGTAGGCGCAGCCGCACCCGACCGCGCCGTCATCCGAGGCGATCTCGGTCTCGACATTGCCGCGCAGGGCGAAGTGCGCCGCCACGCGGCGGTCGACTTCGGCGAACGCCGCAGGGTCGACGTCGAACCAGTGGAAATCGCCATTGAAGATCACCCGCGTCGTGCCGGTTTCGGCGGCCGCAAGCCGCTCGACGACATCGAGGGCAGGCACGTTGCCGTAGAGGCCCCCCACGACGTACAGCGTGTCTGCGAGCAGCTCCGGCTCGCGCGCCAGACTGGCCGGAGCGTAGCGATAGCTTTGCGGGCAGTAGCGACCCGGGCGGTGGTCACTCACCCAGCGCGCCTCCGCAGCTCGACCCCTGCCCCGCGGTGCATCCGAAGCAGTGATCCGCGACGGTAATCGGCGTTCCGGACAGGTCTCTGCCGATGAGGTCCGCGAGCCGCTCGCGGGATTTCCCGTTTATCCGCAGCGGCAATCCGAGCATCTGGTTGAAATCGCAGTCGTAGACGTAGCCCTGCCAGTCCACGGAGATCAGCGACCGGCACATCACGTGCTCGAGGTTCTCGTCACGATGACTGCTGCGCAGCAGCTTCATGTACTCGCCGAACTGTCCCTTGGAGATGAGGGTGCTGCCGAACCGCTGGATCGGCATGTTCGCGAGCGTGAAGAGGTCGTTGAACTCCACGCCGAAGTTCGCACGGAGATGCATGCGATACGCTTCCTCGAGCGCGCCTTGCTCGGGGGGAAGCGACGGCCCCTGGGGGTTGTAGACGAGGCTCAGCTTGAGGCCGCTCGCCGGGCGCCCGTAGCCGAGCGCATTCAGCTGGCGCAGCGCCGTGATGCTCCGGACGAAGACGCCCTTGCCGCGCTGGCGGTCGACATTGTCCTCGAGGTAGCAAGGGAGCGACGCCACCACCTCGACCGAGTTCGCCGCGAGAAACTCGGCGAGATCCTCATGGCCAGGCTCGAGCAGGATCGTGAGGTTGCATCGGTCCATGACGTGCACCCCCAGCGCGCGCGCTTGCGTCACCAGGCGCCTGAAGTGCGGGCTCAGCTCGGGCGCACCACCCGTGACGTCGAGGGTGCCCACCGCGGACGCAGCCAGGAAGTCGAGCACGGTATCGACATTCTCCCCGCTCATCATCTCGGTTCGGGTCGGTCCCGCGTTCACGTGGCAGTGCACGCAGCTTTGATTGCATCGATAGCCGAGATTGACCTGCAGGACCTCGAGCTGTCTGCGGGAGATTGCGGGAAAGTCCGTATCCGCAAGATGCGGAAGCGTTGCATGCATCGGTCGAAGTTCCTTTCCTGTTCCCGGCGCGCACCACTTTGGCGCACTGTTCTGATGACCACCAGAGTGCTCAACGATACAACGCGTCGCCCTGGCCCGCACCGGCGACGTTCTCGAATCACCCCTTCTCGAACGCTGATTTCCTGCTGACGACCACCGTACGGCCTCGTGACCTCGCCGACACGTTGCAGTGGGCCGACGGTCCGCACCGGCGCATATCACTGCTTGTACGCGGCACAGCGCGCCGCCGGATGCACGCTTTCGGTCGCAGATGCAGCCATGACCACATGCTATAGTCTGCGCCACGACGCAATGGGCCACCGACTTTCGAAGATCACGACGCGCACCGGCGATTCCGGGGAAACCGGCCTCGGTGATGGGTCGCGGGTGCCGAAGGACAGCGCCCGCATCGCCGCGCTCGGCGAGGTCGACGAGCTGAATTCCACGATTGGATTACTGCTCGCCGAATCCCTTCCGGAGGCCGTAGCGGACGCATTGACCGGCATCCAGCACGATCTCTTCGATCTCGGGGGCGAGCTGAGCATTCCCGGCCACGTCGCCCTGCACGAGAATCAGGTGAAACGCATCGAAACCCTCACCGAAGCATTCAACGGCGACCTCGCGCCTCTGAAGGAATTCATTCTCCCGGGGGGCGCGCGGGTCGCAGCGCTTGCCCATCTCGCGCGCACCGTGTGCCGGCGGGCCGAGCGAAATTTGATCGCGCTCGCCCGATCCGAATCGATCTCAGTCGCGGCTCGCATTTATCTGAATCGGCTTTCCGACCTGCTGTTCGTCCTCGGCCGCGTGTTGAACCGCCACGCGGGGGTGGGAGATGTCCTTTGGCAGAAAGGGAAGAATCGGTGAACACCGCGGGGGTCCGCCGCGGGCGCGCCGGCGCCCCGCGCCGCGCTCAGCCCCGGCCATGGGCACAGGCGTACGCGAGCACCCACCACTAATCGGGCGTCAGATCGCGCCGCTCCCTGCCACGCGCGGCGGGCGATAAGCATGGAACCACAACAAAACAAAGAGTTAGCTGAGCTGCTGGACGCCTGCGGGCACGGCGACCGGGCCGCCTTCGCACGCTTGTACGAGGCGACCTCGCCGAAACTGTTTGGCGTCGCCGTACGTATGTTGCGAAGAGAGGACTTGGCGGCGGAGGTATTGCAGGAGTGCTACGTCAGCATCTGGATGAACGCCAGGACGTACTCGGTCGCCCTGTCGGCACCGATGACCTGGATGACCAGCATCGTGCGGAATCGCTGTCTCGACTCGCTGCGGCGGCCCAGAATGGAGGTGTCGCTCGCATGGAACGAGGAGAGCGGCGAGGATCCGCTCGCCGCCGTGCCGAGCGAGGAGCTCGGGCCGCTCGCGACGCTGCAGCGGTCCAGCGATGCAAGAGCCTTGGCGGCATGCATGGCGAAGCTCGACGGGAAGATGCGCCAGGCGATCATGCTGGCCTTCTTCGAGGGACTGTCACATTCGGAGCTCGCCGTTCACATGCAGCAGCCGCTGGGAACGGTGAAGACGTGGATTCGGCGTGGTCTCGAGCGGCTGAAGAGCTGTCTCGGCGAGGATTAGCGGGTAAATGAGATATCGCGACAAACCGGAGCTGCAGGACAGGCTCGCCGCGGAGTACGTGCTGGGCACGCTGCGTGGCCGGGCCCGGCTGCGCTTCGAGAGCTGGGCGCGCGAGGACGCGGCGCTGCGCCGCCGTGTCGCGGGCTGGGAGGCACGCCTGAACCCTCTGGCCGATGCCGTCAAGCCGGTGCGGCCGTCGCCCCGGGTGTGGAAAGCCATCGAAGCCCGCGTCGGCACCGACGCCGCGCCGCCCCGCGGAACCGCCAGCCGGTCCGCCGCGAGCGCGCGCGGGGCAGGCTTCTGGGACAGCGTCGCGTTCTGGCGAACCACCGGGCTCGTCGCGAGCGGCATGGCGGCGGCGCTGCTCGTCGCAGTCGCAGTTCAGGAACCGCGCGTCGTGCAGGTACCCGTCGAGCGGGTCGTCGAAGTTCCGGTCGAGCGGGTCATCGAGGTCGCTTCGAAGCAGATGCAGCCCGCATACGTCGCGGTGCTGCGCGACGACGCGGGCAAGATCGTATTTCTCGCGTACGCCAACCGCGATTCGAACGAGCTCTGGTTCAAGCGGATCGGCATGGCGAATCCGAGTGACGACATGGGCTACGAGCTCTGGGGCCTGCCGACGGAGCCAGGCGCGAAGCCCCGCTCTTTCGGAATGATCCCGGGGGTCGAAAAAGGCACGATTCGGCTCGCTTCGTCTGCCGACCAGGCGCTCGCGGACCTGCCGGCGCTCGCGATCACGATGGAGCCCGCAAAGGGATCCGGCGGCGCTGCGACCGGGCCCATGATCGCCAAGGGCGATTGCCAGAAATTCTGGTAGGCGCCGCGAACCGTGCGCGGTCAACTCCTCGCGCGCGCTGAACGCGTGCGAAGCATCGCCGCGAGGCGCAAAATCGTGCGGTGAATCGGAATAGCCTGCGACGCTTCGCCTGGCTTTCCATCGGAGCGGCGCTTGCGACCCTTCTGCTGAAGGGCGCCGCTTGGTGGTTGACCGGCTCGGTCGGACTCCTCTCGGACGCGATGGAGTCGCTGGTGAATCTCGCGGCGGCGATCGTCACCCTGGCCATGCTCGCGCTCGCCGCGCGCCCGGCCGACGAGGACCACGCGTTCGGCTACAGCAAGGCCGAATATTTCGCGAGCGGCTTCGAGGGGATGCTCATTCTCGCAGCGGCCACCGCCATCGTGGTGGCGGCGACCGATCGCCTCGTCAACCCCCGAGCCATCACGAGTGTGGGAGCCGGTGTGGCCATCTCGGCGATCGCCGCAGGCGTCAACCTGGCTGTCGCCGTGGTGCTCAGGCGCGCTGCGCGGCAATTCCGGTCGATCGCGCTCGAAGCCGACGCCAAGCATCTGATGACGGACGTCTGGACGACAGCAGGCGTGATCGTTGCGATTTTCCTGGTCGCCGCGACCGGATGGCAGCGAATCGATCCGATCGTGGCGCTCGCGGTCGCAGCGAACATCTTATGGTCCGGAGTGACGCTCGTCCGGAGATCGTTCCTCGGCCTGCTCGACCGCGCGCTGCCGGCCGAGGAGCGGCGCGCCATCGAGGCGGTGCTGGACGCCTACGGTAAGGAAGGGGTGCGTTTCCACGCGTTACGTACGCGCGAGGCCGCGGGCCGCTCGTTCGTGTCCGTCCATGTCCTGGTTCCGGGCCACTGGACCGTGCAGCGCGGTCACGATGTGCTGGAGCGCATCGAGGCCGACGTCCGGGCGCGCCTGCCGGAGGCGTCGGTCTTCACGCACCTGGAGCCGCGCGAAGATCCCGTGTCGTTCGCCGACATCGGGCTCGATCGCCCCGTCGCGAGGGGCGACGACCAGCGTTGAGCCGGACCGCGGCGGCAACGAAGAGCCCTATCGCCTCTCGCGGGGGGCGCGTGACTGACGCAGGATACGCTTGAGTATCTGCGCCAACGCAAGCACCATCAGGCCGACGCCGAAAACGATGCAGACCCATGCGACGCCCGGCTCGGCGAGTATCGGCAGCGGCCCGCCGGGGCCGGCAAGGAGCCCGTAGGCGCCCGCCCCGGTCAGAATCGCGCCCAGCGCGTCGACGATCACCCAGTCGAGCGGAATGCGGAGCGGAGAGCGTTCCTGGTCACGCACTGGTTCGGCCCATCTCCGCGCGGGAGCTCAGCGTCATTCCTGGAAGGCCTCTCGCGTTTCCTGCGCACCGCCGGCGCAATCACGGCGGGGGCTGCCATTCTCCCACAGGCGATCGGCGGCCTCGCCCGGCCGACGCGCTCGACCGTGTGCGACAATGGCGCCGTCCGCGTGACCCACGGCCCGCCCGATGACCGCATTCAGCTTCGCCGATCGTGAACTGGTATCACGCACCACGGCCAGGATGCTCCTCGAGATCGAGGCGGTCCTGTTCAACGCCGACAAGCCGTTCATCTTCACGTCCGGCTGGGCGAGCCCGGTCTACATCGACTGCCGCAAGCTGATCTCCTATCCGCGGCTGCGCCGCACGCTCATCGACTTTTCCGCCTCGACGATCCTGCGGGAAATCGGATTCGAGTCCATCGACACCATCGTCGGCGGTGAGACCGCGGGAATCCCGTTCGCCGCGTGGATCGCCGATGCGCTGATGCTACCGATGCAATACGTGCGCAAGAAGCCGAAGGGGTTCGGGCGGAACGCGCAGATCGAGGGCTACATGCCCGAAGGGGTCCGGGCGCTGCTCGTCGAGGATCTCACCACGGACGGCCGCAGCAAGATCAACTTCTGCCAGGCGCTGCGCGACGCGGGCGCCAAAGTAGACCACGTCTTCGTGATCTTCTACTACTCGATCTTCACCGAGAGCAGCAAGATACTCGCCGATCTCGGCGTCACGCTGCATTCGCTCGCGACATGGTGGGACGTGCTGGAAGCCGCCAAGCAGCTCGGCTACTTCGAGGCGCGCACGCTCTCCGAGGTGGAGAAGTTCCTGCATGCGCCCGCCGAGTGGTCCGCCGCGCACGGCGGCGCCGCCACCCGGTCAGCTTCGGCCTGATCACAACCACCGAGGCGGGGGGATATACAAGGGGGATTCCCCCTTGTTCGTGCGAAAGAGATTAGACCGATACGCTGACTGCCCCGAGCAAAGCCGCTCAGACTAGCTTCGCTCGGCGCCCGCTAGACAAACCCCGGGCCCTGCACCTGCTCCTGGAGCTCCTTCTGCTTGTCCAGGTAGCCCACGAGCTTCAGGCTCGTCTGGCGCAACCGCTGGGACAGCATCAACACAAGCTCCATCAGGATCTTCGCCCCGAGTATCGGCTGCTCGAGAATGATGCGGGCGAGGCTCTCGCGCGTCAGCACCGCGATCAAGGTTTGCTCGGTCGCGACGCAGGTGGCGAACCTCGGCTCGCCGTCGATCATGGACATCTCGCCGAGCGTCTTGCCTTCCTCGACGGTCGCGATCACGCGCGGGGCGTTCCAGCGGTCCTGCTTGAAGACTTCGATGCGTCCCTCGAGCACGATCATCATGAAATCGCCGGCCTCACCCTCGCGCAGGATTTCCTGCCCGGCCTCGGCGCGATAACTGTGCATGAAGTGCGCCATCAGCCGGATCTCGGGCAGGCTGAAGTTCTCGAACAGCGGCGCGTAGTTGATCATGCCATGCAGCTTCCCGGCGAACTGCGTGGCGTCGCCCAGGTGCTCCAGCTGCGGCAGTCTCGAGTCGTCGATCGTCTCGGCCATCGATATCCCCGCGTTACGGCCTGGGCATTATGACAAATCGGTCCCCAGGGCGATACCGGTCCGGTGCACGGTGCGCAGCAATAAGCCACAGCCGGGCGGGCCGTCGCCCATCCGCGCCGGTGGGCGGACCACCTGCTACGCCAACGCGCGCACGAGCAGCGAGGCGCCGGCGAGGATGAGCAGCACGTACAGCGCTTTGCGGACGACGGCCTGCGGCAGCCGCGCGTGCATCCGCCAGCCGATATTCAGCCCTGCGAACATCACCGGCAGCATCGCCGCCGCGACGAGCAACAGCCCGTCCTGCTGAAGCAACCCGGAGACGGCGAAGATCACCACCCGGGTGGCGACCGATACCATGAGCACCGCGGTGATCGTGGCGCGCAACTCGACCATGTCGGCGAGCCGCCGTGAGAGAAAGATGATATAGATCGGCCCGCCGGTACCGAAGAGCGCGCCCATCGTCCCACCCGCCACACCGGCGGGCACCGCCCAGGCAGCGCGTAACGGCCGCGCCGACACCCTGCCCGCCAGGTTGAGCAGCCCATATCCCACCGCCAGGCAGCCAAGCAGCGCTACCAGCGCCCGCTGCGGCAGGTTCGCCAGCAAGGTCGTGCCCAAAGCGATGCCGAGCACCATGAACGGCATGAGCCGCTTCAGCTCCGCCCGGTTGATCTGCCTGCGGACCTGGGCCGACTGGATGATCATTCCGACGACGTCGAGCAGCAGCACCAGCGGCACTGCGAAGCGCAGCGGCACCACGTGCGCAAGGAGCGGGATGCCGACGACAGCCGATCCGAATCCGCTGGTGCCAAGGACAACGTAGGCGAGCAGGAGAATCGCCGCGATTGCCGCAAGCTCGCCGACCGAGAATGGCAGGAGCTCGGTCAATCGCGCGCCCTGCACCGCGCGCTTTCACGCGTCCGGGCAGCCCGCGCCGCGCGCTCAAGGTGCCGCCGCACTACTCCGATCGGCCCTGCAGCGCGACGCGCCGCTTCCGCACCGCTTCCGCGAAGCCGTGCAGCAGCGTGACGGTCTCCTCCCAGCCGATGCACGCGTCGGTGATGCTCTGTCCGTACTCGAGCTCCCGGTCGGTGACGAGGTCCTGGCGACCGGCCAACAGGTGCGACTCGATCATGACGCCGCAAATGCGCTCATCGCCGTTCGCCACCTGGCTCGCAACCGCCGCGCCGATCACCGACTGGTTGCGGTAGTCCTTCTGGCTGTTGCCGTGCGAATGGTCGATCATCAAGCGCTGCGCGAGGCCCGCGGCGGCCAACGCTTTACATGCCGCGTCGACACTCGGAGCATCGTAGTTGGGCCGGCTGCCCCCGCGCAGGATGATGTGGCAATCCTCGTTGCCGTTCGTCGACACGATGGCCGAGTGCCCGCCCTTCGTCACTGACAGGAAGTGATGCGGCGACTGCGCCGCCTTGATCGCGTCCACCGCAATGCGCACGTTGCCGTCGGTGCCGTTCTTGAAACCGACCGGGCACGACAGCCCCGACGCGAGTTCCCGGTGCACCTGGCTCTCGGTGGTGCGCGCGCCGATCGCGCCCCAGCTGATGAGGTCCGCGTAGTATTGCGGCGAGATCATGTCGAGATACTCGGTACCGCACGGCAAGCCGAGCTCGTTCACGTCCCAGAGCAGCTTGCGCGCGACGCGCAGGCCCTTGTTGATCTGGAAGCTGCCGTCGAGATTCGGGTCGTTGATCAACCCCTTCCATCCGACCGTCGTGCGCGGCTTCTCGAAGTACACGCGCATGACGATGACGAGCTCCTGCTCGAGCTCGCGTTTCAACTCGACGAGACGGCCTGCATACTCGCGCGCGGCGCGCACGTCGTGGATCGAGCAGGGCCCGACGACCACGAACAACCGATCATCGGCGCCATGCAGCACACGGTGGATCGCCTTGCGCGCATTGAAGGTGACCGATTCCGAGGCGGGCGTGGTCGGGAACTCGCGCAGCAGATGGGCCGGCGGGATCAGCTCCTTGATCTCGCGGATGCGGACGTCGTCGACCTGATAGGTCGGCGGCGGATCATCGTTATGCGCGACGGGTCGCGCTTTCCCGGACTGCGGCATGGCTTAGTTCTCAGAGGACTCGACGGAAGCTATTGATTCTAGCCGAATTGCGCGCGGCCGCGACCGCCCCGCGCCGCGCGCAGCGTCACAGCCGCTCGGCCACCCAGCCCTTCACGGAACCGAGCGCCGCGGGCACCTTGGCAGGTTCGCTGCCACCGGCCTGTGCCATGTCCGCCCGGCCACCGCCCTTGCCGCCAACCTGCCGGGCGACAAAATTCACGAGCTCGCCCGCCTTGACTTTCGCCGTGAGGTCGGCCGTGACGCCCGCAATCAGGCTGACTTTCTCGCCATCGCTCGCCGCGAGGACGATCGTCGCAGTCCGGAGCTTGTCCTTGAGCTTGTCCATGGTCTCACGCAGCGTCTTCGCATCCGCGCCATCCAGAGTCGCGGCGAGGACCTTGACTCCTTTCACGTCGTCGGCCCGCGCGGCGAGATCGTCGCCCTGGGCAGCGGCGGCCCGGGACTTGAGGCGCGCGAGCTCTTTCTCGAGCGACCGCACGTTGTCCAGCATCTGCCGGATCTTCGCCGTGATCTCGGTCGGTTGCGCCTTCAGCGCCGCCGCTGCCTCGGCGAGCTGCGCCTCTTGATCCTGCACCAGCGCGAGCGCGCCGTCGGCGGTCACTGCCTCCACACGCCGGACGCCTGCGGCGATCCCGGTCTGCGAGATGATCTTGAAGAATCCGATGTCGCCGGTGCGGCGCACGTGCGTTCCGCCGCAGAGCTCGGTTGAGAAATCCCCCATCTGCAGCACGCGCACTTCGTCGCCGTACTTGTCGCCGAAAAAGGCGAGCGCGCCGGCGCGAATCGCGTCGTCGAACTTCATGATCCGCGCCGATACTTCCACGTTCCGGCGAATCTCCCGATTGACCAGCGCCTCGACCTCCCGGATCTCCTCTTCGGTCAGCGGCTCGTTGTGGGCGAAATCGAAGCGCGTGCGCTCGGAATCGACGAGCGAGCCTTTCTGCTGAACGTGCGCCCCGAGCACCTGGCGCAGCGCTGCATGCATCAGGTGGGTCGCGGAGTGGTTCCATGCCGCACGCGCCCGCGCGACCGGGTCGACCTTGGCCTTCACCGCCTCGCCGACGCGCAGCCGGCCGGTGGTGAGCCGCCCCTGGTGGCCGAATACTTCCGCCTGGATCTTCTGCGTATCGTCAACGACAAAGGTGCCCGCGGAGCCGACCAGCTCGCCACGATCGCCGACCTGTCCGCCCGATTCCGCGTAGAACGGCGTGCGATTCAGTACCACGGCGGCAGTCTCGCCGGACTGGATCTCCTCGACCTGCGTTCCCTCCCGGTAGATCGCGACGACCGTGCCTTCGATGTCGAGCGCCTCGTAGCCGCGAAACTCGGTGGGCTTGCCGTGATACTCGATGCCCGCCGTCATCTTGAACTTCGACGCGGCGCGCGCCTGCTCGCGCTGACGCGCCATGGCGGCCTCGAATCCGGCGTGGTCGATCATGACGCCGCGCCCACGCGCGATGTCGGCGGTGAGATCCACCGGAAACCCGAAGGTGTCGTAGAGCTGGAACACGGTCTCCCCGTCCAGCATCCGATCCTCGCGCGTCAACGCGCCTTCGAGGACCTTCATGCCGTGCTCGAGGGTCTCGCCGAAACGCTCCTCCTCGGCGCGGAGCACCTGCTTCACCCGCTCCCGCGCCTTCGACAACTCCGGGTATGCCGATCCCATCACGCGAGCGAGATCGTCCACCAGCCGGTAGAAGAACGGCTCCTTCCGCCCGAGCTGATAGCCGTGACGCAGCGCGCGGCGGATGATGCGGCGAAGCACGTAGCCGCGCCCTTCGTTCCCCGGAATGACGCCATCGACGATCAGGAACGCACAGGCGCGAACGTGATCTGCGATCACCTTGAGCGAGTTGTCGGCGAGGTCCCGCGTCCCGGTCTCCCGCGCGGCAGCCTTGATGAGATCCTGAAACAGGTCGATCTCATAGTTGGCGTGCACGCCCTGCAGCACGGCCGCGATGCGCTCCAGGCCCATGCCGGTATCCACCGAAGGCTTCGGCAGCGGATGCAGCACGCCCGCTTCGTCGCGGATGAACTGCATGACGACCAGGTTCCAGATCTCGATGTACCGGTCTCCGTCGGCATCCGCCGAGCCGGGCGGGCCGCCCGGAACGCCTGGACCGTGATCCCAGAAGATCTCCGAACACGGGCCGCACGGACCGGTGTCGCCCATCTGCCAGAAATTGTCGCTCTGGTACTTCCCGGCCCCGGGCTTGTCGCCGATCCGCAGCACGCGATCGGCCGGAACGCCGATATCCTTGGTCCAGATCTCGTAGGCCTCGTCGTCGGTCTCGTACACCGTGATCCACATCCGCTCGCCGGCGAGGCCCCAGACTTGCGTGAGCAGCTCCCACGCATGGCGGATCGCATCGCGCTTGAAGTAATCGCCGAAGCTGAAGTTCCCGAGCATCTCGAAGAACGTGTGATGTCGCGCCGTGTACCCGACGTTTTCGAGATCGTTGTGCTTGCCGCCCGCCCTGAGGCAGCGCTGCGCGGTGGTCGCCCGGCTGTACGACCGGCTCTCGCGACCCAAGAAAACGTCCTTGAACTGGACCATCCCCGAGTTCGTGAAAAGCAGTGTCGGGTCGTTGGCCGGCACGAGCGGACTCGACGCCACGATGCTGTGACTCCGCTTGGCGAAGAAGTCCAGAAAGCTGGTGCGAATTTCGGCGGAGTTCATGGCCGCGGGTCCACCGTCCGCCGCTCCGCGGCTCGAACCGCAAGAGCGGGCGTCAAATAGTTGAAAGAACGCGATTTTCGCCGGAATCGGGGAGCGATGCAAATAACCGCCGGCGCGGCGGGTGCGCTCAGGCCCGCGCCGGCCCGCTCGCCTCGCGCTCAGCAACCAGGCCGAACCGGTTGGCCCGCCCGAGCAGGAGCCAGCCCAGCTCGTCCAGCAGGGACCGGTCCAGGGCATCCGCCGACACGACGAACGCGGACGCGCCGAATCCTTCCAGATTCCGCGCCTCGACGCGCACCATGGAACCCGCGTAGTCCGCGACGAGCCGCACCTCGATGCGGATCTCACCAAGCACGCGAAACACCGCGCCCGTCATTTCGCGCTGCTCGTTGCGCACCTTCGAGATCGTATGGCGCAACGCGCACTCATTGAGGTGATCGACGAACGGTTTCACCGAGCTGCTCGAACGCTCGAAACGAAACTGCTGCGGCGCGAAGCAATTGACGGTCAACGTGATCGCGTCGAGGAGCGAGTCGGGGCCGTCTCCGATCGTCTGATATCCGGTGAATGCTTCGGTCACCGTCACGCCGCTGAACGTCTCGGTCACGAACGGGTACACGCGCTGTATCGCTGGCCGCAAGGCTCCCACGTAGCGCGCGAACTCCTGCAGATAGGCGAGTGCCGTTCGCATGCGCGCATCGAGGTCGCGCGTGGCCGCCGCGGATCGGGATATTCCTGCATTACGCAATCCATCCGACCCCGCGCGCCGCTTGAGCTCGGCAAGCAGCCCCGATTCGACACGCTCACCCTGCCTGCCTTGGGGAGGGGCCGCCATGACGGTCTCGTCCGCAGTCGGGGACGCATCCGGTGTCGGCTCGGCGTGCGGCTTGCCAGGCGGCGGGAGAACGAGCGTCACGGGCTCGTCGGGATCGAGCGAGCGGGTGAGAATCTTGTAATGGCGCAGGTCGTTCACCACGCCGGCGCCCCGCGCATAGCGCTCTGCCGCGTCCTTGCGCATCGCGCGCGATATGATCGCCTCGAATGCTTTCGGCGCATGCGGCGCAAGGTCCCGGAGCGGGACGGGATCGCCGCTGACGATGTCTTTCATGAGCTTCATCAGATCGCCCGACCCTGAGCCGCCGAATGGGCAGACCCCGGTGACGAGCTCGTAGAGCAGCACGCCGAGCGAATAGATATCACTTCGCCCGTCGACTTGGTGGCCGCGCACCTGCTCGGGCGACATGTACCGCGGCGAGCCGAGCACGGTGCCGACCTTGGTGCGCGACGCATCTTCCAGACGCGCCACGCCGAAATCGGTGATCTTCACCAGACCCCCCGACGTCAGCATGATGTTGGCCGGCTTGATGTCGCGATGAACCACGCCGTGCGCATGCGCGTAGTCGAGCGCCTCCGCGATCTGGGCGCCGATGTCAGCGACCGTGAACGCGGGAAACCGGTTGCCGGCGCCGATCATCTCGCCCAGCGTGCGGCCCGCGATCAGCTCCATCACGATGTACGCATCCTCACCCTCGGATCCCGCGTCGAAGATGGTCACGATGTTGGGGTGGCTCAGGCGCCCTGCCGCACGCGCCTCGCGCAGAAAGCGCTCGCGGGCCTCGGGATCGAAATCGAAATGCGCGGCTTCGACCGTCTTGATCGCGACGGGCCGCCCGATCAGCGGGTCGACCGCCTTCCAGACGACGCCCATCGCCCCGCGTCCCAGCTCGGAATCGAGCTCGAACCTGCCGATGGTCCGTTTCACGTCGTCCCTCATCGTCCAGCGCCGCAACGCCTCCCGCGGCGGATTCTCGCACTTCGAGCGGCCGGTCTGTGGAAAACCCGGCGACGGCACCGGGTCGGACGCTCACGCCAAGGTTACGCCGAGCAAGCTGCCGAATCCGTAGGTGAGCGCGCCCGCCGCACCGCCGATCGCGAGCATGCGCAGCCCGTCCCGCACGGCGCTGCGGCCGGTGAACAGGCTGATGATCGCGCCCACACCAAAAAGCGCCGCGCCCGCTATCCCGATCGACGTGGGGAGGGCTGCGCCGCGCGCGAACACGAGGAACGGCAGGAGCGGCACGACCGCGCCAATCGCGAAGGAGAGGAACGAGGCGATCGCCGCGCCCCACGGCGAGCCGAGCTCGTCGGGGTTGAGCCCGAGCTCCTCGCGCGCCAGCGTGTCGAGCGCGTTCTCCGGGTCCGCGATCGAGCGCTTCGCGAGCGCCACCGCCTCGGCGCGCGGAAGCCCGCGCGCCGCGTAGATCAGCGCGAGCTCTTCGGCCTCCTCCTCGGGATACTGCGCGAGCTCCTTGCGCTCCAGCCCGATCTGGTACTCGAACATCTCGCGCTGCGAGCGCATGGAGACGTATTCGCCGGCGGCCATCGAGAAAGCCCCGGCCAGCAGTCCGGCCACGCCGGACAGGACGATGACGGTGCTGCCCGAAGTGGCCCCCGCGACTCCCAGGATGAGACTGCAGTTGGAGATCAGGCCGTCGTTCACGCCGAACACGGCGGCACGCAGGTTCGCGCCAGACTGGACACCGCGATGCCGCGCCTCGGTCTCTTCCACCGACACGGGGCGCGGATGGCCGAGCACGGGCTGGGTGTAGATGGAGAGGCCGCGCACCTTCATCGCCGCAAGCACCGCGCGCAGCGCGCGCGGCCCATAGCGACGCACCAGCCGCGCGACGATGCGGGTGCGCAGGTCGGGTCGGTACTCCGGCAGTGCCGCGCCGGCTTTCCGCGCGAGCTCCGCCCAGATGCGCGCCTGGTTCTCGGCTTCGCCGGCCAGCTCGCGAAAGAGGCCGCCGCGAACCGAGGCTTTCTCGACCTCGGCGATCACGCGGTAAAGATGCGCCGAGCGCTTCTCCTCAACCCATCCGGAAACTGGCGACTCGGACGACATGGCTTGGCAATCCGCGAACTCAAACCGCGCGCGAGATTCCCGTCGCGTGGTCCGTCAGCTGAGCGAAAACAGCCACGCCGGACGCGACGTATCCAGCAGGATCAGCGCGATCAGTCCGCCCGTGATGGAAACGTTCTTCCAGAACAGGAGGAACTGTACGAAGTCGATGGTCCCCGCACGCACCATGAAGCGCAGGTGGTAGATGATGCTGGCCGGAATGGTGAAGACGATCCACGCCAGCGCTGCCGCCCAGACGTAGTAGTCGAAGATCAGCATCGCGGCCCCGACGAACTCGAGCGCCAGCACCCATGGCAGTACGAACCGGGGAAACGGGATACCGTGATCGGCCATCTCGCCCACGGTGCGGTTGAAGTGTTTCGCCTTGTACCAGCCGGCGGCGATCCAGATTCCGCACGAGAGCACGCGCGCGGCGAGGTAGGCGGATTCGACTCCGGTCATTTGTGCTCCTCCCTAGGGTGGGCGATGATATCACCGGTCATTCAACGGTTCGATTCAGCCAGAGGAGAGTCGACGTGAGCGCACTGAGCGAGAAAATTGCCTGGATCACCGGCGCGGGCAGTGGCATCGGCCAAGCCGCCGCAATGGAGCTTGCCCGCGCAGGCGCCCTGGTCGTCGCGTCGGGTCGCCGCACCGAGGCCCTCGAGGATACGCACCGTCTGGTCGCGCAAGCCGGCGGCCGGATCGAAAAGTTGCCGCTCGACGTGACCGATCGGCAGCGGGTGCAGCACGCCGCCCACGAGATTCTCGAACGGCACGGGCGCATCGATATCCTCGTGAACGCCGCCGGCCTCAACGTGCCCAAGCGTCACTGGAGCGACATGGCTCCCGAGAGCTGGGACTACGTCCGCACGGTGAACCTGGATGGCTCGTTCTATTGCACCGCGGCCGCGCTGCCGGCGATGCGGGAGCGCCGCGACGGCCTCGTGATCAACATCTCCTCGTGGTTTGGACGCTACGACGGCTATCTCGCCGGGCCCGCTTACAACGCGGCCAAGCACGCAGTGGCCGCGATGACCGCATCCCTCAACATCGAGGAGGGCGTGAACGGCATCCGGGCGTGCGTGATCTTTCCCGGAGAAGTCGCCACGGCCATTCTGAAAGTCCGCCCGGTCCAGCCGCGCCCCGAGGATGTCGCGCGGATGCTGCGGCCCGAAGATCTGGGGCACCTCGTGCGGTTTCTCGCCGAGGCGCCGCCGCACATGTGCGTCAACGAGATCGTCGTCTCCCCGACCTGGAACCGCATGATTCTCGGTGGCGCCGATCTGCAGCTCGCGCCGAAGACGAGCTAGGCAGGCTGCACGACGAAGTGCGGTCACTGTGCGAGGTTGGGCAGCGGCCGATGCCCGGAGCAACGCCTGCGTCGTATATGCGCCGAAAAGTGCACCAGTAGCAAGCGCACCGCTCTTTCGGGCTAACGCTCGGCACGGCGTCGCTACGGGGCGAGCCGGCCCGGGGCGGGCGCCAAGGAAGGGTGGGGGCCCCTTCCGTTCCCCACCAGGTGCCGCAGTCCTCGTTAAGCGGGTGGCTCGTGCGCGGCCTGTCGTGTGTTGACTGGCCGCCGCGAGCCGGCATGGAGAAGGAGGGGCCCCTCCGTACCCTCCCTGCGCTCGAGGACGCGCTTTGCGGCACCATGAGCCCGTACCGGGCCGGCTCGCCCCACGATCGGAGCGACGGTCAATCGAATTGCTAACGCAACCCGCTCGCCTTGGCCTGCGCGTGGGCGACGGCGGACTGGTCCTTCTCCGCGAGCCCGTGCGCGACCGCGCCGATGAGCCGTTCGCGCCAAACGTTCGCGCTCGGCAGTGGCACCGTGACGGCTTCCGCGGCGTCGAGCGCGAGATTCGCGTCCTTGAGTCCGAGAATCGCGGTGATGCCGACGCGGTCGTAGTCCTCGTCGGCAATGATCTTGCCGTAGCCCTTGTAGGCGGGACATGCGAAGAGGACGTCGGTGAGCACCTCGTAGAAGAGCTGGCGCGCCACGCCGTATTTCTCCACGAGCACGAATCCCTCGCCGAGCGCCTCGATCGCGCAGCCGAGGACCATGTTGTGCGCGACCTTGATCGCGGCCGCGGTGGTCTGATCAGTCCCGGCCTCGTAGGTTTTCCGGCCGATAACTTCGAACAGTGGACGACAGCGCGCGACGGCATCGGCGGGGCCCGCTGCAAAGATGCCGATCTGTCCCGTGGCGGCGACCTCCGGTCGTCCCTGCACCGGCGCGGCAACGAAGACCAGGCCCGCATCGACATGCGCCTGGCTCATCGCGCGCGTCATGGCGACGCTGTGCGTGCCCATCGCGACGTGGATGGCTCCCTTCGGGAGCGATGCGAGCACCCCGCCTGCGCCGCGCGTGACCTCGTCCAGCGCCTCGTCGTGGGCGAGCATCGTGATGACCACCTCGCGGCCCTCGCAGGCACTGGCGATCGATTTCACGATCTTCGCGCCCGCCTTGCCGAGCGCCGCAGCCTTTTCCGGAGTGCGGTTGTAAACGCAGAGATCGTGGCCCGCGCCGACCACGCGGCCGGCGATTCCCTGGCCCATGCGGCCCAGTCCGATGAATCCAACTTTCATATGCAGCTCCTGGGTTTCGGGAACGCTGCAAAAGGGGATATCTCCCCTCTCGCGAATCCCCTAATTCCGAGCACACGCCCGCGGAAGCGGACTTGTACGGATTTGTACGGATGTTGCCTAGGTCAGTTCACCCTTCACCCAGTCCAGCTCGCTCACGACGTAATCGGTGATGTCACCGGTCTTGAGGTGATCGGGAAGGACATCCCAGGTATAGGTCTCGATCTCGACCTGATCCGAGACCGGGTTTGCCTTGTGCACCCTGAGCGCGTCCTCGATGGCAGAACGGGTCGTCTTGAAGTCGCCGAGATCCTCGAGAAACACCGGGACGTGGAAGTGAATGCGCCATTCGCGCGGTCCGGGATCACGCTCCCACGCCTCGAACGCCTGCGGCAGATCGAGGAACTGCCGGGTCTTGCCGTCCTTGTGCTCGATCGTCTGATGCAGGTAGACCGGATCGTCATAGGCCTTGAGCGCGTTGACGACGTCCTGATTGACTTCCGGAATCCGGACCGCGGCCGCCGCCTGGAGCTTGAACACCGGGATGCCGGCGCGCTTCAACGACTTCAGCGAATCGGCGATGTCCTCGTACTCGACCGCCTGGTGACAGATGTCGAAGACCGTCCCCAGATGCCGGCGCAGCGCGTCGTGCGCCTGTTTCGGGGAGCGGCCGGTCGCCTTGGCGAGCGTCGCGGCGGCAGTGTCCGCATAGAGGTGCTTGGTGAAGTAATCGACGACCTCCGAGGTGAGCTCCATGAAGCATGCTGGCTCCGGCTCGAGCGCGAGCTTCACGTGCCGACCGGTGCGCTCCTCGAGCTTCACCAGATGCGCGACCGTCTTGAGCACCTGCCGGGTGTAGGCGTCCACCACGTCGCTTCCGGTCACGCGCGGCTTGAAGCCGCAGGGTGGGCTCTGGATGGATGGTGCGATTCCCTCCGGGGCGACCTCCGCAAGGATGTCGGCGACCCTCATGGTGTAGTTCGCACGCTCGTCGCTGCGCCAGTCGGGCTCGTAGACGAGTTCCTTGACCGGCACGCCCTTGAAGGGGCCGTGCGGGAACGCGTTGACGGTGAAGAGATACATGTCGTTTGCGGCCAGGAACTCCTTGAGCTTGGCGCGCTCGTCGGGATCGGCGGTGAGGGTTTCCGCCGATTTCCCGGAGAGGCGCAACGACACCCCGAACCGCTTGTCCGGAGAAAAGCGCTTCTTCACTGCCGGAACGTAGCGCGTGAGGCTGTCCCACATCTCGTCCCACGTATCCCCGGGATGGACGAGCGTCGAGTACGTCAGATGGCCGAGATTGCCGCCGAGATCCATGTGCTGCCCCTTCGAGTGTGCGGATGGTTGGCCGGTGGCGTTCGCGCCGCCGCGCCTTGGGTCACCCGACTTGCCTGATGCTCAAGCTACCTTCTTCGCCTTGCCGGCTGCAGCCGACTTGATGATCGCCTCGGTGGCCGCTGCGCCATGGATCACCTCCTGCGTCGTGACCGGATAGGGCGGCCCGCCTTCCGCGGCCCGGGCGAACGCTTCGAGCGCGGCGCGCGACGTATCGTAGGCATCCGCCTGCCACGTTTCGGCGGGCCCCTTCACGGGCTGGAACGTGCAGCTGCCGAACAGGCGCGTGCGTCGCTCCTCGGAGGACGCGCCGGCGACGTGGGTCACACCGTCGTACCGGATCCAGCCCTGGGAGCCATACACCTGCAACCTGAAGCCGCCGCCGGTCGCCATCATTGTCACGAGATAAGCCGACATGCCATCCTTCATGCGGAAGAGGACCGAGGTCGTGTCGTCGGTCGGGATCTGGACCGCGCGGCGGAGGCTCACACAGTAGACCTCCTCGATCTCGCCGAAGTTGTCGATCAGCGCGTCGACGAAGTGCACGCCCATGGGCGTCAGTCCCCCGCACGGCGTTTCCTCGGGATTCGCGCGCCAGTGCTCGGGTTTCAGAAGCAGCGCGTTCGGTGAGCTCATCGTGCCCTCCACATGGAGGATCGTGCCGAGCGCGCCACTGCGGACCCGCTCTCGCAGGTCCGTCATGGCCGGGTGCAAACGCCGGTTGTACCCCAGCCCGAGCGTGAGATTCTTCTTTTGCATCGCTTTGACGGCGCGCACCGACTCGGCCTTCTTCAGCGCAATCGGCTTCTCGCAGAAGACATGCTTGCGTCGTCGCGCCGCTGCGATGATCTGTTCAATGTGCATGGAGTGCGGCGTGGCGAGCACCACCGCATTGATCTTCCGGTCCTTCAGCAATTCCTCGAAGCTCCCGCGGAGTGTGAAGCCCTGGGTCCGGGCGAACTCCTCCACGTCCGGCGTGACGGTCCGCGTCGCACCGGCGACGAATCGGATCGCGTCGCTGCCTTGGACCGACTCCACGAGCGTCTTGCCCCACCAGCCCAAACCTACGATTGCGGCATTGATCATGAGCCTCCCTTGTACTCTTCAGTCGATTTCAAGTCATTCCCGCGCGCGTGTCTGCCTGCGCAGCGCCGGGCCGAAAACGGTTCAGGCGGTCAATCGACCGCGCTCGACCAGTCCCGCGTTTCGATGAGCTCACGCAGGCGCTTGAGGAAAGCCGCCGAATACGCGCCGTCGAAGGCACGATGATCGAAGGACTGTGCGATCACGCCCACCGGGCGGATCGCGATCGCGTCCCCCGCGGCGCTTTCGATTACCACCGGCTTCTTCCGCACGCCGTCGGTCGACAGGATCGCGACCTGCGGCTGGTTGATGATTGGCGCAGTGATGAGCGTGCCGAACGGTCCGGAGTTCGAGATGGTATACGTGCCTCCCGCGAGATCGTCGGGAGCAATCGAGCCCGCGCGCGCGCGGTTCGCGTATGCGTGGATTGCCCGGGCCAGCTCGGCGACGGATTTTCCCCGCGCATTCCGGATCACCGGCACCATCAATCCCTCGAACCCGAGGTCTACCGCAATGCCGAGATGCACCTCCGCGTGCACGACGAGGTTGTCCCCGTCGATCGAGGCGTTGATCCGGGGAAACTCGGCGATGGCGTTCATCGCCGCACGGGCGATGAACGGCAGATAGGTCAGCCCGAAGCCCTCCCGGTCCCGCCACGCCCTGCCGCGCGCCGCGCGCGCCGCGTCGATCGCGTGGAAGTCGACCTCGACCGCCTGCAGCACATGGGGACTGGTGGCTTTGGAACGCACCATGTGCGCGCCGATCTGCTTGCGCATCCGGCTGAGCGGCACGACTTCGCCGCTCTTCCCGCTGCTCTCTCCGCCGCCTTTGTCGCTCCGCGCCTCGACGCGTGGCGCAGCCTTCGCCGGCGGAGCCGGCTTCGCTGCTGCGCCATCGACTGCCGCGAGCACATCCTCACGGGTGATTCGCCCGCCGCGGCCGGTTCCCTTGATCGCGGACGGATCGAGATCGTGCTCGGCGAGCAAGCGCCGCACGACCGG
Source organism: Burkholderiales bacterium (assembly GCA_041617635.1). Taxonomy (GTDB): domain Bacteria; phylum Pseudomonadota; class Gammaproteobacteria; order Burkholderiales; family SG8-39; genus JAABRB01. The sequence continues at coordinate 20,811 of JBFJOO010000006.1, read as the reverse complement.
CGATAGCGGCGGTTCGTCGGCCGAGGACCGCGCCCGGACTTCCGGGCGGGCCGAAGCCGCCGTCCCACCTGCCGCGAGCTTCTCGGGGGGTTGAGCGGCCGCGGTTGCGGCCGAAGCGCCCGCCGCCGCTGCCGCGCCGACCGCCTCGATCACCGCGAGGCGCGTCCCGACCGAGACGGTCTCGCCTTCCGCGACCAAAATCTCCTTCAGGACACCGGTTGCGGGCGCCGGCACCTCCATCGCAACCTTGTCGGTCTCGACGTCGAAGAGCAGCTCGTCCGCCTTCACCTTGTCGCCGGTCTTCCTGTGCCAGGTGACGACGGTGCCTTCGGTCACCGTCTCGCCGAGCTGCGGCATCACGACATCCATGACTTCTCCTCAACCCATCGACGTGCGGACGGTCTCGACGATGCGCGCCGCGGACGGAATCGTCGCGTCCTCGAGCGCGTCGGCGGCGGGTAACGGCACGTGCGGCGTGGTGATGCGTACGATCGGCCCGTCCAGGTCGTAGAAGCATTCCTCGGCCACGATTGAGGCGATTTCGGCGCCCCAGCCACAGAGTCGCGGGTTCTCTTCCACCGTGAACATCCGGCCGGTCTTTGCCACCTGCTCGAGGATCGTCCGGGTGTCGAGCGGCACGAGCGAGCGCACGTCGACCACCGTGGCAGAGATGCCATGCTCGGTCTCGAGCGTCTTCGCGGCCTCGAGCGCGCGCGGCACCATCGCGGCGAGCGCGATGATCGTGGCGTCCTTGCCCTCGCGGAGCACCTTCGCGACGCCGAGCTCTTCGACGTGCTCGCCGTCGGGCACGTTGCCCTTGTTGCCGAAGAGGAACTTGTGCTCGAAGAAGATCACCGGGTCGTCGCTCCGCACCGCCGCGGCCATGAGCCCCACGACGTCGGCGGAATTCGACGGCGCCACGACCTTCAGCCCGGGGATCGCCATCGCCCAGTTCTCCACGCTCTGCGAATGCTGGGCGCCGAACCGAACGCCGCCGCCGTTCGCGGTGCGCAGCACGAGCGGAATCGTGACCTGTCCGGCGGTCATGTAACGCGTCTTGGCGATCTGATTCACGACGAGGTCCCAGCAAACCGCGAAGAAATCCGAGAACATGATCTCCGCGATCGGGCGCAGCCCGGTCATGGCAGCTCCCATTGCCGCGCCGATGATCGCCTGCTCGGAGATCGGCGTGTCGCGCACCCGCTTCGGGCCGAACTCCTCGAGGAGCCCGACCGTCGTCTTGAACACCCCTCCCGCAGCGGCGACGTCCTCGCCGAGGAACACGACGCGCTCGTCGCGGCGCATCTCCTGCGCGATGCCGGCGGCGACGGCGTCCCGATAGGTCAGTTCCGCCATGCTGCACCTCCGTCCGCCCAGACGTCGCGATTGATCAGTTCCATCGGCGGCGGCGGAGACGCTTTCGCCGCATCGGTCGCCGCGTCGACCTGGCGCATCGTCTCCGCCTCCATGTCGTCCAGTATCTTGGCGGAAACGCCGAGCTTCGTGAGTCGCGCGCGGTAGATCTTCAGCGGATCGCGCTCCATCCACTTCTCCAGCTCGCCGACTGGGCGGTATTTCGCCGGGTCGGCCCGCGAGTGCCCGCTGTGCCGATAGGTCTTCGCTTCGATGAGGCTGGGACCGCCGCCCTTGCGCGCCTTGGCGAGCGCCGCCTGGGCGACCAGGTAGACCTCGTCTGCGTCATTCCCGTCCACGATGATCGATTCCAGGCCGTATGCCGATGCGCGGTCGGCCGCGGGATGCTCGACGGCAGTCACTTCTCTGATCGGCGTGTACTCCATATAGAGATTGTTCTCGCACACGAAAACGACCGGCAACTTCCACACGACGGCGAAATTGAGGGCCTCGTGAAAAGCGCCGATGTTCGTCGTGCCGTCGCCGAAGAAGCAGACCGACACCTGCTGCGTGCCACGGTACTGTGCCGACCACGCGGCCCCGACCGCGATCGGCAGATGGGCGCCGATGATCGCGTACGAGCCCATGGCGCCCTTCTTGACGTCCGTGAGATGCATCGAGCCGCCCTTGCCCTTGAGCAGCCCGCATTCGCGGCCCATCAGCTCGCCGAGCACACCGATCATCGGTGCGCCGCGTGCCTGGGTGTGGGCATGTCCGCGGTACGTACAGAACGTCCAGTCGTCGGGGCGCATCGCGATGCCGAACGCGGCGGCGATCGCCTCCTGGCCAAGTGCGAGATGGCTGGTCCCCTTGATGAGGTTCTGCAGGAACAAATCGTACGCGCGCTTCTCGCAGTACCTGAGCTCCAGCAGCATCTGGTAGAGGTGCATGCGCGTGTCGCGGTCGATACCCTTCTCGACATCCGCAGCCGGTTTGGTCTTGCGCTTGACTGAAGTAGTAGCCATGGGTCCTCGATCGATTGCGTTGCCACGGGTAGATCGCGCCACCTCTCCCGCCGAACCGCACCGTGACGTTGCGGTTCGGCGATGCCGCGTCGCCCGGTATCGGTCAGTATTTGTTGGCGACCGGCAGGTCGTTTGCCGGATAGAGCGTGATGATCTTTGCGCCGGTCGGGGTGAGCACCACTTCCTCCTCGATCCGGGCTGCCGAGTAGCCGTCGGTGGCCGGGCAGAAGGTCTCTACTGCGAAGACCATGCCCGCCTTGAGCTCGTAGGGCTCCTTGTACGAGTTCAACCGGGAGATGAGCGGCCGCTCATGCAGCCCGACTCCCAATCCGTGGCAGAAGTTCAGGCCGAAAGCCGCCATCTCCGTGTCGAATCCGATTTCCTTTGCCTCGGGAAACGCGTTGGCGACCTTGTCGGTCGACATCCCTGGTTTGAGGAGCTCGATCGCTCGGTCCATCCACTCGCGGGCTTTCTTGTACGCGGTGATGTGCTCCGGTGTCGCGCGGCCGACCGCAAACGTGCGGTAGTAACAGGTGCGGTAGCCCATGAAGGAATGGATGATGTCGAAGTAGGCCGGGTCGCCAGGGCGGATGAGCCGGTCGGTGAAGTTGTGCGGATGCGGGCTGCAGCGCTCGCCGGCGATCGCGTTCACCGCCTCCACGCAATCGGACCCGAGCTCGTAGAGCTTCTTCGAAGCTAGCGCGACGATCTGGCTTTCCTTCACACCGGGCTTGAGCGCCTCGGCGATGTCCTGATACACCCCGTCGACCATCGAGGACGCGATGTTGAGCAGTGTAATCTCGTCATGGCTCTTGATCTCGCGCGCGTCGAGCGCCATCTGCTGACCGTCGCGAATCTCGATGCCTTCCTTTTGCAGCGCGTAGAGCATCGGTGGCTCGCACACGTCGAGCCCGAGCGGCAGATCGGCCACGCCTTCTTCGACGAGTATTTGCTTGATCTCTTTGGCAGCAAGCTCGAACAGCCCGACCTTCGCGGAAATTGCCCCGCGCATGCCGGGGTTACCGGCGCGACAGTGGTCTTCCAGGAGCCACGGACAGTTGAGCTTGTGATGCCGTGCGGCGGAGCCGAAGTCCCACACGTAGGGCTCGCCGTTGCCGGTGAGCAGGCAGTACCGGATCAGCTTGTCGCGCGCCCACTCGCCGATCACGGTGCTGGAGATGTAGCGGATGTTGTTCTGATCGAAGCAGAGGATCGAGCCGAGACCCGACTTGGCAAGCGCCTGACGGGTCCGGGCGAGGCGGTATCTATGCAGCCTGTGGAAGTCGACGCGCTCTTCGAAATCAACCTGCGTAGTCCCGGGAGCCTGGAGCGGCCGGTGCCACCTGTGATTCGGATCGAGATCCTCGGGCTTGACGACTACCGGTTCGACGCCATTCCTTTTGCGAGCCATCCTGTCCTCCTTGCAATGTCGTCAGGCCGGAGCGGCACAGTGCATTGACGCCGTTCGGGCCGGGAGCGGCACCGAAGCGTCACGCAGGCGATCCGGCGCGGGAAACAGCGCGCCCGCCGAGTCGCAAGACGGAAAGTCGTTGTCCGAACGCACGCCGCCGATGACGCATCAGACGTATCGCGCGGCTTATCAGGCGACTTTTCGAACGTCACGTGCGTACCTGACATCCCCTCGCGCACGCGAAACGGCGTCCAGCTCTCGATCTCCTCCGGCTCGAAGGACGTTATCGAAATACGGTACCTGTGTCAATTTCTATCGATATTTCTCCGTTCGTCCGGAGCACCGTTACGCCCCCCGCAGCGCACGCGGATCACGACGTGCGCACGAACGAGTACTTCGGATCGGCGGCGAGACATTCCGCTTCCGGGATGCCAAGCTCCTTGCGCACCGCGTTCGTGCCCAGCACGAGCGACACCATCTTGTAGACGGCGTGGCGGCGGCTCATCCCCTCGCGCCCCATGCCACAGTCCGAGCACGCGATGAGGCGCTCGGCCGGAATGTGCTTCAGCGCGAGGCGCAACGCGTCGGCGACCTCCTGTGGGCTCTCGACCTGCAGCGTGTGGTGATCGATGACGCCAATGCCGATCTTCTTCTCCGTGATCTGCTTGCCGATCGCCTCGAGGTCGATCGCGCCGGAGCTGCGCGTCTCGAATGTGATGACGTCCGAGTCGACCTGGTTCAGCAGCTCGAGCGCCGGCTTGTAGCTCTGCACCGACGCGAACATGCGCTGCTGGGACGGGTTTCCCCAGCAAGTGTGGCACCACACCTCGGTCTTCGCTCGCAGGCCTTTGACGGTGTTGTTAAACACCTTCAGCATGAACTCCGGGTTGATGACCTTGTCGACGAAACCGCGGGCGGCGAGCAGATGGATCTGCGGCTCCTCCATCTGGATGATCGGGCAGCCGGCATCGGCGAGATCGTGCAGCTCCTCGTTGAATGCGTCGCTGAGCGCCATGATGCGGGAGGGCATGTCCTTGTAGTGCTTGTCCTGGACGGCGAACGCCACCAGCTCGGGCGTGACCGTACCGAACTTCACCGGCCTCTTCGTCAATCTCTGCGCGGCCTTCCAGAGCTCGGCGTACTGCATCTCGCCGCGCCCCACGGGCCCGACGATCACCGGCATGACGCGCGCCTCGAGGTAATCGTGAAGGATGTGGCCGCGCGGGAACCCGATGCCGCCGGCACCCACGCGCGCCAGCTTGGGATGATCGTGCTCGAAGCCCGACATGTGGTGTGGCGGATAGCTGGTCCAGCTCTGACCGCCGACGTCCTGGTCGAAACGGCAATCCCCATCGGTGCAGATGTCCAGGCCCGCAAGCTCCTGGTCGCGCAGATAGACGGAGAGCGCATCGGTGTACTGCTCGCGATAGCGGGAATTCACCATCGCGTCGAGAAACGAGCGCGTGCCGAGATTCTCCGTGTACCACGCGGGGCGTGGCAGGGAGCCGATTACGGTCGTTGGAAGCACGGTCTTGGCAGTGGCAGTAAACATGAACCTTCCCCCTCGTCCTATGATGGCTGCAGCGCGGATGACTGCAGTGCGATATTTGGCGTGCGATTTATCGTATCACGGCGAAATCCGGGATCAAGCGAGCATGTATCCGTGGGCGGCCGTGGGCCATTGCCCATCCGCCGTAGAATAGCTTCCGCCGGAACACAACGCACACCGAGGAGGAGCCACCATGCTGTACGTCATGTTCTGCATCGACCGTCCGGGCGCCGAGGAAAAGCGCCGGGCGGCCCTTCCCGGACACATCGAATACCTCGCCACCAATCCGATCAAGATCGTCATGTCGGGACCGCTCGTCTCCGACGACGGCGCGAAGACCATCGGCAGCCTCTACATGCTCGAAGCCGCGAACCGCGCCGAGATCGAGAAATTCCAGCGCGCGGACCCGCTGTACAATGCCGGCATCTGGGAGATGGTCGAAGTCCGCGCGTTCAACAAGCGGCTCGGCTGACGGGCGAGCTCGTCGCCCGCGCATCGCTTTTCCAAGGAGGCAAGAATGGATCTGGGACTGAAGGGAAAGAACGCGGCCATCTCGGGCTCGAGCCAGGGAATCGGCAATGCGATCGCCATGGCGCTTGCGGCCGAAGGATGCAACATCGCGTTTTCAGGACGCAACGAGGAGCGCCTCAACAAGGCAGTTGCCGAAGCGAAGGCGAAGGGCGTCAAAGCCGTGGGAATCAAGTGCGACTTCTCGAACCGCGCCGGCTGCGAAAAATTCGTCGAAGCCGCGGTGGCGGGACTCGGCGGGCTCGATATCCTGGTCAACAACGTGGGCGGGATGGTCCCGGGCACGCTCGACGGCCTTACCGAGGAACAGTGGAGCACTGTGCTCAACACGAACCTGATGGCTTACGTCTGGTCCACGCGCGCGGCCATTCCCCATCTCAAGAAATCGAAAGCCGGTCGGATCCTCAACGTATCGGGCGTGAGCGGCACCCAGCTGATGCCGGGCGCGCTGACCACCTCGATCCCGAACTCGGCCATCATCGCGTTTTCCAAGCTGATGGCCGCCGATCTCGGACCGCACGGCATCACGGTCAACAACATCAATCCGGGGATGACGGCCACTGAGTCCTGGGGACCGCGCGCCGAAGCCATGGCGAAAGTGCGCAACACGACGGCCGACGGCGTCCGGCAGGCGATGTCCAGTCAGACGATGCTGGGAAGATGGGCCGAACCGCGTGAGATTGCCGAGGCGGCTGCGTTCCTGGTGTCGGAGCGGAATTCGTACATGACCGGCGCGACCATCGAAGTCGACGGCGGCTTCACGAAGTACATCTAGGGAAGCTCTGTAGAGATCCGTCATTCCCGCGAATGCGGGAATGACACCGCCCGATCAAGATCATCCGCAGATCGTCGCCTCGGCCGTGCGCGATCGTGGTCACTCCTCGTCCAGGCCCTGGACGACGCGTCGGATCACGTCGAAGGAAAACCCGCGCCCCTGCAGGAAGCGTGACTGCTTGGCACGCTCCGCGGCGCTTCGGGCGGGTGCGCCGAAGCGCTTTGTCCAGACCTCGCGCGCCCGCTCGAGCTCGCTCGTCTTCAAATCGCCCGCGATGCGCTCAACCGCATCAGCCGCGACTCCCTTGTCGCGCAGCTCGCGCACGACCCGCGCCCCGCCGAACTTGCGGGCCAAGGTCTCGCTGCGCGTGACGGCATAGCGTTCATCGGAGACGAGCTTGCGCCGGGCGAGGTCATCCAGCACAGCCTGCAGCTCTTCCGGGGATTCCGCATGCGGGGCGAGCTTGCGACCGAGCTCCGCACGGGTGTGCTCACGCCGCGCGAGATGGGCGATCGCCCGCTCGCGCAGCGTGGGCGACTTCCTCACGTGCGGCGCTCAGGCCTCGACGGTTTCCGGTGCGGACGCCGCTGGGTTCGCGGGATTCGCGATGCCGAGCTTTGCGCGGATCTTCGCCTCGAGCTCGGACGCGAGCTCGGGATGCTCGCGCAAGTACTCGCGTGCGTTGTCCTTGCCCTGGCCGATGCGGTCCTTCTTGTACGCGTACCACGCGCCGGATTTCTCGACCACTCCGGCCTGCACGCCGAGCTCGAGTATCTCGCCCAGTCGCGAGATGCCCTCGCCGTAGAGGATGTCGAACTCGGTCTGGCGAAACGGCGGCGCCACCTTGTTCTTCACCACCTTGACGCGGGTCTCGCTGCCGATCACCTCGTCGGCCTTCTTGATCGCGCCGATGCGCCGGATATCGAGCCGCACCGACGAGTAGAACTTGAGCGCATTGCCGCCGGTGGTCGTCTCCGGGTTGCCGAACATCACGCCGATCTTCATGCGCAGCTGATTGATGAAGATCACCAATGTATTGGTGCGCTTGATGTTTCCGGTGAGCTTGCGCAGCGCCTGGCTCATCAGCCGCGCCTGCAAGCCGGGCAGCTGATCGCCCATCTCGCCCTCGATCTCGGCTTTGGGGACGAGCGCTGCGACCGAGTCGATCACGATCGCGTCGACCGAGCCCGAGCGCACCAGCATGTCTGCGATCTCGAGCCCCTGCTCGCCGGTATCGGGCTGGGAGATCAGCAGATCGTCGATTCTCACGCCCAGCTTGGCGGCGTATTGCGGGTCGAGCGCGTTCTCCGCGTCGATGTACGCCGCCGTTCCGCCCGCTTTCTGCACTTCCGCGACGACCTGCAGACACAGCGTGGTCTTTCCCGACGACTCCGGCCCGTAGACCTCGACGACGCGACCGCGCGGCAGTCCGCCGACGCCAAGGGCGATGTCCAGCCCGAGCGAGCCGGTCGAGACGACCTGGACGTCGGGCGCGGCCTGTGAATCCATGCGCATGATCGAGCCTTTGCCGAACTGCTTCTCGATCTGGGCAAGCGCGGCCGCGAGGGCCTTGCTCTTGTTCTCTTCCATGATGTGGGTGGCTTCCTCTCGAGCTGACACGCTATTCTCCCATAATCGCCGCGGCAGATCGGCTGCCATTGGACGCGCGCAGCGTAACCGTGGCACTGGCTCACGGGATGAGCCCAGGCATGATTGCGCGTGAACCCGCGCGCCGCTCATGAGGAGGGCCCGCCGGCAAAGACTTCATTTCGCAATGAAATCTTCGGCCTGCACGCGCTGCGCGGCAGCCCGCTGCCGCAACGTGGCCTCTCGGAATCAGGATGCGCCGGCGGCGCTCCGCCCGGCAAGCCGGACTGGCACGCGCCGCGGTCCGAATGGGCGCTCGAAGTGCGCGAAGCGGCCGGCGATCGCACTGCCGCACTCCATGCAGCAGCCGTCGTCGCTGACGCGATAGTTCAGGATGCGATGCCAGTCGCGCACCACGACAGCGTTGCCGCATCTCGGACAGAATGTCGTCCCGCCCTCGGTATCGTGCACGTTGCCGGTGTAGACGTACTGCAACCCGCAGTCGATCCCGATCCGCCGCGCGCGACTGAGCGTGGCGGCGGGGGTCGCTGCGATGTCGGTCATCTTGTAGTCCGGGTGAAAGGCGGTGAAATGCACCGGGACCTCCGGTCCGAGCTCCTTTGCGACCCATTGCGCAAGCGCGCGCAGCTCGGCATCGCTGTCGTTCTGCCCGGGGATCAGCAGCGTCGTGATCTCGATCCAGACATCGCTCGAGTGCTTCAGGTAGACCAGCGTGTCCAGCACCGGAGCAAGGCGCGCGCCGCACAGCTTGAAGTAGAACTCGTCGGTGAACGCCTTCAGATCGACGTTCGCGGCGTCCATCTTGGCGTAGAACTCGCGCCGCGGTTCCGCATGAATGTAACCCGCAGTGACTGCGACGGTCTTGACCCCGGCCGCGTGACAAGCATCGGCAACGTCCATCGCGTACTCGGCGAAGATGACCGGGTCGTTGTACGTGAACGCCACGCTCTTGCAGCCGAGCTCGGCCGCGACCTGGGCGAGACGCTCCGGCGTCGCCGCGTCGGCGAGCGTGTCCATCTCGCGCGACTTCGAGATGTCCCAGTTCTGGCAGAACTTGCACGCAAGGTTGCAGCCCGCCGTGCCGAACGACAAAATCGACGAGCCGGGATGGAAGTGATTGAGCGGCTTCTTCTCGATGGGATCCACGCAGAACCCCGACGAGCGCCCGTAGGTCGTGAGCACCATCCGGTCGCCGACCCGCTGGCGGACGAAGCAGGCTCCGCGCTGACCCTCGTGCAGCCGGCAATCGCGCGGACAGAGGTCGCACTGCATGCGACCGTCCTCCAGCATGTGCCACCACCGGGCGGGGTAGAGATCGGTCGGTGCGCCTTGTCGGGACTGTGTCATTGCGTCACGAACTCGCGCTCGGACCATTTGCTGATCTGGTAGCGCCAGACCGAACACCTGCGGGTCGGAAACGCTTCGGTCAGCCCCGCCTTGCGCTTCAGATGCGCGAGGAACGTCTCCGGCTCGCGCAGCTGTTCCCAGACTTGGGGCAGGAACGTTCCGCGCTGCTCCTCGGCGGCCAGAACCAGACCGTCGACCCCGGGTCGCAGCTGGGCGACGAGCTCCTGATGGTCGGCAAACAGAATGCGCGTCAGGCTGGACAGCACCGAGACTTCGACTTCGATTCGGCCGAGCTCCGGTGCGGTCAGTGGCGCGAACCGGGGGTCCGAGACTGCCGCGGCGCGCGCGTTCGCATCCACATCGGCGCCGAGCGGCCGTCGCGCTTGCAGACTACCGATGCAGCCACGCAGCTCGCCCGCCTGCTTGAGGGTCACGAACGTCGCGCGATGCTCCAGCAGCCACGGCTCCGGGCCGGCTTGCGTGTCTCGCCCACTCAGCGCGGATGTGATGCCATCGCGCGCGAGCTTCACCAGCGTCCGGCCGTGGTCCACGCCGTAGGCCGCCTGTTCGCTATCCCAGAACGCGAGCGAGGCGTAGCCGACCACCCGCCCGGGCCCGCCGGCCGTGTCGCCGGAATTGCGCAAGTCGAGCAGCTCGGGCTTCAGTCCACGGCGCCGCGCGACCGACAGGAATCCGGTGACGGGCGTCGCGCCGCATGCCTGCTCGTGATCGATGTCGGTACGCATCGCCAGGATCGCGTCCACGGTCGAGCGGTCGATCGCCCGCGCCTCGTCATACGGATGATAGTGGGACAGGTCCGAGCTGATCACGACGAGCGTCTCCGGTCCGCCCCACAGGCGGTCGATCACCCCCGCCACGTCGTCGACGGTTGCTGCGCCCACGACGAGCGGCACCAGGGTGAACGCCCCCAGCACCTCCTGCAAGAAGGGCAGCTGCACTTCGAGCGAGTGCTCCTGCGCGTGGGTGGGCGGGAAATCGCTCACCTGCGGAAGGGCGCGCGCCAGGCTCGCACCGTCGGCATCGATCGGCACCCGGCCAAGGGGCGTGTCGAACGCGTCCGCGCCCGGCAGCGCCAGCCCCCGCACCGCGACTCGGTGACACGGGCCGAGCAGCACGACGCGCTGGACGATCCCGCGCGCCGGTCGCAGCAAGGCGTAGGCGTTCGCGGCAACCGGGCCGGAGTAGATGAAGCCCGCATGGGGAACGATGAGCGCTTTCGGGAACCCCGGTCCCAGAGCACGTTCGCGCGCCTCGTCGAGCATCGCCACCACGTCTTTTGCGAGGGCGTTGCGCTCGCGAGGATAGAACATCCCGGCAACTGCGGGAGGGCGGATCTTCGGCATGTGAAAAATCTACTCCGATTGGACCTCGGAGGGGAGTGCAAATTCAGGTCTCCGGCGATTATTCTCGCCGTGCCACCGCGAACTCGGCGCTAGGGCGCAGCAGTCCCGACGCGTGAGGCCTGCCACGCGCCCCGCCCGCGGCCGGATTGCAACGTTCCTGCCAGCGATCCGCCACTGGCCCGGCCGGCCAGGTGGACGCGCGGCCCGCCTGGAGCGAGCGGCGGCAGCACTATTCGCACGACATCGCCGTGCACGACGATCTCCTCGACTTCAACGGTCCGCGCCCCGATCGTCAGCGTCGCGGCGGATTTGAACGGCTCCTGGGTGATCACGAGTCGGGCCGGACGCGGCGCCAGCGATGCGGGCAATTCGAGTCGCCACTCGCCCGCCAGCCGTGCGGGGACGATGTACAGATAGAGCACGGTGTACGTGGTCCCGCTGATGGGCTTCTTCTCGGGCACGTCGAGCTCAACATGCTTTTCCGGCGGCCAGGGGGTGAGCCCGTAGTCGTGTGATACGACCCGCGCGCCCGCCGGCATCTGCGCGAGGATCCGCGGAACGAGCTCCACGACCATCTGCGGGAGGAGGTAGAGCGTCAGCACGGTTGCGTCGCGCAGATCAGTCTGGAAGAGATCGCGTTCCTCGAAGCGCACCCGGCTGGCGACGCCGGCCTCGGCAGCATTCCGGTTCGCGAGCGCGACGAGCTCCGGCTTGATGTCGACGCCATAGCCGCGCGCGCCGAATCGCTTGGCCGCAGTGACGACCAGGCGCCCGTCGCCACAACCAAGGTCGACCAGGAGATCTTCGCGGCCAACCCGGGCGAGATCCAGCATGGCATCGACGATCGGCCATGGGGTCGGGACGTAGGGCGCCGCTTTGCGCTGGGCGAGGGCGACTGCGGGCGCAAGCGCCACGAACGGAAGCGCGGCAAGCAACCGACGGCGAGTGCGTGATCGAAGCTCATCGAAGTACGTCATCGCAGTGCCCGGTCTCCGAATGGTTAGCGAGCAAGCCGCTCGAGCACCCCTTCGAGCGCCACGACGACCGACTGGCGCCGGACCTGCTCCCGGTCGCCGGCGAAGCGCAGCGTCTTGCTCTCGGTCGCGCCGTTGCGCCGACTCCACGCGAAACAAACCATTCCGACCGGCTTTGCCGGCGTTCCGCCGGTGGGGCCGGCGACCCCGGTGACCGCGAGCGCAATGCCGGCCCGGCTGCGTGCCAGAGCGCCGCGCGCCATTTCGCGCGCGGTCTCCTCGCTCACCGCGCCGAAACGCTCGAGCGTCTCGGTCCCCACGTCGAGCATTTCCTGCTTCGCCGCGTTCGAATAGGTGACGAAGCCGCGGTCGAACCAGTCCGAGCTACCCGCCACTGCCGTGACCGCCTGCGCGACCCAGCCGCCGGTGCAGGATTCCGCACAGGCGAGCTGCAGGCCGGCTGCCTTCAGGCACGCGCCCAACTTCTCGGCGAGGGCTTGCAGAGTGGATTCGGACATGCCGTGCGTCCCTGGTAGGAGAATTCTACGCGAGAGGCCGCGACGCGCCGCGACGACGGGCGCTCATCCAAGCAGCATGCGCGCGGCTGCGAGCAGGAGCAGGGTGTAGAACGCAGCGAGCAGATCGTCGACCATGACCCCGAATCCACCCTTCACCGTGCGATCGAGGTAGCGAATCGGCGGCGGCTTCGCTATATCGAACACACGGAATGCGCAGAACGCCGCAACCTGCCAGGCGAGGCCAGGAGGGGTGAATGCCAGCACCAGCAGAAAAGCGACGATCTCGTCCCAATTCATCGCCGAGTGGTCGGCGGCGCCCAGCGCCCGCCCGGTGCGCCCGCATGCCCATACGCCGAGCGCAAACAGCGCCGGAAGCAAGGCGAGCGTGCCGGCGGGACTGAGCCAGCGCTCCAGCACCGCAAAGATCGGAAAGGCCAGCAGCGTACCGACGGTGCCGGGCGCGGCCGGTGCAAGCCCGGTTCCGAATCCGAGCGCGACGAAATGCGCCGGATGCGACAGCAGAAAAACGACGGAGGGCCGCGCGCCGGCCGTCGATGCGCGGTCGGTCATGCTCGGAAATGATCGTAGCCGCCCGGTCCAGCCGGTACGGGTTGACCGGCACCATCCAGCACGCTGACTTGCGGCGCGCCCGCGACGGTGCGCCCGATCCGCGTCAGAGGCAAGCCGACCTCCCCGGCGAGGGTCAAAATCGCCGCACGCCGTTCCTGGGGCACCGTGAAGAGGAGCTCGTAGTCGTCTCCACCGCCGAGCAGGCATTCGCGTGCGAGGACGGCATCGGCGCACTCGGCCAGCGCCGTGGATCGCGGCAGATCGTCGAGCCACAGTTCCGCGCCAACTCCGGAGCGTCCGAGGATGTGACCGAGATCGGCGACCAGACCGTCGGAAACATCGATCGCGCTGGACGCGAGACCTCGCAATCGGCGGCCGAGCTCCACGCGAGGCACCGGCGTGTCGAGTCGCGCGCGACAGAGGCGCGCGGCCGGGTCGGACAGTTTCAGCCTCCCGCGCAGGTGCGCCAGCCCGAGCGCCGCATCGCCCGTCGCGCCCGAGAGCCAGACATCCTCGCCCGCGCGCGCACCGTCACGGCGCAGCGCCAATCCGGGCGGCAGCGTGCCGAGCGCCGTGATCGACACCGTGCGCGGTCCGCGCGTCGTGTCGCCACCGATGATCTCCACGCCATAGCGGCCGGCAAGGTCGAACAGACCGCGCGCAAACTCTTCGAGCCAGGACTCGTCCACCGCCGGCAAGACAAGCGAGAGGGTGGCCCAGCGCGGATCGGCACCCATCGCGGCCAGATCGGAGATGTTCACCGCGAGGGCCTTGTGGCCGAGCTTGCTGGGATCGCTGTCCGGCAGGAAGTGCGTGCCCTCGACCAGCAGGTCGGTCGTCACGGCGAGGGCGAGATCCGCGGGAATTCGCACCAGCGCGCAATCGTCGCCGACGCCGAGCGCCGCGGTGCGCGAAGGCCGCGTGAAGAACCGCGCGATCACCTCGAACTCTGACGGCATCCTTACGTATCCCTCGTCCAGCGAGGCCGGCGAGGCCGCGCGCCGCGCGCGCGCCGGCGTCAGGCGCCCTCCGCGGTGCGCTCGGCCACGCGCAGGCGCTGAGCCAGCTTGTCCAGCACCGCATTCACGTACTTGTGTCCGTCGGTGCCACCGTATGCCTTGGCGAGCTCCACCGCCTCGTTGATCACGACGCGATAGGGGACCTCGGGGGAATGCCTCAGCTCGAACGCCCCGAGGAGCAGGATGGCCAGTTCGATCGGCGCAAGCTCCTGCGCCCGGCGGTCAAGCAGTGGAGCGATCTCGGCTTCGAGCGCCGACGCCGCGTCGACGGTCCCGTTGAAGAGGCGCGCGAAGTACTCGCTGTCCGCCTTGCCAAAACCCTCCGCCTCGGTAGCCTGCCGCGCGATGTCCTCTGCCCGGTTCTTGCCGACCCGCCACTGGTACAGGCTCTGCAGCGCGAACTCGCGCGAGCGGCGGCGCGAAGGCTTCATCGATGCTTCCTGTCTATCAGCCGGAGGAGCGCCGCCATTTCCACCGCGACTTCGGCGCAGTCGCGTCCCTTGCCAACGGCGCGCTCCTGCGCCTGTGCTTCCGTATTGGTGGTGAGCACGCCGTTCGCGACCGGAACGCCCGCATCGAGCGCCACCTGGGCGATTCCCGCGGAGGATTCGTTCGCGACGATCTCGAAGTGGTAGGTCTCGCCGCGGATCACCGCGCCGAGCGCGATCAGCGCGTCGTACTTGCCGGTGCCGGCGAGCCGTTGCAGGGCGAGCGGCGCCTCAAGCGCGCCGGCCACGCTCACGACTGTCACGTCGTCGGCGTGCACGCCGAGCTCGGCGAGCCTGGCAATGCAGGCCTCGAGCGACGCCCTGCCGATCCCCTCGTTGAAGCGGCTGCGCACGACGCCGATGCGCAGCCCCTCCCCCTGCAGCTCGACCGCGAGCTCTTTCACGTCGCGCCCTTCGTTGCGGAGGCCTTCTGCACGTAACCCGTGATCTCGAGCTCCCAGCCCGCCACGCTCGGCATCTTGCGCGGGTTCGACATCAGACGCATGCGACCGACATTGAGGTCGCGCAGAATCTGCGCGCCGATGCCATAGGTCAGGAGCTCGGATTTGCCGACCGGATTGGTCGCGCTGGCGGCAACCCGCTCGATCAGCTGGCCGGGACTTTCCGCGCAGTTCAGCAGCACCATGACGCCCTTGCCCGCCGCGGAGATCGTGTCGAGCGCTTCGTGCACACTCCACGAATGCCTGCCGGGGTCGGAGTCGATCAGATCGACGAACGAAGTCGGCTCGTGCACGCGCACGAGCGTTTCGCTTGCCGGATCGACGTCGCCGCGCACCAGCGCGAGGTGCGTCGCCCCGCTGATCCGCTCGATGTAGATGATCAGCCGGAACGACCCGGACGTGGTCATGATGTCGCGCTCGGTCACCCGCCGCACGAGCGTCTCGGTCTGGCTGCGGAAGTGAATCAGGTCGGCGATCGAACCGATCTTCAGCCCGTGCTCCCGCGCAAAGACGGCGAGATCCGGAAGTCGCGCCATCGTGCCGTCGTCCTTCATGATCTCGCAGAGCACTGCGGAGGGGCTGAATCCGGCCATCTGCACGAGGTCGCAGCATGCCTCGGTGTGACCTGCACGCACCAGAACGCCGCCCGGCTTGGCGACCAGCGGAAACACGTGTCCCGGCGTCACGATGTCCTCGGGCTTCGCGTTGGGTGCAGCCGCGACCCGAATGGTGTGCGCCCGATCATATGCCGAGATTCCGGTGGTGACGCCGCTCGCCGCCTCGATCGAGACCGTGAACGCCGTGCCATGCGGTGCGCGATTCTCCTGCACCATCAGCGGGAGCTTGAGCTGGCGCGCGCGCTCCTCGGTGATGGGCATGCAGATCAACCCCCGGCCGTGCTTCGCCATGAAGTTGATCGCCTCCGGGGAGACGCAATCCGCCGCCACGATGAGATCCCCCTCGTTTTCGCGGTGCTCGTCATCGACCAGGACGATCATTCGGCCGGCCTTGAGATCGGCGATCAGCTCGCTTATCGGTGTGAGGGTCATCGTTGCATTCGGGTGACAGGGCGTCGAGTCGTGGATTCTACGGCTTTTGCGGACTCGTGATCGCCCCGCCGTGAGGCGCGGGACCGCCCAGCGCCTATAATCCATCCGCCCCGCAACCGCGCCGGATGGGCGGCGCGACGCAAGAGAATCCCGTGACCCGCCGCGGTCGACTTGTCCTGCTGGCCTTTCTCGCCTTGTTGCCGCCGGCCGGGGGCCAAGCGTCGGAGCTGCGCATTGCCGTGGCATCCGAGGTCAGCTCGCTCGACCCGCACTTCTTTAACGTCGCGGCCAACAATAACCTTGGCTGGCATGTGTTCGACGCGCTCACGCGGGTGGACGAGAACGCGCGCCTGATCCCGGGTCTCGCCGAATCGTGGCGCGCGGTAAATCCCACGACCTGGGAATTCAAGCTGCGCCGCAACGTCAAGTTTCACGACGGCACCGAGCTCACCGCTGCGGATGTGGTCTTCTCGCTCGATCGGCCGCGCACTATCGGCAACAGCCCAGGTTCCTTCGTCCCCTTTACGCGCCCGCTCGTAGACAAGCAAGCGATCGACCGGTACACCGTGCGCGTCAAGACCGCGCGACCCTACGCGATGGTGCCTTACGATCTGAACTCCGTGTTCATCGTCTCGCGGCACGCCGCACGGCGCGCGAGCACGGAAGATTTCGACAGCGGCCGGGCGGCGATCGGAACGGGCCCCTATCGCGTGCACCGGTTCCGCCGCGGCCATAGCGTTGAGCTGGCTCGCCACGACGCCTATTGGGGAAGCCGGCCCGCCTGGAGCAAGGTGATCCTGCGGATGATGCCGGACGACGCCACGCGCACCGCCGCTCTGCTCGCCGGGAATGTCGACGTGATCGAGCAGATTCCGTCTGCCGACGTCGTGAAGCTGCGTGCCCACTCCGCCGTGCGCCTGGAGCAGCGGGTTTCCTGGCGGACCATATTCTTCCAGCTCGACCAGGCATTTGACCGATCGCCGAAACTCACCGACCGCGCCGGGCGACCACTCGAGGCAAACCCCCTCAAGGACCTCCGGGTGCGACGCGCGATCTCGCAGGCGATCGACCGGAAGGTGATCGCCGAGCGCGTGATGGAGGGTCTCGCGCTGCCGACCGCGAATCTCGTTGCCCCGGGCGTCTTTGGCCACGCGGCGGACCTCAGTGCGGAACCCTTCGATCCCGACGGGGCGAGAAGGCTGCTCGCCGACGCCGGATTCCCGAACGGTTTCGGCCTCACTCTGAGCGCCCCCAACGATCGCTATCTCAACGATTACCGCATCGCGGAGGACGTGGCGCGCATGCTGACGCGGGTGGGGATCCGGGCCAATGTGGAAGCGTTTCCGTTCAGCGTGTTCGTGAGCAAGGCGCGTAACCGCGAGTTCAGCGTCGCCATGCTCGGCTGGGGTTCTTTTTCCGGCGATCTGGCCTTGCGCTCGATCGTCGCGACCTTCGACGCCGACAAAGGATACGGCACTTGGAACTGGGGTCGCTACAGCAATCCCGCGGTGGACCGGCTGATCGAGAACGCGCTCGCGACCTTCGACGACGCCGAGCGCGAATCACTCGCGCAGGCGGCTCTGCGAATCGCGATGCGCGACCTGGCGATTATCCCGGTGCAGCACCAGGTCGTGACCTGGGCCATGCGAAGGGATCTCGCATACACCCCGCGCACCGACGAGTACACGCTCGCCCATCAGGTGCGCCCGCGCTGACCGGGCCGACGCATCCGATGCTCAGGAATGCCTCACGCGGCGCTCGTGCGGCGCAGCAGCCGTATGTTTCTATTGCCGGCATTTCATCCCGGACTATGAAAATATGGATCCTAAATAGCTATTTTATATACGTAAGTTATCCAGAAGCTTGGGAACAAAAAATTGTGCGGATGCACAATAACTGTCATACTTCCATGGGTATATCCACGCAGCCGCGCGGGAAACCGGCCTAAAGCGTGCAGCAACCGGAACAACAAGGGGTGTCGAGACATGAGCAGCAACCGAGAGCAGGAAATCGGAAAAATCGAACGAGACTGGGCCGAGAACCCGCGCTGGAAGGGCGTGAAGCGCGGCTACGGCGCCGCGGACGTCTACCGCCTGCGCGGGTCGGTGCAGATCGAACACACGCTCGCGCGACGCGGAGCCGAGAAGCTGTGGAAGCTGGCGATCGAGCGGCCTTTCGTGAACTCGCTCGGCGCCACGACGGGCAACCAGGCGATGCAACAGGTGCGCGCCGGCGTACCCGCAATCTATCTGTCGGGCTGGCAGGTCGCCGCGGACGCGAATGACAGCCTCTCGATGTATCCCGACCAGTCCCTCTACGCCGTCTCCAGCGTGCCGACAGTCGTGCGGCGGATCAACAACGCTCTCGCGCGCTGCGACCAGATCGACCATGCCGAGGGCAAGCACGACATCGACTGGTTTGCACCGATCGTGGCGGACGCGGAGGCGGGATTCGGCGGAGTCCTGAATGCGTTCGAGCTCATGAAGGCGATGATCGAGGCAGGCGCGGCGGGAGTGCACTTCGAGGACCAGCTCGCTTCGGTGAAGAAATGCGGCCACATGGGCGGCAAGGTGCTGGTGCCGACCCAGGAAGCGGTTCAGAAGCTCATCGCCGCCCGTCTCGCGGCCGACGTGCTGGGCGTGCCGACGTTGCTGCTCGCGCGGACCGACGCCGAAGCCGCCAACCTGGTCACGTCAGACGTCGACGAGAACGACAAGCCCTTCCTGACCGGCGAGCGCACCGCCGAGGGCTTCTATCGCGTGCGGAACGGCTTCGATCAGGCCGTGTCGCGCGGCCTGGCCTACGCGGAGTATGCGGACATGGTGTGGTGCGAGACCGGCACGCCCGATCTCGAGTTCGCCAGGCGCTTCGCGGAAGCAATCCGCAAGAAGTTCCCGGGCAAGATGCTCGCGTACAACTGCTCGCCGTCCTTCAACTGGAAGCGCAATCTCGACGACGCCACCATCGCCAAGTTCCAGCGCGAGCTCGGCGCCATGGGCTACAAGTTCCAGTTCATCACGCTTGCGGGGTTCCACCAGCTGAACTACGGCATGTTCGAGCTCGCCCACGGCTACGCGCGCGAGAACATGACAGCCTTCGTCGCGCTCCAGCAGAAGGAGTTTGCGGCGGCCGAGCAGGGCTTCACCGCAGTGAAGCACCAGCGCGAGGTCGGCACCGGCTACTTCGACGACGTCACTCAGGTGGTCCAGGGCGGAAAGTCGTCCACGACCGCGCTCGCGGGCTCGACCGAGGACGAGCAGTTCTTCGACGCAGCCAAGGACAAGCGCGCGACCCTGTCCGCCGCGTAGTCGCTTCATTGCCGCGCCCGCACGCCCCGGCGCGTGCGGGCTTCTTCTTGCGGTCTTCTTCGCCGCCGCCCGGCGGCGCGCTGCCCTGCCTAACCGCTCCGTCCCCGAGTCGCGGCGGCGCCTTCCGTGTGTGCGTGACGCCGGGTGTAGAATCGAAGCGTTCTGCTCTCGCGCATCGATGTAACGCCACCGCGCCTGCCGATGATGGACGCACGCGTCGCCCTTCCGATCCAGACCGCAACCTGGGAAGTACTCGAGCGATTGGTCGGTTTCGACACCACGAGCCGCGAGTCGAATCTCGGGCTCATCGAATGGGTGCGGGACTGGTTGAAGGAGCACGGCGTCGCGGCGCGCCTCACCTACGATGCGACTGGCGGGAAGGCGAACCTGTTCGCGACCGTCGGCGCGGGAACCCGACCCGGTATCGTCCTTTCGGGCCACACCGACGTGGTTCCGGTGGATGGGCAGGCGTGGGAGACCGATCCGTTCAAGGCGACACTCAAGGACGACCGCGTCTTCGGACGGGGCACGGCGGACATGAAGAGCTATCTCGCGGTCGCGCTCGCGATGACGCCGCGCTTCCTCGCCGCCGACCTGCGGGCCCCAGTGCATCTCGCGCTCTCCTACGACGAAGAGGTCGGTTGCATCGGCGTGCGCGGTCTGCTCGCGGATCTCGCCGCGAACGGGATCGCCCCGGCCGGGTGTGTGGTGGGCGAACCGACCTCGATGCAGGTCGTCGTCGCGCAAAAGGGCATGCACGTGTATCGCTGCCGCGTGCGCGGGCGCGAAGCGCACTCGGCGCTCACGCCGCAAGGCGTGAACGCAATCGAGTACGCGGCCAAGCTCATCGTCCACGTTCGCGCCATGGCGGATCGCATCCGCGAAGCCGGGCCTCGCAGCCCCGGATTCGATGTCCCCTTCACGACTCTGCAGACCGGGACGATACGCGGCGGCACCGCGCACAATATCGTGCCCCGCGACTGCGAGTTCCAGTTCGAGTTCCGCTACCTGCCCGGGGCCGACCCGCAGGCTTTGATCGGTGAGATCGAGTCATACGCCCGTTCGGTACTGGAGCCGGAAATGAAGCGCGTCGCCTCGGACGCTGCCATCGAGATTCGGCCGAGCGCGGACGTTCCGGGCCTCGACATGAAGGAAGATCACAGGCTCGCGGAACTCGCCCGTGCGCTCGCTCGCGACGACGCGGTCGCTCGCGTCGCCTATGCGACGGAAGCTGGCCTCTTCCAGCAAGCCGGCATCCCCTCGATCATCTGCGGACCCGGCTCCATACAGCAGGCGCACAAGCCGAACGAATTCATCACCCTCGACCAGATCGCGCTCTGTGAGTCGTTCATGGAACGCTTGACCGAAGAACTCTCCCGCTAGTCACGCGGCAGAAAGCCGAAAGGCCCGCTCGCGCGGGCCTTTCCAGTGCGGGAAGGAGGGTAACGGGAGGAAACCGGCCGG